>NZ_CP157793.1:2154000-2872000 GCF_040110915.1 Stappia sp. | reverse complement strand
CGACATAGGTAAAGCGGCCAAGGCGCTCCTTCAGCCAGGCGAAATTCGGGCTGTCGTAGCGCGCCGTATGGTCGAGGCAGATCAGCAGACCCGCCGGGCGGCCGTCGACCTCGGCGACGAGCGTCGCGCGGGCCTGCGCAACGAGCGCATCGAGCGCGGCGCCGGTCAGGCTGCCGACGGCGGGAAGATTGGCCTGATTGACCGCCAGAACGGTGTCGCGGTCGCCGGGGGCGAAGGCGCGGATGCGCCCTGTCTGCTGTGTGGCGGCGGGTGCGCGGCACTTCGCGGGCGAGGAAACGTCGGTGTCATCTGTCATGGGCGGATCTATGCGAAGTCGCGGCCCCAAAGGCAAGGGGCGTGGCGCCCGCTGGCGGCCCCACTTATACGATCAGCGCGGCGCCCTCAGGTGGGCCGCCCCGCGCCGGCGAGTTGGCTGGGCAGACGGTGGGGAAGCGGGTGGCAAAGACAACCGCCGCGGACGGGGCCGTCCGCGGCGGAAAGAGCTTGTGTCATCGGTCTCTGTCGGTCCCTGGAGACCTCTGTCGGTCCTCGGAGCCGGCGTTGAGAGGCTGGCCTTGTGGGGCCAATGGGGGCCGGGCCAATGGGAGCCGGGCCATTCGGATCGGAACCCTTGAGAGCCTCGCGGGGAGAGCCTCTCGGGGAGAGCCTCGCGGGGAGAGCCGCCTGGGGGGCGACCCTCCCGATGCGTTCTGCCGGTGCATCCCGGGCCTGTTCATCCCGCGTCGGTGCATCTGGGCCGATGCATGAACGGCCGATGCTCGAGCGCGCGGGACGCGTTACTCCGGCTGCGGTGCGTCGCCGGCGTCCTCGATCTGAAGCTCGACCGCCTTCGGTCCCTTGCCATGCCGGTCGGGCTCGGTCTCGAAGGAGACCCGCTGGCCGCTGTCCAGCGTGGTGAGGCCCGAGCGTTCGACAGCCGAGATATGCACGAAGACGTCGGGCTCGCCCGAATCCGGCATGATGAAGCCGAAGCCCTTGTCGGACTTGAAGAACTTCACGGTGCCGGATTGCCGCGGGCCGCGCTCGACCGGCGGTCGCTCGCGCCGCGGACCACGGAAGCCGCCGCCGCCCCCGTCGCGCGGGCCTTGCCCCTCGCCCCGGAAGCCGCCGCCCTCGCGCGGGCCCTGTCCGCCGCGAAACCCGCCGCCGTCACGGGGGCCGCCGCGAAAGCCACCGCCGTCGCGCTGGCCATATCCGCCGCTGCGGCGCTCGTCGGGACCGCGATCCTGCGGGGTCCGGTCGCCGAACCCGCGCCGGGGCGGTCCGCCCTCGCGCCGATCGTCGCGCGGGGGCCGGTCGCCGCCGCCGAAGCGGTCGCCGCCGCCGAACCGATCACCTCCACCGAACCGGTCTCCGGCAAAGGGCGCGCCGCCGCCCTCGAACGGTTCACCGGGGCCGGCCGGAGCTTCCCAGCCGGCCTCGCCGAAGGCCTCGCGGCGCCCGCCGCGCGCGGGCTTGTTGCGCTTGCCGTAATCGGAGCCGCCGAAATCGTCCGGCTCCCCTCCGAATTCCTTCGAACCACCGCGCCGCTTGCCTTGCCGACGGTTGTTCGAACGCCAGTCATTCATCTTGAAGTCACCTTTACTGGCCCGCTGTCCTGCCGGGCCGGGATCGTTGTCTGCGTGCGCGTCGGACCTGCCTCGCCTCGTTCTCCGCAACGCCTGCTTGCATGTCGGGCAGGATGCTTCCCCTTGCGGCGGACGTCCTCCGGCCCGTTTCGGGTCTGCCTGACGCAGGGGCCTCGGCCGGTTCGCGCCCGACCGCGATCCCGGTGCACCCCATGCCGACCGCAGTTGCATCATATGTGCGGAGGCCGCGCGGGAGCAAGGAAAACCCTAGGGTCGCCCCCCGTTGTCGTGCATCGGCCGACGGGCGGTCGGCTCGCTCCATCGCTCGCCTGTTCGTTTTGACAGGGGCGGGTGCCGACCCCGCCCCGGACATGCTTGTCAAGGCGCGCGCACGCGGGTTACCTGTCGCGCGTGCCGCGCAAGCAGGAAGGGAACACGATGAGCGATCAGACAGACGCCGCGCAGGGCCAGGAGCCGCCGATCCAGGTGATCGTCGTGCCGGTGACCGGCTTTCAGCAAAACTGCTCGGTCATCTTCGACCGGGAGACGAAGCGCGGCGCGGTGATCGATCCCGGCGGCGATATCGAGCGGATCGAGAAGACGCTGCGCGAGCACGGGGTCGAGGTCGACAAGATCGTGCTGACGCATGGGCATATCGATCATATCGGCGGGGCGGCCGATCTCGCCGAACGCCTTGGCGTGCCGATCGTGGGGCCGCACGAGGCGGATCGCGAGCTGATCGACCGGGTGGAGGAACAGGCGCGCCAGTTCGGCGTCGCGGGCGTGCGCCGGGTGGACCCGGACACCTGGCTCGACGAGGGCGACACGGTGGAAATCGCCGGGCGCAGCTTCCAGGTCCTGCATTGTCCCGGTCACGCGCCGGGCCATGTGGTGTTCTTCGATGCGGAGCTTCGCTTCCTGGTGTCGGGCGACGTGGTCTTCGCCGGATCGGTCGGGCGCACCGATCTGCCCGGCGGCAATCACGAGACACTGATCGCCTCGATCCGCGACAAGCTGCTGCCGCTCGGCGACGACGTCACCTTCCTGCCCGGACACGGGCCGGCCTCGACGCTGGGGCAGGAGCGCAAGACCAACCCCTATCTGCGCTGATCCGCGCAGGTTCCGGGTCTTGGCCGGCGGCATGTCGCGCCTATCTTGAGCGGTCAGAAGGCGGCGCGCCGGACACCGGGCCGCTGCGCCAATGGAGTAGCCAGAGATGCGACACACCGTCTTGCTCGCCGCCGTGGCGGCCTTTTCCCTCTCGCTCGCCGCGCCGGTCGGGCCGGCTCAGGCGGGGCAGGACTACATGGACCGAATGATCCTGCTGGACCGGCTGAAGCGCGACGAGGCGCGCGGCGGGCCGACCATCAAGGGCGGCCGCTCGCCGTTCCAGCAACGGGTCAAGGTGTGCAACGAGATGCCGACCCCGGTGCGCGATCCCAAGACCGGGGAGCTGGTCAAGGTCATGAAGGAAGTCTGCTGGATGGAGTGAGCGGAGCCCGGTCCGGGCTCTCCTCCCTTCAGGCACCCGGCGGCGCGGGGGTTACAGCAGGCCGCGCAGCGTCTCGATCCGGTCGTTGACCAGCCAGCCGTAGTAGTTTTCCTCCGGCCAGCGCGCCTGGCCGGACGCGCGCCGCCGCTTGTACTGGGCCGCCCGGGTCCAAGGATCGCCGAGATTGTAGAGCGTCGCGGTGATTCCCGGGTTCTTGGAGATGTCGACGCCGCCGACCTGCCGGTAGGCGTCGATGGCGTCGCGCAGTACGGCCGCCATGTAATGCAGCGAGCGGGCCGGGTCCATCGTGGAGCGGTAGACCTCCTGCGCGTCGCGCGCGGTCAGCTTCCGGAAGCCGCTTACCCGGGCGACCCGGTCGCTCATCTTGAGCACGGTGAGCGGGGACAATTGGCCGAGGCCGAAGCTCTGGCCGGCGAACAGCGGCTGGAAGAAGGTCTCGTTGAAGGTCTTGTCCGGATAGCGGACGCCGTCGACCTGCCGGTTGCGGAACCGGCTGTTCCAGTAGCGCTGGTAACAGCTCCAGCGGGCGTTGCTGTCGCGCTTTCCGGCATTGCAGCGCTCGAACTCGGGGCGCTGGACGAAGTCCTCCACATGCTCGTCGCCGAAGGCGAATTCGATGCGGATGCCGGCATAGGCGAGCGCCTTGACGTAATAGGACTGGGCGCTGTCGAGACTGTCGTAATTGTAGGTGTGCTCGCCGACGATCGCGCCGATCATGTGGATCGGATCGATGCCGTAGCTGTCGGCCACGCGCTTGATGTTGCGCATCAGCCGCGTGTCGCGGCGCAGCACGGCGACGATGCGGTCGAACTTGGCGTCATAGGCGCTGTTGCTGGCGGCCGTGCGCCGCGCCGAGGCGAAAGGGATCTTCGGCTGCCGCGCGTTGCGATTGCCTTCCGGCACGAGCGTCGCGGCCTGCAGCGCATGCGCGCCGACCCCCACCGTCGCCGGCGCCTGGACCGGGGCGGCGAGCATCAGCGCCGCGATCCCGAGGGCGGCGGTCAGGCGCGTCGCGCCGATCTTGGCAAGGCTAGGTGTCATGATGGGGCCGATCGCGGCTGTTCGTGATTGTGTCTTGAATATACCGGCTCGGGCGCCCGGGGAAGACGTCCCCGATGCATGTCTGCCGTCGTCGGGGCGCGGGGCGGGGTCCCGGGTGCGCGGCGCGGGCCCGTTTCCCCGGCCGTGCAGGGGGCGAAACCGCCAGATGTCGAGGGCCCTCATCGGGCGCCTCCTTCGTCTGGCATCGGCGACGTCGCCGGCCCGAAGGCCGCCGTCTCGTCGGCAGCGTCCGGGTGTGTCGTGGCCGGTGGCGGGACCGGTGTCGCCGTCGCCGCCGGACCGGCATAGAGGCGCACGGAGGGCGGAACGCCATACTCGCGCAGCATCCCCTCGTGCCGACGCAATCCGCACAGCTCGCGCTGCACGAGCAGCGCCCAGAGTGCCTCGCAGGCCTCGGCATGGCGCGTCTGCCAGCGCCGTTCGGTCTCCGCAACGTCCACGGCGGTCCGTCGCGCTGCGTCGAGACGCCGATGCGCGCCGTCCAGCCGGTGCAGCGCGGTTTCCAGCCGGGCACCGGCGCGGCCGAGTGCGGCGGCCATCTCGCCGGCGGTCTCCTGGCGCAGGGCGGCGGCGAGCGGGTCGTCGGCGGAAGCGGTGAGGGAGGAGGGAGGACGCAGGCTCATGGGGACCGTGGAGATGGAGCTGGACCGATGCCGGAGTGAGGGCGGAGAAAGGGCGCGCTCAAGGGCGAGGCCCGTCAGGCGGCCGGCGGGGCCGCATGCGCGACGCCGCCGGTCAGCGGGGCGGAGACGCCCGTCGTCAGCGGGAAGCTGATCGGCAGTCCGCGCAAGGTCCGCATGGCGAGAAAGGCGAAGCACTCCGCCTCGATGGCGTCGCCGCGCCAGCCCACGTCCTCCGCGGTTCGGATCTCGGCGCCCGTGCGCGCGGCAAGCTCGGCGAGCATCTGCGGGTTGCGCCGTCCGCCGCCGGCCACGATCAGCCGCGACGGGCGTTTCGGCAGCCGGTCGAGACCGGCGCCGACGGCCGCGGCGGAAAAGGCCGTCAGCGTCGCCGCACCGTCGGCGACCGTCAGTCCCCGGGCGAGATCGGAGGTGAAGTCGTTGCGGTCGAGCGACTTGGGATAGGCGGCGGCGAAGAAGGGATGGGTCAGCGCCTGCGCCAGGCGGGCCTCGTCGACGGTGCCGGCGCGCGCGCAGGTGCCGTCGCGGTCCATGTCCCCCAGTCCGTGCGCGGCGATCCAGTCGTTGACCGGGGCATTGGCGGGGCCGGTGTCGAAGGCATGCGGCGTGCCGGCTGAATCCACCCAGGTCAGATTGGCGACGCCGCCGAGGTTCACCACCGCCGTGTCGTCGCCGGCGCCGATGCGCTCCAGCAACGCGGCATGATAGATCGCCGACAAGGGCGCGCCCTGACCGCCGGCGCGCATGTCGGCGCTGCGGAAGTCGTCGACCACCGGAATGCCGAGGCGGGCCGCCATCTCCGCGCCGTTGCCGAGCTGGCGCGTGCGGCCCGGTCCGTCCGCTGTCGGCGGGCGATGGAGCACCGTCTGGCCGTGAAAGCCGATCACGGCGATGTCGGTCGGGCGCAGGCCGGCGTCGCGCAGCACGGTGGCGACCGCGTCGCTTTGCGCTTGCGTTACCCGGGCCTCGGCGCGGGCGAAGAGGGCGGGCTCGGCGCCCGAAAAGCCCCAGGCCCGCGCGGCGGCCACCGTCTCCTGCAAGAGCGGCTTCAGATCGCCCGGATAGGGTTCGAGACGCCACACGCCGAATTCGGACACGGTTTCGCCGTCGGTGCGGATCGCGGCGACGTCGATGTTGCCGTCGAGAACGGTGCCGGTCATCAGGCCGATGGCCCAGGCTGGGGTCATAGGTGCGAAATCCCGTCTGGCGTGAGGGCGCGGTCCGTGTCGAGCGGTCCGCGCGGTTTTCGAAAGGGCGGCAGTCGCGCGATCATGCGCGCAATCGGGGCCGCCGATCAATTCGTGTGCTCCGGTTTGCCGGGGGCAGGAGAGGGAGGGCAACAGGCGAGGGCGCGAGCTGCGGTGCGGATCAGCACTTTCGCCCGTCGGTCGGGCCGGGTCTGTGACGCCGGTCACATGTCCGTGAAGAGGCAGTCTCGCCTCACTCCCGCGCCGGTCCGATCTCTGTTCGGCAGAGGCCATAGGCGTCGGACAGGCGTGCATTGAGCGCGGGATCGTCGGGGGCGTCCAGCAACCGGGTCCAGGTGCCGTCGGCCTTGAGCGCGTCGAGCGTGCATTGGCAGGCTCTTTCGCAGATGCCGGGCTCGGCCGCCACGCTGCAGGACATGGCGCAGGTCTCGACGAAGGTCTGCTCCGTGCGGTCCGGGGCAAGCCCGAGTGCCACGACCGCCCAGACGCTGCCGAACAGGATCGGCTGGTGCAGCAGATAGACGAGCAGCGAATGGCGCCCGGCCAGGGCGGCAAGACCGGCGATCCGGCCGCGGGCGCGCCAGGCGGCAAGGGAGCGCCAGGCAGGACCATCGCGAAAGACCCGGGTCGCGGCGACCGCCAGCAGGATGACGCCGAGCCAGGGGAAGACGGGGACGAAGTCGACCGAGAGCGGCGGGGTGGCCACCAGACCGGTCCAGCCGAACCAGGCGTCGCCGGGAAAGGAGACCCGCAGGCCGAGCGGCAGGGCGAGGACAATGAGCCCCGCGAGCGCCGTCACCGCCGGCGGCGCAGCGACGAAGGGCAGGGCGATGAGGGAGCCGAGCGCGATCGCGTGCAGGATGCCGAAGCGCACGAACTGATCGCCGAGCGCCAGCCAGGTGACGAGGCTGATCGCGCCGGCGGCAAGCGCGACGCGGGCGATTCGCCGAAGCGCCGGGCGCCAGCGGATCCCGGCCTCATGCGCCAGCACCAGCGAGACGCCGACCAGCGCCAGGAAACTCGTCGCGATGGCCGCGGCGAACAGGCGCCAGCCGAATCCGCGATCGACCGGCCAGTCGACCAGGGCGAACCAGCTCAGATCCCAGGAGAAATGATAGACGGCCATGGCCGCCAGCGCGATCCCGCGTCCGACGTCGAAGACATCGAGGCGACGGGGGCCGGCCGGCCCGCCATGCGCGAAGGAACGTGCCGGGAGTGTCGGTCCGGCGGGCGACGGCTGCGCGGGCGACGGCCCGTCGCCTTGCGTGTCCGGATCGTGTGAGGACGACGGTCCTGGGGGAGGGGAACCCACCCCGGTCAGCCGTCGGGAAAGGCGAAGAAGGCGATCATCGTGATGGCGAGCACGGCCACGACCACCCGCAGGGCCACCGGCCAGGGAGAGGGTTTGCGCGCCGCGAAAGCATCGTCCTGCACGTGATCCGATACCGCCATCGTTGTCTCCACGCTGCGTGATCCCAGGTCCAGAGGATACGCGTTATGGTTAACGATGTGTAAAGAGCCAATCGCGCTGCGGGTGCGTGTTGTTCAGCACTAACTGCAGCGCGATTTTTCACTCTGTGGAAAACGAGCGCCTAAAGCTCGAGCGCGTCGAGGCCGGCTTCCAGGTGATCGGCGAAGAGCGGCATTTCCAGCAGATATTTCGAGGTCGAGCCGACGGCGCGTTCGCGCGCCTCCTCTACCGCCTGCTCGAAGTCGCCCGCGTCGAAATCGCCGCGCCCGATCCACACCATGGCGACGACCTCGGCGGCTTCGTCGACGTTCAGATCGTCGATCAGTTCCCGCACTTCCTCGCCGGTCATGTCGTCGGCTTCTTCCTCGGCCAGGCCGTCGTGGGCGTGGCTGTCCTCCAGCGTCTCGGCGTCGAATTCGATGTCGTGCTCGCCGCCGTCCTCGAAGGAATCCTCGAGCGATGCCGAGGCCGCGCGGGCCTTCTGGATCAGCATCCGGATCGTATCCGGAGACAGGGACAGATCGACCGCCATGGTCACGCACTCCACTTGCTGCGCTCGTCGCCGGGATCGGCGGAGCGTATTTCGCCGACCGCCCACCCTCCGGCAGTCCGCTCGACAGTCTTTCCCACGGGCTCTCCCGACGGTCTTTCCGACGGGGTAACCGACAGTCCAACGGACCGCGGCGCGGCGCCTTGATCCAGCGCAACCCGGTGAGGGCGGGGACGCGAGCCGGACGGCGCCGGGCGGAATCGCGACGAACTTACGCACCGGATGCGGTCTTGGCCAGTGCCAAGAGGCGCGCGGGTGCGCGCCTGCAAAGCGGTGCCGGTGAGGCGGGGAAAGGGTCAGCGCGACTGGATGACCATCGCGTCGAGGCCGATCTGCCGGACGCCGTCGGTCAAGGGGCCGCCGAAAAGCGACAGCGATGCGGCGAAGACCAGGCCAAGGGCGATCGCCGCGATCAGCGGCGCGCCGTTGGTCGCGTCTGCGGGGGCGCGGCCGGCGCGCAGCGGCGGCGTGCGGTCGACGATCGGACGGCTCATCGTGCGTCTCCCGGCCTGTGTCCGCTTCGCTTCGCATCCGCGATGCGCGTCGGGCGGCGCGTCGGGCGGCGCGGCGGAGCGGAGCGCTGCGGCGCGGCGATGAGCCCGCGGGCGATCCGGCGCGCGAGCAGGGTCAGCAGCGCGAGCATGGCCGCGAAGACGGCGGCGAGAACGCCGATGGCGAGGCCGTCGGCCGGTGTCGCGCTCGCCGCGCGGGCGCTGGAGGCGATGAGCAGGGCGGGCACCGTGCCGCCCAGCATGACGAGAAGCGCCTGGCGGACGACCGGCGCGCGCCGGCGCGAGGAGCGAAGAGAAGAGACGCGGATACGCATGACAGACTCCGGGACGTCGGGGTCGGGACCGTGGAGACCGCCGGGCATGTCGTACCCGGCGATCCGCTGACCTTGGCATCCTTGCCGGGGAAATGGGCCGTGCCGGGCCGCCAATCTGGCGCTCCGCGTGTCATTTCGCGGCCAATTCGTGGCAGGGGCGGGCGGCGCGGCCGGCCTCCTGTCTGCAATTTCGCGCTTCGCCTTTACCGATTGGCAGGAGCTTTGTGGGAGCCTGATCGGCGACTCCCGCAGCGGCCCGGTCCGCCGCGGCGGAAGCGGTCCCGTCGAACGGACGTCCCGACGAACAGACGATGAAAACGAGCGCCATGGACAGTGTTGAGCGTTTGCCTGCCGAAAACGATCACGATCAGGCCACCGCGCGTCCGCCGGTCCGCGCCGCCGGGGGGGAGCCGTCCCTGTCGCTCGCCGGTCTCGACTTCTTCATGGTCGACATCCAGGCGAAGCGGCTGGTGTGGATGGAGCCTCAGGCGCTCGATTTCGAGCAGATCGCGGGCCTCAACGAGGCCAGCCTGTCGAGCGCGCTGAGAAATCTGGCGCAAAACGACCAGAAGCAGATCCTCAACCTGATCCAGCACACGGTGAAGCATGGCAGCGCCGGGCCGGTCGAACTCGGCGGCGACGATCTCGGCAACGGGCTGTCGTTGATCGCCACGCGCTATCAGGCCGAGGGCGGACGGACCTTCGTCGTCGCGGTGGCCGGCAGCGACCTCGAGGAAGAGGGCACCGGCACGGCCGTTCGCGGCGTCGCCCCGCTCATCCGGCATCTGGTGGAAGGCAGCGAGCGGGCGGTGCTCGTCGTCGACAGCTTCGGCTACCTGCGCTACGCCAACCAGGCGCTGTTCGACCTGTTCCAGATCCCCGACGCGTCGTTGTGCATCGGCCGCAACATCGCCCATATCCCCAACCGCGTCGGCAAGACGCTGACCTCGGTGGTGCTGACCACGCTCGCCCGCCGCGCGCCGGTGGAGGGCAACAAGCGGTTTTTCCTCGCCAGCGGCGATTCCATGACGCTGAAGTACGACATGATCCCCTTCCGGGTGTCGGCGGGACTTGGCGGCGTGGTGTTTTCGGCCGAACGCATCAATGAATGCGCGATCGACTTCCAGCAGATCTTCAACATGGTGCATGCGCCGCTGCTCGTGGTCGATCTGCGCTCGCGCATGCTGGTCGCCTCCAACAATGCCGCGCGCAAGACCTTCGCCATCACCGAGCAGATGATGGAAGCCGCGCCGATCACCGAAACCATGCTGCACCCGCGCACGCTGGTCACGCTGGTCGATCATGCCCGCAAGGGCAGCACGACCCCGACCCAGGCGACGGTCAGCGGCTTCGACGGGGTGACCCGAAGCAAGCGGCTGCGCGCCAGCCTGCTCGACGGCGGGCGCACGCAATATCTGCTGATCGAAAGCAAACACTGAGCCTGCATGCGACCGGCCCCCGGGCCGGCCGACGGCTCAGCCGTCAAAGAGAGACCCGTCGCAAGTGCCGAGCCGAGAAACGCCGTCGACCGGTCGGTCGATGCGGGCGGCGGAGCGCGCCCGCGGCCAACGGTCCTCCCGGCACGCGCCACGCCTTGCCTGCAAGTGCCTGCAGTCGCGTTCCGTCGGGCCGATTCCGCCCGAAATCGTCGGCCGACTGGCCCGGACAGAGCGAAAGTCGCGACCGCCGCGCGCCTTCCGGGGTCCGGGATGCCGGGGTAGGTATTTGCACTTATTCGTCATCAAATTGTCATCTGTGACGAGTGCCAATATCCATTTCCGCTCAATTGACAGTGTCGAACTTTTCTATTTTGAATCTGGCTTTTTATCGGTAAATTCTTCGATTTATATTTGTCGATTTGATTTACGCGCTCTTTACGCACCCGATATGAGCATCAGAAGTTGATTTCGTGTGGCATTGCACGCCACCTGGCCGCGATGCCCGCTTCGACCCTCACAGGTGCGTAGAGGTGCGTCATGCGCAGACCCGTCTTGCAGTGGATTTCCGCGCGCGACGGCGTGGCAGCCGTCGAATTCGCGATCGTGTTTCCGGTCTTCCTTCTGATGATGCTGGGAATCCTCGCCTACGGCCTCTATTTCGCCGCGGCGCACAGTCTCGCGCAGCTCGCCGCCGATGCGGCGCGGGCCTCCGTTGCAGGGCTCACCGATCACGAGCGCGCCGCCATCGTGCGCGATCACGTGCGCTCCGCCGCCAGCGGCTATGCCTTCATCCAGCCGGCCGGCATCGAGGTGGAGACCGGATCCGTCCCCGGGAGCGCACGGCAATTCCGCATCGTGCTGCGCTACGACGCGGCCGATCTGCCGATCTGGCAGATGGAGCCTCTCCTGCCGTTGCCGGCCCGCACCATCGAGCGCCGGATCGTGGTCGTGAAGGGCGGATATTGAGGAGGCGGAGATGGACCGGAATTCTGGACGTTTGCGTCGTGCGGGCCGTCGAACCCGACCGGGGGCATCGACCCTTGCGGCCGGCCTGGCGGGGAACCGGGCGGGCTCGGTGAGCATCGCGGCGGCGGCCGGCTTCGCGCTGCTGGCCGCGATTGCCGCGCTCGCGATCGACCTGGCGTCTCTCTACGTCGAGCGTCGCGACCTGCAAGGCGTGTCGGATGTGGCCGCCATGGCCGGCGTCGCGGATCTGGCCAATGCCGAACGCGTGGTCGCGGAGGTGCTCGACGCCAATGGCGTCGCGGCGGAGGCACGCGTGGTGCGCGGCCGCTACGTGGCCGACGCCAGAGTGCCGCATGACGCCCGCTTCACCCCCGGCGAACGGCCGTTCAACGCGCTGCGGGTCGAGGTCAGCCGGCCCGGGCGCGTGTTCTTCGCGCGGGTCTTCGACGTGCAGGGGCCGCGGATCGGGGTCTCCGCGCTGGCGGCGACGGCGGAGCTTGCGAGCTTTCAGGTCGGATCGCGGCTTCTCGCCCTGCGCGGGGGCGTCGCCAACGCCCTGCTCGGCGGATTGCTCGGTACCAATGTCTCGCTGTCGGTGATGGACTATCGCGGGCTTGCCGACGTCGATCTCGATATCGTCGATCTCCTGCAGGCGGTGAACGTGCAGGCCGATCTGCGCCTTGGCACCTATGACGAGGTTGCCGCCGCCGAGGTGTCGCTGGCCGACTTTCTCGCGGCGGCGGCGTCGGTTGCGGGAAACTCCGGCGCGCCGGCCGCCGGGGTCGCGCTGCAGCGCCTGTCGCGGTCGGCGGCGCGCGGGCTCGAGGTGCCGCTGTCGGCGCTGTTCGATGCCGGGCCCTATGGCGGGCTGGCCCTCGGCGACCGGGCGCCCGGGCTCGATATCCGGGCGAGCGCGATGCAACTGGTGTCCATCGCCGGCATTCTCGCCAACGGCGCGCGGCAGATCTCGGTCGATCTCGGCGCGGAGGTTCCGGGGCTCTTGTCGCTCGACCTCGACCTTGCGGTCGGCGAGCCGATGCAGGGCTCTCCCTTCATTCGGGTTGGCGCGCCCGCGTCCACGGTCTCCACGGCGCAGACGCGGCTCAGGCTGGTGGCCGAGGTCGGCGGGCGCGGCCTGCTCGGGGGCATCGCGGTGCGCTTTCCGCTCGCCCTCGATCTCGCCTACGCGCGCGCCGGGCTGGCCGAGATCCGCTGCCGGGCCGGCCGCGCGTCGCGGGTCTCGCTGGAGGTGCGCCCCGGCGTGGCGGAGGCCTGGATCGGCGAGGTCGCGCACGGGCGGATGGACGATTTCTCCCGGCCGCTTCAGGTGACCGCGGCGCGGATCGTGCGCGCGCCGCTGATCAGCGCCTCGGCGCGCGCGCATGTGCGCCTCGGCAGTGCGCAAGCGGAGACCGTGCACTTCTCGCGCCGCCAGATCGAGCGGCGCACGGTGCAGCGCGTGGCCTCGTCCGGCCTCGTCGGCGGGCTCGCCGGGTCGCTTCTGGAGGACATCGACCTGGAGGTCCGGGTGCTCATGCTCGGTCTGTCGATCAGGCCGGTCAGCCGGCTCATCGGCACGATCCTGAGCGAGGTGGCGGCGCCGGTGGATGCGGTGCTGGAAACGCTGCTGCTGACGCTGGGGGTGAGCCTGGGCGAGGCGGACGTGAGCGTGCAGGACGTGCGCTGTGACGGTGGCACGCTTGCAGGCTGAGCTTGACGGCCGAGCCTGGCGGGCGGGCGCCCGTGCGGTCGCGCGGGAGCGGTGGGTCACTGGCGCCTGAGCGGTGGGAATGCCCGTTTGCCGCCGGACAGGGCCTTGCACCCGTGCCGGTGCGCGACTAGGCTCGCGCGCCGTCACATCACGTGCTTCACCGGGAGAGCATCATGGCCTTCATCGCCGACGCGCTGGCGCGCGTCAAACCCTCCGCCACCATCGCGGTCACCAACAAGGCGCGCGAACTGAAGGCCGCCGGTCGCGACGTCATCGGCCTGGGCGCCGGCGAACCGGACTTCGACACGCCGGACAACATCAAGGCGGCGGCGATCAAGGCGATCAACTACGGCAAGACCAAATATACCGCCGTCGACGGCATTCCCGAGCTCAAGGCGGCGATCGTCGACAAGTTCGCCCGCGAGAACGGCCTGACCTATGCGGCCAACCAGATCACCGTCAGCACCGGCGGCAAGCAGGTGCTTTACAACGCGCTGATCGCCACCATCAATCCGGGCGACGAGGTGATCATCCCCACGCCCTATTGGGTCAGCTATCCGGACATGGTGCTGCTCGCCGGCGGCGAGCCGGTGATCGTGGAGGCCGACAAGGCGACCTTCAAGGTGACCCCGGAGGCGCTTGAGGCGGCGATCACCCCGAAGACCAAGTGGCTGATTTTCAACTCGCCCTCCAACCCCTCCGGCGCGGCCTACACCCGCGACGAGCTGAAGGCGATCACCGACGTGCTGATGCGCCACCCGCATGTGTGGGTGATGACGGACGACATGTACGAGCATCTCGTCTACGACGACTTCGCCTTCACCACGCCGGCGCAGGTGGAGCCGGGTCTCTACGAGCGCACGCTCACCGTCAACGGCGTGTCCAAGGCCTATGCGATGACCGGCTGGCGCATCGGCTACGCCGGCGGTCCGGCCGAGCTGATCAAGGCGATGGCCAAGGTGCAGTCGCAGTCGACCTCCAACCCCTGTTCCATCGCGCAGTGGGCGGCGGTCGAGGCGCTGAGCGGGCCGCAGGACTTCATCCCGAAGAACAACGAGGTGTTCAAGGGCCGGCGCGATCTCGTCGTCTCCATGCTCAACCAGGCCGACGGCATCACCTGCCCGACGCCGGAAGGCGCCTTCTATGTCTTCCCCTCCTGCGCGGGCACCATCGGCAAGACCGCGCCCTCGGGCAAGGTTATCGAGAGCGACGAGGACTTCGTCACCGAGCTTCTTGAGACCGAAGGCGTTGCGGTGGTGCACGGTTCGGCCTTCGGCCTCGGACCGAACTTCCGCATCTCCTACGCGACCTCGACCGAGGCGCTGGAAGAGGCCTGCACGCGCATCCAGCGCTTCTGCGGCAATCTGACCTGATCGCATCCCGCGCGGAAACGACAGGATCGAAAGGCCGGCGGACGCAACGTTCGCCGGCCTTTTTGCATGCCTCGGCGCGGTCGGCGCGTGCTGCGCTGCGGCATCGGTTTCCCTTGCCATCGGCGGTTCATCGGCGCGACGATGTCCGTCCGCCCGCGACCGGCGGGCGGCGGTTTCGACGCGGCCCGCCCCGGTCATCGCCGCGCCCGAAGCCGGATGTTTGCGCCACACACCCCGTCGCCGATGAGATGTGGCGGGCCGGCGCGAACGGGCCGATGGCCGGGAGAAAGGGACAGCCCCATGGCCGGCAACACAGCCGCCGCCGGTGTGGCGGGTTCGCGGTGCATCGCCCTTGTCGGGCCCTTCGGCAGCGGCAAGACCTCCCTCATGGAAGCCATGCTGGCGCGCGCGGGCACGCTCACCCGCCAGGGCACGGTGGCCGCCGGCAATACGGTCGGCGACGGGGCGCCGGAGGCGCGCGCCCATGCCATGA
Source organism: Stappia sp. (assembly GCF_040110915.1). Classification (NCBI taxonomy): domain Bacteria; kingdom Pseudomonadati; phylum Pseudomonadota; class Alphaproteobacteria; order Hyphomicrobiales; family Stappiaceae; genus Stappia; species Stappia sp. The sequence continues at coordinate 2,857,158 of NZ_CP157793.1, read as the reverse complement.
GCGTCGAGGTCAACATGGCCGAGGCGGAGTTTCTGGGCGACCGTTTCACCTTTCTCGACTGTCCCGGCGCCATCGATTTTCTCGGCGAAAGCGCGGGCGTGCTGGCCGGCTGCGATCTGGCCATCGTCGTCGCGGAAGCCGATGAAAAGAAGGTTCCCGCGCTCCAGGTCATTCTCAAGACGCTGCAGGACCGGGGCGTCCCGCATCTGCTCTTCGTCAACAAGATCGACCGCACTGCGACGCGCATCCGCGATGTACTGAGCCTGCTGCAGCCGGCCTCCTCCGTCCCGCTGGTGCTGCGCCAGATCCCGATCTGGAACGACGGCATCGCGACCGGCTTCATCGATCTGGCGCTGGAGCGTGCCTTCGTCTACCGCGAGCACGCGGCGAGCGAGGTCATCGAGATCCCCGACGCGGAGATGGCGCGCGAGGTCGAGGCGCGGTTTTCCATGCTGGAGACGCTGGCCGATCACGACGACGTGCTGATGGAGGCGCTGCTGGACGACATCGCGCCGGAGCGCGAGCGGATCTTTCAGGACCTGGTGCGCGAGACCCGCGAGGGTCTGATCGTGCCGGTGCTGTTCGGCTCCGCCGACCATGGCAACGGCATCGGGCGGTTGCTGAAGGCGCTGCGCCACGAGGCGCCGGACGTTGCCGACACGCGCGCGCGCCTCGGCCTGTCGGAGGAGACGGGCACGGTGGTGCAGATCCTCAAGACGCTGCACACGCCGCATGCGGGCAAGCTGTCGCTGGCGCGCCTGCTCGCCGGGCAACTGGCGGACGGGGACACGCTGACGCGCGGCGACGGGTCGACGGCGCGCGTGTCCGGTCTCTTCGCGGTGATGGGCCAGCAGGCAACCAAGCGGGCGCCGGCGGGGCCCGGCGAAACGGCGGGGCTCGGCAAGCTGGAACATGTGCTCACCGGCGAGACGCTCGGCGGGGGCCATGCGCCCGCGCAGCTTGCGACGCTGGACCTGCCCGAGCCGGTGCTGGCGCTTTCGGTCGCGCCGCGCGAACGCAGCGACGAGGTCAAGCTCTCCACGGCGCTCGCCCGGCTCGTGGAGGAAGACCCCTCCTTGCGGGTCACCCAGGCGCAGGCGACGGGCGAGACCCTGCTCGAGGGGCAGGGCGAGATGCATCTGCGCGTGGCGCTGGAGCGTCTCACCGGCAAATACGGCCTCAGCGTCGAGACGGACGCCCCGCGCGTGCCCTACCGCGAGACGATCCGCGGCACGACCAGCGTGCGCGCCCGGCACAAGAAACAGTCCGGCGGGCACGGCCAGTTCGGCGACGTGGCGCTCGACATTCGCCCGCTCGATCGCGGCGAGGGCTTCCAGTTCGCCGACACGATCACCGGCGGCGTGATCCCCAAGCAATATATTCCGGCGGTGCGCGCCGGGGTGGAGGAGGCCTTGCAGACCGGCACGCTCGGCTTTCCGACGGTCGATCTCGCGGTCACGCTCACCGACGGGTCGTTTCACAGCGTCGATTCCTCCGATCAGGCGTTTCGCATGGCGGCGATCCAGGCGATGCGCGAGGGTCTGCCCAAGTGCAAGCCGGTGCTGCTGGAGCCGGTGTGCCGGGTCACGATCCACTGCCCGAGCGAGGCGACGCCGCGCATCAACGGCATTGTCTCGGCCCATCGCGGGCAGTTGCTCGGCTTCGACGCGCGCCCGGGCTGGCTCGGCTGGGACGAGGTTCAGGCGATGATGCCGGAAGCCGAAACCGCCCGGCTGATCGTCGAACTGCGCTCCGCGACGGCCGGCGTGGCGAGCTTCCGCAAGAGCTTCGATCATCTCGCGGAGGTCGGCGGCAAGGCGGCGGAGGAAATCTGCGCCCGCCATGGCCGTCAGGCGGCGTGACGCCATGACGACGGCAGGGCCGGGGCGCGCTCCGGCCTTGCCGGCCGAACCTCCCGCGCGCCCTCTGGAAACCGCCCCGCGCGCCCCTACCTAAACCTGCGTGGGGATGTGAGGGGCGTTCGCGCAGGGAGGTGACACGTGCGTTCACGGATATTGGCGATTTCGGCCGCGGCGCTGCTCTACGGCCTGTCCACGGAGATGGCCTTCACCCAGACGGTGCATGCCACGGACGAGGCGCGGGTCTCGGTCACGCGCACGGTGGCGGATCTCTCCTTCCCCTGGGGCTTCGATTTCCTGCCCGACGGCTCGGTGCTGGTCAATGAGGTCGGCGGGCGCATGTGGTGGGTGACGCCGGACGGGCGCGAGCGCATCGAGGTTGCCGGCGTGCCGGAGGTGCGGGCCTCGGGTCAGGGCGGACTGCTCGATCTGGTCGTCGATCCCGACTTCGCGACGACGGGGCGCGTCTTTCTCACCTATTCCGAACCCGGGCGCAGCGGCGCCGGCACCACGGCCGCGCATGCGCGCTTCGTCAAGGAGGGCGGCGCGGCGCGGCTTGAGGATGTCACGGTGATCGCCCGCATGGACCGGCGGACGGGGGGCGGACGGCACTTCGGATCGCGCGTCGTGCCGGCGCCCGACGGCACGGTCTTCGTCACCACCGGCGACCGGGGCGACCCGGACCGGGCGCAGGATCCGCGCGACCATGCCGGCAAGGTGTTGCGCGTGGCGCGCGACGGCACGGCGCCGGCCGACAATCCTTTCGCGAATGGAGGCGACGGCCTGCCGGAGATCTGGTCCACCGGGCACCGCAACATTCAAGGCGCGGCCATCGATCCGGCGACCGGCGTCCTGTGGACCGTGGAACACGGCGCGCGCGGCGGCGACGAGATCAACGTGCCGCAGGCCGGGCTCAACTACGGCTGGCCGGTGATCTCCTACGGGCGGCAGTATTCGGGCGGCAAGATCGGCATCGGCACGGCCGCCGAAGGCTATGAGCAGCCGGTGCACTACTGGGATCCCTCCATCGCGCCCTCCGGCATGACCTTCTACGCGGGTGACGCGATCCCCGCCTGGCGCGGCGATCTCTTCGTCGGCGCGCTCAAGGACCGGCTGATCTCGCGTCTGGAGGTGCGCGACGGCAAGGTGGTCGGCGAGGAACAGATGCTGCAGGGCGACTACGGCCGCATCCGCACGCTCAGGAATGCGCCCGACGGCAGCCTGTGGTTTTCGACCGACGAGCCCGACGGGGCGCTGTACCGCATCGCAGCGCCCTGAAGGATGGTCTGACAGACCAAGCGGGAAAGCCGTGCGCGGCTCACCGCACAGTGATTTGCGCGTGTTCCCCGCGCCCGGCATGACACGGGGACGCGAGTGACCGAACCGAAGGAGAGACGGCCCATGCCGACCATCCGCAAGCGCCCCTCCTGGGCCCTGCCCGAGAGCGCCGTGACGCCGGAAGAGGTGTTTCTCAACCGCCGCCAGATCCTGGCCGGGCTCGGCGCGGGCGCCGCGATCGGGCTTGGCGGCGGGTTGATGCCGTCGCCGGCGCGGGCCGAGAGCGATCCGAGCGCCGGCCTCTATCCGGCGCCGCGCAACGAGGCCTTCACGGTGGAGCGCGCGATCACGCCGGAAACGGTCAGCTCCACCTACAACAATTTCTACGAGTTCGGCTCCCACAAGCAGATCGCGCGCGCGGCGCAGGCCTTGCAGATCCGCCCGTGGGAGATCGTCATCGACGGGCTTTGCGACAATCCGCAGACCATCGGCATCGACGACCTTTTGAAGAAGGTCTCGCTGGAAGAGCGTGTCTACCGGCTGCGCTGCGTCGAGGCCTGGGCCATGACCGTGCCGTGGACGGGTTTTCCCTTCGCCGATCTCGTCCGGCTCGCCAGCCCGACGACGGATGCGAAATACGTGCGGATGGAGACCTTTCTCGATCCTGACACGGCGAGCGGACAGCGTGCGCGCTGGTACCCCTGGCCCTATGTGGAGGGGCTGACGCTGGCGGAGGCCACCAACGAACTCGCCTTCCTGGTAACCGGCGTCTACGGCAAGCCGGCGGCCAGGCAGTTCGGTGCGCCGCTCCGCCTCGCGGTGCCGTGGAAATACGGCTTCAAGTCGATCAAGTCGATCGTGCGCTTCTCCTTCACCGCCGAGCGCCCGGTGAGCTTCTGGGAAGAGGTTCAGGCGTCGGAATACGGGTTTTGGGCCAATGTGAACCCGGAGGTGCCGCATCCGCGCTGGAGCCAGGCGACCGAGCGGCTGCTCGGCTCCGACGAGCGCGTGCCGACACGGCTCTTCAACGGCTACGGCGACCAGGTCGCCGATCTCTACACCGGCATGGACGGCGAACGGCTGTTCATGTGAGCGGGATGCGCGCCCGGCGACATATGCCATCGGAATGAAAAGCCCGGCGCCGCGATGCGCCGGGCTTTTGCGTTGCGTGCCGGGGGCAAAGGCGGTCAGCGCAACAGCGGCAGACGGCCGGCGATGCGGTCGATGGCCTTGCGCGGCCCGTAGAACAGCAGTCCGTGCACCGGCTGGGCATCGCGGGGGGCCGCGGCAAGGAGGCGGGCGTAGTCGTCGTAGCTGCGCGTCTTGAGCGCGGCGTCGGTATAGGCCGCGCGATAGGGCAGGGCCTCGGCCGCCGCATCGAGATCCCGCAGCGCCTCGGCCGGGGCGCAAAGGATCGGCAGCGGAATGGCGACGATCCCGGCGAATGTTTCCCCATCCGCGCAGGTCACGTCCGGGCCGACGAGATCGGGATGGGCCTTGCCGAAGGCCATGGAAAGGACGGCCGCGACATTGGCCTTCAGGCCGGTCGGCAGGGCGTCGGACACGACGATAACGGCCTTGTGCGGCATGGACGAATGCTCCTTCGCGTCGAGTGGCGTCGGAGCGGTTCTAGCGGGCTGCCTTCCGGGCGGTCTTGAACGATCCTAACCCCCGCCGGCCTTGCAGGAGCGATCCCGGTCAACGCCGATGCGCGGGCCGTGGGCGACGAGACGGCCGGGCGTCGCTCCGTACTGGCGGCGAAACTGCCGGGTCAGATGGGCTTGATCGCAGAAGCCGGCCATCTGCGCGGCCTCGGCGATGGGAGCGCCGTCGAGCATCGCCGCCTTGGCGCGTTGCACGCGATGGCGGATGTGCCAGGCGTAGGGCGACAGGCCACAGGTCCGGGTGAAGACCCGCATCAGATAGTTGGGGTGCAGCGACACAAGGCCTGCCAGGGAGGCCAGCGACAGGGGCGGATCGCCGGGCGCATGCGCCTCGATGGCGGCGCGCACCCGCCGCACGGCAGACGGCTCGCGGCCGGGCGGGCGCAGCCGCGCCCTGCCGTGCAGGGCGAAGGCCAGCGACAGCACGGCCTGCACGGCCTCCTCGATCGCCAGCGGATCCGCTTGGGCGTCCGTTCTCGGCGTGTGGGCCGTGCCGAGACGCGCGGCGAGCCGGGTCAGGGCACGTCCCAGAACCCGCCCGTCATCCGCCGGCGTCACCTCCGCGAAGCCGGGCAGGCTCCGCAGATCGAGGGTACGGCGCACGGCGGGCTCATCGGCATAGACCATCACGTAGCGCAGGGACCCGTCGAGCGCCTCGCCGGTGTGCGGCTCTTCCGGGTTCATCAGCGACAGCCGGCCGGGTGGCAGCACCTTGCGTTCGCCGCGGCAGGTGTAGCCGCCCACGCCGTCCAGAATGGCGCCGATGGCGAATCCCTCATGGGCGTGGCGGGGAAAGCGGTGCGTGTCGAAGCGGGCCTCGAAGACCTCGATGCCGCCGAGCCAGCCCAGATGATGCAGCCTGTTGCGCTCCACGCCGTCTCCCCTTGCAACGACTGCCTTGAAGCATTTCCGCGGGGCGGGCAGGGCGCAAGCGTGCGGGCAAAAAAAATGCCGGGCCATGAGGCCCGGCAGTTATTTGATTTTGCCACTTGCGTGGCGCAATCACCTTCCAGAGGGGAACAGCTGGTCGCATCACACGTCGCTGGGAGGAGGAAGCGACGAAGCAGACCAACAGCCTGTTGCTTATATGCAGTGCACAACGCGCTTAATCAAGAAGCAGTCTCGCAATGCAGATATGCATTTAGCGGGTAGCTGGCCAAGGGCCTTGTCAGAATGCGCAGATCCCGATTGTGCGGTGCATTGCAGATGGGCGGTTGTTGCCTGAAACGCGGGCGTTTTGCTCAGGATCCGAGCAAAGGCGAAGGCCAAGACGGACCCGCCGTGCCGCTGTCGCGGCACGACGGGTCCGGTCCGGCTGTTGTCTGTGGGGGGCCGGGGAACTGCGGTACGCTTGGCAAACTCCCTGGTAAACTCCTTGGCACGCTCTCTGGCACGCTCTCTGGCCCGCGCCGTGGGGGCGTCAGAACGTCCAGCGTTCGGCCTTGGAGAACAGGAAGTCGCGGAAGGCCATGACGCGGGCGGTGTTCCTGAGTTCCGAGGGATAGACGAAATAGGTGTCGAAGCTCGGCACCGCCGCCTCGGGCAGCAGTTGCACCAGGCCCGAGCCCTCCTCGTTGATGTAGTCGGGCAGCAGCGCGATGCCGATGCCGCGCTGCACCGCGCGGCGGATCGCCACGACGTTGTTTATGCGCAGCACGCACCTGCGGTGCTGGCCCGCCGGCAGGCCGGCCGTCTCCAGCCAGTTCATGTCGCGCAGGTAGGAGGGCGCGTGCTCGCCGAAGGTGATGATGCGGTGACCGTCCAGATCGTCGATCGAGGCCGGCGCGCCGAAGCGCTGGATGTAGGCGGGCGCGGCGAACAGGTGGAAGTGCACCGTGAACAGCTTGCGCTGGATCAGGTCCGGCTGGGTCGGCTGGCGCAGGCGGATCGCCACGTCCGCCTCGCGCATGCTGAGGTCCAGTTCGTCGTCGGCGAAGATGAGGCGCAGCTCCATCTCCGGATACATGTCGACGAATTCGTTCAGCCGCTGGGTGAGCCAGGTGGAGCCGAGCCCCACGGTGGTGGTCACGCGCAGCGCCCCGCTCGGCTTCTCGCGGCTGTCGGTCAGCCGCGTCTGCGCCGCCTCCAGCTTCATGAACACCTCGCGGGCGGTGCGATAGAGCACCTCGCCCTGCTCGGTCAGCAACAGGCCGCGCGCGTGGCGGTGGAACAGCGGCACCTTGAGGTCGTGTTCCAGCGCGCTCACCTGCCGGCTCACCGCCGACTGGCTCATGTTCAGCATCTCGCCCGCATGGGTGAAGCTGCCGGCCTGCGCAGCCGCATGAAAGATGCGCAGTTTGTCCCAGTCCAACGGCACGGTGATCTGGCCTCGCGGTCTTCGGTCGGGCTTCGGGTCTATGAGGTTATTCGGCGGCTGCTGCGCCGGCAACGTCCTGCTCGGCGAGGAAACGCTCCGCCTCGAGCGCCGCCATGCAGCCCATGCCCGCCGCCGTCACGGCCTGGCGGTAGACCTCGTCGGTCACGTCTCCGGCGGCATAGACGCCGGGGATCGAGGTCTGCGTGCTGTCGGGCGCGGTCCAGATGTAGCCGGACGGCTTCATCTTCACCTGATCCTTGAACAGCTCCACGGCCGGTGCGTGGCCGATGGCGACGAAGAAGCCGTCGGCCGCCAGATCGCGCGTCTCGCCGGTCTTGACGTTCCTGATGCGGGCGCCGGTCACCGTCTTCGGCACGCCGCCGCCGAGCACTTCCTCCACCACGCTATCCCACACGACCTCGATCTTGTCCGACTTGAACAGCCGGTCCTGCAGGATCTTTTCCGCGCGGAATTCGTCGCGGCGGTGCACCACGGTGACCTTGGACGCGAGGTTGGAGAGATAGAGCGCTTCCTCCACGGCGGTGTTGCCGCCGCCGACCACGATCACCTCCTTGCCCCGGTAGAAGAAGCCGTCGCAGGTCGCGCAGGCCGAGACGCCGGCGCCCATGAAGGCCTCCTCGCTCGGCAGGCCGAGCCACTTGGCCTGCGCGCCGGTGGCGATCACCAGCGCGTCGCAGGTGTAGGTGGTGCCGCTGTCGCCGACGAGACGGAAGGGCCGTGTCGACAGGTCGGCTTCGAGGATCGTGTCGTAGATCAGCGCGGTGCCGACGTTTTCCGCCTGCTTGCGCATTTCCTCCATCAGCCAGGGGCCCTGGATGGGGTCGGCGAAGCCGGGGTAGTTCTCCACATCGGTGGTGATGGTGAGCTGGCCGCCGGGCTGGATGCCGGTCACGAGGGCGGGCTCGAGCATGGCGCGCGCGGCATAGACGGCGGCGGTGTAGCCGGCGGGACCGGAGCCGACGATCAGGAGCTTGTGGTGCTGTTCGGCCATGGAGTGTCTCCCTGGGAGGATACGTGGCGAGCGGGTGAGGGCGATCAGGCGGGCGCGTGCGGTGCGTCACCGAGGGCCGCGCGATGCCGGGCATGGTGCCAGCGGATCGCGGCGGCGATCCGGGGCGTGGAGTCGATTGGCTCGTAGGTAGTCGTTTTCAGCGGTCCAGGGAAGGGGTGGACCGCCCCGATCTCGCCGAGCGCGGCCAGAAACAGATCAAATTTCCGATGGCCGCCCGAAGGGTGGAAAACATGGATGGCGCGCCCGGTGGCCAGCGCCTCGCCGATCATGTTGGCCGAATCGGCGGTGGCGACCACCGCATCGGCATTGGCGAGATACTGCAGGAGCGGGTTTTCGCCCGTCCCGTCCCACATCAGGTGCCCCGGCATCGCGGTAAAGGCCCGAAGCGCGTCGTGCAGCGGCACCGGCGTGCGCCGCGAACCGGTGATCATGAAATGCGCGCCGGCGGCGTCGAGCCGTTTCAGCCCGTCCACGAAACCGGAGACGTCGAGATCGTTGAAACGGTAGTGCCGGCTGTCGCCGCCGACGAGCACCGCGACGCGCGGATGCGGCAGGCCTGCGATCCCGGGCAATGGCGCGGCGCGGGCCGCCGCGATGCGCTCGGCCGAGAAGCGATGCGGCCCGGTGGCCGTCACCACGACGTTCTCGCCGCGCAGGTCATCGTGTTCGGCGACCCAGATCAGGTCGGCGGCCCTGGTGCCGATGCGCGGGTCCTTGAGAAACACCGTGAAGGTGCGCCCGCCGCTCGCCTCCTTGATCGCCCGCAGATAGGCGACCGCGCGCCGGCCCGAGGCGATGGCGATCTCGGGAAAGGGCGGGCGAATCGGGCTCGTCGGCCGGTGGGGCGCATCGCGCGGGTCCACAGGGCCGTAGGGCATGAGCCAGCTCCAGGGCGCGCGGGGCGCCACGCGGCGGATCTCATAGGCGCGCTCCAGCGCCTCGGCGACACCGATACACTGGGTTTCGTCGCCCGCCTTGCCGTCGCTCACGATCCAGATCCGTGCGTCGTCCACAGCCCGTTCGCTTTCGTGATGTTTCCCGTTCATGACGCCCGTTGTTATAGTATTGCAGGTTTGCGCAAAAAATCATAAGTGCCTACCCGAACGGCAGGTGCCCGGCGCGCGGGTGCCGGGCGACCGGCCTGGCCCGCGGGGTGTGGCCCGCGCGGGCCGTATGCCGGCGATATGCGCTTACGTGCCAGCGATGTGCGAAGGAGACCAGAGTGAAAATCCGCCTCGACGCGATTGATTGGCACATCCTGAAAGAGCTGCAGGACGACGGACGCATCACCAATGTGGAGCTGGCGCGGCGCGTCGGCATTTCCGCGCCGCCGTGCCTGCGCCGCGTGCGCGCGCTGGAGGAGGCGGGGCTGATCAGGGGCTACCGCACGCTCCTGGACGAAAAGCAGCTCGGCTACGATGTCACCGCCTTCGCCATGGTCGGGCTGCACAGCCAGACCGAGGCCGACCTCAACGCCTTCGAGGACCGGATCACCGGCTGGTCGGAGGTGCGCGAATCCTACATGCTCTCCGGCGAGGTGGACTTCCTGCTGAAATGCGTCGTGCCGGACCTGCAGACCTTCCAGAACTTCATCATCCGCGACCTGACCGCCGCCCCCAACGTCGACAGCGTGCGCACCGCGCTGACCATCCGCCAGACCAAGAACGCCCCGGTGGTGCCCATCGAGCGGGTGGAGTAGGGCGGGGCTGCCAAAGCGCTCCGGTGGATGGCATGGCCGGGGCCCCCTCTACCGATCTGATCGGCCGCGAAGGTGGGTGGGTTTGCGCAATTGGGCGCTCGTGCAACTCGGCCGCGCCGTGGGATCGGCTGATCCCGCGAGCGGCGCCGCCGCTTGGGGCAAGGCTCCAGCGTCTTCGTCCGCGGAATGTCTCCGCCAGCGACGGGGTGCAAGACGCGTCCCGGACATGCAGGAACCGTACAGCAAAGGGCGGGGCCGAACCGGCGCCGCCCTTATTGTTGTTGTCTGCAAGGATGCTCTTTGTGCAAGGCGATCGTCGGCTCCGGCGATCGCATGCCGCGCAGGCTTTTGCGCCGGCCCCTCGGCCTCAGCCGAAGACCACCTCGATGATCTCATAGGCGCGCGCCCCGCCGGGGGCGGTGACCTCGACGCTGTCGCCGACGGCCTTGCCGATCAGCGCGCGGGCGATGGGCGAGGAGATCGAGATGCGGCCCGCCTTCACGTCGGCTTCCACGTCGCCGACGATGGTGTAGGTCTTCTCTTCCTCGGTGTCCTCGTCGACGAGCTTGACCTTCGCGCCGAACTTCACGGTGTCGCCGGACAGCTTGGTGACGTCGATCACCTCGGCGCGGCCGAGCTTGTCCTCGAGCTCCGAGATGCGGCCCTCGTTCAGGCTCTGCTGCTCCTTGGCCGCGTGATACTCCGCGTTTTCCGAAAGGTCGCCATGGGCGCGCGCTTCCGCGATCGCCGCAATGATGCGCGGACGCTCTTCCGACGTCCGCTGCTTCAGCTCCTTTTCCAGCATGGCGTAGCCAGCGCTCGTCATCGGAACTTTTTCCATAGGTCCTCGACCCTTCTTCTGGCGTCTTCCGGCGCCTCTGGTGCCCGTTCCGGCGCAACGGCAACCCGAGGCGCCGTGTGCTGGACCGACCGGTCCCGGCGTCTCCTGGATCGACGTGGCCCGGCCCGGGACGGCCGGCCCCGCGCCCCGACGCGAACGGCCGGGAGACGCGGGGGAGACGCGAAAACATGTCAATGCCCGGCCGGGCGGACCGACCGGGGTGATTTCGTTTCAGGCTCGGGCGAAATAGGCCTGAAGCGGATACACTTCAAGGTGACCCGAAGCGTAGGCCTCAATGCCCTTCGCCGCTGCGATGGCGCCTGCCAGGGTCGTGTAATACGGAACCTTGTGCAGCAGGGCCGCCCGGCGCAACGACCGGCTGTCGGAAAGGGCCTGCCGGCCTTCGGTGGTGTTGAAGACCAGCTGAACCTCGCCATTCTTGATAGCATCGACGATGTGCGGGCGGCCTTCAAGCACCTTGTTGACCTTGGCGCAGGAAATCCCCCGCTCCTCCAGAAAGCTCTGCGTGCCCTGGGTGGCGATCACCTTGAAGCCGGTTTTCGCCAGCCGTTCGATGGCCTCCACGATCCGCTCCTTGTCCGCGTCGCGCACCGACACGAAGACGGTGCCGCTCGTCGGCATGCGCGAGCCGGCGCCGAGCTGCGACTTGGCGAAGGCGATCTCGAAGCTGCCGTTCAGGCCCATCACCTCGCCGGTGGAGCGCATCTCCGGGCCGAGCACCGTGTCGACGCCCTGGAAGCGGGCGAAGGGGAAGACCGCCTCCTTGACCGCGATATGGTCGAGCTTCGGCGTCGTGAGGGCGAAGTCGGCAAGCGGCTCGCCGGCCATCACGCGGGCCGCGATCTTGGCGATCGGCTGGCCGATGGTCTTGGCGACGAAGGGCACCGTGCGCGAGGCGCGCGGGTTGACCTCCAGCACGAAGATCTCGCCGTTCTTGATCGCGAACTGCACGTTCATCAGGCCGCCGACCGCAAGCCCCTTGGCGAGGGCCCTGGTCTGGCGCTCCAGCTCGGCGATGGTGTCGGCGTCGAGCGAGTGGGGCGGCAGCGAGCAGGCGCTGTCTCCGGAGTGGATGCCCGCTTCCTCGATGTGCTCCATGATGCCGCAGACGAAGACGTCCGTTCCGTCCGAAAGCGCGTCGACGTCGACCTCGATCGCCCCGTCGAGATAGCGGTCGAACAGCAGCGGGTTCTTGCCCAGAACCGTGTTGATCTGGCCGGTCTTGTCGTTCGGATACTTGGCGCGCACCTCGGAGGGCACCAGCTCGGGCAGCGTGCCGAGCAGATAGGTGTTGAGCGCCTCCTCGTCGTGGATGATCTGCATCGCCCGCCCGCCGAGCACATAGGAGGGGCGCACCACGAGCGGCAGGCCGAGGTCGGCGACCACGAGGCGGCTTTGCTCGACCGAATAGGCGATGCCGTTTTCCGGCTGCTTGAGCCCGAGCTTGTGAAGGAGCTTCTGGAAGCGGTCGCGGTCCTCGGCGAGGTCGATCATGTCCGGCGCGGTGCCGAGGATCGGCACGTCGGCATCCATCAGCGCCTGGGCGAGCTTCAGCGGCGTCTGGCCGCCGAACTGCACGATCACGCCGTGCAGCGTGCCGGCGCGCTGCTCGGTGCGGATGATCTCCAGCACGTCTTCCGATGTGAGCGGTTCGAAGTAGAGCCGGTCGGAGGTGTCGTAGTCGGTCGACACCGTTTCCGGGTTGCAGTTGACCATGATGGTCTCGAAGCCCGCGTCCTGCAGCGCGAAGGCGGCGTGGCAGCAGCAGTAGTCGAACTCGATGCCCTGGCCGATGCGGTTCGGGCCGCCGCCCAGGATCACCACCTTCTTCCGCTCGCTGGGTGCGGCCTCGTCGGCGAGCTTGCCGGCGAAGGGGCGCTCATAGGTGGAATACATATAGGCGGTCGGCGAGGCGAACTCGGCCGCGCAGGTGTCGATGCGCTTGTAGACCGGATGCACGTCGAGCTTGAGGCGGGCGGCCTTCACCTCGCGCTCCTCCAGCCCCGCGAGGCCGGCGAGGCGGGCGTCGGAAAAGCCCATGCCCTTGAGCATGCGGAAGGCCTCCGCATTGTCGGGCAGGCCGTGGTCGCGCACCTTGGCTTCCAGATCGACGATGGTCTCGATCTGGCGCAGGAACCAGGGGTCGATGTGACAGGCGCGGTGGATGTCCTCCACCGACATGCCGAGGCGCAGCGCCTGGCCGACCTTGAGCAGGCGATCCGGCGTCTGCTGGGCCAGCGCGGCGCGAATGGCGTTGGTGTCGTCGTCCTGGCCAAGGCCGGGGATCTCCACCTCGTCGAGACCGTTGAGGCCGGTTTCCAGACCGCGCAGCGCCTTCTGCAGGCTTTCGGGGAAGGTACGGCCGATGGCCATCACCTCGCCGACCGACTTCATCGCCGTGGTCAGCGTCGGTTCCGCGCCCGGGAACTTCTCGAAGGCGAAGCGCGGGATCTTGGTGACCACGTAATCGATGGACGGTTCGAAGGAGGCGGGGGTCGCGCCGCCGGTGATGTCGTTTTCCAGCTCGTCCAGCGTGTAGCCGACGGCGAGCTTCGCGGCGATCTTGGCGATGGGGAAGCCGGTCGCCTTGGAGGCGAGGGCGGAGGAGCGCGACACGCGCGGGTTCATCTCGATGACGATGAGGCGCCCGTTTTCCGGATTGACGGCGAACTGCACGTTCGAGCCGCCGGTCTCGACGCCGATCTCGCGCAGCACCGCCAGCGAGGCGTCGCGCATGATCTGGTATTCCTTGTCCGTGAGCGTCAGCGCCGGGGCGACGGTGATCGAATCGCCGGTGTGCACGCCCATCGGATCGATGTTCTCGATGGAGCAGATGATGATGCAGTTGTCCGCCCTGTCGCGGACGACCTCCATCTCATACTCCTTCCAGCCGATCACCGATTCCTCGACCAGCACCTCGGTCGTCGGCGAGGCGTCGAGGCCGCGCTCGATGATGTCGAGATATTCCTCGCGGTTGTAGGCGATGCCGCCGCCCGTGCCGCCGAGCGTGAACGAGGGGCGGATGATCGCCGGCAGGCCGATGTCGTCCAGCGCGTCGAGCGCCTCGGCCAGCGAGTGCGCCAGCCGCGAGCGCGGCGTCTCCAGCCCGATGCGGCCCATCGCCTCGCGGAACATCTCGCGGTCCTCGGCCTTGTCGATCGCCTCGGCGGTCGCGCCGATCATCTCCACGCCGTATTTCTCCAGAACGCCCATCTTGCGCAGCGACAGCGCGCAGTTCAGCGCCGTCTGCCCGCCCATCGTCGGCAGCAGCGCGTCGGGGCGTTCCTTCTCGATGATCTTGGCCACCAGCTCCGGGGTGATCGGCTCGATGTAGGTCGCGTCGGCCAGATCCGGGTCCGTCATGATCGTCGCCGGATTCGAGTTGACCAGGATGGTGCGGTAGCCCTCCTCGCGCAGTGCCTTGCAGGCCTGGGTGCCCGAATAGTCGAACTCGCAGGCTTGCCCGATCACGATCGGACCGGCGCCGATGATCAGGATGGAGGAAATATCTGTACGTTTGGGCATGGGTCGCTCGCGAGGATACGCCCGCACGCGCAAGCGGCGCGATGCGGGAGGGAAGGACATCGTGTCGAAGTGTTCGGCTGAGCGCGCCTTATAGGGAAAAAGAGAGGTCTGCGAAACCCCATCGCCGCCGTTTCGGCACAAGCGTTTCGCGCGGGCAACGCCCGGGCCGGATCGCCGCCGGATGGATTCGGGCGGAGCGGGTCAGGGCGCGCGGTCGTCGTTCGCGGGCGCGTCCGCCTCGGCCGGGGAGGCTGCGTCGCCAGGGTCGGCATTGGGGCCGGCGTCGGGGCCGGGCGCCTCGGCCAGCGAGGTCTCGCCGTTGAAGTCGTCGATCCCCTTGGAAATCGCATAGCAGGCCAGGCGCACGGACTTGGGGATCTCGACCGGGCGACCGTCGCGGTCGCCTTTCTCGTAATACTGGATCATCCGCTTCTTGAGCCCCAGACGGTCCGCCGCGTCCTTCTGCTTCAGGCCCAGCGACTTGCGCCACTGTCGGAAATGCTCCGGGGTCATGACCGCGAAGCCGGTTCGCTCATCCGCCTTTTTCGTCATGTCCGCCCCGGTCCGGTTCCGCCCGTTTCGTGTCTGTCTTGTGCCCGTTTCGCGCGGTCGGGGGATCTTGCCCCATCCTGCCGCCGCGCCCCATTCTGCCGCCACGTCCTGCACTGCCGCCCCGTCCTTGCGCGTCGCCGGGTCCCGCGCTTGCCGTCCCGGCTCTGCCGACCTGGCGCGCGATGGCGCACCATGTGCTCCCGCCCTCGGCAGATCCATCAATCGGGGCTTGCCGGGAAAATGTCAAACTTCGCCGCTTTCCTACATTTACCTTCCGCCGGGAAACGGGCCTCGGTCGGCGGTTCGATCTGGAACGCCAAGGCCAAGCTTGATAAGCCGTTTGGAATGCCGTCGAGACAAGCAGGGCGCGGCACGCCTTTGCGGCGACACGCCGCATCGGCGATCCCTGCGCAGCGGTGATGGATGCTCCCATGTTAGCGCGCCCCGAAGCCGTTCCCGCAAGCGACCTGTTGTGCGTCCACGCGCGCGCGCAGGCCGGCCTTGCCGACTATTGCGCCCTGCGCGGCATTTCCCATGCCCGGATCCTGCAAACGCTCGGCGGCGACGCGCCGGACGGCCCGCCGGCCCTTTGGGATCACATGAGCCTGCGCATGCATGCCCTCGTGCTGGAGGCCTGCAGCGTGGAGGCCGGCGATCCGGCCTTTGCCCTCAACTGGACGCGGTCGCTCGGGCCGGGGCCGGATGACACGGTCTCCCTGGCGGCCCGCTATGCGCCGGATTTCCTGAGCGCGCTGGAGGTCAGCGCCCGGTTCCTGCGCATCGTGGTCGACGCGGTGGAGACGGAGATGCGGCAAGAGGGCGCGCGAGCCACGCTGTCCTATTCCTTCTCGCGGGCGCTCGTCTGCCGGGATCAGTTCACCGACCGCTCGTTGAGCAAGACCTTCGCCCGGCTGATGATCTGCGCCGGTCCGGGGGTGCGCCTGGAGCAGGTGGACCTGGCCCGCGGCCGTCCGGGGTCCGGCGTGGCCCATGAGACGTTCTTCGGCGCGCCGGTGCGGTTTTCCGCCCCGCGCAATGCGCTGCATTTTCGCGTCGATCCGGCCGGTGCCCGCAATCCCCTGCACGACACGGATCTCTTCGCCGCACTCTGCGACCTCAACCGCCGCCGGCTCGACGAGCGCAAGCGCGTCCAGGATTTCGTCTCCGCCGTCAACGACGCCATCGGCGCCCGCGTCGCCGAACCGGCGCTCACCGCCGCCGACATCGCCTCGGACCTGGCCATGAGCACCCGGGTGCTGCAGCGCCGGCTGCGCGAGCGCGGCCTGACGTTTCACGCGCTGCACGATGCGCTGCGCCAGCGCATGGCCTCCGATTTTCTGCGCCATACCGACCTGACGGTCTCGCAGATCGCCTTCCGCCTGGGATTCTCCGCGACCGGGAACTTCACGCGGGCGGCGCGGCGCTGGTTCGGGTGTCCGCCGTCGGTGTGGCGCGGCGGGGGAATTTCGGCCTGATGCACGTTTGGAGAGAGATTTCGATGCGACCTCCCGTTTTTCGCGAGCGGGTGCTGATGCCGGCCGTTAACCGCTGAGAAGATTGCGGATGTTTCACAGTGCGCGGCGGCGTTCGTCTGTCGCGGGCCATGGAGTTCCGGCGCCGGACCTCATTCTTTGGAATTATTTCTGCTTTGAAGTACTCAAGAAATCGAAATCGTAATCGTCAAGTTTTCAGTCTTGAACGTCTCTCATCTCAAGTTTCACGTCGGGGTCTTGCGAACTTCCAAAAATAAAACCTCCTAAAAATCATATTAATGGCCGGCCGAGACGTTGCGGC
The DNA here is from genome assembly GCF_040110915.1 of Stappia sp. NCBI lineage: Bacteria > Pseudomonadati > Pseudomonadota > Alphaproteobacteria > Hyphomicrobiales > Stappiaceae > Stappia > Stappia sp. The sequence continues at coordinate 2,840,575 of NZ_CP157793.1, read as the reverse complement.
ACACCGCTCTTTGGTTGCCGCCGGAGCGTTTGGCATCACATCATGACGAAAAATCATGTCTCGATTGCCTTATTTTTCATTCCACGGAGCGAAATGATAAGAAAATGGCGTAAAATGAGAACGTCGGCCGCAACGGAAAGTGAGATAGTTCCGTCGTCGCCGAGTGGGTGTCGCAGCGGCCACGTGCCCCGCCGACAGCCGGCGTATGGAGTGTTTCACAGCCTGTAACGCAGCGGGAGCGTGCGGGATCGGCGATCTCTGTTCGGCCTCGGGGGTCCCGGCCGAACGACCGTATCGGCGATCGGGAACCGGGGCATTGGCCCAGGGCCCGCGAACAACAGAAAAACGCAACGAGAAGAGTATCGGAATGTTGGACATATCGGGGAAACGCGGCGTGGCGCCGGATCTGGCGGGGCCGATCGACGTTGACGCCAAGGATGACCGCAAGCTTTCGATCGCCGAAATGGCCGAGACCTTCGGGGTTACCTTGCGCGCCCTGCGCTTCTACGAGGAAAAGGGATTGCTCAATCCCGAACGCCGCGGCGCGCGCCGGTACTATCATGCCCGCGATATCGGGCGCATGCGGGTGATCCTCCAGGCCAAGCGTCTGGGCCTGACCCTCACCGAAATCCGCGACGTCATCGCGCTGGTCGAAGGGCGCATGGAACGCGGGGCGCAGCTGGCGCAACTGCGCGAGATCTGCCGCCGTCAGGACGAGATGCTCAAGGAGCAGCAGCTTCAGCTGCGCGACCAGATCGCGGAGATGGATGACGTCCTGACCGCGCTCGACGGGCTGATCGAAGCCGGCGCGCCTGCCTGATCCTGCCGCACGGGCTGCAACTGAGGTCGCCGGACCGGTCGTCGCCGATCCGGGGCCTGTCAAAAAAAACGCCGGGGCGACCCGGCGTTTTTTGTTGCGTTGCGTGCGGACTGCGCCCGCCCTCAGGCGGCCGGCGCGGAGGCCTTTTCCGCCACCGGCTGCTGGCCCTTGCGGGCGCGCATCAGGTTGGTGAAGCGCAGGAAGAGATAGTGGCTGTCGCGCGGTCCGGGCGAGGCTTCCGGGTGATACTGCACGGAGAACACCGGCCGGTCGCCCAGCCGAAGCCCGCAGTTGGAGCCGTCGAACAGCGATACGTGGGTTTCCTCCACGCCCTCGGGCAGCGTCTCGCGGTCGACCGCGAAGCCGTGGTTCATCGAGGTGATCTCGACCTTTCCGGTCGTGCGGTCGAAGACCGGATGGTTCGCGCCGTGGTGGCCCTGGTGCATCTTCACGGTCTTTGCGCCGAGCGCCAGCGCGAGCATCTGGTGGCCGAGGCAGATGCCGAAGACCGGCAAGCCGCTTTCGACCAGCTTGCGGATCTCGGGAACCGCGTAGACGCCGGTCGCCGCCGGATCGCCGGGGCCGTTCGACAGGAAAATGCCGTCCGGATCGTGGGCCAGAACCTCCTCGGCGGTGGCGGTCGCGGGCAGCGTCGTGACGTCGCAGCCGGCATCGGTCAGAAGCCGCAGGATGTTGCGCTTCATGCCGTAGTCGATGGCCACGACCTTGAACGGACCGTCGGTGCGCTCGCCGTAGCCCTTGTTCCATTCCCAGGGCGTTTGCGTCCAGCCGTAGCTCTGGCCGGCGGTGACGTCCTTGGCGAGATCCATGCCGACGAGCCCGGGCCAGTTCGCGGCCGCTGCCTTCAGCGCGTCCTTGTCGAAGTTGCCGTCGGGATCATGCGCGATCACCGCGTTGGCGGCGCCGGTCTCGCGGATCAGCGCGGTGAGCGCCCGGGTGTCGATGCCCGAAAGGCCGATGATCCCGCGCGCCTTCAGCCAGGCGTCGAAGTGGCGCGCCGCGCGGTAGTTGGAGGGCTCGCTGACGTCGGCGCGCACGATGGTGCCGCGCACGCCCGAGGCGGCGGCCATGTTGACCGTCTCGACATCCTCGTCGTTCGTCCCCACGTTCCCGATATGCGGGAAGGTGAAAGTGACGATCTGCCCGGCATAGGACGGGTCGGTGAGGATTTCCTCGTAGCCGGTGAGGGCGGTGTTGAAGCACACCTCGGCGCAGGCCTGGCCGGTCGCGCCGAACCCCTGGCCTTCGATGATGGTGCCGTCGGCCAGCACGAGGATGGCCGTGGGCGGCGTCGCGGACCAGGCGTCGGCGGTCGTCATGTGGTGCTTTCTCGTTTCGAACGGTGACTGTTCTGGCGTGCCGGGCGCTTTGGCTGTCGCGCGTCGGACACCTTGCTCTTTCGCACTGGACGCCTATTTCCTGCGACCTGGCGGCTCGTGTCTTGCGATCCGAGTGCCTTGACGCAGCACGGTGTTGGTGTCAACGGTGCTTTCGAGGGCCGCACTTTATGGGAAGCCGGTGCAACGGTCAACTCTCGGCCCTTCGAAAAATATAGAAGAAAAACAAAGACTTGATCGATGAACGTCATGTCCTGGAGTTCCGTTTCGCCGAAACGGACCCGGAGCCGACGAGCGGACGACAGGGTAGGTCATGCGTGAAAGGATCGATGCGGCGCTGCAAGGGGCCGTGGAGAGCAACGACAAACATCGGGCGGCGACGCTGCGCCTGCTGCTTGCCGCGATCCAGGATCGCGACGCGCGGGCGCGGGCGAGCGGTCGCGACGGGGTTGCCGATGCCGAGATCGAGCAGGTTCTGCAGAAGATGGTGCAGCAGCGCAGCGCCTCGATCCGCGATTTCGAGGAGGCCGGACAGCTGGATCTCGCCGAACAGGAGCGGGAAGAAGTCGAGATCATTCGCGAGTTTCTGCCCAAGCAGTTCGACGATGTCGCCATGAAGGAAGCCTGCGAGGATGTCGTGCGCGACATCAACGCAAGCGGCTTGCGCGATATGGGGCGCTGCATGGCGGCACTCAAGCAGCGCTATCCGGGGCAGATGGATTTCGTGCGCGCCAGCTGCGTGGTGAAGGATCTTCTCCGCCTCGACTGACACCGCCGGCTCCGCCTCGACCTTGACCGTCGGCCGGTCCGCTCCGGCCCCTCGCGGCCGGTGGCCGCGTCCGGGCCGCCGCCCTGTCCACACACCGTGCACGGCTGTCCCCATCGCTTCCTCGATGCGCGCCTTGCGCGTGGTGCGCCCCGCCTCCTTGCGATAGACTGCGCCGCTCGCGGACGCCATGCAGCCCGCGCGCCGGGACCGGGCGTGGGATCCCGTGTGGGGGGCAGGGCCTGACCGGGTCGCACCGTCCGGGCCCGCGACGATCCTCGCGCCGTGTGGGCAATCTCCGCCGTCGATCCGCCTTGTTCGAACAGGACCAGACATGCGCTTTTCTCCCGGATTGCTCGACGAGATCCGCGACCGGCTTCCGATTTCGGATGTCGTGGCGCGGCGCGTGAGCTGGGACCGGCGCAAGAGCCAGCCGGCGCGCGGCGACTTCTGGGCCTGCTGCCCGTTTCACCAGGAAAAGACGCCGAGCTTCCACGTCGACGACCGGCGGGGGCGCTACAAGTGCTTCGGCTGCGGCGCGTCGGGCGATCACTTCCGCTTTCTCACCGAGACCGAGGGGCTGAGCTTTCCCGAGGCGGTGGAGCGGCTCGCCGAACAGGCCGGCGTTCCCCTGCCGGCGCCCGATCCGCAGGCGGCGGCGCGGGCCGAGCGGCGCGCCGGTCTCGCCGAGATCTGCGAGATGGCGGCACGCTTCTTTCAGGACGAATTCGCGACTTCCAGCGGCGAGGCGGCGCGCGCCTATGTCGCGCGGCGGAAGCTGTTGCCGGAGACCTTGCGCGAATTCCGCTTCGGCTATGCGCCGAACGGGCGCGACGCGCTCAAGCGCCATCTGATCGGCAAGGGCGTGGACGAGGCGCAGATGATCGAGGCCGGGCTCGTCATCCGTCCCGACGACGGGCGCGCGTCCTACGACCGTTTCCGCAACCGGCTGATGATCCCGATCCAGGACGACCGCGGCCGGGTGATCGCCTTCGGCGGGCGCACGCTCGACCCCGACGGCCAGCCGAAATACCTCAACTCCCCTGAAACGCCGCTGTTCCACAAGGGAACGATGGTCTTCAACTTTCACCGCGCCCGCGAGCCCGCCCATCGGTCGGGCCAGGCGATCGTGGTGGAAGGTTACATGGATGCCATCGCGATCTGGCAGGCCGGCATGCGCAATGTGGTGGCCGCGCTCGGCACGGCCTTCACCGAGGAGCAGGTGGCCAGGCTCTGGCGGCTGGCGCCGGAGCCGGTCGTCTGTTTCGACGGCGACGCGGCGGGCGTGTCGGCGGCGCACCGCGCGGTCGACCGCATCCTGCCGGGGCTGAAGAGCGGCTATTCCTTCGGCTTCGTGTTCCTGCCCGACGGCAAGGACCCGGACGACCTGATCCAGACGGGCGGGCGCGAGACTTTCGCCGGTGCGCTCTCCGGCAGCCGGCCGCTGATCGAGGTGCTGTGGGAGCGCGAGGTGCAGGCCGCGCGCATCGACACGCCGGAACGGCGCGCGGCGCTGGAAAAGAGCCTCGACGATCTGGTGCGCACGATCGCCGACGAGCGGGTGCGGCGCGGCTACCAGCTCGACATCCGTCTGCGCCTGTCGAACCTCTTCTACCAGCAGGCCCGCGCGCAGCGCGGCGCGGGAGGCGCGCGCCCCGCCCGTCGTCCCGGCGCGAGCGGGGCGGAGGAGCCCTCGCTGCCGGCGCGCGGCGGCGACCTGCCCGAAACGACGATGTTCGGCAATGAGCGCATCCTGTGCGGGCTTTGCCTCAAGTACCCGCATCTGCTTGAGCGCCACGTGGAGCGGCTGAGCACCGCCGGCTTCGGCGACGCGCTGCATGCGCGCTTCCGAGACGAATTGTGCCGTATCGCGACGGAGCTGGAGGATGTTCCCGTCAGCCGCTTCTTCGAAACGCTCGACACGCGCTTCTATCAGATCCTGAGCGAGGCGCTCGGCGAGGGGGAGGCGGGGCCGATGCATGAGCCGGGCGCGCGCGGGCAGGCGCGCTTTCGCGATCTCGCCCAGCGGCTGCCGATCCTGCGCTTCGACCCGCCGGTCGACTTCGTGGAGGATCTCTTCGCCCACTACCTCGACCTGCTGGAACTGCGCGCGGCCGAGGCGGATCTGGAGGAGGAACTGGCGTCGCTCGGCGATACGCTGGAGGAAGGCGACTGGGAGCGCATCCGCGCCCACTCGCAGGATCTCGCGCGCCGGCGCGAGGAATGCGCGCGCGACGAACACGCGCTCGCCGAGCGGGCGCGCCAGCTGCGCGGCGGCGGTGCGGAAACGGCCGCTGTCCCGCTGGCGGCTCCGGCGTAAGGGGCGTAAGGGGGCTCCCCGCGCAGTATCGCGGGGCGAAGGGGGCTCACGCGATGGGGATTGCGCGCCGAATCGATTGACGCGCGGCGAATCACTCTTGCGAATCCCCGCCGGTACGCTACATAGACCCATTAGACAGCGTTCGCGCCGCGTCCGGCAGCCCAGACGGCATCGCCTCCCAAGCGGCAGGAAATCACCCGGCTGTCTCAAAAACCCGTATCGGGTTCGGTGTCGCAAACCACCGATCCACATGCACGCTCGCGGAGACGTTCGGTGTCGAGGCGAGGTCCAGCTTGTCGAATCGTCTTGCAGGGTTAAGTGGCACTTAACGGACAGCATTTACCAGTAGGAAATCGACGCCCGGATCCGCGGTGACGCGGAGGCGGGCCGTGCCTCGTCCGCGTGCATCGGCATGCGGTGGCGGGCGGGCGATCCCGAATTGAAACGCGACAGCGCCAGGCCGCGAGAGGCCGGCGAGGCCGGAGAAAAACATGGCAGCTAAAGCGACGCAGGCGGACGAGACCCAGGAGACCCCGAGCGAGACCGGCGACGGGCCGCTTCTGGATCTGTCCGATGCCGCCGTCAAGCGGATGATCAAGCTCGCCAAGAAGCGCGGCTACGTCACCTATGAGGAGCTCAACGAGGTGCTCCCGTCGGAGGAGGTGACCTCCGAGCAGATCGAGGACACGATGGCGATGCTGTCCGACATGGGCATCAACGTCATCGAGGAAGAGGAAGCCGAGGAAGCGGCCAACGACGACGCCCAGGGCGGCGAACTCGTCGAGGCGGCGCCCACGGCGGTGGCCAAGACCACCACCAAGGAGCCGGCCGACCGCACCGACGATCCCGTGCGCATGTATCTGCGCGAGATGGGGTCGGTCGAGCTTCTGTCGCGCGAGGGCGAGATCGCCATCGCCAAGCGGATCGAGGCCGGCCGCGAGGCGATGATCGCCGGCCTGTGCGAAAGCCCGCTGACCTTCCAGGCGATCATCATCTGGCGCGACGAGCTGAACGAGGGCAAGGTCCTCCTGCGCGACATCATCGACCTCGAGGCGACCTACGCCGGGCCGGATTTCAAGGCCGACGGCGAGGGCGACGAGACCGAGGGCGACGAGGCGGCCGCGCCGGCGCCAGCCGCCAAGGCTCCTGCCGCCGCCGATGCGCCGGCCAAGCCCGAGGGCGCCGCCGAAGGCGAGAGCGAGGGCGATGGCGACGGCGAGGACGACGACGAGTTCGAGGCCAACATCTCGCTCTCGGCGATGGAGGCCGAGCTCAAGCCGAAGGTGCTCGAGACCTTCGACCGGATCGCGGACGAATACAAGAAGCTGCGCCGCCTGCAGGATCAGCTGGTCGAGAACAAGCTCGCCAACAAGACCCTGTCGCCGTCGCAGGAGCGCCGCTATCGCAAGCTCAAGGAAGACATCGTCGTCGATGTGAAGAGCCTGTCGCTCAACCAGCAGCGCATCGACGCGCTGGTCGCGCAGCTCTACGACATCAACAAGCGGCTGATGGGCTACGAGGGCCGGCTGCTGCGCCTCGCCGACAGCCACGGCGTGGACCGCACCGACTTCCTCAAGCAGTATCAGGGCAACGAGCTCGATCCGAACTGGATCCGCAAGGTCGCCAATCTCTCGTCGCGGGGCTGGAAGAGCTTCGTCGCCGATGAAAAGGACGCGATCCGCGAGCTGCGTCAGGACATTCAGGCGCTCGCCTCCGAGACCGGTCTGGAAACGGCGGAGTTCCGCCGCATCGTCTCCATGGTGCAGAAGGGCGAGCGCGAGGCGCGCATCGCCAAGAAGGAGATGGTGGAGGCCAACCTGCGCCTCGTCATCTCCATCGCCAAGAAGTACACCAACCGCGGCCTGCAGTTCCTGGACCTCATCCAGGAAGGCAACATCGGCCTGATGAAGGCGGTCGACAAGTTCGAGTATCGGCGCGGCTACAAGTTCTCCACCTATGCGACATGGTGGATCCGGCAGGCGATCACCCGCTCGATCGCCGACCAGGCGCGCACCATCCGCATTCCGGTGCACATGATCGAGACGATCAACAAGATCGTGCGCACCTCGCGGCAGATGCTGCATGAGATCGGCCGCGAGCCGACGCCGGAGGAACTGGCCGAAAAGCTGCAGATGCCGCTGGAAAAGGTCCGCAAGGTTCTCAAGATCGCCAAGGAGCCGATCTCCCTCGAAACGCCGATCGGCGACGAGGAAGACAGCCATCTCGGCGACTTCATCGAGGACAAGAACGCGGTCCTGCCGATCGACGCGGCGATCCAGTCGAACCTGCGCGAGACGACGACCCGCGTGCTCGCCTCGCTCACCCCGCGCGAGGAACGCGTGCTGCGCATGCGCTTCGGCATCGGCATGAACACCGATCACACGCTGGAAGAGGTCGGCCAGCAGTTCTCGGTGACGCGCGAGCGTATTCGCCAGATCGAGGCCAAGGCGCTCAGGAAGCTCAAGCATCCGAGCCGCTCGCGCAAGCTGCGGTCCTTCCTGGACAGCTGATCGCGCGTGCCGGACGGTTCCTGAAAAACCCGGCGGCGACGCCGGGTTTTTTGTGTTACGGCGCGCGCGTTTCCCGACCACGGATGCGATTGACGCGGCGCATGCGCTCCCTCAGCCTGCGGGCATCCGCCGGCCGTATCGGATCGGATCGCGGCGGGAGTGGATCCCGCGAACCCGGAGGCGACGACCATCACCGCAGCGACGGACATCGTGCCGGACCGCCCGGGGCGGCAAGCGATGCCACCCGGCGACCGACGGGCGTGGGTGGCGGGCCTTTCGGCCTCGCTCGTCCTGCATGCGCTTGTCGTGGCGCTGATGGTCGCTGCGCCGGAGCCGGACCGGACGCCGCCCCCGGGGATCGAGGACGCACCGCTCGAGGTTGAGCTCGTGCCGCCGCCGGCCGCGCCGCAGGCGCCCGAGGTCGCGCCGGCCCCCGCTCCCGAACCGCCGGCGCCGGAAGAGGCGGAGACCGAAGCGCCCGCAGCCGTTCCCGAACCCGAGCCCGCGCCGGAACCGGAGCCTGTGCCCGAGCCTGAACCCGTGCCCGAACCGGAGCCCCAACCGGAGCCCGAACCGCAAGAGGTCGAGGACGCGCCGCAGCCGGAGGCCGGCAGCGTTCGGACGTTGCAGGCGGTCGAGGAGTTCGCCGAGGAGGCGCGCCCCGCTGAGGGCACGCGGGACGAAGCGCTCCGCGACGCGCTGCCGCCGGCCGCCGAAGACGCGCCGTCTGCCGCAGACGCGGGCGAAAATGGGGGCGAGACTACGGGCGAAGATCCCGCCCGGGCCGACGCCGGGGAGGCGGCCGGCGAACCGGCCGAGGCCTCCCGCGAGGAGGGGGACGTCCCGGCCGGGGACATGGGCGCCGATGATGCGGCGACGGAGACGGCGCGCGCGGAAAACGGGCGCACCGACACCGAGACAGCCGACACCGAAACACCTGAAACAGCGGTCGGCGAGACCGGCGACACGGAGAACGCCGAGACAGAAACCACCGACACAGAAAGCGCGGAGGACCCTGCGCCCGAGGCGGAGAGCGCCGAGGGGCCTGAGGCCCTGGGCGAGGTCGCGCGCGAAGGCGAGACAGCGGTGGACGAGGCCCCTGCGAGCGCGCCGGATGGCGAGGGGGCTTTCGCGGCCATCGCGGCGGCCGCGCCGCGCGCCAAGCCGGTTCCGCCGCCGGAACCTGTCCTGCGGGATCTGGCGCGGACGGTGCCGGGCGCGCCGGGGCGCGCGGTGGAGGACGAGACCTTGCCGCCCGGCGTGCGCCTGCCCGGGCGCGCGGTGGAGCTGACGCCGCCTGGCGGCGGTCCGCGAACCGGGTCTGCGCAGGAACTCTTCTCCAACCAGATCCTCGGTGGCGCGCGCGGGCGCACGGCGATGGCCGGTCTGTCCGGACCGCAGCGGCTCAATCTTCTGTGCGTGACGGAACTGCGCGCGCAGATTTCCAGCCTCTATCCCGACCGGCCGGCGGAACTGCTGCCGTCCTTCCGCCCCGCCCCGGGCAATGTGCTGGAACCGGCCCGCGCCGCCTATCGCTCGCGCGGGCAATGGTACGAGCTGAATTTCCGCTGCGAAACCGACCCCGGCGTGACCCGGGTCGAACGCTTCTCCTTCCGCGTCGGCCCGCCCGTCCCGCGCTCCCAGTGGCGCGCGCGCGGTTTTCCGGCACGGTGAGGGGGCGGAGCCCGCTCTGGCGTGGGATGCCGTTGCTCGCCTTGACGTCCGTCTAATATAACTATAAAACTAGTTTTATAAATTAATCGTAGCCTCCGGGAGCGCGAGCGGAAATCTCATGAGCGACGACACACGGACCGAAGATGCGGACACTGCGGCCGCCAGTGGCGTGGCGGCGGCGGACTGCGCGCCGGGGCTCACGCTGGAGGAAGCCGCGCAGGGGTTTGCCGCCATCGGGTCTGAGGCGCGGCTGGCGGTGGTGTTGGCGCTGGTCAAGGCGGGGTCGGCGGGGCTGACCGTCGGGGATATTCAGGCGCGCACCGGCATGGCTGCTTCCACGCTCGCGCATCACCTGCGCTTTCTCGCCGCCGGCGGGCTGATCTTTCAGGAAAAGCAGGGACGGGCGGTGATCAGCCGCGCGGCCTTCGACCGGCTGGAACATCTGGCCGGGTTCATCATGAAGGAATGCTGCGCCGACGAATGGACGCCGGACGCGCCGGCGCCCGATACCCCACGACACAGGACAGCGACCGATGGCTGACGCCTCTTCCTCCTCTTCGCCCGAGGCCGGGTGCTGCGGTCCGGCCAGCCCGCCGGCCCGGCCGGGCGTTCCCTGGGGCCGCATTCGCGCCGCGCTGACGACGCCCTGGACGCTGGTCGTCGGTCTGCCGCTTCTCGTGGCGGTGCTCGATCCGGCGCGGACCGTCGATGTGATCGTCTTCGCGCTCACCGCCTTCGCCGGGACCGCGCCCTATATCGCTTTCGCCGTGTTTCTGATCGCCGCGCTCAAGGCATCCGGCGCGGAGGCGACGGTGGGCCGCGCCTTTCAGGGGCGCGAGACGCCGGCGATCCTGCTGGCCGCGCTGTTCGGCGGGCTCGCGCCCTTTTGCTCCTGCGAGGTCATTCCCTTCATCGCCGGCTTGCTTGCCGTCGGCGCGCCGCTCTCCGCCGTCATGGCCTTCTGGCTGTCCTCGCCGCTGATCGACCCGCCGACGCTCCTGATCACGGCCGCCGCGCTCGGCTGGCCCTTCGCCATCGGCAAGGCGGTCTTCGCGGTCGCTCTGGGGCTGGTCGGCGGCTTCGCGGTCAAGGCGCTGCTTGCAGCAGGCTTCTTCGCGGCGCCGGTGCGGGCGCGGTCCTCGGGCGGCTGCGGCTGCGGGCCGTCGCCCTTTTCCGGCCGTCCCGTCTGGCGGTTCTGGCGGGAGGCGGCGCGGCGCGCGACCTTCGCCACCGAGCTCAGGGCGAACGCGCTGTTTCTGGTGAAGTGGCTTGCCTTTGCCTATGTGCTGGAGGCCCTGCTCGTCACCTATGTTCCGGCGCAGACGATTGCCGGGCTCGTCGGCGGCGAGGGCGTGTTGCCGGTGGCGACTGCCGCGCTCGTCGGCATGCCGGCCTATCTCAACAGCTATGTCGCACCGCCGCTGCTTGCCGGCCTGATGGAGCAGGGCATGACGGCGGGCGCGGCCATGGCCTTCATGATCGCCGGGGCGGTCAGCTCCGTGCCCGCCATGGCCGCCGTCTGGTCGCTGGTGCGCGCGCCGGTCTTCGCCGCTTATCTCGGGCTCGGGGTGTTGGGCGCGATTGTCTCGGGGCTGGCGTTCCAGGCGGTGATGTGAGCCGGGGAAAGGGAGTTCCTCTCTCTTGAACCGCCGGCGCGGCGGGGACACACTCCGCCGCGCCGCCGGCTTTCACGCGGGCGATGCCGATTGCCGCCCCCTATTGCCTTCAAAGGATCCGCTCATGTCGTCTTCGCCCTCCGCCGACACCCGCGCGCTCGTTGAGCGCTATTTCGCTGCCTTCAATGCCGGCGACACGGCCGCGATGGCCGAGCTCGTCACCGACGATGTGGCGCATGACGTCAATCAGGGCGGCCGGCGCCAGGGCAAGGCGGCCTTTGCGGAGTTCAACGCGCATATGACGCGGTGCTACAAGGAAGAGCTCTCCGACATGGTGATCTTCGTCGCCGAGGACGGCACGCGCGCGGCCGCCGAGTTCATCGTGTCGGGGACCTATCTGGCGAGCGACGAGGGGCTGCCGGAGGCGAAGGGACAGACGTACCGGCTGCCGGCGGGCAGCTTCTTCGCCATCCGCGAGGGAAAAATCGCGCGCATCACGACCTATTACAATCTCCAGGACTGGATTGCCCAGGTCGGCGCCTGACGCCGGCGCGAGAGAGGTCGGCGCCTGACGCCGACAGGCAAAAAGCCGGCGCCTGACGCCGATGCGGGAAAGGTCGGCGCGGGGTCTGCTTGCCGGCGGGGCTCTTCGATCCCGGCTCTCACTGCATTCGGCCGGGATCACGCGGTGGCGATTCGCTGTCTGCGGCCGACTGTCCCGGATGGGTCGGCGCGCGCCTGCCAGGCAAGGCGTGACGGCATCGCGGGCCGCGGACTGGTGGCGCAAATCGCCACGCGCGCGACGCTCAGCCGCTCTTGCGCGGGCGGGAGAACACCATCTTCTGGTTGGCGAGCAGCTCCGGCGGGCCGACCCAGGCATAGGCGAGCAGGGCCGGTTCCGTGGTCGACACGGTGATGCGGTGCATGTGTTCGGGCGGGTTGAAGATCATCGAGCCCGGCGCATAGACGCCCTGGTGGTTTTCCGAGACCGATCCGGACAGGCAGATGTAGCTCTCCGAAATTCCCTTGTGCGAATGGGCCGGATAGGTGCAGCCCGGTGCGAAGAGCACCAGGCCGAGGATCACCTGGTCGCTCAGCACCGGGCCGGTCGGGCCGCAGATCTCCGCATAGGCGAACTTGCGCTCCAGACCCTTGGGCACCTTCTCGTAGCCGTATTGCCAGACGAGCCGGTCGGCGACCGCTTCCACCGCCCGGATGAAGGGTGCGGTGCGCTCCAGCCGTCCCTCGTCGAGGGCGCGCTTGAGATGCGCGGTCACCGGCTTCTGCGCGGGCTCGGCGAAGCCGATCGGCCCGTTCGCCTTCAGCACGCGGCCGATGGCCTCGCGCACGGCGCGCTGATGGGCGCGGATGCGGTCCGACCCGCCCGACGACAGAAAGCGGTAGAGCTCATAGTACTCGCGCAGCAGGTAGCCGAGGTCCGGCAGGTCCGCGAGGCGAAGGTCGGTCATGGCGTTTCCGTCTCCCGTGCCGCTCCCTGCGGAGGGCATCGGCATCCTGATCGATATCTTGGCTGTGGGGAACCTCGCGCAGGCGCAGGTGCAAGCGTGGTCCAGGGGCGTCATCCGGCGCTACGATCCCGTCACCGGAGCGCGACGGGCCGACGGGTCCGGCACCGGACAACACACGGAGGGCGCGTCATGCATGTGATCATCGTCGGGGCCGGCATTGCCGGTCTGTCCACCGCCTGGGCGCTGATCCGGCGGGGCGTTGCCGTCACCTTGATCGAGCAGGGGCCGATCCCCAATCCGCTGTCGGCCTCCGGCGACCAGCATCGCATCATCCGCCGCGCCTATGGCGGGCAGGGCGGATACCAGCGGCGCATCGGCGCCGCCTTCGAGGCGTGGGACAGACTGTGGGAGGATCTCGGCGCCAGGCATCTGGTGGACACCGGCTTTCTGCTCGTCTCCCAGACGCCGGACGACGAGGCGACGGAGTATCGCGACGGTCTGATCGCCGGCGGCTATCCGCTGGAGGAATTCGGCGCGCGGGAGGCGGCGGAGCGCTATCCGTTCCTCGATCCCGCGCATGTCCGCTTCGCCGCGACGAGCCCGGAAGGCGGGGTGCTGCTGTGCCGGAAGATCGCCGCCGACATGGCCGGCTGGCTGCGTCGGGCCGGCGCGACCTTGCGCGAGACCACGAAGGTGACGTCGGTCGATGCGGCGAAGGGGACCGTGACGCTGGCGGACGGCGAGACGCTCAGCGCGGATCACGTGGTGGTCACGGCCGGGGCCTGGGTGCTCGATCTCTTCCCCGTGCTTTCGGGCCATCTGACCAGCTACCGAACGGCGGTCGCCTATCTCGCCCCGCCGGCCGACCTGAAGGCCGCCTGGGAGGCCGCGCCGGCGATTCTCGATGTCGGCGGCACCGTCGACGGCTATGTGCTGCCGCCGGTGGCCGGCACCGGCTTGAAGGTCGGCGCGGGCGTCCACAAGGTGCCGTGTCACGCGAACGACCGACGCACGCCGGAGCCGGGCGAAGGCGAGATCATCCGCAATCTCTTCGCGCCGCCCTTCGCCCGGATCGATGACTATGCGGTGACCGACGTGGTGACCTGCGCCTATACGTTCACCCGCGACGAGCATTTCTTCGCGGCGGCCGAGGACCGGGCGACGATCGTCTCGGCCTGTTCCGGGCACGGCTACAAGTTCGGTGCGGTCGTCGGGGAGCGGATCGCCGAAGGCGTGCTCTCCGGCGATCGCGAGACGATGCGGGAATGGCTCGAGGCGCGCGATTGACGCGCGGGGCTTAAAGCGCGCGATTGAGCCGGCCAGGGCTTACGCGCTTTGGCCGCGCCCGCGGGCGGGCAGCATGCGGGCCATCACCCGGTCCTTGAGCACCACGCCGTGCCAGATCGTCGCCGCCACATGCAGCGCGATCAGCGCGATGAAGGCGGGCTTGGACAGCTCGTGGACCTCGCCGGCCGCCTCGATCCCGAGATACCAGGCGGCCGCGCCGGTGAGCGGCACCGCGATCAGCAGCAGGTAGAACAGGGCGTAGGTGGCGCGCATGAGAAAGAGCGTCGCGGGCGTGCCCTTCGGCTCGGGCGGGGCGCCATGCGTCGCCTTGAGCACGAGGCGCCAGACGGTCAGCGCCAGGATCGCGAAGCCGGCCCAGATGTGCAGGTTGCCGAGCAACGCCTCGCCGGCGCCGATCCGCTCGCCGTATTCGGCGGCCTCGCCCAATTCCTCCATCGCCTCGGCGAAGACGATCTGGAAGACGACAAGGGCGGCAACGACCCAGTGGAGAACGATCTGCGTCGGGGAATAGGCGGCCGGCGCCGTGCCGGCGGCGGGCTCCTGCGCGGTTGGCGCAGGGGCGGACGATGTATCGGCGGACATGGAAGCACCTCTCCGGTCGAAGGACGGGACCCGGTCGCCATGAAGCGGCCCGGTTGTGAGGATGCGAGCGTCTCGCGCACGTGTCGCTGAGCTATGTCAAGAGTGTCGCAAGATGTCGCAGGGACGGGCCCCGGCGATGACTTGCGACAGAAACGGGCGGTGGCCGCGGGCCGCCACAGAAAAAGGGGGCGGCCAATGGCCGCCCCCGATGTGTTCACGCGCGGTGCGCGGGTCAGCCCTTGCGGCCCTCGTCCACCGCGTCGCGAATGAAGCGCGGCAGGGCGAAGGCGGCGGCGTGAACCTCCGGCGTGTAGTAGCGCGTGTCGAAGCCGGCCGCGTCGAAGCGCTCGGTGAGCACATCGACCGGCGTCTTGCGCAAGTCCGCGTTGTCGCTGGCCCAGCCGAACGCCATGTGGCCGCCGAAATAGGTCGGGATGGCCGCGACATAGGCCGCCGCGTCCTTGTAGATCGACGCGAAATGGCGCACCGAGGTGACCAGTTCCGCACGCTGCAGGAACGGCACGCCGTTCTGCGTGACGAGCACGCCACCGGGCGTCAGGCAGCGGTGGACGTTGCGGTAGAACTCTTGCGTGAAGAGCACCGCGCCCGGTCCCATCGGATCGGTGGAATCGACCATCACCACGTCGAAGCGCCGATCCGTCTCGGCGACGAAGCGCGCACCGTCGGCGATCACCAGATCGAAGCGCGGATCGTCGAACACGGGCGCGTTGAACTCCGAGAAATTCGTCCTGGAGAACTCCACGACCGCATCGTCGATCTCGACCTGCGTCAGCCGGGCGATGCCGGGATGCTTCAGCGCTTCCTCGGCCATGCCGCAGTCGCCGCCGCCGACGATCAGAACCTCGCGCGCGGCCCCATGCGCCAGGATCGGCACATGGGCCATCATCTCGTGATAGATGAACTCGTCCGCGGTGGTGACCTGGGTGATCCCGTCCAGCATCAGGACCTTGCCGAAGACCGGGTTCTCGAACAGCACGAGATCCTGATGCTCGGAGCGGTCCTGATACAGAACGCTGTCGCAGGCGTAGTTCACCTCGACGCCCGGATAGAGCGTTTCCTTGAAGGTCAGGCCCGAACTCATGCGACTTGCCTGCCGCGCAGAAGCTCGCTGACCTCGCAGCGCCCGGGCGCGAAGGCACGCTCGAGAACCTCGACGCATTTCTCCGGGATCGCATCGCCGCACATGAAGACGTCGAAGGCGGCATAGCCGGCCTCCGGCCACGTGTGGACGGAGATGTGACTTTCGGCAAGCACCGCCACTCCGCTCACGCCGGTCGGCTCGAACGGATGAAGATGAATGTGCAGCAGGGTCGCGCCCGCCTCCTCGACGCAGGTCTTCAACGCTTCCTCGATATAGGGAAGGTCGTCGAGCTTTTCGGCATCGTAGAGATCGATGATCAGATGCGATCCCGCACAGCGCACGCCATCCTTCTCGATGAAGTGATCGAGCCGGTCGTCCTGCGTGAGCACTGCGGACGTTTCGTATTTGTCTTCCGTATGGGTGGTGCTTCTTGGCTCGATGCGGTCGACCGCGTCCCGCGTGGACGCATGCGATCCGTCGTAGTCACGAGCCTCCAAGTCCATCCCCAATTGGAAGAGGCCGTCGTCAGACATGGCGGTCTCCCCAACCAGTAGATGAAACCCGGGTTCAGTCCCGAAGCACCACCGTATAAGCTCGCCGTGAGTCGATTTCAATGCATTTTTTCTGGTCAGGACAAATCGCAGGAAAGTCGGCTAAGCAATTGACAGGAAAAACGGACCGGAAGAATGGCGCTCACCGTAATTAGTTTGACGGGTAAGGAAATAGAGCCCGTGCTTTCCGCGCTCGCGGACCTTCGCGTCGCCGTGTTTCGCGACTGGCCGTATCTTTACGAGGGGTCGCGCGCCTACGAGGAGGACTATCTGGCGCGATACGCGGCGGCACCGGGCGCGGTGGTCGTGGCGGCGCGCGACGGCGACCGGCTGGTGGGGGCGGCGACGGGGCAACCGCTGGCGCAAGAGGTGGAGGAGTTCCGCGCGCCCTTCGCGGCGGCGGGCCACGATCCGGCGCGTTTCTTCTATTTCGCCGAATCCGTGCTCGATCCGGCGTATCGCGGCCAGGGCATCGGCCATGCGTTCTTCGACCATCGCGAGGCGCATGCCCGCGCGCTGGGCTTCGACGCGGCCGCCTTTTGCGCCGTCATCCGGGGCGACGACGATCCGCGCAGGCCCGACGGCTATCGACCGCTCGATCCGTTCTGGCGCAAACGGGGCTACCATCCGGTCGACGGGCTCACCGTCGGCTTCGACTGGCCCGATATCGGCGAGACGACCTCCAGCCGCAAGGCGCTGCAGGTCTGGATCCGCGAGGGGCTGGGACCGGCGTGAGCGTTGCGCGCGCCGGCCCCTTGCGGGCGGTTACTGCTGCAGTTCCCAGGTGACGTTGACGCGCACCTGCAGCGTGGTCTCGCCGGCTTCCAGCGGCACGGCGTCCGCGGCGCCTTCCATGGCGGAGCGGGCCATCATCATCTGCGGGCGCGGGGAATAATCCTGCTCCGAGATCGACAGCACCCGCCCGAGGTCCACGCCGGCGGCCTCGGCATAGAGGCGGGCCTTGCGCAGGGCATCGGCCATGGCCGCCTTGCGCGCCGCGTCCTTGCGGGCGTCGGCGTCGCTGACGACGAAGGACAGGCCGTCGATGCTGTTGGCGCCGTCGCGCACGACCGCATCGAGCAGGCCGCCGAGGCCGCCGAGATCGCGGACCCGGACCGTCACGGTGTTGGACACCTGATAGCCGACGAGTTCCCGGCTGTGGTCGATGGGATCGTTGGGCTTCACGCGCCGGTACTGCGGCACGACGGAAAAGTCCGAGGTCTGGATATCGCGTGCCTCGACACCGGTGTCCTTGATGCGGGCGATCACGGATGTCATCGCCTCGGTGTTGGCGGAAAGGGCCTCGGCAGCCGTCGGCGCCTGGGTGACCACGCCGCTCCTGACCATCGCCATGTCGGGCGCGGCGGTGACGCTTCCGGTGCCGGTCATGTCGAGCGTGGCGACGCGCGGGCTGTCGGCGGCGGCCGGCGCGGCCAGGGCGACGGCGAGCAGGGCCGCGGGCAGGAGCGCGCGGCGGGTGGTGAAGAGACGCATTGAGAAACTCCCGATCCAGCCCCGTTCGCCGGGGCCCGAAATTGTGTGTCCGATCGTCCGCAATCGCGAGATCGCGGGGCCGATCGCGCGGACCTTCCGCTTCAATTGCGGCGTGTCGAAGGCGGCGTCAGGGGGTGCCCCCGGCCTCCTTCGCGCCATTTGCGCCATTCGCGCCGGACGTCATGGCGATCGGCTCGCCGACGTCGCCGTCGGCGGACAGAAGCACGGCGATCGGGCGGGAGGCGGGAAACTGCGCACAGATGATCAGCACCATCACCGTCAGCGGCACGCAGAGCACCATGCCGGTCACGCCCCAGATCGAGCCCCAGAAGGCGAGCGACAGCATGATCACGAGGCCCGACATGTTGAGGCTCGTGCCCATCAACCGGGGTTCCAGCAGGTTGCCGATGGAAAACTGGATGGTGCCGAGCCCCAGGCTGATGATCAGGAAGGGCGTCAGGTTGTCGAAATAGACGAGCGCCAGCAGGCTGGGGAAAATCACCGCCGTCAGCGAGCCGATGGTCGGGATGTAGTTCAGCAGGAAGGCGATGAAGCCGAACAGCGCGGCATAGGGCAGGCCGAGGACGGTGAGCAGCACATGCGTCAGCACGCCGGTGAGCACGCTCACCGCCGTCTTGATGCCGAGATAGTGCCGCAGCGCCACGGCGATGCGCTCGCGCACCTTGAAGGCGATCTCCGCGCGCTCGGGCGAGGTGAACAGCCGCAGCATCTTGCGGTCGAAGGTCTTCTGCTCGAGCAACAGGAACAGCACGTAGATGAAGACCAGCGAGGCGGATCCGGCGATGGTGGTGATGGCATTGGCGCCGGCGGCGATCGCCCGGTTGAGCGCGTTGTCGGGCACGAGATCGCGCAACTCGAGCGGGTTTTCCAGCCCCAGCTTTTCGGAATAGGTGGCGACGAGCGCCTCGAGCCGGGCCTGATAGACCGGCGCGTCGCGCGCCAGCTCGGTCAGGTTCGCCGTGACGATGTCCACCACCATGGTCGAGACGCCGAAGATGACCGCCAGGGCCGCCGGCAGCGCGACGACGGGCGGCAGGCGATAGGGCCCGAGGGGAATCGCCCGGATCGCCGCCGCGAGGGCGTTGATCAGGTACCAGACGAGGATCGCGATAACGAAGGGCAGAAGCAGCGCCCGGCCAACGACAAGCAGCCATCCGATCAGCGTCAGCGAGACGAGCACGAGGGTCACGGTGAGGGGAAAGCGCGGCATGGAAGCCTCTCGACTGGCACGGACGACCGACGCGGCGCGCAATGGCCGCGTCCGCGCGCCTCTGCTTGTCGCGCGGTTTGCCGCTCAAGGCAATGGGCCGATGGCCGGCCGCGCAGGAGGGAAGGATCAGGGCGTCGCGAGACCGGTCAGTCTTGACCGGTCAGTCTTGCGGGCAGGGGGCCGGGGTTCGCCGGATCGTGCGCCCCTCGGTGCCGATCGCGAAGCCCTGCGTTCCGCGCGAGCCGAGCATCACGGCCTCCGCGATGGGCGACAGACTGGCCGTTTCGGCGCGCCATTCGATGATGAAATTGGCGCCGATTCCGCCCGAGCGGTCGGTCACATCCACGACCGCGCTGAAGGAGGCGAAGGGCGCGAGCGGCGTCTCCTCGCCCAGCATGTCCCTCACCTTCGCGCCGCTCGCGTCATGATAGCTGACCCGGGTCAGCACCAGATCCGTGTCGGGATCCACATTGTGCACCAGCACGGTGGACGCGAATTGCACCCGGCCTCTGTCGGAGCTTGGAACCTCGGAATAGGCGGGCAGGTAGATCGTCTCCGCCGTCGCCCGTGCGCTGCAGGGAAGACTGTCCTGCGCGCCGGCCGCCGCCGTCCAGCCCGCGACGGCGACGGCGAACGACGCGGCGAGGACGCGGGTCGGCAGGAGGGCGGTGAGCCGGAACATGGGCGTATCCTCGGTCTGTCCTTGAGGGTCGGCCGCGCCCTGCGATGGCGACGGCCTTCTCCTGACGTAGCATGCCCGGCCGGCGCGGCGGGAGCAAAACCTCGGGAAAGGCCGCGCGCCGGCGGCACGCCTCGCTTGTCAGCCATCGCCCGCCTGCTATACCAATGCGTCAAGGTGTCGCCGCGCTCGCACCCGCTGCGTTGCACCATGGGCCTGTAGCTCAATTGGTTAGAGCCGTCCGCTCATAACGGATTGGTTGGGGGTTCGAGTCCCTCCGGGCCCACCAACTGCCTTTTTTGACCATTTGTCAAATATTTTAACAATAAAATCAATAACTTAACTTTCAGAAAATGGCCCAGCCAAGCCATTTTGACGGTATCCTGACCCCCAAAATACCGCCAGTTTTAAGCCTCGGATACCGTCAGGCCGTTTTTGCCCTAGTAAAGCCGCAGCGCCTTCAATCCAAAAATACCGTTAACCATCAAATATTTTGACGAATACAGCAACACCTCGAATCTAGGCGCTTTTGGATGGCGGCATTTTCGTCTTGGTTGCGGGTTCGAGTCCTCAACACGAAACCACGTGCAACCACACCAACTTTTGCCAAGTCCATCCAACCAAATGTTGTCTGCGCTGCTGCTGAATCGAGGGACAGCTATAGAGGCCCCCGTAAGCGTGGACTCGTCTAACGAGCAGCCGTCTGATTCAGATCGGTGCGACCTGCGGGCCGCCGTTCGGCTGACAACCCTTGTTCGAAGCCAGAGGTCAGTGAGTGTATTTTAAAATCGGTCATTGTCATCGGGCGCGAATACTAGCAGTCTCTCAGTGCCGTCGTCCGAGTAAAGCGAATGCGATCTCGCATAAAATACATCCACTGCGGGGACTTATGAACGAAAACGAATTAAGAGATTACCTGTTCAGTAACCACAAGGACGATCTGCATTCCTTGATAGTCGAGAAGCGTGAACCTCTCGCCCTGCCAGAAGGATCTTTCCCTAGCATAGCGGACCTTCTTCAAAATCGGACGGAAACGAAGATCAATCGAATGATTGAAGATCTAGAGGAGCTTCAAATCGACGGAAAAGAGGTACGTTTGGTTCGAGACGGTGACAGTACGACTCGTATTGATCTACTAGGAATCATCTCGGGTTCAGGCGATCTCGTCATAATCGAACTAAAAAAATCTACCCAGACAGAGCGCCAAGCGTTCAATGAGCTTTTGGGCTACGCAAATCACTTCTGCACTTTGTTCCCGCCGCTGTCTGAGTCAAGCCTGATGTCGGTTCTGATTGCACCGATGGAAGGAAGGGGCGTTAGAGATGCACTGGCGCAAGAACTGATCATCAACAATAAGAACGTCCTCGCTTTTATTCCTCGGATGGATGGCGATCAAATCGTGCTTGAGACATATTATCCAAGCGAACTGTACTACCGTTGGATCGAAAACAATGTCCTCGACGATGGGTCGATGACTGTGGTGACGGCATCCTTTCCTTTAATCGACGGGTGGATTGATGCAGGCGAGCCCGGCTGCATGCCCCCAGACTATGCCCAAGATGCGTTTAAAATCATGACGGGATTAGTCTCGCAGAGACTTGAAGCAGCAGGGCTACATGGGCTCATCTATGCGCGGCAGTACTGGGCTGAGACCACCGCGGTCTTCGCCCTTCCGAACACCTTGGTTCTCTGCATTGTGAATCCATTCAGCCCTCTCAGAGCTTCATCTTCTGAAGGTAAGGTTTCTGGCACCTCCGATCCGTCTCGACTAGAAGCGGTGCAGGCCCTAATCGATCAAGTTCCCAATAATGAATACTGGTTGGAGAGCTTGCACTCGGCGTTTATTGGGCAGGCAATCCGTATTATGCAGGATTCCTTTGATGAATTCTTCATGGGAAAGGATGGCGTTTCCGTTTTGCCGGAAATATGCACCCCTGATTGGAGAAGCTTCAAGACCAGCATGATTGAGGCAGTAATTTGCCATAACATGCACATAAGGCTTAGCGGGATTTTGCGAACCGTTTTCAGCGATTATATCGCTCATTGCTATCGAAACGGCATCGACGATATCTACTTTTCGGATGACCTTCCGAAGTTTGGTTACATCGCCCATGATCATTTTCTAGCGGCATGGGAAATACTAAGCGGGCTTTCGTGGACAGAAACAGACGCTGACGATTGACGGCCTCGCGTTGACACTTGGAGGCATGCGGCACCCTATCAACCTTGGGGCTGCTACTAGCGGCGATGATCGAGTGGCACATAATGTTCGAGCTTCGTGACGACAATGATCGTCCGGCGCCGGCCTCTCCGGAGCAACCGGCGCAGATGGGTTGGGTGCTCGCGGCTTAGCGGGAATGCTATTTAAGATTTCTGGATTGTTATCAAATTGGGGATATAGAGGACGACGACGAAGCGAAAATTGGCCCATAATTTGCCGCAGAAGCCTGTCGTTCTCATCAGAATCTGATATGCTTTCGCTGTCGTTGCGAGCGAAATGGCTAGCTCACGACACCGGAAAAAGTGACGGGATTTCGGACGGTACCGGGAAAATAGAGCACCCTAAATCATTGAAATTATTATTTTCTTTGATCCAGTGGGGCCCACCATCTTCTCAATGATTTGTAGCATTCCTGCGGAGTGACGGGCGGTTCGTTGAACCTGATTGTTCGGGATCTCCGAATTCCTGCGCCGACCTCCCGCCCAATGCTCGCCCAGAAGGCGCGCCGCCAGACTCCGCCGTGTCCCCTGCGGCTTCCGGGACACAGGTGTGGCCTGTCTGCGCCAAAGCCGCCTTTGGCAGGTTGCGCAATCGTTTGCGCTGCAGAATACTCCGCCGCACCGATGGGCCGGATCAGTCGAGGACGCTTCCGGAATGAACGACCACTATACCGCCGCCCGGCATCCCTTCTGGGCCCGCCCGCCGAAATGGCTTGCCGCGGCCGCCGTGACGGCGCTTGTCGCCAACACCTTCGTGGTGGCGGTGGTGAATTACTACATCTACTGGGCGCGGGCGCGCTTCATCGCCACCCATCCCGACTATGTGGCCCAATATCCGCCGACGATCAGCCGCGCGCTGTCCGATCCGTTGATCGGCGAGCCCTTCGCCTTCTGGATTTCCCTGAGCGCGGGCATTCTGTTCGTGGGCGTGTGCGTGGTCGCGGGTCTGTCCCTGCTGGCGGCCCGGCATCTAAAGGACGTGTCGCCGGCGACCGCCCGGACCATGGCGGCGGCCGCCTGCACGGCCATCGTGCTGCAGATCGGCGCCTCGGCGGGCATGGTCGTGCTCAGCCAGTACCGGATGGGCGTCGACAACGACATGCATATGGTCGGCAGCTATCTGTTCTTCTTCTCGCAAGGCTTCGTGGTGCTGTCCGGGCTGCTGATCTCGACCAGCATCCTGCGGAACGAGGAGGTGCATCCGGTCCTGCATGCGACGGCACTGGTGCATCTGCCGGCGGCGCGCATGCGCCGGACGGTCGGCAAGATCAGCGCCGTGCTGGCGCTGAGCTATCTGGTGCTCTTCGTCGTCAAGGACATCACCCTGCCGCTCGGCAACGCGGCCGTCTATCAGGCCTATGTGTGGACGGAACCGGCGGTGATCTCGTCCTTCCTGCTGTTCGTGTCGATCTTCCACCTCGATCTGGTGATGGTGCTCCGCCGCTATCGGGCGGCCGCGTGTGCCGCGCCGGACGCCACTGCGGCCCCGGCCGACGCATCGCTGCTGCGGCACTGAGTCCGGCGCTTAGTGCGGGACACGGGCGCGGGACCCGCGCGGTTGGCGCGCGGAGGGTCTGCCGCCGCCGGACCGTCAGGCGGGACCCGGCGCGGGGTCGAGAACCGGATCGAGAAGGGTGTCCTGCACCTGCGCGATGCGCTCCAGGGCGCTGTGCGCGGCGGCGGCAATCCGGGGGTCGATCCCCTCGGTCAGCGGGGACGCCGGCTGGGACGTCGAGGACGCGGTCCCGGAGGACGTGGGCAGGTCGGTCCTGCCGGAGACCATCGCGCCCTGTGCCGGATTCCGGCCGTCCCGCGTTGCCTCCTGCGTGTCCGGGCATCCGGACCAATGGTCGACCCACAACAAAGACCAGCTCATTCCACCCTCCTTTTGGACGTGCCGCAGCCTGCTTCTATCCAGCGATCTTGTGATCTCTGTGACACGCAATCAAGGCGGAAGATATTTTTTGGAATAACGTCTGGGTTGTGCTCGTGGCGAGCGGACCGCCTCCGCACCCCCGCCGGGGATTTGCGGCGGGGGCGCGCAGGGAGGTGTGGGCCGAAGCCCGGCCTCGTCAGCCGCCGTTTCCGGTCAGCAGCCGTTCGGGCGCTGCGGGCCGAGATCGATCTGGCACTCGTTGGTAAGGGCGCCGATGGCCGCGCCGCCGGCCGCGCCGGCGGCTGCTCCCAGGAGGACCGGACCGCCGGCGACGGCGAGCACGCCCGCGCCGGCGGCGGTGCCGATGGCGCCGCCCGTCACGCCGCGTTCGAACCGATTGGATCCGCAGGCCGCCACCAGGAGGGCGGCGGCGGTGATGGCCGCGAGGCGCGGCCCGTGCCGGAGACGCATGAGACTTCCTTCCAGACTTGCGGGTTTCACAAAGTGCCCGGCCCCGGCGCGATGCTGCTGGCAAGCGGTGAACGCGCGGTAAACGCCGGACGGCGTCCGCGGGCGGCCGCGGCGCGGGCAGCCCTTGCTCCGGCCTGTGCCTTCGACTAAGACACGACCTCAGTTTCCCCTTCTCGACATTAGCGGAGCGGCAGGCACCTATGGCGCGCCAGTTCATCTATCACATGCACGGTCTCACCAAGACCTACACGGGCGGCAAGAAGGTTCTCGACGGGATCAATCTGTCGTTCTATCCCGACGCCAAGATCGGCATCCTCGGGCCGAACGGCGCGGGCAAGTCCACGCTCCTGCGCATCATGGCCGGCACCGACAAGGACTTCACCGGCGAGGCCTGGGCGGCGGAGGGCGCCAAGGTCGGCTATCTGCCGCAGGAGCCGCAGCTCGACGAAAGCAAGACGGTGCTGGAAAACGTCATGGAAGGCGTTGCCGACAAGCAGGCGATCCTCGACCGCTACAACGAGCTGATGATGAACTACTCCGACGAGACGGCGGAGGAGGGCGCCAAGCTCCAGGACATCATCGACAGTCAGAACCTGTGGGATCTGGAGTCCCAGGTCGAGATGGCGATGGAAGCGCTGCGCTGTCCGCCGGGCGACTGGGCGGTCGACAATCTGTCGGGCGGCGAGCGCCGCCGCGTGGCGCTGTGCAAGCTGCTTCTGGACCAGCCGGACCTTCTGCTGCTCGACGAGCCGACCAACCACCTCGATGCCGAGACGGTTCACTGGCTCGAAAAGCACCTGCGCGAGTATCCGGGCTCGGTGCTGATCATCACCCACGACCGCTACTTCCTGGACAATGTCACCGGCTGGATCCTGGAGCTCGATCGCGGCCGCGGCATTCCGTACGAGGGCAATTATTCGGCCTATCTGGAGAAGAAGGCCAAGCGCATGGAGCAGGAGTCGCGCGAGGACGCGGCCCGACAGCGCGCCCTGTCGCGCGAGCGCGAATGGATGGGCATGAGCCCCAAGGCGCGCCAGACCAAGTCCAAGGCCCGTATCAAGGCCTATGACGAGCTGCTCAAGGCGAACGAGGACCGGCTCAACAATCCGGCCGCGCAGATCGTCATTCCCGCCGGGCCGCGTCTGGGTCAGAACGTCATCGACGTGGAGGGCATCTCCAAGGCCTTCGGCGACAAGCTCCTGATCGACGACCTGTCGTTCAAGCTGCCGCCGGGCGGCATCGTCGGCGTGATCGGTCCCAACGGCGCGGGCAAGTCGACGCTGTTCCGCATGCTCACCGGGCAGGACAAACCCGACAGCGGCACGATCACCATCGGCGAGAGCGTGAAGCTCGGCTTCGTCGACCAGTCGCGCGACGCGCTCGATCCCAACAAGACGGTGTGGGAGGAGATCTCCGAGGGCGAGGAGGTGATCTACCTCGGCAAGAAGGAGATCAACTCGCGCGCCTATTGCTCCGCCTTCAACTTCAAGGGCGGCGACCAGCAGCAGAAGGTGGGCTCGCTCTCCGGCGGTCAGCGCAACCGCGTGCATCTCGCCAAGGTGCTGAAGTCGGGCGCCAACGTGCTGCTGCTTGACGAGCCGACCAACGATCTCGACACCGAGACGCTGGCCGCGCTGGAAGACGCGCTGGAGGATTTCGCCGGCTGCGCCGTGGTGATCAGCCACGATCGCATGTTCATGGACCGGCTGGCGACCCACATGCTCGCCTTCGAGGGCGACAGCCACGTGGAGTGGTTCGAGGGTAACTTCGAGGACTATGAGGCCGACAAGATCCGCCGCCTCGGCGCGGATGCGGCCAACCCGAAGCGGATCAAGTACAAGCCGCTCACACGCTGAGCTGGCCGACCCCACGGGCCGAAACGACGCAAGCCGCGTCCGCGCACCCCGCGCGGGCGCGGTTTTTCGTCTGGGCGGCGTTCGCCGCTCCGACCGGCGCGCCCGCGTTTTCCGACCGGCGGAATCGGACTAGGGTTGCGACTGGAAGGCGCGGCGCGGGCGCATCGGGGCTTGCGGCAATGTCCCCGCACCCCGCGCGGCTGCAAAACGCAACGACCGTCTGCGAGCGGGAAACGCGACAGCGGCGGGCCACGGCTGCGTGAGATTGGACAATGGAGACCAGGATGACGGCCGATCTCTTCGGGCGCGAACAGGCGGAAGACTTGATCAGCGCACCGGCGCGCAAGGTGTCGGGCACGGTCGTGCAGGCGCTTGCCACGAAACGGCCCGAGGATTTCCGCACCGAGTGGACGGCGGCGCTCAAGATCGGCTTCGAGGGCATTCCCGGCGACCGGCATTCCGGTTTCACCCGGCGTTCCGGCGGACGCGAGCCCTGGTATCCGAACGGCACGGAGATGTGCAACGAGCGCCAGATCTCGGTGCTGTCGGCGGAGGAACTGGCCGCGGTCGCCGCCGACATGGGCATCGAGCGTCTGGAGGCGGGGTGGATCGGCGGCAATGTGGTGACCGAGGGCATTCCCCGTCTGTCGCTCGTCCCGCCGCGCACGCGTCTCGTCTTCGCCGGCGGCGTGGTCCTGCGGGTCGACGGCGACAACGCGCCCTGCCGGATCGCGGGCAAGGCAATCGCCGAACGCTGCCCCGGGCACGAGGGGCTGGATCTTCTGTTTCCCAAGGTCGCGCGCCGCCGGCGCGGGCTGGTCGCCTATGTCGAGCGCCCCGGCGTCATTCGCCCCGGCGAGGCGGTGACCGCCCATATCCCCGAGCACTGGCTCTATCGCTAGCCACCTCCCGCGTCCCGTCGGGAGCGGTGTCAGGTGTGGTCGGCGCCGTCATCGGACCCGTCGGCGTCGACGCGGCGTGTGACGCCCCAGTCCTGCAGCGTCGCGTTCATGTCGTCGAGCACGAAGAACCGCGCCGCGTCGCGGTCGTAACCCTCGTCGAGCAGCGTCTCATAGGGGCTGTGGGCGTGGCGGACGCGGGCGGTCATCGCCTGCCACAGCGCGATGGCCGGCGGCAGGTGGCGCAGATGGGGGGCAAGCGCGCCGTCGAGCACGGCCTCGGCATCGCCATAGGGAATGCGCGGCGCGAGCCGGCGCAAGTGCCGGCGCATCTCGCGCTGGCGCTTCGTGCCCTTGCCGCGCAGCATCGCCGCCTCACATCAGCCGCGCGACGATCGCCGAAAACTCCGCCCGGCTGTTCACCCCGAGCTTGGCGTAGATCGCCTTGCGGTGGGTGCGCAGGGTGTTTTCGCTGATGTCGAGGTCGCGGGCGATCTCGGTTTCGGGCAGGGCGCTGGCCAGATGCACCGCGACGGCGCTTTCGCGCGGGGTCAGGTTGAACAGCAGCCGCAGGCGCGGTTCCAGCGTGGGCGGTGGCGCGTTGCCGCGCGACAGCACGAGCACCGCGCCGCGCGGACCCGCCGGGCCCGGGTCGGGCAGCAGAACGGGGTAGAGTTCCCCGAGCATCGGCCCGTCGTCGCAGGTCAGGCACAGATCGCTTTGCTGCGTCGGATCGGGGCCGGTCGGGCGCAGCAGCGCGGCAAGGGCTGCGGTCAGCGTGCGCTGGGTGAGCGGATGCGCGAACTCCAGACGGTTGCCGCGCCGCCCGGTGGGAACGAGCAGGCCGCAGGCGCCCTCCAGCAGGCGCTGGGCCGCCTCGTTGCGGGCCAGGATCGTCGCCTGCCGGTCGAGCAGAAACGCCGAACTGCCGCGCTTGTCGAGCACCTGAAACAGCAGCGCGAGACCTGGGGCGGCGACGGAGGACGACGGGTGAAGGATCATGCGGCGGTCCTGCGCGCGGGCGCAGCCTCGGGTTGGGGGCGGACGCGCGGAGCCTCCCTCATGGCGCGGGCGGCACGGCGGACGGCGCGGCGGCGGGAGCCGGGTCGGCGGCCGGTGTCGGGGGCAGCTTCAGCGCGGCGCGCACGCAGTCGCCGAGTGCCAGGAAATCGGCGCGTCGCGGCGAGGTCTTGCGCCAGGCGAGCCCGACCACGCGCTGCGGCTGCGGGTCGGTGAAGCGCAGCAGGCTCACCCGCTCGTCGCGCACCTCGACCGAAGCGCAGAGTTCCGGCAGCAAGGTGACGCCGTAGCCGGCGGCGACCATCTGCATCACCGTCGACAGGCTCGTCGCGCCGAAGGTGGAGCGTCCCGTGGGGCGCAGTCCCTCGCAATAGTTGAGTGCCTGGTCGCGCAGGCAATGCCCTTCCTCCAGCAGGAGCAGGGAGGCGCCGTCGATGGTCGAGGGATCGACCCGGTTGCGCTCGTCGAGGTCGGGGCCGTTCTGCACCGCGAGCAGGAAGCGGTCGTCGAACAGCGCATGGGTTTCCAGGTCCGCGCCGTCCAGTGGCAGGGCGGCCAGGATCACGTCGAGATCGCCATGCGCGAGTTCGTCGACCAGCGAGCGGGTCAGGGTCTCGCGGATCTGAAGGTCCACCTGCGGATAGGCGTGCGTCAGCTCGGGCAGGACCTGCGGCAGCAGATAGGGGGCGATCGAAGGAATGATGCCGAGCCGCAGCGTGCCCGTGAGCACCTGCCCGGAGTGGCGGGCATAGTCCGTCAGGTCGCGGGCGTCGGAGAGTATCCGCGCCGCGCGCCGGGCGACCTCCCGTCCCCGTTCGGTGAGGCGCACCGCGTTCGGCCGGCGCTCCACCAGCGCGATGCCGAGCGTGGCTTCCAGTTCGCGGATCTGCATCGACAGGGCGGGCTGGGAGACGGAAACGTCTTCCGCGGCGCGCCCGAAATGACGGTGCCGGGCCAGCGCATCGAAATAGCGAAGTTGGCGAAGGGTCAGCATGCCTATCAGGTATGCTGATGTGCCGCGGCGTTCAATGGGGTTTGTGCTGATGCCTATGCGCGAGAATGCCGCCCCGCCGGTGGCCTTGCGCCGTCACGATCCGCCGTCGTCCTCGCGCTCGAACCAGCCGACGCTTGCCCCGGCCACGCTGTCGGTGCGGGCGAAATAGGGCTTGATGTCGATGAGCGGCGTTCCGTTCAGGCAGTCGATGCCGCGCACGATCAGGCCGTCGTCGGTCCGCTCCACCAGTTCCGACACGCTGAGCGAGACCGGATTGGGCCGGATCGGCGAGCGCAGGGCGAAACAGCCGTGCGCGCCTTTCGCGAAGGAGGGGGCCTGCACGATCAGATCGCGGCGCGCCCGGTGCATCCAGTAGAGCAGGATCACATGGGTGCAGCTGTCGATCGAGGCGAGGCCGGGCAGATACTCGGGCTTGAGGCGGACGCGGGCGGTGGCGTCGCTGGCGCGGGCGTTGCGCGGGCAGGCGTCCGGCGTTTGCCAGGGTGTTTCGATGTGGCCGATGAACACCAGGCCCGCGTCGGGGGCAAGCTCCGCGGGATCGCGGGCGAGCCGCTCTTCGCCGGGGCGCGGCGGTTTCACGGGGGAGGAGTGCGTCGTGTCTGTCATGGTTCATACCTCGCGCATGGGGGCCTCGCGCATGAGGGCCTCGCGGATGGGGGGCCTCGCGCGTGGGCGCCTCGCGGGTTGGGGGCCTCGCGCGTGGGGGCGCTGCCGCCGGACGGCGCGTGACCATAATCCCTTCCCGCCGTTCTGTCTTCCACGCCGGAAAAGGGTGTCCGGCCCGTCTCTAAAATTTTAGACGATTGAGGGACAGTTTTTTCGAAACAACTTTTCGACTTTTATTATAAGGCGACGTGCGTCACTGCAATTTTTGTTCACGTGGGCCATGCTATTTCACGCAAACTGAAGCTACGAACAGCGAATCGAGGCCCTGTCCATGATGGCGAACACGGAGCTCGTAAACTTCGAGGCCCTTGCCCGGGAAGACGATATCTCCCGGCGGAACGATCTGGCATGCAACGTCGCCATGCTGTTCTCCCTGACCTCCGAGACCTGTTCGGAAGAGCAGATCCAGATCTATGATTCGGTTCTGGTACGTCTGTCGGAGATGGTGGAGCAGCAGGCGCGCGAGTTCATTGCCGGCCGCCTTGCGGCCTTGCGCCGGGCGCCGGAGGCGACGGTGCGCCGGCTCGCCGGCGACGAGATTGCCGTCGCGCGGCCCCTTCTGGAGCGCTCCACCGTGCTGCGCGACGGCGATCTGATCGACATCGCCTGTCACCATGGCGACGATCATCGCCTGGCCATCGCCACCCGCGATATTCTGTCGGAACTGGTGACCGACACGCTCGTCGAAAAGGGCGGCGAGCGGGTCAAGCGCCGGCTGGCGGAGAACCTCGGCGCGAGCCTGTCGCGCCACGGGGTGCGCCACCTGCTCGATGCCGCGCGGCTCGACGAGGACCTGCAACTGGCGCTCGCAGAGCGCGAGGATCTGTCGGAGACCGATATCGCGGAGCTTGCCTCGCTTGCCGGCGAGCGGGTCCGGATCCGCCTCTTCGACCGGGCGCGCCGGGCGGCCGGCGCGGTGCCGCAGGCGGCGCAGATGGCGGCGCAGCGGCTGTCCAACGACTTCTGGCTCGCCCGCTACGACTTCGAGACCGCCATGGGGCGGGTCTGCGCGCTGGCCCGCGATCCCGGGCTCGACGAGGCGACGCTGCTCAGGTTCGCCGAGGAAGACCGCTTCGCGGAAGTGGTTGCGATCTTCGCCATCCTTGGCGACATCGGGCTGGAAGAGGCCAAGCACTGGATGGTGCGTCTCGATGTGGATCCGTTCCTGATCGTCGCCCGCGCCAGCGGGTTGCGCCCGGCGACCGTCGGCGTGCTGCTGACGATCGGTCCGTGGCGCTACCGCCTGCCGGACGCGGAACGCCGCCGGCTGGTCGAGCGCTACGAGCGGATCGTGCCCGCCCAGGCGCGCAATCTGCTGGCCCAGTGGCAGGGGCGGATCGCCTGCTGATTTCGCGGCGGCCGGGGCGGGATACGCGATGTTCCGCCTTGGACAGGTCATGAAACCTCGAGTACCTTTTCGCATGTTACCAGCGTCGCCCGCATCGTGATCGCCTTGGCCGCGCGCTCCGGGCGGATCGACCGGACGGGGCTGGCCCGACAGGGTCGCGGCGCATGGGGCGCGCCCGGGCGCAAGGGGGCCGCAGGGCACTGCGGAAGGGGCATCATGAAGACCATGAAGACTATGCGTTTCGGCGCGGGGATCGTCCGCGCGGCCATCTGTCTCGTGTTCATGGCGGTGGTCTTCGCGCCCGCCGCACAGGCGCAGGGACTTCTCTCCGTTCTCGCGCAGCAGGAGGCCGGCACGGCCGCCGCATCCGACGCCCCGCCGGATGCGCCGGGCACCGGGCCGACGGTGGCGCCGGTCGATTACCGGACGCTGGCCTTTGAGGTGCGCGACGCCTTCGCGCGGGCGGTGACCGCCGCCGATGCCTTTCCCACGCTTGCCGGGCAGGCTCTCGCCGCCCATTCCCCCGACGACACGCTGGCGTGGCTTTGGTCGTCCGTGGCGGTTCTGGGGCTTTCGGCGCTGGCGGGCATCGCCGCGCTCGCGCTCACCGAACGCTGGGGCCGGCACCGGTTCCTGCATCTCTACGATCCCAACCCGACCGGGCGGGCGTCCAAGATCGGATATCTCTTCACGCGCGCCTTGATGATGGGGGCGGGGCTCGTCGTCTTCGCCATCGTCTCGGCGGCCGTGGCACTTGCCTTCGTCTCCGGCCACGAGCCGTCGCGGGTCACGGTCTTCACCGGGCTCGAGGCGGTCGCGGTCATCCTCGTGCTGCGCATCATCTTTCGCAACGTGCTCGCGCCCGACGCCCGATCGCATCGCATGATCGGCTTGCAGGATGCGGAAGCGCATGCGCTCTACCGCGCCCTGATCGGCGTGGCGGGCGTCGCCTATGTCATCGTCGGCCTGTGCGCCTGGATGGCGGCCATGCGCCTCGACCCCGACGCGCACAAGCTGGCGCTGCTGTTCGGGGCCGCCTTCGCCTGCATCGCCCTCTCCGGGGTCGCCATCGCGTTCCGCCGGCCGATCACGCGCCTCATCTCGGGCGGCATCGCGGCAACCGACGGCGCGGGCGAGCAACCGCTCTGGCGGCGGGTGGCGACCCTGCTGTGGCTTCCGGTCACGCTGGTCTATTTCGCGGTGGCCTTCCTGTTCTCCGGGGTGCGGGTGCTGCTCGATCTGCCGGCGGCGCTGGGGCTCGTCGGGGCGCCGGTCTTCGCGCTGCTCGTCGGCGCCGTCGTCTACGGCCTGCTGGTGCTGGTCATCGACACCTGGCTGCTGCCGCGTCTCGACAGCGATGCCGCGCAGGCGCGCACGGCGGAGGATCTGGAGCGGGCGGCGACCAGCGAGGGCGGCGAGGCCGACACGGCGGCGACCCGCGCGCAGGCCGAGGCGGAGGCGCTCGACGCGGAAGGCGCGCGCTCGCCCTATCGCGAGTTGCTGGATCACGGCGCGGCGATCCTCTCTATCGTCGTGGGGCTCGGGTTTCTGCTGTCGCGCTGGGGCGTGCCGCTGTCCGACGACAGGTTTCTTGCCGCCAATCTCTTCGAGATCGGTCTGATCCTGTTTCTCGGCTACATGGCCTATCGGGCCGTGGCGATCTCCATCGACCGGCAGATCGCGCTGGAATCGGGCGGCACGGAAAAGAACGAGGATGCCGAGGTCGGCGGCGCCGGCGAAAGCCGGCTTGCCACGCTTCTGCCGATCTTCCGCAATTTCCTGCTGATCACCATCGTGGTCATCGCCGGCATGATCGCCCTGTCGCAGCTCGGCGTGAACATCGGGCCGCTGTTCGCCGGCGCCGGCGTCGTCGGGCTCGCGGTGGGCTTCGGCGCGCAGACGCTGATCCGCGACATCTTCTCCGGCGCGTTCTTCCTCATCGACGATGCCTTCCGCAAGGGCGAATACATCGACATCGGCGACGTGAAGGGCACGGTCGAGAAGATCTCGATCCGCTCCATGCAGCTGCGCCATCACAACGGACCGCTCAATACGGTGCCCTTCGGCGAGATCAAGTTCGTGAAGAACTTCTCGCGCGACTGGGCGATGATGAAGCTCGCTTTCCGCGTCACCTACGACACCGACGTTGAACGCATGCGCAAGCTCATCAAGAAGTTCGGCCAGGAGCTGCTGGAGCATCCCGACTACGGGCCGAAATTCCTGCAGCCGGTGAAGTCGCAAGGTGTCACGGCGCTGGAAGACTCGGCGATGATCGTGCGGGTCAAGTTCATGACCCGGCCGGGCGACCAGTTCGAGCTGCGCAAGGTGGTCTACGCCGGCATCCGGGATCTGTGCGAGCGCGAGGGCATTCACTTCGCTCACCGCGAAGTCACCGTGCGCGTCCAGCAGGAGGCCGACGACCCGCGCCAGTTTTCCGAGGCCGAGAAAAAGGCCATCGGCGGCGCCGTGCTGCCGGTGGTGGACGAGCAGGCCGCGCAGCGGCAGGCCGCGACGACGGCCGCCGCCGAGGGACGCTAGACCCGACGCGTTGCCGCAACGTCTTCGCCGCGCGCTCCCGCATCGATCTCCGGCGCGGGCCCGCGGGCGGCTTGCCTGTGGGCTGGGCCGATGCCCTGGCCCAATCCCCCCGCGCCCCCGTGTCCGCTTGCCGTGTCCGCTTGCCGTATCCGCCTGCGGCGCCGGTCCTTTCGGCGTTTGCGCTTCCCCTGACGCTTCCCCTGACGCTCCATGGATTTCGAGCGTGTCGCGACGTTTCGCTTGAATCCTCGGCAATCCACGTATAAAGATATCTTTATATCTTGCTGTTGAGGTTGCGATGACGACGACATCCCGTCTGGGCGTGGAACAGGTGCTGAGCGGATTGCGCACCGCCGGTGAGGCGACGCGCCTGCGCCTGCTCGCATTGCTGGCCGACGGCGAACTGACCGTGAAGGACGCGACCGTCATTCTCGGCCAGAGCCAGCCGCGCATCTCGCGGCATCTGAAGCTCCTGACCGAGGCCGGACTGGTGCAGCGCTTTCCCGAAGGCGCCTGGGTGTTCTATCGCCTCGGGGACGGCGCGATGGGCGAGTTCGCCCGCGCGCTGCTCGACCGCCTCGATCCGGAGGACGCGGTGCTGGCCGCCGACCGGGTGCGTCTGGCCGCGACCCGCCGCGCCAAGGCGGAAGCCGCCGCCGCCTTCTTCGCCGCCCGTGCCCGCACCTGGGATCAGGAGCGCTCGCTGCATGTGCCGGAAGCGGCCGTGGAAGCGGCGATCCGCGAGACGGTCGGGGATGTGCCGTTTCGCACCTATCTCGATCTCGGCACCGGCACGGGCAGCCTGTTGTCGCTCTTCTCCGACCGCTACACGCAGGCGCTCGGCATCGACGCGAGCCATGACATGCTCACCGTGGCGCGCGCCAATCTCGACCGCGAGGGCGTGAAAAGCGCGCAGGTGCGCCATGGCGACATTCACGCGCTCAACGTGCCGGTGGAAAGCTTCGATCTGGTCTCGATCCACCAGGTCCTGCATTATCTCGACGATCCGGGCCGGGCCATCGCGGAGGCCGCCCGCGTGCTGCGCCCCGGCGGCCGGCTGCTGATCGTCGATTTCGCCCCGCATGAATTCGAGTTCCTGCGCGACGCGCATGCGCATCGCCGGCTCGGATTTTCCCACGAGCAGATGCATCGCTGGCTGGAAGAGGCCGGTCTCGACGTCGTGGAAACCCGCGATCTCGTGCCGGACGCGCGCGACAGCGATCATCTCACCGTCACCATCTGGCTTGCCCGCGATCCGCGCATCGTGTCGGACCTGCCGGATCTCAACCGGACCCAGGAGGTCGCCTGATATGCAAACCGCTGACAAGTTTCGTCGGTTCGAACTGGGCGCGGACAGCGACGTGTCCGTCTCCTTCGAGTTCTTTCCGCCCAAGAGCGAGAAGATGGAAGCGTCGCTGTGGTCGGCCGTGCAGCGGCTGGAGCCGCTGGCGCCGAGCTTCGTGTCGGTGACCTATGGCGCCGGCGGCTCGACGCGCGAGCGCACGCATCGCACCGTCAAGCGGCTCGTCGACGAGACCGGGCTCGCCCCGGCCGCGCATCTGACCTGCGTGGGCTCCTCGCGCGACGAGGTCGACGCCATCGTGCGCGACTACCACGACATCGGCGTGCGGCACATCGTGGCGCTGCGTGGCGACCCGCTGGAAGGCCTCGGCGCGCGCTACACGCCGCAGCCGGACGGCTACGCCTATGCCTCCGATCTGGTGGAGGGCATCCGCCGCATCGCCGATTTCGAGGTCTCCGTCTCCGCCTATCCCGAGCTTCATCCCGAAAGCGCGGACTGGACGGTGGAGATCGACAACCTGAAGCGCAAGGTGGACGCCGGCGCGACGCGCGCGATCACCCAGTACTTCTTCGAAAACGACATGTTCGAGACCTTCATGGAGAAGGTGCGGGCGGCCGGCATCGACATTCCGATCGTGCCGGGCATCCTGCCGATCGTGAACTTCGAGCAGACCATGGTGTTTTCCGCCAAGTGCGGCACCTCGATCCCGCACTGGCTGGCGCGGCGCTTCGCCGGGCTCGACAAGGACGTGGAGACGCGCAAGCTGGTCGCCTCGGCGGTGGCCTGCGAGCAGGTGCTCGATCTGGTCGACCGTGGCGTGAGCGACTTCCACTTCTACACGATGAACCGTGCGGACCTGACCTACGCGATCTGTCACATGCTGGGCCTGCGCCCGGCCCCGGAAGAAAAGCAGGCGGCCTGAGACCAATCATGACCAAACCCCGTGACGCAGCGGCGGTGCTCACCGCCGCGGCCAAGACCCGCATTCTCGTGCTCGACGGCGGCATGGGAACGATGATCCAGGATCTGAAGCTCGACGAGGCCGGCTATCGCGGCGCGCGCTTCGCCGACTGGTCCTGCGACGTGAAGGGCAACAACGATCTCTTGAACCTGACGCAAGGCGAGGCGATCCGCGACATTCACGTGGCCTATCTGGAGGCCGGCGCGGACATCGTGGAGACCAACACCTTTTCCTCCACCACCATCGCCCAGGCTGATTATGCGATGGAGGAGCTCGCCTATGAGCTCAACCGGGAAGGCGCGCGGCTGGCGCGCGAGGCCTGCGACATCGTCACGGCGCGCGAGCCCGACAAGCCCCGCTTCGTCGCCGGGGCGCTGGGACCGACCAACCGCACGCTCTCCATCTCGCCGGACGTCAACAATCCGGGCTTTCGCGCCGTCACGTTCGACGAACTGAAGACGGCCTATGCGGAAGCCGCGCGCGGGCTGATCGACGGCGGGTCTGACCTGCTGCTGGTCGAGACCATCTTCGACACGCTCAACGCCAAGGCGGCGCTTTTCGCCATCGAGGAAGTGTTCGAGGAAAAGGGCCTGCGCCTGCCGATCATGATTTCCGGCACGATCACCGATCTGTCCGGACGCACGCTGTCGGGCCAGACGCCGGAAGCCTTCTGGTATTCGCTGCGCCATGCGGAGCCGTTTTCCATCGGCCTCAACTGTGCGCTGGGCGCCAAGGAGATGCGCGCGCATATCGCGGAACTGTCGCGCGTCGCCGACACGCTGGTCTGCGCCTATCCGAACGCCGGTCTGCCCAACGAGTTCGGCGAATACGACGAAAGCCCGGAAGCGATGGCCGAACTGGTCGGCGAGTTCGCGCAAAGCGGCCTCGTCAACATCGTCGGCGGCTGCTGCGGCACCACGCCGGGCCATATCCGCGCCATCGCCGAGGCGGTCGCCGGCCATGCGCCGCGCACGCTCGCCGCGCCGGAGCGCTACATGCGCCTGTCGGGGCTCGAGCCCTTCGTGCTCACGCCGGAGGTGAATTTCGTCAATGTCGGCGAGCGCACCAACGTCACCGGCTCGGCGCGCTTCCGCAAGCTGATCAAGACCGGCGACTACAACACCGCGCTGGACGTCGCCCGCGATCAGGTGGAAAACGGCGCGCAGATCATCGACGTCAACATGGACGAGGGCCTGCTCGACTCCAAGGAGGCGATGGTCACCTTCCTGAACCTGATCGCCGCCGAGCCGGACATCGCCAAGGTGCCGGTGATGATCGACAGCTCCAAGTGGGAGGTGATCGAGGCCGGGTTGAAATGCGTCCAGGGCAAGGCGGTGGTCAACTCCATCTCGCTCAAGGAAGGCGAGGAGGCCTTCCTGGAGCAGGCCCGGCTCGTCAAGCGCTACGGCGCGGC
Source organism: Stappia sp. (assembly GCF_040110915.1). Taxonomy (NCBI): domain Bacteria; kingdom Pseudomonadati; phylum Pseudomonadota; class Alphaproteobacteria; order Hyphomicrobiales; family Stappiaceae; genus Stappia; species Stappia sp. Next base: position 2,803,508 of record NZ_CP157793.1, on the reverse strand, counting down.
GGTCGTGGTCATGGCCTTCGACGAGACCGGCCAGGCCGACACCTACGCCCGCAAGACCGAGATCTGCAAGCGCTCCTACGACATTCTGGTCGAGAAGGTCGGGCTGCCGCCGGAAGACATCATCTTCGACCCGAACATCTTCGCGGTCGCCACCGGCATTCCCGAGCACGACAACTACGGCGTCGACTTCATCGAGGCGACGCGCTTCATTCGCGAAAACCTGCCGCATGCGCATGTGTCGGGCGGCGTGTCGAACCTGTCGTTCTCCTTCCGTGGCAACGAGCCGGTGCGCGAGGCGATGCATTCGGTGTTCCTCTACCACGCCATCCAGGCGGGCATGGACATGGGCATCGTCAACGCCGGCCAGCTCGCCGTCTACGACGATCTCGACGCTGAATTGCGCGAGCTGTCGGAGGACATCGTCCTCAACCGCCGCTCCGATGCCACCGACCGCATGCTCGACGCGGCCGAGCGCTTCCGCGGCAAGGGCGGCAAGCAGAAGGTGCAGGACCTCGCCTGGCGCGAGAAGCCCGTGGAAGAGCGGCTCAGCCACGCGCTGATCAACGGCATCACCGATTACATCGAGGCCGACGTCGAGGAGGCGCGCGTGCGCGCCGAACGTCCGCTGCACGTCATCGAGGGCCCGCTGATGGACGGGATGAACATCGTCGGCGACCTGTTCGGCGCCGGCAAGATGTTCCTGCCGCAGGTGGTGAAGTCGGCCCGCGTGATGAAGCAGGCGGTCGCCTATCTGATGCCCTTCATGGAAGCCGAGAAGCGCGAGCAGGGGATCGAGGACATGCCGAGCGCCGGCAAGGTGCTCCTCGCGACCGTCAAGGGCGATGTGCACGACATCGGCAAGAACATCGTCGGCGTCGTGCTCCAGTGCAACAACTTCGAGGTGATCGACCTCGGGGTCATGGTGCCGGCCGCCAAGATTCTGGAGACCGCGAAGCGGGAGAAGGTCGACATCATCGGCCTGTCCGGGCTGATCACGCCGTCGCTCGACGAGATGTGCCATGTGGCGGCGGAAATGGAGCGGGAGGGCTTCGAGCTGCCGTTGCTGATCGGCGGCGCGACGACCAGCCTGATCCATACGGCGGTGAAGATCCATCCCAACTATCGTCGCTCGCAGGCGGTCTATGTCACCGACGCGAGCCGGGCCGTGGGCGTCGTCTCGCGGCTCCTGTCGAAGGAGCAGCGCGAGGGCTATATCGCCGACCTGCGCGGGGAATACGCCAAGGTGGCGGAGGGGCACGCCCGCTCGCGCCAGCAGGGCAAGCGCACGTCGATCGCCAAGGCGCGCGAAAACCGCTTCAAGCCCTCCTTCGAGGCCTATCGGCCGACCGTGCCCGCCTTCCTCGGCACGCGCACGGTCGACGATGTGTCGCTGGAGGATCTGGCGAGCGCCATCGACTGGACGCCCTTCTTCGCGACCTGGGAGATCAAGGGCACCTATCCGGCCGTGCTGACCGACAATCGCTACGGCCCGGCGGCCAAGGCGCTCTACGACGACGCGCGGCGGATGCTCGACGAGATCGTGCGCGACCGGCTGCTGTCGCCGAAGGGCGTCGTCGGCTTCTGGCCGGCGGCGGCGCGCGGCGACGACATCGTGCTCTTCGCGGACGAGACGCGCGCCACCGAATGCGCCGTGCTGCACACGCTGCGCCAGCAGATGGAACGCGCCTCCGGGACGCGGGCCAATCTGGCAATGGCGGATTTCGTCGCACCGGAGGACAGCGGCATCGCCGATTACGTCGGCGGCTTCGCGGTCACGGCCGGCCATGGCGAGGACGATATCGTCGCGCGCTATGTGAAGGACGGCGACGACTACAACAAGATCCTCGCCCAGGCGCTGGCCGACCGGCTGGCGGAGGCCTTCGCCGAGCGGCTGCACGAGCGGGTCCGCCGGGAGTTCTGGGGCTATGCGCCGCAGGAAAATCTCTCGGTCGAGGATCTGATCGCCGAGAAGTACCAGGGCATCCGTCCGGCACCCGGCTATCCGGCGCAGCCGGACCACACGGAAAAGCAGACGCTGTTCGACCTGCTCGACGCGCCGACCACGGCCGGCATCACGCTGACCGAAAGCTTCGCCATGTGGCCGGGCTCGTCGGTGTCGGGGCTCTATTTCGCCCATCCCGACAGCCATTACTTCGGGGTCGGCCGGATCGAGCGGGATCAGATCGAGGACTATGCCCGGCGCAAGGGCTGGGACGTCGCCGAGGCCGAGCGCTGGCTCGCGCCGATCCTGAACTACGATCCGGTGCAGCGCGAGGCCGCCGAATAAGCAGCCGCGCGGGCGGGACAAAGGCCGGGCAAACCGCCCGGCCGTTTCCCTGCATTGGCGTGCCGCGCCGGCGTCCGGGGGGCGCTCCGCGTTGGCCGGTCGCGGTCGCGTCGGCTGAAAAGATTGTTCGAGAAAACTGACCTAATCAAGCGTTTCGAATTGCGTATATCTCCATAACGAGAACGGCGATGGGACTCGCCCGCAACCCGATATGGAGTATCCCGATGACATCTCCCCTGTCCGTCCTGAAGGTCGAATCCTCCGCGCGCCGCGAGGGGTCCGTGACCCGGCGCCTCGCCGACCGTGTGATCAGCGAGCTGGCCGCCGGCCCCGCCGGGCTCGATGTGGTGACGCGCGACGTCTCGCTCGGCCTGCCCGTGATCGACGAGGCTTGGGTGGCGGCCAATTTCACCGATCCGGCGGAGCGCACGGCGGAGCAGAAGGCCCGGCTGGCGCTGTCCGACACGCTGGTCGCCGAGGTGAAGGCCGCGGATGTGCTGGTGATCGGCGTGCCGGTCTACAACTTCGCGATCCCCGCCGCGCTGAAGGCCTGGATCGACCTGGTGGCGCGCGCCCGCGAGACCTTCCGCTACACCGAGAACGGGCCCGAGGGTTTGATGACCGGCAAGCGTGCCATCGTGCTGCTCGCCTCCGGCGGCACGCCGGTCGGCTCGGAGATCGATTTCGCATCCGGTTACCTGCGCCATATTCTCGGCTTCATCGGGATCACCGATGTGACGATCGTCGCGGCGGACGAACTGATGTTCGCCGGCGAGGAGCGCATTCTGGAGGCCGAGCGAGGCGCGGAGCGCGCGGTCGAGGCGTTGTCCGCGGCCGCCTGAGCGGTTGCCCCCCCCCGGGGCCGAAACGTCACGGACCCGGAAGGGCGCCACCGTCGCGGCAAACGCGCCCGAGGGCCGCAAAACGCGCCCCTTCATCCCAGTCCAATGACATGGTCGCCCGCCGGGAGGCGAGCCTCAGGGCGGGGGCAGTCGCCGGGCGCTGTACGCAAGGTGTGCCTGTCCGCGACGCGACGGCACGTCCCATGTCACCGGGACGCTGCGCCGGGCCGTATGTCCATGAAGGATCGTGGCGATGAACTGCCGGAATGGACTGCGGAGATGACCGGCCGATGAACCATGCTGAAGGAGTGCCGATGGCATCGTGACGCCCGGCATCCCCTCCGTAGGCGAACGCGTCGGCGTGACAGACCAGCGCCGCGCGCCCGAACGCCGGGCGCGCGGCAAGTGGTATCGATGCCCGGCATGACGCGAGGGGGCCGGTGGTCCCACCGGGATGCGTCCGCCCGGCATGGTCCCCGGGCCAGCCGAGCCGGCCCGAGCGAGCGTCATCGCGATTTGACGGATTTTCTTGTTCTTCTTCGGATATCTGTGTTTGCGCGTCACGTCCGCGCCAGGGCCACGTCTTTCCTTGTGAACCCTGCATTGGACGGACGGGGAACTCCCCGTCCCGTCGGGCGCTACGCCACCGTTCGAGCGATCGGATCGGTGAGAGCGATCAGATCACCCCGACCACGATGGCGGCGACGAAGCCGAACGCCACGCAAACAGCCAGCACATTCAGATTGCGGACAAGTGTCATTGTCTGGCCTCCCGCACTCTTTTCAACCCTGCCATGGTACGTGACGCAAAGGGGGCGGCAAAGAAAAAAAGATGCTGCGATGCACCCGCCGGCGCGATCAATCGATCGCGCGTCGCCGAACTTCGGGAACAAGGTCCCGCGCGAGCGAAATGCGTTGTCGCCCAAGTCGTTTGCTTTTCTCGAGAGGACTCAGGACAGTGACGGATCGCCGAATGGGGGAAGTCCGACCGGCGGCAACCGGTAATGGTCAGAGCTTCCCTAGAGTCATCTGCAAATTAACGAGAATGAAACTTGCGCTCCCCATCCTTGTGTAAAACGGGTTGTAGGGGACTGCAGATGAATGCGGCGCAACTAGAGCAGTTGGCGCGCAACGGATCCGCCTCGAGCACAGGCGCGCTTGTCGCAGCCCTCGCGGAACTGTTTTGCACGGCCGAGGAAGACGAGCGCGAACGGGTCAGCCTGATTTTCGGCGACATCGTCATGCGCGTGCTCGACCGGGTGGAGGGCGAGGCGCGCTGCGCGCTGTCGAGCCGGATCGCGGGCGAGGCCAATGCACCGAAAGAGGTGCTCAAGACGCTCGCCAAGGATGACGACCTCGAGGTCGCGCTCCCCGTTCTGGAGGGCAGCGAATCTCTGGACGACGACGATCTCGCGGCAATCGCGGAGGTGGTGTCGGACGATCACCTGATGGCGCTGGCCAAGCGCAGCGACGTGCAGCCGTCGCTCGCCAAGGTGATCGCGCGCAAGGGGGACGCGCCGCATCTGCATACGCTGACGCGCAACCACGACGCGGTTTTGTGCCCGGAGTGTTTCGACACGCTGGTGGCGCGCGCGCGGCGCGACGAGACCCTTCAGGAGGCGCTCGCCGAACGCGAGGACATGCCCAAGCCGGCCGCCGCGCGGCTGGTCAGCTTCCTGTCGCGCGAGCTCACCCAGCGCGTGAAGGATCTCAATTCCAACGACACGCTGGTGAAGGCCATCGCCGAAAAGGCGGCGCGCGAGGTCGAGATCCAGTTGCGCGAGTTCAAGGGCGCCAAGTCGAAGACCGACCAGCTCATCGAGGGCGCGATCGCCGGCAGCGTGCCGATGGACAAGGCGCTGACCATATTCGCGGACAAGGAGCGCGCCTTCGAGATCGCCCGGCTGCTCGCCGGGCGTATGGGCTGGCCGGAGAACGTCGTGGTGCCGCTGATCACACGCGAGGACGACCTGCCGCTCATGTGCCTGTGCCGGCTGAGCGGCGTCACGCCGGAGGCCTACATGAAGCTCGCGCGCATGCGCGGCAAGCGCATGCGGCTGTCGTCGTCCGTCGCCAGCGAGGCGATGCGCCGCTACGCGGAACTGACCGACGACAAGGCCCGGGCGCAATTCACCGCCATGGCCAAGAAACTTCGGCTGCCGGCCAACCTGCCGACGAGCGCCGGCTCCCCGACAAGCCACTGACTGTCGGGGCCCGAAGCCGGTCGCGACGCGCGGGCGGCGACGCATCCCGGCGCGAGACCGGGTCGCGCGGCCGGTCCGTCACATGTCGCGCAGGCGTTCCTCCAGCCAGCGGCCGGCCAGCAGCGTCTTGCGATCGGCCCCGATCGCGCCCACGGCCTGCATGCCGAGCGGCAATCCCGCATCGTTCACGAGACCCGGCACGTTGAGCGCCGGCGCGCCCATCAGCGTCCAGACCCGGTTGAAGACGGAGGACCCGGTGGAGGCCAGTCCGAGCGGCGCGGCACCCGGTGCCGAGGGCGTCATCAGCACATCGACGGTGGTCATCAGATCGGCGAAGGCCCTCCGGGCGCTTGCGGCCGTCTCCTGCGCCGCGTCATAGGCCTCGCCCGAAATCGCCGCGCCCGCCTCCAACGTCTCGCGCAGGACGGGGCTGATCCTGTCCGGGGCGAGATCGGTCTCGGCGGCCAGCGCGCGGGTCGCCTCGTAGTCCTGAATGGTCTGATGCGCGGCGAAGGCCTCGCGGAAGATCGGCGGCAGGGCGATGCGCGTCACCGAGGCGCCGGCGCGCTCCGCGCTCTGGCGCACGCGCTCCTGCGCGGCCTCCATGTCCGGATCGGCCTCCGCGAAGGGTTGCGGCTCGACGAGACCGATGCGCGGCGGGGTCGCCACCTCGCCGTCGATGCGCCAGTCGCGCCCGGCGAGAATGCCGGCGCCGAAGGCGACATCGGCGACGCCGGCGGCGAAGACGCCCAGCGTGTCGAGCGACCAGGAGAAATACTTCACGCCGGCGATGGGCAGGCGGCCGAAGGTGGGCTTGAAACCGGCGATCCCGCAAAAGGCGGCCGGGCGCACCACCGAGCCGCCGGTCTGGGTGCCGAGTGCCAGCGGAAAGAAACCGGCCGACACGCCGGCGGCCGACCCGGAGGACGAGCCGCCCGGCGTGTGGTCGAGGTTGCGCGGGTTGCGCGTCGGGCCCGGCTGGAAGAAGGCGAACTCGGTGGTCACCGTCTTGCCGAGCACGGCGGCCCCGGCCCGGCGTGCGAGCGCCACGACGGCCGCGTCGACCGCCGGGCGGGTCTCGGCGTGGATGGGCGAGCCGTAGGTGGTGATGCGGTCGCCGGTGTCGATGTTGTCCTTGACCCCGAGCGGCAGGCCGGCGAGGGGCCCGCGCGCCCGGCCGGCGGCGGCGCGGGCGTTCGCGACGTCGTGCTGCACGAAGGCGCGCACCTCCGGCTCGCGTGCGGCGATGGCCCCGTCGATCTCGTCGTACAGGGCGTCGACGGTCAGGGTGCCGCTCTCCAGACGGCGGGCGAGGTCGAGGGCTGACAGCATGAATTCCTCCCGAATGTGGCTCGTGATGATGCCCATTCGGGAAGGAACTTCAAGCACTCAGGCACGGGCGAGGGCGCATGCGGCGGCCTCCGTGCCGGCGCGGCCCCCCGGTGACCCGGCCCGGTGACCTTGCGTCAACCGCCCCGCTTGCGCTCCGGATGCAACGTCTTGCCCAGGATATGCGCGTCGCGCCCGATCACATGGGAACTCGCCCCGACGATGAGATTGTCCGGTCCGCGCACCACCGAGGCGTTCTTGTTGGGATAGGGCAGGCTCGCCAGAAAGTGCTGCATGCAGTTGAGGCGGGCGCGCTTCTTGTCGTCGGACTTGATCACCGTCCAGGGCGCGTCGGCGGTGTCGGTGTAGAAGAACATCGCCTCCTTGGCTTCCGTGTAGTCGTCCCAACGGTCCATCGAGGCGCGGTCGATGGGCGAGAGCTTCCACTGTTTCAGCGGATCGGTCTCGCGGGCCCGGAAGCGACGGCGCTGCTCCTCGCGGGAGACGGAGAACCAGTATTTGAACAGCCGGATGCCCGACTGGCACAGCATCTGCTCGAACTGCGGGCATTGTCGCATGAAGTCGAGATATTCATTGGGCGAACAGAAGTTCATCACCCGCTCGACGCCGGCGCGATTGTACCAGGAGCGGTCGAAGAACACGATCTCGCCGCCGGACGGCAGCCATTCGATGTAGCGCTGGAAATACCACTGCGAGCGCTCGCGGTCGCTCGGCTTGTTGAGCGCCACGACACGCGCGGCGCGCGGGTTGAGATGCTCCATGAAGCGCTTGATCGTGCCGCCCTTGCCGGCCGCGTCGCGGCCCTCGAAGAGGATCACCACCTTCTGTCCGGTTTCCTCCACCCAGCGCTGCGCCTTGAGAAGCTCCACCTGAAGCGCCGCCTTCTGGCGCTCGTAGACCTTGCGGCGCATCTTCACCGCGTAAGGGTAGTCGCCGGTCTCGAAGAGCTGGCGCACGGCCTGCGGGTCGTGACGCATGTCGGCGAGCGTCTGGCGCCGCCGGATGCCGGCCTCGATCGCCGCGCGGTGGCCCGGATCGGAGGCGTTCGCCGGGAGGTCGTCCGCCGCGACGTCTTCCGGGACGGCGGTCGCCGTGTCCGCCTGGAGCAGCGTTTGCGCGTCGGTTTCCGCCTCCGTCTCGGCGATGGGGTCGATGGGTGCAGTGTCCTTGGTGTTTTTCGTTGCCGGCATGGTGTCCCCGCATGGTCTGTGTCCGGCCCCCGTCCGTTGTGGCGGGAGTATGGAAGGCGGGTAGCACGCGGGCGTGATTCTGTCGTTGATACCGCTCAATCCGGCATGACACCTTCGGCCAAGGGGTTGGCCGGCGCAGCTCCCGCGCGCCGGCTGCCGTCGTTGCCTTGCCCTGCCTCTCCGTGTCCGGACCACCGGCTCAGCGGCACAGCTTCTGCACGCCGGAATAGGTGGTGAAGGTGCCGGTGCGCGGGTTGAAGCTGCGGTACTTCGCATCGCAGTAGCGGTACCACTCCGCCGTCCACGGGGCGGGGCGCTGCTGACCGACCACGACCGGGGCGGCCGGACGGTAGTGCGGCTGGGCCGCCGGATAGGCCGGGCCGTAGCGGTGGGGATGCGGCGGCACATAGACCGGGTCCGGCGCGACCGGCTGCGGCGCGGAGAGAACCGATCCCAGCATGGCGCCGGCGGCCAGCCCGATCACGCCGATGGCAAGCGCGGCGCCCAGATCGTCGTTCTTCTTGTGACGGCGATGGACGCGCTGGTCGCGGTGGCGGTGCGGCCTGTGGACCTGATGATGGCCGCCGCCGTTCTTCCAGTGCTTGCGGCCGCCGCCGGCCTCGGCCGGGGTGACGCTCGGCAGGACGAGGGCGCCGGCGAGCGTGGCGGCGATGAGCTTTGCGGGCAGGGACGAGACGAGGCGGGTCATGAACGGGCTCCTTCGCGGGGATTGCGGATGCTCAAGTCTGTCGCGAAGGTGCCACGTGCCCCTTGAACGGCCCGTGAGAGGGCCGTTCATCTGGCGTTCAGGTGATCCGGCCGGGCGGATCAGCGGCAGAAGCGGTAGCGGCCCGAATAGGCGAGGTAGTGGCCGGTGCGCGGATTGAAGCTGCGGTATTTGCGCGAGCAATAGGCGTACCATTCCGGCGTCCAGGGCGCATGGGCGCCGCGCCGCGCGCGGTAGACGCGTCGGTCCGCCACATAGGGCGGATTGAGCGCCTGGCTGGCGATGATGCCGGTCGCCAGGCCGATGACCCCGGCCGCCGCGGCGCCGCCGCCGCCATAGCCGAAATAGACGCCGCTGCCATAGCGCGGGCCATACCGGGGATAGGGGCGATAATAGCGATAGCCGGGGCGATAGACGCGGTAGCCGGGGCGATAGACCGGAACCGGGCGGTAGACGGGAGCCGGCCGGTAGATGCGGCGATGGCGGTAGATCCGCTGGCCACGCGGCACGGGACGCCGGTCGATGATCACCACATCGCCGCCGCCGTATCCGGGTTGCAGGACCGTGTCCGGCTGGGCGACGGCCGGCGCGGCGCCGACAAGGGCCGCGCCCGCGAGCGCCAGGGCGCCGGCGGCGGCACCCCCCAAGGAACGGCAAAGGGAGCGGGAGAGGGAGCGGACAAGTGAGCGGGAAAGGGCGGTCATGCGCGAACTCCTTTCGCATGTCTGACGAGGGCGCGGAGACATCGATGTGTCCACCCCCCGGACCCTTGTCCATGGACCGACCGTATTGTGGCGAGACCGTGACCCTGCGGCAGGCCTCGGGATTTCACGTAGCGCGGGGGGAGGGCGTGCGGGCAGCGCCGAGGGGACAGGGCGCTCAGAAAGAGCGGTCCCGGGGCGACGCGCGATTGCATCCGCGCGCCCGGGCGGGCAAAACGGGCGTCGCACCACAAGCGGGAGATCGGATGTGAGCGAAGAGAGCGAAAAAAGCGTGATCCGACCGACGGATGACGAGGCGCGCGCGCTGGCGAAGCGGCTGATGCGCACCGCGCGTTTCGCCGGTCTGGCGGTGCTCGATCCCGAAACCGGGGCGCCCTTCGCCTCGCGCGTGGCGCTGGCCAGCGAGATGGACGGCGCGCCGGTCATGCTGATCTCGCAGCTCTCCCATCACACCCGCGCGCTCGACGCCGATCCGCGCTGTTCGCTGCTCGTCGGCGAACCCGGCAAGGGCGACCCGCTCGCGCACCCGCGCCTGACGCTGGTCGGGCGCGCCGAGCGGATCGCGCCCGACACGCAAGCGCATCGCCATGCGCGTCGGCGCTACCTGATGCGGCACCCCAAGGCGAAGCTCTATGTCGATTTCGCCGATTTCGCCTTCGTGCGGCTGAACATCGAGCGCGCGAGCCTCAACGGTGGCTTCGGCAAGGCCTATGAGCTCGTCGCCGACGACGTCCTGTTGCCCGCCGATGGCCTCGACGCCTTTCAGGAGATGGAGGTCTCCGCCATCGCCCACATGCACGAGGATCATCTCGACGCCGTGCGGCTCTATGCGGAGAAGCTCGCCCGCGCCGGAGCGGGCGACTGGTATCTGTCCTCGCTCGACCCGGAAGGGCTGGATTTCGTCGACGGCGACCGGGTGGCGCGGCTCGTCTTCGATGCCCCGCTGGCCGCCCCGCAGGACCTTCGCGCCGTGCTGGTCGACCTTGCGCAGCGGGCGCGGGCGCGGGCATGATCCGCAAGACCTGCGATGCGGCATGCCGCCCGCTCCTCGGACGGGTCGTCCACCGCGATCATCCGACGCGGTCTGCCGCGATCTTCAGCGGCCGTTTCTTGATTTGCACAGGGAGTTCCGACGCGTGACGCTTTCCACCTCTCGCCGCCCGTGTCGCCGCCCCTGTCGCCGTATGGGGGTCCGTTTCGCGCCGGTCTTGGCGATCTTCGCGATCTGCGCGGGCATTTTCGCGGCGCCGGCCGCCGCGCAATATCGTCTGGCCCCCTTCAAGGACCGGCTGTTCGACTATCCGGCGATGCTGTCGGGCAAGCCGAACGACGCCTTCGTGATCGTCGACTACGACAAGCGTCGCGACATCCACCGCCGCGACAAGGTCTGGGAGCGGCAGGTGCATGGCGAATACGTCTCCATGCGCCCGCGCCGCAGCCAGGAGGACCTGACGCTTCAGGCCAATGGCCGGACCGTCTCCTACATGCGCGTCGGCACCCCGCGCGGCGCCAGGTCGATCGTGATTTACGTGCATGGTCAGGGCGGTAACAGATTTCAGGGAATGAATGATGTCAGCTTCGGCGGCAACTTCAACCGCATCAAGAACCTGATGGTGCGCAACGACGGCGTCTATCTGACGCTCGACGTCAAGGACTTCAAGGCCGGCGGGGCGGCCGACATCAAGGCGCTGATGCGGCACTATCTGGGGCAGGCGGCTCAGGACGCGCGCGTCTATGTCGCCTGCGGCTCGATGGGCGGCTTCCTGTGCTGGCGGCTCGCCCGGGACGGCGACGCGGCGCGGATGATGGGCGGTCTGCTGCTGATGGGCTCGACCTGGGATCCGTCCTATCTCGACAGCGCCACCTTTCGCGCCGGCCGCCTGCCGATCTATTTCGGTCACGGCAGCTGGGACGAGGTCTACGACTGGAAGCGGCAGGCGGCCTTCTACGAGCGGCTCAAGGCGCGCGCGCCGCGCTATCCCGCCCGCTTCGTCCTGTTCGAGACCGGGACCCACGGCACGCCGATCCGCATGACCGACTGGCGGCTGGTGCTCAACTGGATGTTCGCCGCGACCGGGCGGTAAGGACCGTGCCGGACGGGCTCGCCCTCTACACGCCCGCCCAGCTTGCCGCCGTTTTCGCGACGCTCGGCTTCGCGGCCCTTGTGAAGGGAACGACCGGCCTCGGCTTTTCCACGACGGCGCTGCCGCTTCTCGTTCTCGCCGTGGGACTGGAACAGGCGCTGGCCCTCGTTCTGCTGCCGTCGCTCACGAGCAATGTTCTCGTCATGCGCAGCGCCGGCCATTTCCGCGAAACGCTCGTCCGCTTCTGGCCGATGTTCGCCGCGACGGTGCCCGGAGTCGTCCTCGGATTGTGGATTCTTGGCGGCACCGACACGGCCTATCTGGTGATGATCCTCGGCCTCGTTCTGGTCGCCTACGCCCTGCACGGGCTGACCGGCGCGCGTGTCGCTCTGCCGGAGAAAACCGCTCGGCGACTGCAACCGGCGAGCGGCTTCTGCACGGGGCTGATCAACGGGATGACGGGCTCGCAGATCATGCCGCTCCTGCCCTTTCTCTTGTCGCAGCACCTCACGCCGGATCGGCTGGTTCAGGCGATGAACATCTCGTTCACGCTCTCCAGCCTGATCATGGTCGTCGGGCTGTCGCATCTGGGGCATCTGACACCGGCGAGCCTTGCGGTCTCGGGCGCCGGGCTGCTGATCGTCCTCGCCGGGACGATGCTGGGCGCGCGGGTGCGGCGTCGGCTGTCGCCGCAGGCCTTTCGCGTCGCGGTGCTTGCACTGTTGCTCGTCCTGGGGGCCGGCCTCGTCGCGCAAGCCCTGTGACCGCGTGTCCGTCGGTCTCTGTGGGGCCGCACGGATCGGGCCCGGGCAAGCTTGTGATTGACGGCCTGTGGGATGCACCCGAAAGTTGCTTTTCGGACCTTTGCGCGGGAGCATGACGGAGGGCGCGGCATGGACAGCTTCAAACTCACCGCCTGGAACATCGAGCACTCCGACAAGCTGCTTGACGGGCTGACCGATGCCGATCCGGCAAGGCGGGCGCGGGCGGAAGATCGCCGCGATGCCATCGCCGCCGAAATCGCCGCCCTCGACGCGGACATCCTGCTCGTCACCGAGGGGCCGAACGGGGAGGCGCGGGCCACGGCCTTCTTCGATCTCGTCGCGCCCGGCTACCGGGTGGTGACGCGCGGCACGACGGATCGCGAGGCCTACGGGATGCGCGGCACGGATGCGACGACGGGGCGCCAGTGGATCTGGTTCCTGCTGCGAACCTCCGCGCCGATCTCCGGCACGCTCCTGCATCTCGATCGCTGGCAGGCCCTGACGGAGGCCAATTCCGACGGGGCGCATGCGCGGGGACGCTGGGACGTCTCCTATCCGAAGTCGGTCGGCGACGCGCTCGAATTCGACATCGACCGCAACCACGGCCACTGGCGCCACCCGCAGGTGCTTCTGGCCGAGATCGGCGGCGCGCGGGTGGAGGTGATCGGCGCGCATCTGAAGAGCAAGTTCACGCGCACGGGCAGCAGCGGTTCGCCGTCGGACGACGACTTCTTCGCCAACAATCCGAAGCTCGTCGCCGAGTTGATCAAGGCGCGCACCAAGATCACGACCGAATGCGCCGACATCCGCCACTATATCGACGCGCGCTTCGCGGCGGACGCGAGTGCCGCGATCATCGTCGCGGGCGACCTCAACGACGGTCCCGGCAAGGAGCGGATCGAGCGCCGCTTTCTCTATCACGACCTGATCGGCGCGCTGCAGGGGGAGGTGTTTTTCGCCCGCCGGTTTCTCAATCACGCGCTGTTCGACGCGCCGGAGGACGAACGCTGGTCGGTCCGCTTCCGCGACCGGCTCGATCCGGGCCGCGATCCGCACATCCTGCTCGATCACATCCTGTTCTCGCAAAGCCTGACGGGAAACCGGCAGGTCGAGCCCTTCGCCTATCGGGCGCGCGCCGGAGGCGGGTTGGTGGAACACGCGGTGCATCACGCGGTGACGGGGCCGCGCCCCGCGCATGCGATGACCAGCGATCACAAGCCGGTGTCGATGGTGTTCGACAGGCGCGCCGTGGCCCAGGTGTGAAGTCCAGGGCGGCCGGTCGCCTGACGCGGCCGCCCGTGAGTGATCATGCCGCGCGGATGTTGGCGAGGAAGGTGTCGAGTTCGCCGCGCAGCGTTTCCGACTGTTTGGCGAGCCCTTCCACCGTGGACAGCACCTGGCGCGCGCCGGCGCTGGAGTCGACCGCGCGTTCGCGCACCGTGCTCATGGTGCGGGTGATGTCGGCACTGCCCGCCGCCACGTCCCCGACGTTGCGCGCGATCTCCGAGGTAACCGCCGTCTGCTCCTCGATGGCCGAGGCGATGGCCGAGACCTGACCGTTGATCCGCTGCACCGCCTCCACGATGCCACCAAGGGCTGCGCCGGTGTCGGCCGCGCCCGACTGCATGGCGCCGACCTGCCGGCTGATGTCGCCGGTCGCCTGTCCGGTCTGGCTGGCGAGCGCCTTGACCTCGCCGGCGACCACGGCGAAGCCCTTGCCGGCCTCCCCGGCGCGCGCCGCCTCGATGGTGGCGTTGAGCGCCAGCAGGTTGGTCTGGTCGGAGATGTCGCTGATCAGCCGCACCACGTCGTCGATCCGCGCGGCGGAGGCGGCGAGATCCGCGACCGTTTCGCTTGCCCGGCCCGTGTCGTTCGAGGTCGCGCCCGTCGTCGCGAGTGCCGCGCTGACCTGCCGGCTGATCTCGCCGATGGAGGCCGACAGTTCCTCCGCGGCGCTTGCAACGCTCTGGATGCCGGCCTCGGACTGCTCCGCCGCGGCGGCGACGGTGCCGGCGCTCGCCGAGGTTTCCTCCGCATTGGCGGCGAGCACATGGGCGGCCGCCTCCAGTTCGCGGATGGCGACGCCGATCCCGTCGGACACCTGCTTGACGGTCGCTTCCAGACTGTCGGCCAGACGTTGGGTCGCGGCGCGCTTCTCTTCCTCGATGCGCGCTTCCTCCTCGCGCGCCTGCTCCTGCAGGCGCTGGATCTCGATGGTCTTCTCGCGGAAGTCCTCGAAGGCGACGGCCAGTTCGCCGATCTCGTCGCGGCTGGTAATGCGCAGTTCGACGGAGGTGTCGTTCTGGGCAAGCCGGTTGAGCGCATTGACCACGAGCCGCAGCGGACGGCTGATGCCGAAGACCGCGATGACGACCGCCAGCCCGCCGCCGACGACGAGTGCGATCGTGGCGACGATCGCCATCAGCTTCAGCGCGCTGCGCTCATGCGCCCGGGCGGTCTCGCTGGACTCCGCCATGAACCGGTCGAGCTCTTCGGTGAGCAGGGTGAGCTCGCGGTTGAGCCGGGCCTGCTCGATCTCGATATCGCCCGCCAGGCGCTCGGCGGCGGCCATGTCCTCGGCCCGGATGTGCCCCACCACCGCATCGAGATGGTCGGTGTAGGTCGCCTGCTCCGCCTCGATGCGTTTCAATTGCGCCAGAACGTCGCGATACCTGGCGCGATTGGCCTCGGTCACGGCAAGCGCGATGCCCTTCTCCGCGATGCGCTCGGCGACCAGGATTTCCTCGCCGACCGTTTTCGCCAGCGCGGCGAGCTCGCGCGTCAGCTTCTCGAAGTCCGCTTCTGCCTCGCCGCTGGGGATGCGGCTGACGCGCAGAAGGCGCTCCAGAACGAGGGCCTGTTCGAGCTGATGCAGGCTGACCCGCGTGACATTGCTGGTGAGCGGCACGGTCTCGTCGGCGATCTCGTCGAGTTCCTTGCCGATGCCCTGCATCTGCACCAGTCCGACGCCGGCCACCAGCAGGAGCATGGCGCCGAGGAAGGCCACAAGGCCGAGGATCTTCGCGGTGATCGACCGCAGTCGTGACGGTTTGGTGGATGTGTGCCCCATCGCTTGCTCCCTGGGGTCGGGCGCACGGGCCGCGACCCGCCCGTTGGCCGGCTTCAATCGGATAACGTAAGGGCAATTGCGCACCCAAGAGGTTAAAGACTCATGATTGCAATTGCGGAGCATCTGTTTCTTTTTTGAGGCGGTACTTTTCCGTGTATCGAAAGATAAAATTTAAATAAAATTGATTTAAATAATAACTGTTACTTTTGTCATTGAAATTTCCGTCCGGGCCCGGTGGTTCCTGTCGCAATTGCGGGTCCGGGGCGCAGGCGGCGGCCGGCGCGCGCGCCCGGCTGCGCGCAGCGTCCCGGTTCCCGAATTCTGGTGGCCGAAACGAAAACGCGGCGGGTTCGGGCCCCGCCGCGTTCACCAGAACCTCTATCAAAGCCCGATTTCGACTCAGGCCTTGCCCCAGCCGCCGGCCGTCGGGGTGATGACGGTGACCGCCTCGCCGGCCTTGAGAACCGTCTGGTCGCAGCCTTTCAGCTCTTGCGTCGTGCCGTCGAGACGGCGTACGAGCGTGCGGCCCAGTTGGCCGTCACCGCCGCCTTCCATGCCCTTCGGCGGCAGGGTGCGGTGGGAGGAGAGGATCGCCAGATCCATCTCCTCGAGGAAGCGGATCGTGCGCTTCGTGCCGTTGCCGGCCGACCATTTGCCCGTGCCGCCCGAGCCCGCGCGGATGTGAAAATCCTCCAGCAGGACGGGGTAGCGGAACTCCAGCACCTCCGGGTCGGTGAGGCGGGAGTTGGTCATATGCACATGCACCCCGTCGGTGCCGTTGAACCCGGGACCGGCCGGCGAGCCGGAGCACAGCGTCTCGTAGTATTGATAGGTGTCGTTGCCGAAGGTCAGATTGTTCATCGTGCCCTGGCTGTTGGCCATCGCCTTCAACGCGCCGAAAAGCGCGTTGGTGACATGCTGCGAGGTCTCCACGTTGCCGGCGACGACGGCGGCCGGATAGGTCGGCTTCAGCATGCAGCCGTCGGGGATGACGATGCGGATCGGCCGCAGGCAGCCGGCGTTCATCGGAATGTCGCCCTCCACCATCACGCGGAAGCAGTAGAGCACCGCCGCGCGGGTCACCGGTTCCGGCGCGTTGAAGTTGTTGGGCATGACGTCGGAGGTGCCGGTGAAATCGACCGTTGCCTCGCGCCGGCCCTTGTCGACGGTGATCTTCACCCGGATCGTCGCGCCCTGGTCGGTGGCGTATTCGAAGGAACTGTCGGTAAGCGCCTCGATCACCCGGCGCACGCTTTCCTCCGCATTGTCCTGTACGTGGCCCATGTAGGCCTGCACGACGTCCAGGCCGAAATGCCCGACCATCTTCCTGAGTTCCTTCACCCCCTTCTCGTTGGCGGCGATCTGCGCCTTCAGGTCGGCAACGTTCTGGGTCACGTTGCGCACCGGCCAGGGGTGGTCGGTCAGCAGCTTCACCAGCGCCTCCTCGCGGAAGCGGCCCCGGTCGACGAGCTTGAAGTTGTCGATCAGCACGCCTTCCTCGTCCACGGTGGTGGCGCGCGGCGTCATGGAGCCGGGGGCGGAGCCGCCGACGTCGGCGTGGTGACCTCGGCTTGCCGCCCAGAACAGGATTTCCTTGCCCTGATCGTCGAAGACCGGGGTGACAACGGTGATATCGGGCAGATGGGTGCCGCCGTTGTAGGGGGCGTTCAATGCGAACACGTCGCCCGGCGCGATGTCGCCGGCGTTGAGCTTGATGACGGTCTCCACCGAACGGTCCATGGAGCCGAGATGCACCGGCATGTGCGGCGCGTTGGCGACCAGCGCGCCGGAGGCGTCGAAGACCGCGCAGGAGAAGTCGAGCCGCTCCTTCACGTTGACCGAATAGGCGGTGTTTTGCAGCGTCACGCCCATCTGCTCGGCGATCGACATGAAGAGGTTGTTGAACACCTCCAGCATGACCGGATCGGCCTTGGTGCCGATGGCCTCCGCGCGCGTCAGCGCCTCGACCCGGCGCAGCACGACGTGATCCTTGGCGGTGATCTCCGCCTCCCAGCCCGGCTCGACGACGATCGTCTGATGCGGCTCGATGATGAGGGCCGGGCCCTTGACCCGATTGCCGGGCTTGAGGCTCTCGCGGTCGAAGAAGCCGGCGTCGTGCCAGTCGCCGTCGGCGAAGATCTCGCCGGTCTCCCGGGGGGCGGGGCGGGCGTCGTCGAGGGCCGCGTCGGATTCCGCGATGCCGGAGCCGCCGCCGACCGCTTCCACTTCCAGCGCCTCGACGACGATGGGCTTGTCGTCATAGACGAAGCCGAATTGCGCGCGGTGGGCGTCGGCGAAGGCCGCGACCATCGCGTCGATGTCGCCGTTCGCGTACGGAACGGCAATCGGCGTGTCGGTGCCGTCGTAGCGCAGCAGCGCGCGCGGCACGTCGGCGATGCCGTCGGCCGGCACGCCCTGGCTCGCCACCTCGGCGCGGGTTTCTGCCGTGAGCCGGGCGACCAGATCGCCGAGTTCGCCGAGCGCGGCCGGCTCCAGCCGCTTGACGACCGCCTGCTGGCGGGTGGCGCGGATGTCGGCGAGCCCCATGCCGTAGGCGGAGAGAATGCCGGACAGCGGATGCACGATCACCGTCGACATGCCGAGGCTGTCGGCCACCGAGCAGGCGTGCTGGCCGCCGGCGCCGCCGAAGCAGGTGAGCGCGTAGTCGGTGACGTCATAGCCGCGCTGGACGGAGATCTTCTTGATGGCGTTCGCCATGTTCTCCACGGCGATCTTCAGGAAGCCTTCGGCGACTTCCGCGCCCGTGCGTCCGTCGCCGATCTCTTCGGCCAGCGCGTCGAATTTCGCCACCACCGCGTCGCGGTCGAGCGGCTCGTCGCGGCCGGGGCCGAAGATCTTCGGGAAGAAATCGGGCCGGAGCTTGCCGACCATGACGTTGGCGTCGGTGACGGCGAGCGGGCCGCCGCGCCGGTAGCACGCCGGGCCGGGATTTGCGCCGGCGCTGTCCGGGCCGACCTGGAAGCGGCCGTCCTTGTAATGCAGGATCGAGCCGCCGCCGGCCGCCACCGTGTGGATCATCATCATCGGCGCGCGCATGCGCACGCCGGCGACCTCGGTCTCGAAGGCGCGTTCGTATTCGCCGTTGAAGTGGGAGACGTCGGTGGAAGTGCCGCCCATGTCGAAGCCGATCACGGCATCGAAACCGGCCATCTTCGAGGTTTCCACCGCGCCGACGACGCCGCCGGCGGGACCGGAAAGGATCGCGTCCTTGCCCTGGAAGAGGTCGGCGGCCGTCAGACCGCCGGACGACTGCATGAACATCAGCCGGCAGTCGGTGCCGTCGAGCTGAAGCTCGCTTGCCACCTGCTCCACGTAGCGGCGCAGGATCGGCGAGAGATAGGCATCGACCACGGTCGTGTCGCCGCGCCCGACGAGCTTCATCAGGGGCGAGACCTCGTGGCTCACCGAGACCTGCGGGAAGCCGATCCGGCGCGCGACCTCGGCGACGCGGGCTTCGTGCGCGGGATGGGCGTAGGCGTGCATGAAGACGATCGCGAGCGAGCGGATGCCGTCGTCATAGGCGGCCTTGAGATCGCGCTCCACGGCGGCGAGGTCCGGCTCGGCTTCCACCGTGCCGTCGGCGCGCACGCGCTCGTCCACCTCGACGACCTTTTCGTACAGGAGTTCCGGCTTGACGATCTCCTTGGCGAAGATCTCGGGGCGTGCCTGATAGCCGATCTCCAGCGCGTCGCGGAAGCCTTTCGTCGTCACCAGCAGCGTGCGGTCGCCCTTGCGCTCCAGCAGCGCATTGGTCGCGACCGTGGTGCCCATCTTCACCGTGGCGATCCGCTCGGCGGGGATGCGGGTCTCGGCATCGATGCCCATCAGGTCGCGAATGCCCTGGATGGCCGCGTCGCGATAGGCTTCCGGGTTTTCGGACAGGACCTTGTGCGCCTTGATGGCGCCCTCGGGGGTGCGGGCGACGATGTCGGTGAAGGTGCCGCCGCGGTCGATCCAGAAGTCCCACTTGCCCGTCGTCATGCTGCGTCTCTCCCTTGTGTGTCCGGCTTGCCGGGCGCGGGCGCCCGCTGACTTGAATGCGCTGTCGTCGCACACTTCAATAATTTATCGATAATTTGTCAACGTAATTCCGCCCGGGATGCTCCGCCGATCCCGGTGCGGGCGGGCGCGGACCGGCGGCGCTTGCGCCGGCCCGCGTCGCGTTACGGTTGGCTGCGCATGTTCTCCGGCAGCCAGGTGGCGATCTCCGGAACCGCGATGACGATGAACACCATCAGCAGCATGATCGCGAACATCGGCAGCGCCGCCTTGGAGATGTAGCCCATCTCGTGGCGGGTGATGCCTTGCAGCACGAAGAGGTTGAAGCCGATCGGCGGCGTGATCTGCGCCATCTCGACCACGATCACGACGAAGATGCCGAACCAGATCATGTCGATGCCGGCCGCGCGCACCATCGGCTCGACCACCGCCATGGTCAGCACCACGGCGGAGATGCCGTCCAGGAAACAGCCGATGATGATGTAGAAGACCAGCAGCGCCATCAGCAGTTCGAAGCGCGACAGCTCCATCCCGCCGATCCATTCCGCCATGCCGCGCGGCAGGCCGGTGAAGCCCATGGAGAGCGTCAGGAAGGAGGCGCCGGCCAGGATCAGCGCGATCATCGCGGAGGTCCGCGTGGCGCCCATCAGGCTCTCGGTGAAGGTTTTCCAGGTGAGCGATCCCTGCCAGGCGGCGAGCACCAGCGCGCCGATGACGCCGATCGCCGCCGCCTCGGTGGCGGTGGCAAGCCCTGCGTACATGGAGCCGATCACGGCGAGGATCAGCATCATCACCGGGATCAGGAAGCGCGCGTTGTGCAGCTTCTCCAGGAAGGTCATCCCGGGCTCGGGGTCGGGCTTGTAATTTTTCGACAGCTTCGCGTAGATCGCGACATAGCCCATGAAGAGCCCGGCCAGCACCAGCCCCGGCAGGACGCCGGCCATGAACAGCTTGGTGATGGATTCGTTGATGGTCACGCCGTAGACGATGAGGATCAGCGAGGGCGGGATCATCAGCCCCAGCGTGGCGGCGCCGGCGAGCGTGCCGATCACCATGTGTTCGGGATAGTTGCGCCGTCTCAGTTCGGGGATCGACATCTTGCCCACGGTGGTGAGCGTGGCGGCCGAGGAGCCCGACACGGCGGCGAACACCGTGCAGCCGACAATGTTGGTGTGCACCAGCCCGCCCGGCAGGCGCGCCATGAAGGGCGACAGGCCGCGGAACATGTCCTCCGACAGTCGCGTGCGGTAGAGGATCTCGCCCATCCAGATGAAGAGCGGCAGCGCGGTCAGCGTCCACGATGAGGACGACGCCCAGATGACCGTGATCATCGCATCGCCGGCGGGACGCGAGGTGAAGAGTTCCACGCCGACGAAGGCGACGCCGACCAGCGCGAGGCCGACCCACACGCCGGTGCCGAGCAGCAGGAACAGGACGAAGAGAAACAGGATGACGGGGGCAAGCGCTTCCATGGGCCTTACTCCCCGTGGCTCTGTTCGACCGTGTCGGACGTGATGCCCGGGTCGCCAAGAAACAGCATGCGGATGAAATGGTCGGTCATCGCGATGGCGAGCAGCACGGAGCCCGCCGCCATTGCGGTCTGCGGGATCCACAGCGGCGTTGCGTCCTGTCCCTGGCTGATGTCGTTGAACTTCCAGGACCAGTAGGTCGCCTTGATTGCATAATGGGCGACGAACCAGGTCAGCGCCGAGCCGATGGCGAAACACCAGATCTCCATCCAGCGCCGCTTGTCCCCCAACATGTTCAGCACAAGGCTCACCCGGATGTGCGCGCCGCGGTTGAGCGCATGGGCGAAGGCGAAGAAGGAGGCCGCCGCCATGGCGTAGCCGGCATAGCTGGTGGCGCCTGGAAAGGTCAGTCCGGTCCAGCGCGCGACCATCTGGCCGACGATGATGGCGAGGATCGAGACCAGGCACAGGGCGGCCAGGATGCCGCCCAGCAGGTAGAGGCCGTCGAGAAGGCGGCGCAGGCCGCGCCCAAGGGAGGTCATGGGGTCGTCCGCTCACGAGCTGTCGTCGGCGCGCGGGCGCGCGACGGATCTGAAAGATCGGGTCTTGGGAAACGTGCCACGCGACCGCGCGATGCGCGGCGGCCGGGCGTTGCCCCCGGCCGCCGCCCGTCGGCGGTCCGTCAGTGGCGCGTCACATCGCCTTGTAGGCGTCGACGATGGCCTTGCCCTTGTCGCCGGCCGATTCCAGCCACTCGGCGGTCATCGCCTCGCCGATCTCGGCGAGATCCGCCTTGAGCCGGTCGCTCGGCTTCTCGACCGACATGCCGTTTTCGGCGAGGCCCTCGAGCGTGAAGGTCGTGTAGGCCTTGGCCTTTTCCAGACCGGCGGTTTCCGCGGTCTCGGCGCAGGAGGCGAACACGGCCTTGGTCTCGTCGGACAGGCCGTCCCAGGCGTCCTTGTTGACCATCACCGCGTTGCGCGGCAGCCAGGCGTCGACCTCATAGAAGTGGGAGACGTTTTCCCACAGCTTGCGGTCGTAGCCGGTGGCGCCGGAGGAGACCATGGATTCCGCGACGCCGGTGGCGAAGGCCTGCGAGACTTCCGCCGCCTCGATCTGGACGGGCAGCATGCCGGTCAGTTCCGCGAGCTTGGCGGTGGCGGCGTTGTAGGCGCGGAACTTCAGCCCCTTCATGTCCTCGACCGAGGTCACTTCCTTGTTGAAGTACATGCCCTGCGGCGGCCACGGCACGGAGTAGAGCAGCACGAGGTTCTGCTCCGCGAGCGCCTCCTCGATCGCGCCTTCGGCCGCCGACCACAGCTTGACGGAATCGTCGAAGGAGGTGGCGAGGAAGGGGATGCTGTCGACGCCGAACAGCGGATCCTCGTTGGCATGCGCCGACAGGAGCCGCTCGCCGATCTGCACCTGGCCGGTCTGCACCGCCCGCTTGATCTCCGCGCCGCCGAACAGGGCGCCGCCGGGATGGGTGACGATCTCGATGTCGCCGCCGGTGCCCTCGGTCACGCAGGCGGCGAATTCCGCGCCGTTCTCGGAATGGAAGTTCGAGGCCGCATAGGCCATCGGCATGTCCCATTTCTCCGCGGCCGCCGGCAGGGCGGAGGCGGCGAGAAGGGCGGCGGCGGACACGAGTCCGACGGTGGATTTGGGGGTGGCTGTCATCTTTGTTCTCTCCTCCAACGGCCCGCGCCAGGATCTTGTGGCGGTCGCGGGCAAGGCTCTCTGGTCGGATCGACCGCCCCCGGTTTCTCCGGGGTGCCGGGCGTCAGTCTAGACGGCGAAGCGTTCCGGCGAATAGGGGGTCAGGTCGATGTTGGGACTTCGCCCGCTCACCAGATCGGCGACGAGGCGGCCGGTGCGCGGGCCGCCGGTCAGTCCGACATGGTGGTGGCCGAAGGCCATCAGAACGTCGCGGTGGCGCGGCGACGCTCCGATCACGGGAATGGAATCCGCCGGCGCCGGCCGGTGGCCCATCCATGGTGTGGTGGTCTCGAAGGCAAGGGTCGGAAAGGCGCGGCGCAGGCCCGCCTCCAGCACCTTGAAGGGGGCGGCGGAGGGGCCGGCGGCCAGCCCGCCGAACTCCACGATCCCGGCGAGGCGAATGCGCCCGTCCATCGGCGTGATCACGAACTTGTCGGAGGCGACCATGGTCGGCGCCACCGGATAGGCGCTCGGCGCCTCCAGCTCGATGTGGTAGCCGCGTTCGCTTTCCAGCGGCACGGTGACGCCGAGCGTGCGCGCGAGCTCCTTCGACCATACGCCGGTCGCCAGCACCGCCCGGTCGCAGGCAATCGTGCCCTGGTCGGTGTCGAGACCGGTCAGCCGCTCCGCCTCGAAGCGGAAACCCGTCACGTCGGCGCGGCGGATGGTGCCGCCAAGCTGCTCCAGATGCGCGGCCAGATCCTTCACGTAGCGGCCGGGATCGCGAATGACGCCATGGTCCGGCAGGCGCACGGCGAAACGGTTGGCGGGACCGAGCAGCGGATCGAAGCGGGCGAGCGCCTCGCCCTCCAGCGTGTCCCAGCGGAAGCCGGCCTCGCGGCGCAGACCCCAGCCGAAGGCATCGGCCTCGAAGGCCGCGCGATCGCGGTAGACATAGAGATAGTCGGAGGGGCGCAGCCAGCGCTCCGCGTCGGTTCCGGCGCACAGCGCGCGATGCTGCTCGAGGCTGTCGCCGATCAGCGGCAGCAGGGCGGCGGCGATGCGCCGCGCTTCGGCGTCCGTGCAATGGGAGAGATAGCGCGCCAGCCACGGCAACAGGCGGGGCAGATAGGACCAGCGCAGGAAGAGCGGGCTTTGCGGGTCGAGCAGCATGGCCGGCGCCTTGCCGAGCAGGCCCGGAACGGTCACCGGCACGATGGCGCAGGAGGCCAGCACGCCGCCGTTGCCGTGGGACGTGCCCTCGCCGGGGCCGGCCCGGTCGACCAGCACCACGTCGTGGCCGTCGCGCGCAAGCCAGATCGCGGTGCTGACACCGACGATCCCGGCGCCGATCACGGCGACCCGTTTGCGATGAGCCTGTGCGTCTCCCACGCAATCCTCCCTTGCGTCAGCGCAAGAGTGTCGAGGCTTGCGTCTCTTGTCAATAATTTGTCGATAAAGTGTCATTCTTTTCGAGGGGGCGGTCGGCCGTCCGCCGCGCTTGACCCGGGCGCGGGCTTCGGGCCCTCTTGCCGGACGTGGGAAAAAGGCGGTTTGGACGTGTGCCGAGCGCGGACAGGACGCGACGGGGAGGGAGGCCCGCATCATGCGCAGAGCGGATGACGAGGATGACGACAGCTGGGCGGATCGCTGTGCGCCGGCGGTCGGCATCCTGATGCTGGACACGCGGTTTCCCCGCATTCCCGGCGACATCGGCAATCCGTCGACCTTCGCCTTTCCGGTGCGCTACCGCATCGTGCCGGCCGCCTCGCCCGACCGTGTGGTGCGTGGTCGGGCGGACGGACTGCTGGCGGCTTTCGTCGCGGCGGGCGAGGCGCTGGTCGCCGAGGGCGTGCGCGGGATCACCACCTCCTGCGGGTTGCTGTCGCTGATGCAGCACGATCTTCAGGCGGCGTTGCCGGTGCCGGTGGCGGCCTCCTCGCTCATGCAGGTGCCGCTGGTGGAAAGGCTGCTGCCGCCGGGCCGGCGCTGCGGCATTCTCACCGTGTCGGCGCCCGATCTCACGCCCGCGCATCTGGCGGCGGCGGGCTGCGCGCCCGACACGCCGGTGGCCGGCACGGAAGGCGGGACGACCTTCACCTCCGCGATCCTGGCCAATGCGCCGGACTTCGACGTTGAGGGAGCGCGGGCGGACACTATCGCGGCGGCGCGCGCGCTGGTCGCCGCCCGACCGGAGGTCGGCGCGATCGTGCTCGAATGCACCAACATGGCGCCCTATGCCGCGGACATCTCGGCCGCGACGGGGCTGCCGGTCTACTCCATCGAGACCTTCGTGACCTGGTTTCACGCAGGTCTGCGGCCCAGGGTGTTCGCGCAAGCGGCGGCTGCGCCGGTGCGCTAGACGCGCGGCGCGGTTGCCCCGCGCGGGCGACCTGCCGTAGCCTGACAGGTGCGTCGCGCTTCGGGGGCTTGAATGACGCGTCGCGCGCCGGGGACACGTCCGGGGCGATTTTCGGGAAAGGGATCAGAATGTCTGACACGCCATCGCGGGCGGATGAGGCCGCGGCCACGGGCCAGGGCGCGCCGGCCGCAACCGTGGGACCGGTCGTGTCGTCCGCCCATTTAGCCTCCGGCGCCATGCCGGCCCTGTCGGAGGTGGAATTCGCGGTCACCATGATGGTGAACGCCTACCACCGCTGGATGGTGCGCTGCATGGCGGCTGCCGGGGCGCCGGGGATGAGCCCGCTCGACACGCTGGTGCTGCATTCGGTCAACCACCGCGACCGGCCGAAGACGCTCGCCGACATCTGTCTCGTGCTCAACATCGAGGACACGCATACCGTCGCCTATGCGCTGAAGAAGCTGCAGAAGGGCGGTCTCGTCACCACCGGCCGGCTCGGCAAGGAGAAGACGGTGGCGATCACGCCGGCGGGCGAGGCGATCTGCCTGGAGTATCGGCGCCTGCGCGAGGCGCTGCTGGTGGGGCCGGTCAAGGATCTCGGCATGGACCAGACGGAACTGTCGCGGCTTGCGGCGATGCTGCGCTCGGTCTCGGGGCATTACGACCAGGCGGCGCGGGCGGCGGCGGCGATGTGAGGCCGACGCCCCGACCGGCGCGGCGGCGTCGGCCTGTCACGCCACCCTGGTTGCCCGCGCGCCGTGTTCCGGCCGCGGCCGTCCGTCCACGAGGTCGCCGGTCCGCCCGTCCGACAGATCCATCGGCTTGCCGAAGAGGAAACCCTGAACCTTGTCGCAGCCCGTCGCCCGCAGCAGGGTGACCTGCTCGTCGTTTTCCACGCCCTCGGCGGTGATGGTGACGCCGAGCGAGCGGCCGAGCCCGACGATCGAGGCGACGATGGCGTCGGTCGTGCGGTTCTTGCCGAGCGTGGCGACGAAGGCGCGGTCGATCTTGATGGTGTCGAAGGGAAAGCGCGACAGGTAGCTCAGGCTCGAATAGCCGGTGCCGAAGTCGTCCATGGCGACCGACACGCCCATCTCCCGCACATGGGTCAGCGTCTTCACGACCGCCTCGGTGTCGGCGATCAGCAGGCTTTCGGTGATTTCGATTTCCAGGCGACGCGGGTCGAGCCCGCTTGTCTTCAGCGCGTGGGCGACCCGCTCCTCCGTCTTGCCGGGGCGGAACTGGGCGGGCGAGACGTTGACGGCGACCGTCAGCGCCGGGTTTTCCCAGGCCGCGGCCTCCTTGCAGGCGCGGCGCAACACCCAGGAGCCGATTTCCTCGATCAGGCCGCAATCCTCGGCGATGGGAATGAAGACGGTCGGCGAGATCGTACCCTTGTCCGGATGCTCCCAGCGCAACAGGGTCTCGTATCCGGTGAGTTGCAGGTCGCCAAGCGAGAACTGCGGCTGATACAGCAGGCGGAACTCGTCGTTGGCGAGCGCCTTGCGCAGATCCTCCTCCAGTTCCTTGCGGCGCTGGGCTTCCTCGTCCATGTCCGGCGAGTACCACTTGAAGGTCGAGCGGCCGGAGTGCTTCGAGCGGTAAAGCGCCAGATCGGCGCAATGCAGGATGCGCGAGGACCGCCAGGCCGCCTCGCGCGCCTGGGCGATGCCGATGGAGAGCGAGATCTGCAGATCCTTGCCGTCGATGCGCGTCGGCGCCCGGGTCGCCTCGATCATCGTGGCGGCCAGGCGCGTCACCTCGCGCCGTTCGGTCACCGAGGTGATCAGCACCGCGAACTCGTCGCCCGACAGGCGCGAGACGAGATGATCGCCGAAGACGGAGCGCAGCCGGTCCGCGATCACCTGGAGGAACAGATCGCCCACCGCATGGCCATGCGTGTCGTTGATCTGCTTGAACTTGTCGACGTCAATCAGCATCACGGCGATGTTGGTCGCCTTGGCATTGGCGAGCCGCAACGCCTCGTTCAGCTTGGTGGAGAACACCGTGCGGTTCGGCAGTCCGGTCAGCGCATCGTGATGGGCGAGGAACTGGATCGTCTGACTGGCCTTGAGCCGGTCGCGAAAGCGCATCCAGACGAAGAAGGCGGCGACGAACATCGCCACGCCGCACAGCACGACCACGATGGCCACGCCGAAATTGACGAAATCGTTCAGGAAGATGCCCGTGGTGCTCAGGTCATGGGCGAGGACGAGCGCCCCCATCACCTGCGTCCGCGAGGCGAGGGGAAGCGCGATCAGGGCGGTCAGCGACGTATCGGTGCGGTGTTCGAAGGCCGTCGGTGCGGTGAAGGCCGGTTGGCCGTTTGCCAGCACCTCGCGCAAGGGGGCGGCGAGCCGGGCCTGCAGGCCCGGCGGCAGCGCGGCGTCGCCGACCGGCACGATCTGCTGCGCAACGGAATGCGGGGCGGCATCGGCGGCGGGGCGCACGAACCACACGGTGGCAAGGGGACGTTCCAGTCCGTGGCTGTCGAGATGCGCGACGAAGGTGTCCACGTTCCGCTGAAGGTCGCGCTGGATCTCCTCGCGCGACCGGGCATGCGAGCTGCGCACCTCCCAAAGGTCCAGGGACGTGCGCAGTCCCGCCGGACGCGGGTCGCCCGCCGGCGACGGGCCATCGTCCTGCTCCGCGCCGCCGGCCGCGCGCATATGCGACTGCAGGTCGCGCGCAAGCCGGGTCGTCGCCTCCTTCGCATCGCGCTCGAACAGGGCCTGGGCGAACCACAGGTTCGCGCCCTGGATCGCTCCGGCGAAGGAAAAGACGATCAGGATGCCGGCAACGACTCCGAGCAGCGTTTTCAGTTTCTTGAGCACTGGTCACCCCGTGGCGTGCCGGGCCGGCACCATGTATCGGTAGTCTGACAGGGGGAGGTTTCCAGACCCTTTATCGGATGCAACCGGACCGCCCCGAGCCGTCGCCGGCGATAACCCGGCAACTGACCCGAAAAGGACGCAGCGATGACGCAGACAGCGACGAGACGCGAGAGCGATTCCATGGGGCCGGTCGACGTGCCGGCGGACCGCTACTGGGGCGCCCAGACCGAGCGCGCCCGTCACCGCTTCGCGATCGGCACCGAGCGCTTTCCGCTCGAGATCGTGCATGCGCTGGCCCGGATCAAGGCGGCGGCCGCGCGGGTCAACGCGGACCTCGGCGTGCTGCCGGCCGATCTCGCGACCCCCATCGCGGCGGCCGCGCAGGAGGTGGTCGACGGTCGTCTCGACGGCGAGTTTCCCCTGAGTGTCTGGATCAGCGGCTCGGGCACCCAGGCCAACATGAACGTCAACGAGGTGATCGCCAATCGCGCCATCGAGATGATGGGCGGGGTTCTCGGCAGCAAGGAGCCGGTGCACCCCAACGATCACGTCAACCGCTCGCAATCCTCCAACGACGTCGTCCCGAGCGCCGTGGCGTTGGCCGCCGCGCTGCTGATCGAGCGCGCGGTGCGCCCGGCGGCGGTCGCGCTCAGGGACGCGCTGGCCGACAAGGCCGAAACCTGGCACGGGCACGTGAAGATCGGCCGCACGCACCTGATGGACGCGGTGCCGATGACGCTCGGCCAGGAGTTCGCGGGCTACGCCGGGCTGATCGACGCCAATCTTGCGCGGCTCGACTTTGCCCGCGACGGGCTGTTGCCGCTGGCGATCGGCGGCACGGCGGTGGGCACGGGGCTGAACGCGCCGGCCGGCTTCGCCGAGGCAGTGGCCGCCGATCTTGCCCGCCAGACCGGCCTGGACGTCACCCGCGCGGCCAATCCCTTCGCCGCCATGGGCTCGCACGACGCGCTGGTGATGGCGTCCGGCGCGCTGCGCACGCTGGCGGTCTCGCTGCACAAGATCGCCAACGACATCCGCCTGCTCGCCTGCGGTCCGCGCGCCGGCTTCGCCGAGCTGCTGCTGCCGGAGAACGAGCCGGGGTCCTCGATCATGCCGGGCAAGGTCAATCCGACCCAATGCGAGGCGCTGGCCATGCTCACCGTTCAGGTGATGGGCCTCGACACGGCGGTCGCCATGGGCGGGGCCGGAGGACATCTGGAGATGAATGTCTACAAGCCCCTGATCGGTCACAATGTCGTCACGGCCGCACGCTTGTTGAGCGACGGCATGACGAGTTTCACCGCGTCGGCCGTGCGGGATATGGAGGTCAATACGGGGCAGCTGGAGACAACCGTCGGGCGGTCCCTGATGCTGGTCACCGCGCTCGCGCCGGAGATCGGCTACGACATGGCGGCCAGGGTCGCGCATCGGGCCCATCACACCGGCACGAGCCTGCGCGAAGCGGCGCTTGCGCTCGAGGCGATCGATGCCGCGACGTTCGACCGGATCGTCGATCCGGGCGCCATGACCGGCGATCTGCCGCCCCGGACCGCCTATCGCGGCGCCGAGGGAGACGCGGAACGCGACGGCTAGCCGGATCGTCCCGCCGGGGCGAGGTCGGGAAAGAGGCCCAGGGCGAAGGGGAAAGGGCAGGGGGCATGAGCATCTGGTCGAGGATCAGCGCGATCGCGTCGGCGATCGGCGCCGGCGGCGTCGAGGTGGTCGACCGCATCGTGCAGTTCATCGCGACCGCCGGCGACGGGCGCGGCGGCGATCGCTCCGTCGCCTTCACGGTGGCGATGATCGCGCTCTCGGCGAAGATGGCGAAGGCGGACGGCGTCGTCACCGGCGAGGAGGAAATCGCCTTCCTCGACGTCTTCGACATTCCCGCCGGCGAGGAGCGCAACGTGGCGCGCCTGTTCAATCTCGCCAAGCAGGACATCGCCGGCTTCGAAACCTATGCCGAGCGTCTGGCGGCGCTGTTTCCCGACGACACGGACATCCGCGTCGACATTCTCGACGTGTTGTTTCATATCGCCAAGGCGGACGGACTGGTGCATGAGCGCGAGGTCTCCTATCTGCGCCGGGTCGGCGAGATCTTCGGCCTCGACGCGCGCAGTTTCGACCAGATCCTGGCGCGTCACACCCGCGACGGCGGCGATCCCTATCTGGTGCTCGGCCTGACGGGTGAGGCCTCCGACGAGGAGATCAAGCGCACCTATCGCAAGCTCGTGTCGGAAACCCATCCCGACCGGCTGATCGCGCGCGGCGTCCCGGAAGAATTCGTGCGCATCGCCAACGACCGGCTGGCCGCGCTCAATGACGCCTATGCCAAGATCATCGCCGAGCGCGGCGGGGCGGGCGCATGAGGCTTTCGCCCGTGTCGCCGATGGCGTAGACAGCGCACCGGCTTCGGCTTTCCTGCAACGCGTTTCGGGGTTTTCATGAGCGTCAAGACCGACACCTCCCTGCCGGCGGCGCGGCTGCGCCCCTCGCCGAACCACAACGACCGGCCCGAGGGCGCGCGCATCGATCTGCTGATCCTGCATTACACCGGCATGGAGAGCGGCGCGGCCGCGCTGCAGCGGCTGATCGACCCGCGCAGCGAGGTGTCTGCGCATTATCTGGTGGAAGAGGACGGCACGATCCTGCAGCTCGTGCCCGAAGCCCGGCGCGCCTGGCATGCCGGCGTCGCCTTCTGGGCCGGTGCGCGTGACATCAACGACCGGTCCATCGGCATCGAGATCGTCAATCCGGGCCATGAGTACGGCTATCGCCCCTTCCCGGAGGCGCAGATCGCGGCGGTGACGGAGCTTGCCCGCGACATCTGCGCCCGCCACGCAATCGCGGCGGAACGCGTGTTGGCGCATTCCGACGTCGCGCCGGCGCGCAAGCAGGACCCCGGCGAACTGTTCCCCTGGGCCGAACTTGCCGCGAATGGCGTCGGGGTCTGGGTCGATCCGGAGCCGGTCGGCGGCGGACGCTACCTCCAGGAGGGCGAGGAGGGCCAGCCGGTCGAGGCGCTGCAATCGATGCTCGCGCTCTTCGGCTACGAGGTGCCGATCGACGGCGTGTTCGGCGACGCGACGCGCCTCGCCGTCACCGCCTTCCAGCGCCACTATCGTCCGCAGACCGTCGACGGGGTGGCCGACATGTCGACCATTTCGACGCTCCACCGCCTGCTGCAACGCCGCCCCGGCCTCGGTTGAAGGCGAATTTTATTGCAATGCAGCAAGAACCTGCCGAGGCCGTGCCGCGATCCGGCCCCGGCCTTGCCATGATCTTGCCCCGGTTGATGCATTTCGCGCGATCCTGACGAATTTTCGCCTCGAAACGCGAAACATTTCGTGTTCCCCGGTGCCGGATTTTTGTCGCACCGCAGCGTCATATCCCCGCCCCCACACGAAGACGCACACCGAAGATGGAAGGTCGGGGACACATGACGATCGCTCACCGCACGAAGCTCGTGGCAGCCCTTGGTCTGGCGCTTGTCGCCGGCGCCTGTCAGACCGCGACGGTCGCGACCACTACGGTCGATCCGGCGCTGCTGGAAGGCAACGCGAAGGCCCAGGCTCTCGATCCGCTGATCCGCAAGGAAGCGGCGCGGCACGGGCTCCCGGCGGACCTCGTTCATGCGGTCGTTCGGGTCGAGAGCAACTACAATCCCAAGGCGCGGGGGCGCGCGGGCGAGATCGGGCTGATGCAGATCAAGCCGCGCACGGCGCGCGGCGAGGGCTTCAAGGGCAGCGCCCGGGCGCTCTACGATCCGGCCACCAACCTGAAATACGGCATGCGCTATCTCGCCGGCGCCCACAAGCGCGCCGGCGGCGATCTGTGCGGCACGATCCTGCGCTACAACGCCGGCCATTACGCCAAGCGCATGAACCCGGTCAGCCGGCGCTATTGCGCCAAGGTCAAGCGCATCCTCGCCGACGCGGGCTGACGCCTCAGCCGCGCGGCGGGATCTCGACCAGCCGCGCCAGAGCCCGGGCCTGCGGGTCCGCTTCGCCGGCAAGCCCGGCGGCGGTTCCGGCCCGGTCTGCGGCCGATTTCGCCTGATTGAGCTTCCACACGCCGTCGAGCGTCTCGACCTCCAGCACGAGGCCGACGATGGCGCGCATCATCCGCTCCAGATAGTCGGCCGGCGCGTCGGACACGGCCCAGGGCGCGGGGCGTCCCGCCTCGTTGCGACGGGTGAGCCGGTCGAGCATGGTGCGCACGTCGGCCGGATCGTCGAGGCGGCGCAGGGTGCCCTTCGCCTCCACCGCGACATAGGCCCAGGTCGGCACGACCTTTCCCGTCTCCGCCTTGGTGGCGTACCAGCCGGGCGAGACATAGGCCTGCGGCCCTTGAAACAGCGCGAGCGCCGGGATGCCGTCGCCCACCGCCCGCCAGTGCGGATTGGCGCGCGCGACATGCCCGAGAAGGCGCATCCGGCCGTCGTCCGCCTCATCGACCACGACCGGGATCTGCGTGCAGGCGAGCCCGCCGGCACCCGTGAAGAGCGCGGCGAACTGAAGCTCGCGCATGGCCGCGACCAGCGCCCCGCGATCCCGCACCCTGTGGGCCTCGATTGCATACATTCCTCGATGTCCCTCGTAGCGCGGGCTTTGCCTCCGGCGCCGCAGTGTGCCATTCAGGTGGCTCTGTTGAAGAGCCAGTTGGATCAGACTTGTGGGACCAGTCGCGTGCTCGAGGGACTTCTGACGCTGGATCGCGCGGCAAGCGTGCCGCTGCCCGATCAGATCTATCGCGGCGTGCGCGATGCGGTGCGTGCCGGTCGCCTGTCCGCCGGCGCGGTGTTGCCGTCGAGCCGGCGGCTGGCCGAAACGTTGGCCGTATCGCGCAACACGGTGACGGCGGCCTATGAGCTGCTCGCCGCCGAGGGCGTGATCGAGGTGCGGCGCGGGGCGGCGCCGCGGGTCTGCGGACATGACCGCGATCCGGTCGCGGCGGCGGCGTTGTCCGACGCCACGCCCGCGGTCGGGCTGTCGGCACGGGGGAAGGACCTGTCGCGCCTGCCGTGGGCCGCGCCCGATCGCGCCAGGGCGAAGCGGCTGGAGCCCGGCACGCCGGCGATCGACGTCTTCCCGCGCGACGAATGGGCCCGCGCCTTGCGCCGCGCTGCGCGCCGCCCGGACCGGCGCGAGGTGCTGTACGCGCAGACGAGCGGGCTCGATCGTCTGCGCGCGGCCTTGGCCGTCTACCTGGCGTCGGAACGCGGGGTGCGGGCGGAGCCGTCGCAGATCCTCGTCACCCCCTCGACGCAGGCGAGCCTGTTTCTGCTGGCGACCTGTCTTGCCGATCCCGGCGAAACGGTGTGGCTGGAAGACCCCGGTTATCTCGGGGCCCGCGCCGCGTTCCTGGGGGCCGGGCTGACAATCGTGCCGATGCCGGTGGACGACCAGGGCGCCGATCCCTCGGCGATGGCCGGGGCGCCGGCACCCCGGCTCGTCTATGTCACGCCCTCGCATCAGTATCCCACCGGCGTGACCATGCCGCTTGCGCGACGTCTCGCGGTGCTGGAGCAGGCCCGCCATGCGGGCGGGCTGGTCGTGGAGGACGACTACGACAGCGAGTTCCTGTTCGAGGGGCGGCCCGTCGCCGCGCTTCAGGGCCTGTCGGGCGGGGGCGAGGCGGTCTATCTCGGCACCTTCGCCAAGAGCCTGCTGCCGGGCCTGCGCGTCGCCTATATGGTGGTGCCCGCGCAACTGGCGCCGGATCTTGCGGCGGCGCAGCGCGCGGCCGGGCTCTATGCCAATGTCGCGACGCAGGGCGCGCTCGCCGAATTCCTCGAGACCGGCCGCTATCGGGCGCATGTGAAGCGCATCCGCACCGTCTATCGCGGCCGGGGCCTCGCGATGGCCGAGGCGCTGCGCCGGGCGGTCGGCAACCTCGGACAGGTCGCCGATCCGACCGGCGGGGTTCAGCTCACGCTGCGCTTCGATGCGTCGCGCGACGATGTCGCCATCGCCGAGGCGCTGCAGGCGCGCGGCTTCGGCGTCGCGGCCCTTTCGACCTATGCCTTGGCGACCGATGCGCCGGCGTCGCCCGTTTCGGGGCTGGTGATCGGCTTCGCCGACGCCACCGAAACGGATGTGGCGGAGATCGCCCGCGCGGTCGCGGCCGCACTGGCGGTGGCGGAGTGATCCGGCGGGGGCCTCGGGCGCGTCGCGCTTGACCTTGCGGGCCGGGGGGCCTACCTGTCGCCGGTCAGCCGGCCGGACGACCGCTCCCGCAAGCGCGGAAACGCCGCGGGGGAGGAAAGTCCGGGCTCCACGGAAAGACGGTGCCGGGTAACGCCCGGCGGGGGCGACCCCAGGGAAAGTGCCACAGAGAGCAGACCGCCGTGGCTCAGGCCGCGGTAAGGGTGAAAGGGTGGGGTAAGAGCCCACCGCGCGACCGGCAACGGGAGCGGCACGGTAAACCCCACCGGGAGCAAGACCGAATAGGGGTGGCGTGGGATCCCATGGGATCCCGGCCCGTTTCCAGGCCAGCCGCCCGGGTAGGTTGCGTGAGGCATCCCGCAACGGATGTCCCAGATGAATGGTCGTCGCGCGCGGTTTCGGCCGCGCCTTACAGAACCCGGCTTAAAGGCCGGCTGACACTTCTTTTCCGACCTCGTCCAGACCCCTTCGCCGGGATCCCGCGCGCACCGCGCGCGCGGTGGAAAACGCTTGCGATTTTCGCAATTTGCACGGCCGCCGCACGCGGGCGACGGGTGTTGCCTTGCGCGGATTTCCGCGCGGTTCGCCCGCCTCCCCAGGCCATCGAAACGCAATCTTAAGCTTAACCGTGGATAACTTCCAGACGGTGCGGGTTGCGCCTTGGGGAGGGGGCTTAGACCACTCGATTCCATTGACGCCCATGAGGTCCCATGATATCCCAAATCATCCCGTTTCAAGATGAGGCGACGGGGTCGGGTTGCCGCGTGAAGGGTGTGCATTCGGCGCAGCGCCCGGCCTGTGAGGTCGTGCGCGCTTGCGCCGCGTTCAGTGACTGGGGGATTGGCTGGGGCCGGGCGGACGACGCTCGGCAATGGGGCGAGAGAATCGATGGCCGACTTCGTGTCGCATTACACCAATCGGCTCGACGCCAAGGGGCGGGTCTCCGTTCCTGCGCCCTTTCGCCAGGCTCTCACCCGCGACGGTTTCGAAGGTCTCTATTGCTTTCCCTCCCTGCATCATCCGGCGGTGGATGCCGGCGGACACCAGCTTGTGGCCGAGATCCGCAAGCGGCTGGAGGGGCTTGCCACGCTCACCGACGATCACGATGCGCTGTCCACGGCCCTCTACGGGGCGAGCGAAACCCTCAAGATCGACCGGGACGGGCGGGTGATGCTGTCCGACACGCTGCGCGAGCATGCCGGGATCGGGGATCAGGTGACCTTCGTCGGCCAGGGCTACAAGTTTCAGATCTGGGAGCCCGCGCGGTTCCGCGCCCATCGCGCGGAGGCGATGCGGCGTGCCATGGAAATGTTGAAGGGCGGGGCGGCTCAGTCGGCCGCGCCGGCTGCGGAGGGCGTGCAATGACCGCCGCGCCCCAGACGCCCCGAGAGGCGACCTCCCATGTGTCCGACGCGCCGGCCGAGGCTGCGCCGCATATCCCCGTCATGCTCGACGAGGTGCTGGAGGCGCTCGCGCCCGCGCCCGGCGAGACGGTCGTCGACGGCACCTTCGGCGCTGGCGGGTACAGCCGCGCGATCCTGGCGCGCGGCGCCCGTGTCGTCGCCATCGACCGCGACCCGGATGCGATCGCGGCGGGGCAGGCGCTTGCGCGGGACAGCGACGGCCGGCTGACGCTGGTTCAGGGGCGCTTTTCCGATCTCGACCGCCATTGCGCGGAGCTCGGTCTTGCCGGTGTCGCCGGTGTCGTGCTCGATCTCGGCGTGTCCTCCATGCAACTCGACCGGGCCGAACGCGGTTTTTCCTTTCGCCACGATGGTCCGCTCGACATGCGGATGGAGCGCGCCGGCCCCTCGGCCGCCGATGTGGTCAACACGACCGCGCAGAAGGATCTGACGCGGATCATCGGATTGCTGGGCGAGGAAAAGCGCGCCTCGGCCGTGTCGCGCGCGATCTGCGAGCGGCGCACGCAGGCCCCCTTCACGCGGACCGCCGATCTCGCGGCGGTGGTGGAGAAGGTCGTCGGCCGGCCGCCGCGCGGCGCGAAGATCCATCCCGCGACGCGGACCTTCCAGGCCCTGCGCATTCACGTCAACGGCGAGCTCGATCAGGTCGCAACCGCCCTGGGTGCCGCCGAAAGGGCGCTGGCGCCGGGCGGGCGGCTGGTGGTCGTCACCTTCCACAGTCTCGAGGACCGCATCGTCAAGCGCTTCCTCGCCGACCGCAGCCGCCGGCACGCGGGCGGCTCGCGTCACCTGCCGGAAACGGATGTGCCGCCGGCGACCTTCGACATGCTGGTCAAGGGCGCGCGCGCGGCAAGCGACGCGGAGGCGGCGCGCAATCCCCGGGCCCGCTCCGCGAAGCTGCGTGCCGCGGTGCGCACGCAAGGTCCGGCCCGCGATCTCGACCCGGCCTCGCTGGGCCTGCCCCGGCTTGCGGCGCTTGTTGACGCGGAGGAGCGGTCATGATCTCGCGCTACGTCAATCTGGTGCTGGTTATCGGCGTGCTCGCGGCGGCCGCCACCGTCTACGACATGAAGCACGACGCGGAGCGCGCGGCCGAGCGCGTGGCCGAGCTGCAGCGCAAGATCGACGAGGAGCGCGAGCGCCTGCAGATCCTGCGCGCGGAATGGGGCCTGCTCAACGATCCGGCGCGGCTTCAGCGCCTCGTGGAGCGCTACAACGAACACCTGAACCTGCAACCCCTGTCGGTCGAGCAGATCACGCGGATCGACGACGTTCCGGTGAAGCCGGTGCAGCTCGAACCGATCGACGGCGCGCCCTCGCTCGGCGGCTATGCCGGCACGACCCCGACGGTGCGATAGGAGGCGGCATGGCGATCAACGACGAACCCGTTTCCTTCCTTCAGCGCCGCACGGTGGGCGAGCGCCACGTGCCGCGCGGGCCCTCGACGCGGGCGGTGCGCGGACGCGTGCGCATGGCGATGGCGGTCTTCGCGCTCGTCTATGTGGCGATCGGCGGACGACTGGTGCATCTGGGGTTCAGCGAACCGCCGCAGGCGGCGTCCTATATCTCGGCCGAGGACAGCGTCGCCGCGTCCCGGCCCGATCTCGTCGACCGCAACGGCGAGATCCTGGCCACCGACATCAAGACCGCCTCGCTCTATGCGGAGCCGCGCAAGATCATCGACGTGGACGAGGCGCTGGAAGGGATCGCGAGCGTCCTGCCGGAGCTCGGCACCGACGCGGTGCGCCGGCGGCTCGCCAGCAACGCCGGCTTCATCTGGCTGAAGCGCGAGCTCACGCCGCGCCAGAAGACCCGGCTGCACGATCTGGGTATCCCCGGCATCGGCTTCCTGGAGGAAAACAGCCGCTTCTATCCCGGCGGCCCGACGGCGAGCCACATCGTCGGGTCGGTGAATGTCGACAACCAGGGCATCTCCGGCATGGAACTGGCCGTCGACCGGGCCTGGCTCGGCGACCTGCAGGCGGCGGGCTTCGCCGCCGACCGGCCGATGGAACCGGTCAGGCTTTCGGTCGATCTGCGGGTGCAGCACGTGGTGCGCGACGAATTGCGCAAGGCGCTGGAGCGCTACCGGGCGATCGCCGGCATCGGCATCGTCCTCGACACGCGGACAGGCGAGGTCGTCGCCATGTCGTCGCTGCCCGATTTCGATCCGAACGATCGGGCGCAGGCGCTGGAAAAGGCGCGCATGAACCGCGCCACCGGCGGCGTTTTCGAGATGGGCTCGGTGTTCAAGGCCTTCACCGTGGCGATGGCGCTCGACAGCGGGCGCGTGACCATGAACGACAGTTTCGACGCGACGCGGCCGCTGCGGGTCGGCCGGCGCACGATCAACGACTTCTACGGCAAGAAGCGCGTCCTGTCGGTGGCCGAGACCTTCATCTATTCCTCCAACATCGGCACCGCCAAGATGATGCTGGCGACCGGCATCGACACCCAGCAGGACTTCATGAAGCGCCTGGGGCTGCTCGACCGGATGGAGACGGATCTGCCGGAGGTGGCGGCGCCGCTGCTGCCGCCGAAATGGAACGAGCTGGCCGCGATCACGATTTCCTTCGGGCACGGCGTGTCGGTGACGCCGATGCAGACGGCCGTGGCGGCGGCGGCGGTGGTCAACGGCGGCCGGCTGATCCCGCCGACCTTCACGCCGCGAACCGAGGACGAGGCCGCCAAGCTCGCCACGCAGGTCGTGGATCCGCGCACCAGCGAGATCATGCGCTATCTCTTCCGTCTCAACGTGCTGAAAGGCTCGGGCCGTCGCGCCGAGGTGCCGGGCTATCTCGTCGGCGGAAAGACCGGAACGGCGGAGAAGATCGAGGACGGCCGCTATGTCTCGGACAAGCGCCGCAACTCCTTCCTGTCCGCCTTCCCGATGGACGATCCCCGCTATGTGGTGCTCGTGGTGCTCGACGAGCCCAAGCCCGAGCGCGAGGGCATCGGCGCCACGGCGGGCCTCAACACGGCGCCGACGACCTCGGCCATCATTCGCAGAATCGCCCCGATGCTCGGGGTTATGCCAAAGTTCGGGGATACGACGGAGACTGTCTCGATTTCCTACTGACCGGAAGCCGGGCCGTGCCGGGGTCGCACCAGGGCGCGCCGACTTCCCAACGAAGACGCACAACGGATATTGGCGCACGACATGCTGCTGAAGGACCTCACCGGCGAACAGGTGCTCGCCGCGCCCGAGTTCGAAACCGAGATCGCCGGTTTGTCCGCCGACAGCCGAACGGTTTCCCACGATTTTCTCTTCGCCGCGCTGAAGGGCGCGCAGGCGGACGGCACGCGGTTCATCGCCGATGCGCGCGCCGCCGGCGCCGCCGCGCTGCTCGTCGGGGCCGATACCCCGGCCGTGGCGCTCGGCGACCTCGCCGATCTGCCGCCGGTGATCGTCAGCGACGATCCGCGCCGGTCGCTGGCGCTGATGGCCGCGCGTTTCCATCCCGGCCAGCCCGACACGACGGTGGCGGTGACCGGCACCAGCGGCAAGACCTCCGTCGCCGTCTTCGCGCGCCAGATCTTCGCGGCCGCCGGCCATGTCTCGGCGAGCCTCGGCACCATCGGGACGGTGACGAGCCGGGGCGCCGAGTATGGCGGCCTGACCACGCCCGATCCCGTGTCGCTGCATGAAACGCTGGCGCATCTTGCCGCCGACGGCGTGACCCACGCGGCGATGGAGGCCTCCAGCCACGGGCTCGACCAGCGCCGGCTCGACGGCGTGCGGCTTTCCGCCGCCGCCTTCACCAATCTGGGGCGCGACCATCTCGACTACCATCCCGACATGGAGGCGTATCTGGCCGCCAAGATGCGGCTGTTCGATACGCTGCTTGGGCCCGACAAGCCGGTCGTGCTGGAGCCGGACGCGCCCTACGCCGACCGGGTGATGGCGCTGGCGCGCGAGCGCGGGCAGCCGGTGTTCACCGTCGGCGCGGGGGGGACGGATCTCGGTCTCGTCGACCTGCGTCACGACGGCTTCGCGCAGATCCTGACGCTCGAGACGCAAGAGGGACGGCGCGAGGTGCGCCTGCCGCTCGCCGGTCGGTTCCAGGTCTCCAACGCACTCGTCGCGGCGGGGCTCGCGCTGTCGGTCGGGATTGCACTCGACACGGTTCTGGAAGCTCTCGAGGCGCTGGAAGGCGCGCCGGGCCGGCTCGAATGCGTCGGCGAGAGCGACGACGGGGCGCTCGTCTTCGTCGATTACGCGCACAAGCCGGAGGCACTGGAAAGCGCGCTGGCCGCCCTGCGCCCCTTCACGCAGGGACGGCTGATCGTCGTCTTCGGCGCCGGTGGCGACCGGGATCCGGGCAAGCGGGTGCTGATGGGCGAGGCCGCGGCGCGCCAGGCGGATGTGGTCATCGTCACCGACGACAATCCGCGCCATGAGGACCCGGCGGCCATCCGCGCGGCGATCCTGGAAGGCGCGCCGGCAGCGCTGGAGGCCGGCGAACGCCGCGACGCCATCGAGGCGGCCATCGGCATGCTGCAGGCTGGCGACGTGCTGTGCATCGCCGGCAAGGGGCACGAGCCGGGGCAGATCGTCGGCGACGACGTGCTGCCGTTCTCCGATCACGATGTGGCCCGGGTGGCGCTCGCGGCCATCGCGGAAAGCGATCTCTTCGCCGCGGCAAGCGATTCCGACGCCGATTTCGACATTGATCTCGCCGCGGTCCTCGACCGCGATCTGGGGAGCGGGTCCGAGGCGGATGCGCAGGACGCGGCGGCGGTCGCGGACGATCCCGCGACCCGCGATGCCGAAGACGCGCCCCAGGAGGCGGATCTCGACCTTGCCGCCTTCGAGGACATGCTGCTCGGCGAGGCGGAGGCGCGGGACGCGCCCGACGCGACGCCTGTGGCGCATGAGCGCGATGCCGACGATGTCATGAACCTGGACGCCGGCGGCGAGGATGTGGAGCGCCTCGAGACAGTCCCCGCCGAGGAGTGGCCGGATGCGCAGGCGGCCGACGCCGCGCCGGAGCCAAGCGCGGCGACGGACGAGGAAGCAGGCGAGGGGACCGGTCTCGACCTGGATCTCGATCTCGAGGCGCTGCTGGAGGCACCGCTCGAAACCGGCGAGGTGGAGTCCGAGCCGTCAGAGGGGGGGCAAGAGGGCGTAGGTCAGGACGACGCGGCCCACGCGGACGCGTCGGATCTCCCGTCTCCGGAAAGCGTTGCGGGCGAGGACGATGCCGCCCCGGACGCATCCGAGACATGGGCTGCGCTGGATGATGCGCTCCTGGTCGACACGGGCGACGCCGGGAGCGAACGCACCGACAGCGAGGATACTGACAGCGAGGATACGGACAGCGAGGATACCCACGGCGAAGGCGCCGGCTTCGACGACGCGGGCGCCGAAGCGGAAAGATCCGAAGAAGCTGGCGTTCACGATGAGGGCGGTGACGACGCTGCTCCTCAGGCCGTCGCGCCTGAGGACATCGCCCCTGAGGACATCGCGCCGCAGGAGAGCGTTCCAGCCGACGCGGAGCACCCGTCGCAGGACACGGACGGTGCCGCGGCCGCTCTGCTCGCCGGGGCTGCCGTGGCGAGTGCCCTTTCGACGCCCGCCCGTGCGCCGGTCGGGGGCGCCGTGCCGGGCGCCACGCCCCTGCCGGAGTGGGAGGAGCCCGATCCCGACCGGCCGCTGTGGACGATTGCGGAAATGGTCGAGGCCACCGGCGGCACGATGGAAGGGATCGACGATCCCGCCACGGCCGTCGTCGGCCTGTCGATCGACAGCCGCACATTGGCGGCCGGCGAGGCCTTCATCGCCATCGTCGGCGACCGGTTCGACGGGCATGCCTTCACCGGTGCCGCGCTCGACGCAGGCGCCGCGCTGGCGGTCGTGGCGCGCGACAAGCGCGCCGATCTGCCCGCCGACGGGCGGTATCTTCTGGTCGCCGATCCGCTGGAGGCCCTGCGCGACCTGGCGCGGGCGGCGCGGGCGCGCAGCCGGGCGCGGATCGTCGCCGTCACCGGCTCGGTCGGCAAGACCGGCACCAAGGAGATGCTCAGGCTCGCGCTCGACGCCTCGGG
Organism: Stappia sp.; assembly: GCF_040110915.1. NCBI lineage: Bacteria > Pseudomonadati > Pseudomonadota > Alphaproteobacteria > Hyphomicrobiales > Stappiaceae > Stappia > Stappia sp. The sequence continues at coordinate 2,762,286 of NZ_CP157793.1, read as the reverse complement.
CCGCACGCATGCTGCCGTCGCCTCCTTCAACAATCACTGGGGCGTGCCGCTGACGCTGGCGCGCCTGCCCGTGCAGGCGAGGTTCGGCGTCTTCGAGATCGGCATGAACCATGCCGGCGAGATCACGCCGCTCGTGCAGATGGTGCGCCCGCATGTGGCGATCATCACCACGGTCGAGGCCGTGCATCTGGAGAATTTCGGCTCGGTGGAGCGCATCGCGCAGGCCAAGGCGGAGATCTTTCTCGGGCTGGAGCCGGGCGGGCTCGCGCTTCTCAACCGCGACAACCGCCAGTTCGATCTGCTCACCTATCTCGCCAAGACCGCCGGGGTGCGCCGGATCGCCACCTTCGGGCGCGAGGGGCCGGCCGACGTGGAGGCGGAACGCATCTCCGCGCAGGTCGGCTGCACGTCGATTTCCGGCCATGTCTTCGACCGGGAGATCACCTACAAGGTGGGCGCGCCGGGCCGGCATCTGGTCACCAACAGCCTCGCGGTGCTCGCGGCCGTTGTCGAACTGGGCGGCGATCTGGCGCGCGGCGCGCTGGCGCTCGGCGAGTTTCACGCGCCGAAGGGGCGCGGCGCGCAAGTGACCCTGCGTCTGCCGGACGGCGAGGCCACGGTGATCGACGAGAGCTACAACGCCAATCCGGCCTCCATGCGCGCGGCCCTGTCGCTCCTGAAGGAGACGCCAGTCGCCCGTCCGGGGCGGCGCATCGCGGTGCTCGGCGATATGCTGGAACTGGGCGAAAGCGAGCTGCGCCTGCACGGCGAGCTGCTCGGCCCGCTGCGGCAAAGCGATGTCGATCTGGTCTATTGCGCGGGCCGGCGCATGCGCGCGCTGTGGGACGACTTGCCGAAGCACCTCAGGGGCGCTTATGCCGAGGAGGCCGAAAGCCTGCGTCCCCTGCTGCTGGACGACATCCGCCCGGGCGACGTGATGATGATCAAGGGATCGCTCGGCAGCCGCATGGGGCCGCTGGTCGAGGCGCTCCGAGACGAATTCCCCGTCGGCGACGACGGATCCCGATAGGACGCCTGATGCTCTACTTCCTCGTCGAGTTTTCCGACCAGTTTTCCGCGCTGAACGTGTTCCGCTACATCACGTTCCGCACCGGCGGCGCGATCATGACCGCGCTGCTGTTCATCTTTCTCTTCGGCCCGGCGATCATCAATTCGCTGCGCCTGCGTCAAGGCCACGGTCAGCCGATCCGCGCCGACGGGCCCCAGAGCCATCTTCTGACCAAGAAGGGCACGCCCACCATGGGTGGGCTGATGATCCTGTCGGGCATGATCGTGGCGACGCTGCTCTGGGCCAATCTCGCCAATCCCTACACCTGGATCGTGCTCGGCGTGACCGTCGGCTTCGGCCTGATCGGCTTCTATGACGACTATCTCAAGGTCATCAAGGCCTCGCACAAGGGGTTCAGCGGGCGCAGCCGGCTGGGGCTCGAGTTCGTGATCGCCGGCATTGCCGCATGGGCGGTCACCTTGCTGGAAGCCGACGCCCTGAGCACCTCCGTCGCCTTTCCCTTCTTCAAGGATGTGGCGCTCAACCTGGGGCTCTTCTTCATTCCCTTCGCCGCCTTCGTGATGGTCGGCGCGGGCAATGCGGTGAACCTGACCGACGGGCTCGACGGGCTGGCCATCGTCCCGGTGATGATCGCCTCGGCCTCCTTCGGCCTGATCGCCTATCTGTCGGGCAACGCCGTCTTCGCCGACTATCTGCAGATCCATCACGTCAGCGGATCGGGCGAGCTTGCCGTGCTGTGCGGCGCGGTGATCGGGGCCGGCCTCGGGTTCCTGTGGTTCAACGCGCCGCCGGCGGCGATCTTCATGGGCGACACGGGATCGCTTGCGCTCGGCGGCATGCTGGGCGCCATCGCGGTGGCGACCAAGCACGAGATCGTGCTCGCCATCATCGGCGGTCTGTTCGTGCTGGAGGCGGTCTCGGTGATCGTGCAGGTGCTGTCCTTCAAGACCACCGGCAAGCGGGTCTTCAAGATGGCGCCGATCCATCACCATTTCGAACATCTGGGCTGGACGGAGAGCCAGGTCGTGATCCGCTTCTGGATCATCGCCGTGGTGCTCGCGCTGATCGGCCTGGCCACGCTGAAGCTGAGGTAGACGCATGATCGCGGTCGAGAGCTTCGCGTCGAAATCGGTGGCCGTGTTCGGGCTGGGGGCCTCCGGCCTCGCCGCCGCGCGCGCACTCGTCGCCGGCGGGGCGCGCGTGGCCGCGTGGGACGACACGCCCGGCCGCCGCGCGGCCGCGCAGGAGGCGGGGCTCGACGTGGTGGACCTCGCGCGGGCCGACTGGTCGGCGTTCGATGCGCTGGTGCTCGCGCCCGGCGTGCCGCTGACCCATCCGGCCCCGCACTGGAGCGTCGAGAAGGCACGCGCGCAAGGGATCGAGGTGATCGGCGACATCGAGCTCTTCCTGCGCGAGCGCAGGCGGCGGGCGCCGGGCGCGCCCTTCGTCGCCATCACCGGCACCAACGGCAAGTCGACCACCACCGCGCTGATCGCGCATTGCCTTCGCGTCGCCGGGCGCGACGTCGCCATGGGCGGCAACATCGGCGTGCCGATCCTCGACCTCGATCCGCCGGCACCCGGACGCATCCATGTGGTGGAGTGTTCCTCCTACCAGATCGATCTCACCCCGGGGCTCGACCCTTCCGTCGGGGTCTTGCTGAACATCACGCCGGATCATCTCGACCGGCACGGGACGCTCGAAAACTACGCCGCCGTGAAGGAACGGCTGATCGCCGGCAGCACCACCGCGGTGGTCGGCATCGACGACGCCTTGAGCGCGGCCGTCGCGGACCGGGCGGAGCGCGCGGGCAAGCGCGTGCTGCGCCTCGGCGTGCGCCACCCGGTGTCGCATGGCGTCTATGCCGAAGGCGGTGCGCTCCATGTGGCCGAGGACGGGGCGCAGACGCGCTTCATGGATCTGGCCGGCATCGCGTCCCTGCGCGGGGCGCATAATGCGCAGAACGCGGCGGCCGCCGTTGCCGTGTGCCGGGCGCTCGGGGTGGGCGACGCGGCGATCCGCAAGGGGCTTGCGAGCTTTCCCGGTCTCGCCCACCGCATGGAGACGGTGGCCCGGGCAGGGCGCGTGCTCTTCGTCAACGACAGCAAGGCGACCAACGCCGAGGCCGCCGAGCGGGCGCTGACGAGTTTCGAATCGATCTACTGGATCGCGGGGGGGCGCGCGAAATCCGGGGGCATCGCCTCCCTCGCGCCGCATTTTTCGCGCATCGCAAAGGCCTACCTGATCGGTGAGGCGGCGGCGGATTTCGCGGCGACGCTCGAAGGTCACGTGGCCACGGAGCAGGCGGGCACGCTGGAGCGCGCCGTCGCGGCGGCCGCCCGCGACGCCGCCGCCGATCCGCGGGGCGAGCCGGTGGTGCTTCTGTCGCCGGCCTGCGCCTCTTTCGACCAGTTTTCCGATTTCGAGGCGCGCGGCCGGGCCTTCGCCGAGGCCGTTGCCCGTCTCGCCGCTCCGCAAGATCCGCAGCAGGACGCGCCGCGCCCCGGCGCCTCCGAATCCGATGCTCAGGAGGCCGTGTGATGGTCAGCCGCGCCGACCGCAGTCCCTTCGCCGAATGGCTCTGGACCGTCGACCGATATCTGGTCGTCGGCTTCGTCGCGCTGATGATCGGCGGGATCGTGCTCTCCTTCGCCGCGAGCCCCGCCGTGGCCGAGCGGCTCGACATCGACAGCTATCACTTCATCAAGCGTCAGGCGCTGTTTCTCGTGCCCGCGCTGGTGCTGATGCTGGCGGTCTCCGCGCTTACGCCCCGCATGGTGCGCCGCGTCGCGCTCATTCTCTTCGGCGTCTCGCTGGTGCTGATGATCGCGACGCTGTTCATCGGGCTGGAGGCCAAGGGCGCGCGGCGCTGGATCAGCCTCTTCGGCTTTTCGATCCAGCCCTCGGAGTTCCTGAAACCGGCGCTCATCGTGCTCATCGCCTTTCTCATGTCGGAAGGCGGGCGGCGCCCGGAGGTGCCCGGCACGCTGTTCTCGATCCTGCTGTTCGCAATCTCCGCGGCGCTGCTCGTCGCCCAGCCGGATTTCGGCCAGACGATGCTGATCACGCTCGTCTTCGCGGCGATGTTCTTCCTCAACGGGCTGCCGTGGGTCGCGATCGTGCCGATCGGCGTTCTGGGGCTCGGCGGGCTGGTCGCCGCCTATATGACGCTGCCGCACGTGCAAAGCCGCGTCGACCGCTTCCTCGATCCCAGTTCCGGCGACACCTTCAACATCGACCGGGCGATCGAGGCTTTCGTGTCGGGCAGCTGGTTCGGGCGGGGGCCCGGCGAGGGCACGATCAAGCGGGTGCTGCCGGAAAGCCATACCGACTTCATCTTCGCCGTCGCGGCGGAGGAATTCGGCATCATCGTCTGCCTGATGCTGCTGCTCGTCTTCGCCTTCGTGGTGCTGCGCGGGCTTGCCCATGCGGCGCATGACTCCGACCCCTTCGGCCGGCTGGCGACGGCCGGGCTGATGGTGCTCTTCGGCATCCAGGCGGGCATCAACATGGCGGTCAATCTCAACCTCATGCCGGCCAAGGGCATGACGCTGCCCTTCATCTCCTACGGCGGCTCGTCGCTGGTCGCCACGGCGGTCTCCATGGGCTTCGTGCTGGCGCTGACGAGGCGCCGGCCCGACGCGGCCCGCAACGACGGCGTGGTCGTCTCCCGCCTGTCGGCGCAAGCGATCTGAGCGAATCCATGGCGCGCACCTTTCTTCTCACCGCCGGGGGAACCGGCGGGCATCTGTTTCCTGCCCAGGCGCTGGCGGCCGAACTGCGGCGGCGCGGACATGTCGTGGAGCTTGCGAGCGACGCAAGGGTCGACGCCTTCGCCCGCGATTTTCCGGCGCGCAAGGTCCATGTGATCTCCTCCGCGACGCTCGGCGGGCGCTCGCCGGTCGCGCTGGCCCGCACCGCGTGGCGGCTCGCCAAGGGCACGCTGCAGGCGCGCGGCCTGCTGAAGCGCCTGAAGCCCGACGCGGTGGTCGGCTTCGGCGGCTATCCGACCTTTCCGCCGATGTTCGCGGCCTTTCTTTCCGGCGTGCCCAGCGTGCTGCACGAGGCCAATGCGGTGATGGGCCGCGCCAACCGGATGCTGGCGAAGCGCGTCGATGCCATCGCCACGAGCTTTCCGCTCGCCGACACCGGATCGCCCGCGCTGGAGGCGAAGATGGCGCGCACCGGCAACCCGGTGCGCGACGCGGTGATCGAAGCCTCCGCGATCCCCTATCGGGCGCCGGAGCCGGACGGAGCGTTTGCGCTTCTGGTGTTCGGCGGCTCGCAGGGCGCGCGCTTCTTCTCCGATGCGCTGCCGCCGGCGCTGGAGGCGCTGGACGCCGACACGCGTGCCAGGCTGCGTCTGGTGCAGCAGTGCCGGCCGGAAGACATGGAGCGGGTGCGCGCCGCCTATGAGCGCATCGGCGTGCAGGCGGAGCTTGCCCCCTTCTTCGCCGACATGGCGGCGCGGATCGCGGCGGCGCATCTGGTCGTCTGCCGGTCGGGAGCGTCGAGCGTCAGCGAGCTTGCGGTGATCGGACGTCCGTCCGTTCTGGTGCCGCTGCCCCATGCGCTCGACAACGATCAGGGCCGCAACGCGGAAATGCTCGCCGGCGCCGGCGGCGCCTGGCCGGTGGCGCAGGCGGAACTCGACACGCAGCGCCTGGCGGTGCTGCTCGGCGAACTGATGGGCGATCCGGACCGTCTGGCGCGGGCGGCGGACAACGCCCGGGCGGCGGGACGTCCGGACGCGGTCGCGCGGCTCGCCGATCTCGTCGAGCGGGTGGCGGCGGGGGCGCCCGTCGCCGGGGACCGCGCCGACACCGATACCAACAAGACAGATCAGGGAGCGGCATCATGAAGATGTCCCAGGACATCGGTCCGGTTCATTTCATCGGGATCGGCGGCATCGGCATGAGCGGCATCGCCGAGGTGCTGCACATGCTGGGCTACACGGTGCAGGGGTCGGACGTCTCCGACAGCGCGAACGTCAAGCGCCTGCGCGCCAAGGGGATCGAGGTCCATGTCGGCCACGACGCGGAGAACCTCGGACAGGCGCGGGTGGTCGTCGTGTCCTCCGCGATCCGGCGCGACAATCCGGAGCTCATCGCCGCGCGGGCCAAGATGCTGCCGGTGGTGCGCCGCGCCGAGATGCTCGGCGAATTGATGCGCTTCAAGCAGGCGATCGCCGTCGGCGGCACGCATGGCAAGACCACCACGACCTCGATGATCTCGGCGCTTCTGGATGCCGGCGGGCTCGACCCGACCGTGATCAACGGCGGCATCATCAACGCCTATGGCACCAATGCGCGCATGGGCCAGGGCGACTGGATGGTGGTGGAGGCGGATGAATCCGACGGCACCTTCGTCAAGCTGCCGGCCGACGTCGCGGTGGTCACCAACATCGATCCCGAACATCTCGATCACTACGGCGATTTCGACGGGGTGCGGGCGGCCTTCCTGCATTTCGTCACGAACGTGCCCTTCTACGGCTTCGCGGTGATGTGTCTCGATCACCCGGAGGTGCAGGCAATGGTCGGACGCATCGAGGACCGCCAGGTGATCACCTACGGGCAGAACCGGCAGGCGGACGTGCGCTTCTACGATCTGACGACCGACGGACCGACGTCGATCTTTTCGGTCGAGTTGCGCGACCGTCCGACGGGCGCGAGCGAGACCATCGAAAACCTGAAGCTGCCGATGCCGGGTCTGCACAATGTGTCCAACGCGGTCGCGGCGATCGCGGTCGCCTGGAAGCTCGGTCTCGACGCTGCGGCGATCCGCAAGGGGCTGGCGGGCTTCGGCGGCGTCAAGCGGCGCTTCACGCATACCGGGACCGCCGGCGGCATCGATGTCTTCGACGACTACGCCCACCACCCGGTGGAGATCCGCGCCGTGCTGGCGGCGGCGCGCGCGGTCGCGCAAGGCGAGGTGATCGCCGTGGTGCAGCCGCACCGCTTCACCCGTCTGGAAAGCCTGTTCGACGAGTTCTCGACCTGCTTCAACGATGCCGACCATGTGATCTGCGCGCCGGTCTATGCCGCCGGCGAGGCGCCGCGCGAGGGCATCGATCATGTCGCGCTCGCCAACGGCATTCGCGCCAGCGGCCACCGTCAGGTCCATGTCATCGATGGCGAGGCGGCGCTTGCCGGCGCCGTCGCGTCCATCGGCAAGCCGGGCGATTACGTCATGTGCCTGGGGGCGGGCAGCATCTCGCAATGGGCGCAGGCCCTGCCGGAGGGTCTGGCGAAGGCGCTGGAGGCCAGGGGCGCATGAGCTTTCCCGACCTCGTCGCGGAACACGGGCTCGACCGCATCGGCCTGCGCGGCAAGCTGACGGCGAACCAGCTGCTGTCGGCGGTGACCTGGTTCCGCGTCGGCGGTCCGGCGCAACTGCTGTTCCAGCCGGCCGACACCGAGGATCTGGCGCTGTTCCTGCGCCATCTCCCCCGGGACGTGCCGGTGCTGCCGATCGGGCTCGGCTCGAACCTACTGGTGCGCGACGGCGGCATTGCGGGCGTCGTGGTGCGGCTTGGCGCGCGTGGTTTCGGTCAGGTTTCGGTGGAGGCCGACGGGGCGATCCGCGTCGGCGCGGCGGTGCCCGACCGCAAGCTCGCCGAGGCGGCGGCCACGGCGGGGCAGGGCGGCTTCGCCTTTTACGCCGGCATTCCCGGCGGGATCGGCGGCGCGCTTCGGATGAACGCCGGCGCGCACGGCCACGAGACCCGCGAGGTGATGGTGGAGCTGACCGCCGTGACCCGGTCGGGCGAGATCGTGCGTCTGACGAATGCCGACATGGCCTATCGCTATCGCCACAGCGACCAGCCCGGCGACACGATCTTCACCGAGGCGGTGTTTCGGGGTGTGCCGCGCGACGAAGCGGCCATTCGCCAGGAAATGGCGAAGGTTGCCGCGCATCGCGAGGCGGCGCAGCCGATCCGCGAGAAGACCGGCGGCTCGACCTTCAAGAACCCGGATGGTCATTCGGCCTGGAAGCTGGTCGACGCGGCCGGCTGCCGGGGTCTGCAGATCGGCGGCGCGCGCATGTCCGACATGCATTGCAACTTCATGATCAACACGGGCGCGGCGACGGCGGAGGATCTGGAACGCCTCGGCGAGACCGTGCGGGCCCGGGTGCTGGAAACCAGCGGCATCGCGCTCGAATGGGAAATCAAGCGCCTCGGGCTGTTCCCCGAGGGGGTCGAGATCGCGCCGTTTCTCGGCGCGCGCAACGCGGAGGTGGCCGCCGATGGCTGAGCCCAAACACGTCGCCGTCCTGATGGGCGGCTGGTCGGCGGAACGCCCGGTGAGCCTCAAGACCGGCGAGCCCTGTGCCGCCGCGCTGGAGCGCGCCGGCTACCGGGTCACCCGCGTCGACGTGCAGCGCGACATCGGCCGGGTGCTGGAAGAGCTGAAGCCCGATGTCGCCTTCAACGCCCTGCATGGCCCCTTCGGCGAGGACGGCTGCATTCAGGGTCTGCTGGAAATCCTCGGCATTCCCTACACCCATTCGGGCGTGGCGGCGTCCGCGCTCGCCATGGACAAGGCCAAGGCCAAGGCGGTGATGAAGGCCGCCGGCATTCCGGTCGTGGAGCACAAGGTGCTGCACCGTCTGGAGGCGGCGAAGGCGCATGCGCTGCCGCCGCCCTATGTCGCCAAGCCGGTCAGCGAGGGCTCGTCCTTCGGCGTGCTGATCGTGGGGGAGGATGCCGAGCATCCCCCGCAGGAGCTCTATCGCGACGACTGGCCCTATGGCGACATGGTGATGGTCGAACGCTATGTGCCGGGGCGCGAGTTGACCTGCGCGGTGATGGAAAACGTCGCCCTCGGGGTCACCGAGGTGATGCCGATCGGCCACGGCTTTTATGATTACGAGGCCAAATATGCCCCCGGAGGTTCGCAACACATCCTTCCGGCGGAAATTTCACCATTTGTTTACCAAGAAGTACAGAAACTTACACTCAAGGCGCATCAGGCACTGGGCTGCAGAGGCGTGACGCGGGCCGACTTTCGCTTCGACGAGCAGCCGACCGGTGGCGGCGAACTCATCTGCCTCGAAGTGAACACCCAGCCCGGGATGACGGAAACCTCGCTCGTGCCAGAGATCGCGGCCCATGCCGGCCACTCCTTCGAGGAGTTGGTCAGTTGGATGGTGGAGAACGCAAGTTGCGGACGTTGAAGGCAAAACGGCAAGACGACGGGATGTCGCCGATGGAAACGGCGCTGGCTCCGCGCGGCCGGGGCGTGGCCCGGCTGCACCGTCGTCCGCTGTGGCGCGCGGCCGGTGTGCTGCAGGGCCTGCCGCGCTGGTCGGGAACGGCCGGCGCTCTCGTCTTCCTGGCGGCGACCATCGCCTATGGGGTTGCCATCGGCGGCTACGGCCGGATGGTCACCGAATCACTCACCTCCGCGGCCGGCTTCCGCATCGATGCGGTGAAGCTGTCGGGCCAGCGCGAGATCACCGAATTCGAAATTCTCGAGGCGCTCGAGATCGAGGAGGACACCTCGCTCGCGCTGTTCGATGCGCGGGCCGCGCGCGAGCGGCTCGCCCGCATGCCCTGGGTCGAGACCGTGTCCGTGCAGAAGCTCTATCCGGGCACGCTGCAGGTGCGCATCGACGAGCGCGACGCCTTCGCGCTGTGGCAGCGCGGCGACAGCCTGTCGGTGATCGATGCCGAGGGCCGCGTCATCAGCGACGACGTCGACGGGCGCTATGCCAACCTGCTGATGCTGATCGGCCACGGCGCGCAGTATCGCGGCGGCGAGGTTCTCGACGCGCTCGGCCAGGTGCCGGACCTGCGGGCGCGGGTGCGCGCCGCGCGTCTCGTCTCCGACCGCCGCTGGGATCTGTTGCTGGAAAACGGCATCACGCTGCGCCTGCCCGAGGAGGGCATGGTGCGCGCGCTGGCCGATGTGCTGGCGCTCGATGCGGAAAACGGCCTGCTGGCGCGCGACATCACCATGGTCGACATGCGGCTCGCCGACCGGGTCATCGTGCGGATGACCGACGAGGCCGCGCTGAGGCGCAAGGCCGGCACCTCCGGGTTCGAAACGCGCCGGCGCACGGGAGCGGACACATGACGCGGTCGGCCCATCCCGTCTATCTGCCGCGCATGCGCCCGCTGCCTGGACGGCGGGCGGTCGTGGTTTCCGTGCTCGACATCGGGTCGAGCAAGGTGTGCTGCCTGATCGCCAAGCTGACGCCGCAAAGCGACGACGCGGTGCTGCCCGGGCGCACCCATTCCATCGAGGTTCTGGGCTACGGCTATCAGCGCTCGCGCGGACTGAAGTCCGGCGTCGTCATCGACATGGATCAGGCCGAGCACGCGATCCGGCTCGCCGTCGACGCGGCCGAGCGCATGGCCGGCTTGACGGTGGAATCGCTGATCACCAACGTGAGCTGCGGACGCCTGGCCTCGGAGATCATCACCGCCAGCGTCGGCCTCGACGGCGACGCGGTGTGCGATGCCGACATCCAGCGGGTGCTGGCGGCCGGCAGCGCGCATACGGTGGGCGAGGGCCGCGCCGTCATGCACGCGCTGCCCATCGCCTATGCGCTCGACGGCAATCGCGGCGTACGCGATCCGCGCGGCATGATCGGCCGCCGGCTCGGCGTCGACATGCAGGTCGTCACCTCCGAGATCGCGCCGGTGCGCAATCTCGAACTCAGCATCAATCGCGGCCATCTCTCGGTCGAGACGATGGTCGCCACGCCCTATGCCAGCGGCCTGTCGACACTGGTCGCGGACGAGACGGAACTCGGCGTCGCCTGCGTCGACATGGGCGGCGGCACGACCACGATCTCGGTCTTCGTCGAGGGGCAGATGGTGCATTGCGACGCCATCGCCGTCGGCGGCCATCATGTGACGATGGACATCGCCCGGGCGCTGTCGACACGGCTCGCCGACGCGGAACGCATCAAGACGCTGCAGGGCTCGGCGCTGCCGAGCCAGGCGGACGAGCGGGATCTTCTGTCGATTCCGCCGGTGGATGCCGACAGCGACCTGCCGCACCAGATCCCGCGCGCCATGCTGACGCGGGTGATCCTGCCGCGGGTCGAGGAAATCCTGGAGCTGGTGCGCGACCGGCTGGCGGCCTCCGGCTTCGCCGGGCGGGTCGGCAAGCGCATCGTGCTCACCGGCGGCGCGAGCCAGCTCACGGGTCTGAGCGACGTGGCGCGCCGGGTGCTCGGGCGCCAGGTGCGCATCGGCCGGCCGCTCGGCGTCGCCGGCCTGCCCGAAGCGGCGAAGGGGCCCGCCTTCGCCTCGGCCGTCGGGCTTTTGATCTATCCGCAGGTGGCGCAGGTCGAACAGTTCGAACCGCGCGATCTGCGCAGCCGCTGGAGCTTCGGCTCCGGCACGCTCGCGAAAGTAGGGAACTGGATACGCGAGAGTTTTTGAAGGCGGCACGCCGCCTTCGAAGAAGCGCCGGGCCACCGGCGAAACGTGAGGGAACCGTTAGGTTGAAACGGACGTCCAGGAGGGGCGTCCATGGGGTCGCGAGGAAGCCATGACCATCAATTTGCAAATGCCGGATCTTCAGGAACTGAAGCCGAGAATCACGGTGTTCGGCGTCGGCGGGGCCGGCGGCAATGCCGTGAACAACATGATTCAGGCCGGCCTGCAGGGCTGCGATTTCGTCGTCGCCAACACCGACGCGCAGGCGCTGGCCAGCAACCACTCCGAACGGGTCGTCCAGATGGGCGTCGCCGTGACGGAAGGTCTCGGCGCGGGATCGCAGCCCGACGTGGGTGCTGCGGCCGCCGAAGAGGTGATCGACGAGATCAACGACTATCTGTCGGGCTCGCACATGGTGTTCATCACCGCCGGCATGGGCGGCGGCACGGGCACGGGCGCGGCGCCTGTCATCGCGCGGGCGGCGCGCGAGATGGGGATACTCACTGTCGGCGTGGTCACCAAGCCGTTCCAGTTCGAGGGCGCCCGGCGCATGCGCATCGCGGAAGCGGGCATCCTGGAACTGCAGAAGGCGGTCGACACGCTGATCGTCATTCCCAACCAGAACCTCTTCCGCATCGCCAACGCGCAGACCACCTTCGCCGACGCCTTCGCAATGGCGGACCAGGTGCTCTACTCGGGCGTGGCCTGCATCACCGACCTGATGGTCAAGGAAGGGCTCATCAACCTCGACTTCGCCGACGTGCGCTCGATCATGCGCGGCATGGGCAAGGCGATGATGGGCACCGGCGAGGCCTCCGGCGAGAAGCGCGCGATCCAGGCGGCCGAAGCGGCCATCGCCAATCCGCTGCTCGACGAAACCTCGATGAAGGGCGCGCGCGGCCTGCTGATCTCGATCACCGGCGGCAACGACCTGACGCTGTTCGAACTGGACGAGGCGGCCACCCGCATCCGGGAGGAGGTCGACTCCGAAGCGAACATTATACTGGGCGCGACCTTCGACGAGAGCCTCGACGGCATCATCCGCGTGTCGGTCGTGGCGACGGGCATCGACAAGGAAATCCGCGAGGACGTGTCGCCGGCCGAGGCGCGCATGGCGGAACTGACCCAGCGCCTGAAGACCATCTCCGATCCGGCCGGCGAGACGCCGGCCGAGCGTCCCGCGCCGGCGGCGCCGGCCCGTCCCGCGACGCAGGTCCGCCAGGCCGCGGTCGAGCGGCTGGAGCGGGAACTGGACATCTCCGAGCCGGTCAAGGCGGCGACCGATCCCGACGTGGAGATCGCGCCCTTCTCGCCCGCGCCGGAGATGCTGGAGAAGGACACGCCGGTCACCGACTTCGACGCGCCCGAACAGGCCACCGCGGCCGACGAGACGCCCGTGGTCGAGCCCTATATCCCGCCGGCGGCCGAAGCGCCGGGCGCCACGCCGCGCATGCCCTCGATCGAGGATTTCCCGCCGGTGGCGCAGCGCGAGATGCGGGCCCGGCGCGAGCCGGACGCCGAGGCGGCGGCCGCACCGCGGCATGCCGAGGCGCGCCCCGATCAGCATCACGCCGATCATGGCGACGAGCGTCGTCCGATGGGGCTTCTGCGGCGCCTCGCGAACGGACTTGCCCGCCGCGAGGACGAAGAGCACGGCGAGCACGAGTCGCATCGCGAGGTGCCGCCGGCGCCGCAGGCGGTCGCTCCGCGTCCGGCACCGGCACAGCCGCGTCCCGCCGCCCCGCAGCCGGCTCCGCAGCAGAGCGCGCCGCAGGCGGCCCGTCCGGCCGCCCCGCGTCCCGCCGCCCCGCGCCCCGCGCCGCAGGGCGCCGCCGGTCAGCTCGACCTCAACGGGCGCAGCGCGCCGCAGCCGCGGCCGGTCTCGGAGGACGATCAGCTGGAGATTCCGGCCTTCCTCCGCCGCCAGGCGAACTGACGGGAACGGCTGCCCTCACGGCCTTTTCCTCGCACGGGCGATCCGGACCCTCACCGGATCGCCCGTCCCCTTTCGCATCGGCGGCAAAGACGCGGGTGCGTTCGAAAAATCCTTTTTGAAACAGCCTGTTGGCCTTTAATTCTTCGTTACATACCGTAACAAAGCTTTATTTAGATCCCTTCCGCGCAGCCTGTATGGTGCGCCTGCATCCGACAGGGATGCGATTCACGAGGCGATTACGACGCGATTCGGTGGTGCCGCAGGGCGCATGCGCTGCCCAAAGGGGTGGCAAGGGGTGCCGGTCGATCCGGACCGCTCCGAGCATGGTCCGCGATCCGTCCGGGCCTGCTGCTTTCGGGGCGCATGGCCTGCCGGAGCCTGGAGCGCGACATCGGGCGCGCAGGACCTGGTACACAGGATCCGGCGCATGGCATCGGGCAGCATCGCGCGGGCCAGGTCACACATGGCCGGTCGGCTTCGCTCTCGGGGATCACGCAGGTCAAAGACAGGGTGTTGACGCCATGCATGTAGGTTCCGACCGGCAGACCACACTTGCCGGAAGCGTTTCCCTCACGGGCATCGGCGTTCATTCGGGCGACGCGGCCACGGTCACGCTCCATCCGGCGGATGCCGGCACCGGCATCGTGTTTCTCGGTCAGAACCGTCAGACGGGCGAGGACATCGAGATCCCGGCGCATTGGCGCGCGGTGAGCGCGACGTCGCTGTGCACCGTTCTGGGGGATCCCGCCGCCGGCGGCGTGTCGACGGTCGAGCATCTGATGGCGGCGCTGCGCGGCCTCGGTGTCGACAATGTCGCGGTCGAGCTCGATGGGCCGGAAATGCCGATCATGGACGGCAGCTCGGCGGCATTCGTGGCGGCGATCGATCAGGTCGGTCTGCGCCGGCTGGGTGCCGCGCGCCGCTACCTGCGGATCAAGAAGACCGTCCGTGTCGATCAGGGCAATGCGTGGTGCGAGCTGCGTCCCTTCGACGGATGCCGCTTCGATGTCACCATCGATTTCGACGCCGAGGTGATCGGCCGGCAGCGCCTCGTGCTGGATCTGACGCCCGACGCCTTCCGCAAGGAGCTCGCCCGGGCGCGCACCTTCGGCTCGGTGCAGGACGTGGAGAAGCTCTGGTCGCTGGGCTTCGCGCTCGGTTCCTCTCTGGAAAATTCGGTGGCGATCTCCGAGGGGCGCGTGGTCAACCCGGAAGGGACGCGCTGGGCGGACGAATTCGTCCGGCACAAGATGCTGGACGCCGTGGGCGATCTGGGTCTGGCCGGTCTGCCGCTGATCGGCGCCTATCATTCCTACAAGGGTGGCCATCGCATGAATCACGCCATTCTGGTCGAGCTTTTCGAGTCGGCCGGGCGCGATGCCTTCGAGATCGTCGAGGGGAGTTTCGGGCGCGAGCGGGTGGCGGCCGGTCGGCCGGCGGAGCGTGCGCTCGCGGTGGCCGGGCACGGCGCATCCTGATTGCCGGGCCCGATTGCCCGTCCCTATTGTTTGGCCCGATCGTCTGCCCGTCTTGTTGTGGCCGTGGGCCCGTTTTCGGCCTTGCACAGTTGCGCATTCGGCCGGTGCCGCATGCCCCGCGGATCGGGGCAGCCATAAAAATGCACCAAATCTCGGTCACATGACGTGACGCGGCGGGGGTTTCTCCGTTACAACACGCGCGCCGGATCGCATGGGGCGAGCCGCGACACAAGGCGGGCTCTGTGCCTTGGGGCCCGTTGTGCGGGCTGCGCCTGCCGGTCAGGCCAGTCGCGCGGGCCGGGAAACGGGCTGCGTTCGCGCAGGACAGATGAGTCGAGACGAGTCGACGGGTCGCACCGGTTTGCCGTTCGGCGGATGCGTCGTCAGGCCCGGGCATGGCACCCGGAGCCGAAAGGCCAGGAGTAGGACAACGTGATGGGGGCTAATCCCGACAAGGGCGCGCGCCGTCTGCTGATGAGAGGGGTTCGCGGTGCGGGTTTCGCGGCGCTGACGGCGTCCGTGCTTGCGCTCGGCGCCTGTTCGTCGACGAGCGACGACGATTTCGCCACGAACGACACCCCGCCCGAGGTCCTGTACAACGAGGGTCTGGCGCTCAGGAACGAAGGCCGGCTGGCGGACGCGCGCGTCAAGTTCGAAGAGGTGGACAAGCTCCACCCCTATTCGGAATATTCACGCAAGTCCCTGATCAATCTGGCCTATCTGAACTACTCGACGGGCAAGTTCACCGAAGCCATTTCGGCGGCCAAGCGGTTCGCGACGCTGTATCCGGGCGACGAGGACACCGCCTACGCGCTGTATATCATCGGCCAGTCCTACCATAAGCAGATCCCGGACGTGACCCGCGACCAGGAAATGACCAAGCGGGCGCTCGCCGCCTTCGGCGATCTGGTGCAGCGCTATCCCGATTCCGAATATGCGGAAGACGCGCGCACCAAGATCCGGATCGCCCAGGACCAGCTTGCCGGCAAGGAGATGGAAGTCGGGCGCTACTACCTGAAGCGCAACCATCAGATCGCGGCGATCAACCGCTTCAAGGCCGTGGTCCTGGAGTATCAGACCACCCGTCACGTCGAGGAGGCGCTGTTCCGCCTCACCGAGAGCTATTATCAGCTCGGCGTGATCAACGAGGCGCAAACGGCGGCGGCCGTGCTCGGACACAATTTTCCCGACAGCGACTGGTACAAGAACGCCTTCTCCCTGCTCAAGACCGGCGGCTACTCGCCCGACGAGGATCAGGGAAGCTGGATCAGCCGGGCATTCGACGGTATCTCTTTGTAAGGGACGAGCCCGTGTCCCCCGGGGCACGGGACCGCCCGCGGCCGGTCCGTCCGGCCTTCGAGATCCCGCCCGGCGCGATCGCGCGCCGCCTTGCTTGAAACCCCTTGCTTGGGCCCCCTGGCCAGGAATCGGTTGTTCGCCCGCATGCTCGCTGCGCTCGCCATTCGCGATATCGTTCTGATCGACCGGCTCGAGCTGACGTTCGGGGCGGGCATGTCGGTGCTCACCGGCGAGACCGGCGCGGGAAAATCCATTCTTCTCGACGCCCTGAGCCTGGCGCTCGGCGGGCGCGGCGACGCGGGGCTGGTGCGCCATGGCGAGACGCAGGGGCACATCAGCGCGGCCTTCGACGTGCCGATGGCGCATCCGGTGCGCCGGCTTCTCGCCGAGAGCGATCTTGAGGCCGACGGCGACGTGATCCTGCGCCGGGTCCAGGCGGAGGACGGGCGCAGCCGGGCCTTCATCAACGATTCTCCGGTCAGCGTTTCCCTCCTGCGGCGAGTGGGCAGCCTGCTGGTGGAAATCCACGGGCAGAACGAATCGCGCGCCTATACCGATCCGGCCGAACACCGCCGGCTGCTGGACTCCTTCGCCGGCTGCGAGCGGGAGGCGCAAGCCGTCGCCGAGGCGCATGCGGAGATGCGCCGGGCCGAAAAGGCCCTGAAGGCGCAGGAGGAGCGCATCGCCTCCGCCCGGGCGGAAGCCGATTATCTGCGCGCCTCGGCGGAGGAACTGGCGACGCTCTCTCCGCAGCCGGGCGAGGAGGAAGAGCTGGCCGCCCGGCGCCACGCGATGATGCAGGTGGAGAAGATCGCCGGCGATCTCGGCGAGGCCTACGATCTCCTGAACGGCTCCGCCTCGCCGATCAGCGAGGTGGCGTCCCTGTGGCGGCGGCTGGAGCGCAAGGCGGAGCAGGCGCCGGAGCTGCTGTCGACGCCGGTGGCCGCGCTTGCCGAGGCGCTCGACCGGCTGGAAGATGCGCGCGCCGGGCTGGAAGCCTCGGTGCGCGAGACCGAATTCGACCCGCGCGCGCTGGAGGCGACCGAGGAACGGCTTTTCGCCCTGCGCGCGGCCTCGCGCAAATTCAAGGTGCCGGTGGAGGAACTGCCGGCGCTGAAGGAGCGCTTCGACGCCGATCTCGCCGCGCTCGACGCCGGCGAGGGCGCGCTGGCCGATCTCGAGGCGGCCGCCCGCGCGGCGGTGGAGGCCTATGATGCGAAGGCGGCGACCCTCTCGGACAGGCGGACCCATGCGGCGCGGCTGCTCGAAGACGCCGTGGCGCGCGAGCTTCCGGATCTGAAGCTGGAACGCGCCCGCTTCATGGTGGATCTTGCAAGCGATCCGGGAAACCGCACCCGCGAGGGCATCGACCAGATCGAATTCTGGGTGCAGACCAATCCGGGCACCAAGCCGGGCCCGATGATGAAGGTTGCCTCGGGCGGCGAGCTGTCGCGCTTCCTGTTGGCGCTCAAGGTATCGCTCGCCGACAAGGGCTCCGCGCCGACCCTGGTGTTCGACGAGATCGACACGGGCGTGGGCGGGGCGGTGGCCGAGGCGATCGGCGCGCGGCTGGCGCGGCTGGCGCGCGAGGTTCAGGTGCTCACCGTGACCCATGCGCCGCAGGTGGCGGCACGCGCCGACGGGCATTTCCTGATCTCCAAGGAAGACGCGGACGCGGAGCGCGTCGCGACGCGGGTGACGCGGATCGACGTCGACCACCGCCGCGAGGAAATCGCGCGGATGCTCGCCGGCGCGACGATCACCGACGAGGCCCGCGCCGCCGCCGACCGGTTGCTCGCCGACGCGCCGGGGCCGCGCGGCTGACCGCGGCCCCCTTCGGCGTCATCCCCAGATCCCGCCATGATCCTGCTCGTCTGGCGCGGCGTTTCGCCCTATCTTGCCGCGCGGGGCCGCGCGGACGGCCCGTCACGTCTCAGTCCCGTCACAGCCAAGCGATCAAGCGCCCATGACCGACACCGATCTCGCAGACCGTGCCGTCGAGGATCTGACCCTGGAGGAGGCGGCGGCCGAACTGGAACGGCTCGCCGCCGAGATCGCCGAGCACGACCGGCGCTACCACGGCGAGGACGCGCCGATGATTTCGGATGCCGCCTATGACGCGCTCAAGCGGCGCAACGATGCCATCGAGGCGCGGTTTCCGACCCTGGTGCGCTCCGACAGCCCGTCCCTGCGCGTCGGCACGGCACCGGCCGACGGCTTCGGCAAGGTCACCCATGCGATCCCGATGCTGTCGCTCGACAATGCGTTTTCCGATGAGGACGTGCGCGATTTTCTCGGCCGTATCCGCCGCTTTTTGAAGATCGATCCGCTGCAGGGCACGATCGCGCTCACCGCCGAGCCGAAGATCGACGGCCTGTCGCTGTCGCTGCGCTACGAAAACCGCAAGCTGGTGACGGCGGCCACGCGCGGAGACGGGACCGTCGGCGAGAACGTTACGCAGAACGCGCGCACCGTCGCCGATATCCCCCAGACCCTGCCGGACGACGCGCCCGACATCGTCGAGGTGCGCGGCGAGGTTTACATGCGCCACGAGGATTTCCGGGCGCTGAATGCGCGCATGGAGGCCCAGGGCACCAAGGTCTTCGCCAATCCGCGCAACGCGGCGGCCGGCTCGCTGCGCCAGCTCAACCCGGAGGTGACGCGGGCGCGCCCCTTGCGCTTTTTCGCCTATGCCTGGGGAGAGATGAGCGCGTTGCCCTGCGACACGCAGTTCGACATGGTTATGAGGCTCGGCGCCTGGGGTTTTTCGGTCAACGACCGCATGCGCCGCTGCGAGAGCGTGGAAGAGGTACTCGATCTCTATCACGCCATCGAGGAGGACCGGGCGCACCTCGGCTATGACATCGACGGCATGGTTTACAAGGTCGATCGTCTCGACCTGCAGGGGCGGCTCGGCTACGTCTCGCGCGCGCCGCGTTGGGCGATCGCGCATAAGTTTCCGGCCGAAAAGGCCTTCACCGTCGTGAACGAGATCGAGATCCAGGTCGGGCGCACCGGTGCGCTGACCCCGGTGGCCAAGCTCGAGCCGGTGACGGTGGGCGGCGTGGTCGTCTCCAATGCGACCCTGCACAACGAGGACTACATCAAGGGCATCGGCTCGTCCGGCGAGGAACTCCGCGAGGGCAAGGACATCAGGGTCGGCGACACGGTGCAGATCCAGCGCGCCGGCGACGTGATCCCGCAGATCCTCGACGTGGACCTCGACAAGCGGCCGGAGGACGCGCAGCCGTTTGCGTTTCCCACCACCTGTCCGGCCTGCGGCAGCCATGCGGTGCGCGACGTCAATCCGGCAAGCGGCAAGATCGACGCGGTGCGCCGCTGCACCGGCGGGCTGGTATGCCCGGCGCAGGCGAAGGAGAAGCTCAAGCACTTCGTGTCGCGCAACGCCTTCGACATCGAGGGGCTGGGCGACAAGCAGGTGGCGTTCTTCTACGAACTGCCGATGGACGAAGGTGGCATTCGCCAGCCGGCCGACATCTTCACGCTGGCCGAGCGCGACGCGGCGTCGAAGATCAAGAAGCTGAAGAACCGCGACGGCTGGGGCGAGACCAGCGCGGCCAATCTCTTCGCCGCCATCGACGCACGCCGCTCGGTGCCGCTCAACCGCTTCATCTATGCGCTCGGCATCCGCCACGTGGGCGAGGGCAATGCCAAGCTGCTGGCGCGGCACTACGGCAGTTGGGCCGCCTTCGCCGACGCGATGACGGCGGCCGCAGACCGGGAATCCGATGCCTATCGGGATCTGATGGATATCGACGGGATCGGCGCGACGGTGGCCGGCGCGGTGGTGTCCTTCTTCGAGGAGGCGCACAACCGCGAGGCGCTGGAGGCACTGCTGAAGGAGGTGACGCCGCAGGAGATGGAGCGGGTGGACGCCGAAGACAGTCCGGTCGCCGGCAAGACGCTCGTCTTCACCGGCACGCTGGAGAAGATGAGCCGCGACGAGGCCAAAGCCAAAGCGGAAGCACTGGGCGCCAAGGTCTCCGGCTCGGTGTCGAAGAAGACCGATCTCGTCATCGCCGGTCCGGGCGCGGGCTCGAAGCTCAAGAAGGCGGCCGATCTCGGGGTCGAGGTGATCGACGAAGATGCCTGGCTGGAGCTGGCGGGGCGCGGCTGAACTGCAGGGGCGAGGCGCGCCGGGAGCCTGTCGGGGCGCGGGTTTCGGCGCCGGATCTCGATCTGGCGCGGGAACATGCTATATTGGTCCAAAGCGCGAACAGATTCGCACCATCCCCAAGCCCCATCGCGAGACCCGAGACTGCATGCCCGATCTTCCCGGTGACCCGTCCGACCCGTTCCGCCGCGCGCAGACCCTTGCGCCGGCCCCTCCGGCGGGCGGTGGCATCGCGGCGCGCGCAAGGGCCGCGCTCGCGCCCGCCCCCTCGGCCGCACCCTATCTCGACGCGCTCAACCCGGAGCAGCGCGCGGCGGTGGAGGCGCTCGACGGTCCGGTTCTGGTGCTCGCCGGGGCCGGCACCGGCAAGACCAAGGTGCTCACGACGCGCATCGCGCATATTCTCGCCACGCGCCGCGCCTTCCCGAGCCAGATCCTCGCCGTCACCTTCACCAACAAGGCGGCGCGCGAGATGAAGGAGCGCATCGCCGCGCTGATCGGCGACAGCGCCGAAGGCATGCCCTGGCTCGGCACGTTCCACGCGATCTGCGTCAAGATCCTGCGCCGGCACGCCGAGCTTGTCGGGCTCAAGTCCGGCTTCTCCATTCTCGACACGGACGACCAGATCCGGCTCATCAAGCAGATCATCCAGGCCGAGGGGCTGGACGACAAGCGCTGGACGGCGCGCGCCTTCGCCAGCCTCCTCGACGGCTGGAAGAACCGCGGGCTGACGCCGGAGCAGGTGCCGGAAGGCGAGGCGCGCAGCTTTGGCAACGGCAAGGGGCGGGCGCTTTACGAGCAGTATCAGGAGCGGCTGTCGATCCTGAACGCGGCCGATTTCGGCGACCTGCTGCTGCATGTGATCACGCTGTTCCGCACCCATGCGGATGTGCTCGCCGACTATCAGCGCCGCTTCGCCTTCATGCTGGTGGACGAGTATCAGGACACCAACATCGCGCAGTATCTCTTCCTGCGCCTGCTTGCCCAGGGCAACACCAACATCTGCTGCGTGGGCGACGACGACCAGTCGATCTATGGCTGGCGCGGGGCGGAGGTCGACAACATCCTGCGCTTCGACCACGATTTTCCGGGCGCCAAGGTCATCCGGCTGGAGCGCAACTACCGCTCCACGAGCCATATCCTCGCCGCCGCCTCGCATCTGATCGCCCACAACGAGGAACGGCTCGGCAAGACGCTCTTCACCGACGTTCAGGACGAGGAGGGCGAGGACGAGCGCGTCAGCGTCGCCGCCTCGTGGGATTCGGAGGAAGAGGCGCGCGCCATCGGCGACGAGATCGAGGCGCTTCAGGCCAAGGGGCACAGTCTGGACTCGATGGCGATTCTGGTGCGCGCGTCCTTCCAGATGCGCGAATTCGAGGACCGCTTCGTCACGCTCGGGGTCAACTACCGGGTGATCGGCGGCCCGCGCTTCTACGAGCGCATGGAGATCCGCGATGCCATGGCCTATTTCCGCTGCATCGTGCAGCCGGCCGACGATCTCGCCTTCGAGCGCATCGTCAACACGCCGAAGCGGGGGCTTGGCGAGGCGAGCCTGAAACTGGTGCATGCCTATGCCCGCGCCAACCGCATCCCGCTGATGCAGGCCGCCTCCGACCTCTGCCAGACGGAGGAACTGCGGCCCAAGGCGCGCACGGCGCTCAGGATGCTGCTCGGCGATTTCGACCGCTGGCGCGATCAGATGGCGTCGATGTCGCACACGGATCTCGCCGAGATCGTGCTGGACGAGTCCGGCTATACGGAGATGTGGCGCAACGACCGCTCTGCGGAGGCGCCGGGCCGGCTCGACAACCTCAAGGAGCTGGTGCGCTCCATGGAGGAGTTCGAATCGCTCGCAGGGTTTCTGGAGCACGTCTCGCTGGTGATGGACCGCGACGCGCAGGGCAACGCCGAGGCGGTGTCGCTGATGACGCTGCATTCGGCCAAGGGGCTGGAGTTCGACACGGTGTTCCTGCCGGGCTGGGAGGAGGGGCTGTTCCCCCACCAGCGCGCGCTCGACGAATCGGGCCGCGCCGGGCTGGAGGAGGAGCGCCGGCTCGCCTATGTCGGGCTGACGCGGGCGCGGCGGCGGGCGAAGGTCTGGTTCGCCTCCAACCGGCGCATTCACGGCCTGTGGCAGTCGACGGTGCCCTCGCGCTTTCTCGACGAGCTGCCCGAGGCCCATGTCGACGTGGTCGAGGCGCCGACGCGCTATGGCGGCTACGGCGGCGGGGGCTATGGCGCAAGCCGCTTCGACACGCGCGATCCCTTCCAGGCGAGCTATTCGACGCCGGGCTGGCAGCGCGCGCAGAAGGCCCGCACCAAGGCCGGCGGCGACAGCGGCTTCGCCGGTCGCATGGGCGGCGGGAGCGCGCGCGGCGCCGGCGGTCCGCGCACCATCGAGGGCGAACTGGTCGCCAAGTCGGTCGCCGAAACGCCGTCCGCCTTCTCGATTGGCGAGCGCGTCTTCCACCTGAAGTTCGGCTATGGCGCGATCGTCGCCATCGAGGGCAACAAGCTCACCGTCGATTTCGAGAAGGCGAGCACCAAGAAGGTGCTCGACAGTTTCGTCGAGCGCCATTGAGGGGCGTTCAGCACCCGGACGGGACGCCGAGACCGCCGCGTTCGTCGTAAGCGGTTTGCAGCGCCGCCGGACACGCCTTCCAGACCCGCCAGTCCTCCCTCGGATCGACGTCCGGCGGGCGGTCGCTCCAGGCCCACATCTGCGCCAGCTTGGCCTTGCACATCGCGTGGTCCCGGTTTCTGCGTTGACACAGAAGCCGCAGCGTCGCGCCACTGATGTTGACGCCTTCCGTGATCGTGTCGGCGTCGATCCGCACCCCTTGAAAGGTGACATTGCCGAGATCGGCGTCGCGCAGGTTCGTGCCGGCGAAGTCGATGCCGACCGCTTCCGATCCGACGAAAGACGCGCCGAAAAGGCGGGCGCCCGACAAGTTGGCGTTCTGGAAGGTGACGTTGGTGAAGCGCGCGATGTGGCGCTCCCGATCCGGCGCCTCGAGGAGAAGGCGCACGGGACGTTCGGGCCGATCCAGGGGCGTTCCGAGCGCGCGGGAGAAATCCACGCGGTCCAGCGTCGTGTTCAGGATCTGCAGTCCCGTGATGTCGGCGCCGACGAACGCGGCGGAACGGATCGTCAATCCCTCGAGCCTGGACCGGGAGAGATTGACGCCGGAAAGATCGGAATCGGAGAACAGGGTGCGCCCTGCCGTCGTGGCGTTTCGGATCTCCAGCCCGGACAGGAACACACCGCGGTCGCAGGTCAGGACGGACCGCGAGGGCAACGTCGGTGTCTCGGTCAGCGAGCCGCCGTTGTTTTCGCAGGACAGATCCACGCCCACGATGTCTTCCCCGGCGCCGAAGAGGACGTTGATCGCGGTGATCTTTCCGGAATTGCCGGAGCTTTTCGTGGTCAGCAGGCTCCAGGCGGCCACCAGTCGGCCGAATTGCCATTCGGCCTTTTCCTCAAGATATCGCTTCCGGTCTTCCTCGCGCGCCATCAGGTCGATCACGAAGGCAATGAGCGTCACGATGATCGCGAAGTGGCTCAGAGCCGCCAGAATGCGGACCACGTGCCAGTCGTCCAGCCGGTCGGCCAGCCTTTTCAAACGCCCCCCGTCACTCATAAAAGCCCAGGCCCCTTGCTGTTGAAAATTTCAGTCTGCAAAACGTCGCGCGTCACGCGCGGCATCAAGGTTTCCGGTCGTCTTCCGGGGTGTCGCGCTCATGCGGTAACGGGATCAGCATGTGGCGCTCCTGGATGAAGGGGTGCAGCGCGACCGCCTCGCGCAGGATCTTCTGCCCCAGTCGCATGCGCCCCTGGCCCATGAGAATGCGCGCCTTGCCGCTCATCGCGCCGAAGTGGCGCGGCTCCAGCGCCAGCGCCCGGTCGAGATCGGCAAGCGAGGCGTCGTATTTCTCCTGAAGAAACAGGACGAAGGCGCGCTGGTTCCAGCCTTCCGCATAGTCGGGCGCGCGGGCGACCACCTCGTTGAGAAGGACCCGGGCGCCTTCGAAATCATAGGATGCGCGCTTGTCCATCGCTTCGCGGGTCATGGCGTTGATTTCGGGCGTCGGAGCGGCGTCGATCCAGCCCTCCCAGATCTCGGCTTCGATGGCGCGGGCCTCGCGCTCGCTCGCCGCCGCCTTGAGGGCGGCGAAAAGAGCATCCGTGTCGGCGCGTGCAAGGGCCGGGGCGGAAACAAGGGCGGCGATCACGGCCGCGAGCAGCCCGCTCGCCGCCCGCAGCCGGCGCAGCCATCGCCCCGGGGCGTCCGGCGCATCGCCGGCTCTTGCGCATGTCATGGCGGTCTCCTTCCGCAGCGGTTCGCCCGGCACGTCCTCAAGGATGCCGCGTCGAACGGCTGTCGCCAAGGGGCAGGAGGTCGGACGCCAAACACGTGCCGCGCGGTTGACTTGGCGCGCGCGGGACCGCAAGCCTCTTGTCGATCACTGTTCCTCCTCCGTTCGCGGATCATCGCTCCGCCCTGTCAGGACCACCCCGTCATGTCCCCCGTCATCATCGCCGTTGCCCTGATCGCCGCCGCCGGCGTCGCCGCCCAGTGGCTTGCGTGGCGCTTCCGCCTGCCGGCGATCGTGCTGCTCCTGGCGGCCGGCGCGCTCGCCGGGCCGGTCACGGGTCTCGTGCAGCCGGACGAACAGTTCGCCGGCCTGGTGCAGCCGCTCGTGGCCGTCGCCGTTGCGATCATCCTGTTCGAGGGCGGGCTGACGCTGAACTTCCACGACTTGCGCGAAAGCGGGACGGGCGTGCGGCGCATCGTCATCCTCGGCGCGCCGATCACCTTCCTGCTGGCAGGTGCGAGCGCCTATTACGTTGCGGGCCTGAGCCTGTGGCCGGCGCTCGTCTTCGCCGGCATTCTGGTGGTCACGGGCCCCACGGTGATCATTCCGCTGCTGCGCCAGTCGGCGCTGTCGCGGCGGCCGGCCGCGCTGTTGCGCTGGGAGGCGATCCTCGCCGATCCGCTCGGCGCGCTGATGGCGGTCTTCGTCTACGAGATCTTCCTCGTCACGTCGGGACACCACGACGCCGACACGCTGATCCTGCGCATCGTCGTCGCGCTCGTGCTGGGGCTCGCCGGGGGCTGGTACGCCGGCAAGGCGCTGGTGCAGGCCTTCGTGCGCGGTCACGTGCCGGAATACCTGAAGATCCCGGTGATCGTGACCACCGTGCTCGGCACCTACGCGATCTCCAACGCGGTGCTGGAGGAAAGCGGGCTGCTGACGGTGACCATGCTGGGGCTGGCGCTCGGCAATTCGCGCATCGCCTCGCTCGGGGAGGTCAAGCGCTTCAAGGAGATCATGACGATCCTGCTGGTCTCGGGCGTGTTCATCATCCTGACGGCCTCGCTGGAGCCGCGGGAACTGGCGGCGGCGGTCGACATGCGCACGCTCGCCTTCGTGCTGGTGGTGCTCTTTGTCGTGCGTCCGGTCTCCATCTGGGTGGCGACCATCGGCGCCGGCCTGACGTGGCAGGAACGGGCGCTGGTCGGCTGGATCGCGCCGCGCGGCGTGGTCGCGGTGGCCGTGTCGGGGCTCTTTGCCGGCCTCCTTGTGGCGCGCGGCGTGGAGGACGGGGAGCGGCTGGTGCCGCTTGCCTTTGCCGTGGTGGTGGCCACGGTTCTGGCGCATGGCTTTACCATCGGCCCGCTGGCGCGCGCGCTGGGGCTGGCCTCCGGCGGGCGCGCGGGGCTTCTCATCGTCGGGGCGAACCGGTTTACCGTGGCGCTTGCCGCCAAGTTGAAGGAGCGCGACATCCCCGTGCTGATGACCGACCGCAACTGGGGGCGGTTGCGCCATGCCCGCCAGGCGGGGATCGAGACGCATTACGGCGAAATCCTCTCCGAGGTCGCGGAACACACGATCTCGCTCGCACCCTACAGCCATCTGCTCGCGGCGACCGACAACGACGATTACAACGCGCTGGTCTGCACCAACTTCGGACCGGAGATCGGCCGCTCGGAGGTGCTGCAGATCGGCCGCGACAAGGAACCGACGCCGGAGCATCGCCAGCTGTCGGTGACGCTCGGCGGGCGGCCGTTCCTGGCGAACGCGGGCGGGCTGCACAGTCTGATCGCCCGGGTCTCGGAAGGCTGGCGCGTGTCCACCACGGTGCTCAGCGAGGAGTATGACGCCGCTGCCTATGCCGCCGACCGCTCCGACGAGGCGATCCCGCTGTTCGCGCTCACCGCCGGCGGGCGGCTGAAACCGGAACCCGCCTCCGATGCCAGCGGTCTCAAGCCCGGCGACATGATCGTGACCCTGTTGCCGCCGGCGCCCAAGTCTGCGCCGAAGTCGGCGAAATCCGAGACGCGCGATGCCCGTTGAAGCGGAGCGGTCCGGCGGGTAAAGGGAAGGCCCGTCCCTGAACCGGAGCCCTCATGTCCACCGTTCGCGTCCGTATCACCGCCGAGGAACTCGAGGCGAAGCGCATCTACGAGCTGCTTGCCCGCGATTTCGAGGACGACGGCAATCCCGTCACCGTGTTCGAATCTTCTCCCGACGGGCGTGAATGGACCGCCGAGATCCTGCTGTTCGACATGAGCGTGGACGATGCGGCCGCGCTGGTGCGCGACCGGCTGGGCGCCGACGCCTTCGCCGCGCCGCTGGAAGCGGTTCCGCTCGACGACATCAACTGGGTGGAAAAGAGCCTGGAGGGCCTGTCGCCGGTCTCGGCCGGCCGCTTCTTCGTGCATGGATCGCACGACCGGGACAAGCGCCCCTTCAACGCGCTCGCCATCGAGATCGAGGCCGCGCTCGCCTTTGGAACGGGCCATCACGGCACGACGGCCGGCTGCCTGATCGAACTCGACCGGCTGCTGTCGCGGCGCTCCTATCGGCGCATTCTGGATCTGGGGACCGGCACCGGCGTGCTGGCGATCGCGGCGGCGAAGCGGGCGCGTCAGCGGGTGCTGGCGAGCGATATCGATCCGGTCGCGACGCTGACGACGCAGGCCAATGCCCGGCACAACCAGGTCGGCCCGCTGGTGCGCGCGGTGACTGCCGCCGGCGTCGACGCCCGCGTCTTCGCGGAAAACGGGCCCTTCGATCTGGTGGTGGCGAACATTCTCGCAAGGCCGCTGATGCGCATGGCCGCGGCGCTGGGCCGGCGGATGACCCGCGAGGCGACATTGGTTCTCTCGGGCCTGCGCGTCGAGGACGGGCCGCGCATTCTCTTCGCCTATGGCGCGCAAGGGTTTCATCTGGCCCGACGTCAGGAGCGCGACGGCTGGCTGACGCTCACGCTGGTGCGCGGCCGCCGGGTTCCCTGATCGACGAGCATATGCCCGATCGATCGCGCGCGAAGGGCCCATAACGCGAAACGGGGTCCGATCGGCTGACCGGACCCCGTTTTCTTCAGGTGTCGTGGGTGAGGGCGCTCAGAATGCGCTCGTCACCGCACCCTGACGCTCCAGCTCGGCACGGTCGTAACCGTGGGCGGCCAGCGTGGCATCGTCGAGCGACAGCAGGTAGCCGTTCACATAGCGGCGGGCCTGACGCTCGCGGGCGCTGACCAGGCCGTCGAAGGCGCGGCGCATGAAGCTCTTGCCGCCGGTGCTGGCGAGCGAGGTGGACGTGATGGTTGCGATAGCCATGTCTTCAATCTCCAGGTCGAGGTCTCATGTGTCGCGGAGCGCGACAGAGTTTCCTCCCTCAAACTCTTGACCAGGATAATGGGGAGCGCGCCGCGCCGCGAAAAGAGCGATAAGTGCATGGCTGTGCTGCAGATGTTGCATGTGCGAAGTAACGATATTGCAGCGCGGTATAGGTTTTCGGACCGAGAGTTGCGGCGGCGTGCCGGCGGTGCCCGCATCGCGGGCAGGGTGCCTTGAGGTCAGGCAGGAAACGCCTTTTGCGGGCGCCCGCGATCGGCTAGCGTTCGGCGCATGTTTCAAAGCTTCGACACGGTCATCGATCCGTCCGTCGGCTCCGCGCGGTGCGCGGCGCTGCGGCAAGAACTGAACTCCCGCGGCCTCGACGGGTTCCTCATTCCGCGCGGCGACGCGCATCAGGGCGAATATGTTCCGCCGTCCGAGGCGCGGCTCGCATGGCTGACCGGTTTCGCCGGATCGGCCGGCACGGCGGTCGTGCTCGCCGACCGGGCGGCGATCTTCGTCGACGGGCGGTACACGATCCAGGTGCGCGAGCAGGTCGACACCGCCGTCTTCGAGCCGCTGCATCTGATCGAGATGCCGCCGGCGACCTGGCTCGGCGGCGTGCTGAAGCCGGGCAACCGGCTGGGATACGATCCGATGCTGCACACGGTGGCCGGCGCGCGGCGGTTGCGCGCCGCCTGCGAGGCGGCCGGCGCGGAACTCGTCCCTGTCTCGGACAATCCGGTCGATGCGGTGTGGACCGACCGTCCCGCGCCGCCGGTCGAAGCGGTCGTTTTGCACGACGCGGCGCTGGCCGGCGAGGCGGCGCGGGACAAGATCGCGCGCATGCAGGTGGCCGTGAGCGAGGCGGGCGCCGACGCGCTGGTGCTGACGCAGCCCGATTGCATTGCCTGGCTGTTCAACATTCGCGGCGCCGACGTGCCGCATACGCCGGTACCGCTCAGTTTCGCCCTTCTGCCGGCGCAGGGCCGGCCCCGGCTGTTCATCGCGGCGGGCAAGCTCTCCGATGCGGTGCGCGAGGCGCTTGACGCGCTGACCGACATCGACCAGCCCGACGCCCTGGTGCCGGCGCTTGCCGCGCTCGGGGCGGACGGCGCGCGCGTGATGCTCGATGCGAACTGGGCCGGCGACGCGCTGGCCACGGCCGTGACGGGCGCGGGCGGACGGGTCATTGAACGCGACGATCCGGTCACGCGGGCCAAGGCGATCAAGACGGCGGCGGAGATTGCCGGCGCGCGCGCCGCGCATCTGCGCGACGGGGCGGCCTATGCGCGCTTTCTCGCGTGGTTCGACGGAACCGTCGCCGGAGGGCTCGACGAGATCACGGTGGCGGAGACGCTGGAGCGGTTTCGTGCGGAGACCGGCGCGCTCAAGGAGATCTCCTTCGACACGATCTCGGCGGCCGGCCCCAATGCGGCGATCCCGCATTACCGGGTCGACCGGGCGAGCAACCGCCGGATTCCGCCCGACAGCCTGTTCCTGATCGATTCCGGCGCGCAATATGCCGACGGCACGACAGACATCACCCGCACGATGGCCGTCGGCGATGTCGCGGCGGAGATTAAACGGCATTTCACGCTGGTTCTGAAGGGCCATATCGCGATTGCCACGGCACGGTTTCCCGTCGGCACGAGCGGCGCGCAGATCGACGCGCTGGCGCGCATCGCGCTGTGGAAGGCGGGGCTCGACTTCGACCATGGCACGGGCCATGGCGTGGGATCCTATCTCTCGGTGCACGAGGGACCGCAGCGGATCGCCAAGTCGGGGCATGTGGCGCTGGAGCCGGGCATGATCGTCTCCAACGAGCCGGGCTTCTACAAGGCCGGCTCGCATGGCATCCGCATCGAGAACCTGGAACTGGTGACCCCGCCCGCGCCCATCGCGGACGGCGAACGGGAGATGCTCGGCTTTGAGGCGCTGACGCTGGCGCCCATCGACCGGCGTCTGGTGGTCGCCGATCTGCTCGACGCGGGCGAACGGGACTGGCTCGACCGCTATCACGCGCGGGTGCTGCGCGAGATCGGCCCGCTGGTCGATCCGCAGACGCGAGCCTGGCTGGAGGGGGCCACCGCGCCGCTGTAGGCGGCGCGAACCAAAAGACAGGGGCCGCTGTAGGCGGCGCGGAACAAGAGACACGGGCCCCTGTAGGCTCCACGGGACAGGCGACACCGGGGCGCTGCAGGCGGCGCCGCCGGCTGCCGCCTGCTTCAGCGGTGTTCCTCGACCTGCTGGCTGATCAGTTCCTTGTTGAAGAAGCGCAGCGCGCGCACATGCGTTGCGTGGCCGATCACCTGTCCCGGGTCGTTCGGGTCAACCACGGGCAGGCGGTTGGTGCCGCTTTCGTCGAAGACCCTGAGGGCCGTTTCCAGCGTGTCGGTCAGATGAAGATAGGGGGTTCCGGCGCCGACGTCGAACTCGGGCCGCTCCGCGTCGGCGGGCAGGCGTTCCACGAAGTCGGACACATGGACGATGCGCACCAGCCATTTGTGCGCGCCCTCGTGCAGCATCACGCCGCGCATCTCCAGCTGCCAGTGGAAATAGGAGCGCCCGTGCACCGCCTGGGTCAGGCCGGTGGCGATGGAAACGGAGATCAGCAGCGCGATCGACAGCGCATAGCCGCCGGTCAATTCGAAGACGATCATTGTGGTGGAAAACGGCGCGCCGAGAACGGCCGCCGCCACCGCGCCCATGCCGAGGATCGCATAAAGCCCGTGCGAGGAGGCGAGTTCGGGAAAGACGGCGGCCGCGATCAGCCCGAAGGCGCCGCCGCACATGGCGCCGAGATAGAGCGAGGGCGAGAAGATGCCGCCGCCAAAGCGCGAGGCCAGCGTGATCGAGGTCGCCGCCGTCTTGAGCACCAGAAGGATGAGAAGCGTGGCAAGCGGCAGTTGGTGCTTGAGCGCGGCATCCGTCGCCTCGTAGCCGACGCCCAGCACTTCCGGGAAGAACACGCCGATGCCGCCGACCGCGAGGCCGCCGGTGACCGGCCGCAGCCACAGCGGCATGGGGATGTTGCGCGCCACCCAGTCGCTGCCGATCAGCGCGAACTGGAAGATCACGGCGACGGCGGCGCAGGTCAGCCCCAGCAGGGCGAAGGCAGGCAGCTCCCACAGCGAGGTGATCTGATACTCGGGGATGATGAAGGCCGCCACGTCGCCGAACCACAGGCGCGACAGCATGGTCCCCACAACCGAGGCGATCACGATGGGCACGAAGGCGGTCAGCGCGTAGTGGCCGAGAATCACCTCATGGGCGAAGAGCACGCCGGCGATCGGCGCGTTGAACGAGGCGGAGACCGCACTCGCCACGCCGCAGGCGAGCAGGATGCGCCGCGCCGCGTCGGGCAGGCGGAAGGTCTGGCAGATCGCCGTGCCGATGGTCGCGCCCAGATGCACCACCGGCCCCTCGCGCCCCGCGCTGGCGCCGCAGCCGAGCGACAGGGCGGTCACGAAGGCGGAGGAAATGCCCGACCAGAAGGGCAGACCGCGTCCGCCTTGCGCGCGCGCCTCGATGACGTCGGCGACGCCGCCGGCGCGCTGTTTCGGCTGGATGAACTGTAGATAGAGCCCGACCACGAGCCCGCCGGCGGCGGGTGCGAGCAGGATCACCCACCAGGGTACGGCGGCGGCGGCCGAGACCACCGTTTCCTCCGCCGTGCCGAGCCAGGTCCACTGGATCGCGCCGATGGCCATGCGGAACAGGATCGCGGCCACCGCCGTCAGCACGCCGATCAGCACCGCCAGCAGCCAGACCAGCGGCAGGCGCGTCGTGCGGAACAGGCGCAGGTTCGGCTCGATCCAGCGGATCGCGATGGCGGGAAGGCGTTTCACCTGATCGAGAAGAGAGGGCATGGCACCCTTGAAACCTTGACCGCCGGCGTTGCGTCCCGCCTCAGCGCTTGGTGATGGAAATGGACCGCCCGGCCCGTTCGGGACGGCCGAGCACA
Organism: Stappia sp.; assembly: GCF_040110915.1. Classification (NCBI taxonomy): domain Bacteria; kingdom Pseudomonadati; phylum Pseudomonadota; class Alphaproteobacteria; order Hyphomicrobiales; family Stappiaceae; genus Stappia; species Stappia sp. The sequence goes on along the minus strand of NZ_CP157793.1, from coordinate 2,730,417 downwards.
TCGTGCGACGCCTTCATGGCCGAAAGCCGTTCGGCGACATCCTCCGGCCAGGGCACCACCTTGCGCGCGGTGAGATCGACATGCAGCGACACCTGTTCGGAGGTGGCCGACAGGAAGCCCTCTTCGGCATGGTGAAGCTCCTGATAGAGATGCGCCTTTTTCGCATCGAAATCAACGAGCTGAACCGTGGCGTAGACCGGATCTCCCCGCTCCAGTTCGCGCAGGTAGCACAGATGCACCTCGGCGGTGAAGAACGAGGCGCCGCGCGTCGCCGCATACTCCGGACCGAGGCCGAGCGCGATGAACGCCTCGTCGAGACAGGTGTCGAACAACACGTTGTAGTAGGCCATGTTGAGATGGCCGTTATAATCGAGCCATTCGTCCTTCACGGTCTGGATCGAGCCCTTGAAGGGGGCCGGAAACTGGGCAACCTCGGTCATGCGCCGCCTCTTGCTGGGGCCGGACTGCGCGGTGCGGCGGCGAAGGCGCGCGCGGCGCGGAAGTCTTTGGCCGGGATGGTCGTTTTTGCTAGTGTGCGCCAAACCTAGTCCGAGGCCGCGCGCGAAGGCAAATCGCGCCCGCGTCGGACGGGCGCACCGCCCGCTGACGTCGGGAGTTGCGCCACAGTCGGAGAGGGCTCATGTCGCTTGCCTCGCTGCAACAGACGGTCGATCGCAACGATGCGGGAATCGATCTCGTCGTGAAGATCCTCGCGCAGCGCTTCGGCGAGCGCTTCAGCGCGGCGCAGGCGGTGCGCGAGCAGCATGCCCACACCACCACCTGGCTGCCGACCCAGGCGCCCGACGGTGTCGTCTTCGCCCGCTCCACCGAGGAGGTGGCCGAGACCGTGCGGGTCTGCGCCGAACACCGCGTGCCGGTGATCCCCTTCGGCACCGGCTCCTCGCTGGAGGGCCACGTCAACGCGCCGGCGGGCGGGATTTCCATCGACATGTCGCAGATGAACGAGATCCTCGCGGTCCATCCGGAGGATCTCGACTGCACGGTGCAGGCGGGGGTGACGCGCACGCAGCTCAATGCGCATCTGCGCGACACCGGCCTGTTTTTCCCGATCGATCCGGGCGCCGATGCGAGCCTCGGCGGCATGGCGGCGACGCGGGCGTCGGGCACCAATGCGGTGCGCTACGGCACCATGAAGGATGCCGTCCTGGCGCTGACCGCGGTGATGGCGGACGGGCGGATCGTCCGGACGGGCGGGCGGGCGCGCAAGTCCTCGGCCGGCTACGACCTGACCCGGCTGCTCGTCGGCTCGGAAGGCACGCTCGGCGTGATCACCGAACTGACCCTGCGCCTGCACGGCATTCCCGAAGCCGTGTCGGGCGGCGTGTGTCCGTTCCCCGATCTCGAGACGGCGTGCAATGCCGTGATCATGACCATCCAGTGCGGCCTGCCGGTGGCGCGGATCGAATTGCTCGACACCAACCAGGTGCGCGCCTGCAACGCCTATTCGAAGCTCGATCTCGCCGAGACGCCGACGCTCTTCGTCGAGTTCCACGGCACGCAGGCCGGCGTGCGCGAGCAGAGCGATCTCTTCGGCGAGATCGCGCGCGACTGCGGCGGCGGCGATTTCGTCTGGGCGACCCAGGCGGAGGAGCGGACCCGGTTGTGGTCGGCGCGCCACGACGCCTATTGGGCGGCCATGGGCCTGCGCCCGGGCGCCAAGGGCGTGTCGACCGACGTCTGCGTGCCGATCTCGCGGCTTGCGGATTGCATCGCCGAGACCAACCGGGATATCGAGACGATGGGCCTTGTCACCGCCATCGTCGGCCATGTGGGCGACGGCAACTTCCATGTGCTGGTGCTGGTCGACACCGACGATCCGGCCGAGATCGCGGCCGCCGAGGAGTTCATCGAGCGGCTCAACTGGCGGGCCATCGACATGGGCGGGACCTGCACCGGCGAACACGGTGTGGGCCAGGGCAAGATGAAGTATCTGGCGCGCGAACACGGCGCCGGGCTCGATGTCATGCGCGCGATCAAGACCGCGCTCGATCCGATGAACATCCTCAATCCCGGCAAGATCGTCGCGGGCGGCTGACGCGGCGGGAACGGGAACGGCCAGTCCGGGAGAAGTGCCCTGAATTCGATCTACATCACGATCGGCCTCGCCGTCCTCGCGGTGCTCCTCGCCGCGCTCGTCGGACCGTTCTTCATCGACTGGACGGCCTATCGCACCACCTTCGAACGCTACGGCGAACGGCTGCTCGGCCATCGCGTCGCGGTGATGGGCGACGCGGAGATGCGGCTGCTGCCCACCCCGATGCTGACCTTCACCGACGTGCGGGTGGGCGAGCCGGAAGATCCGCTGCTCGCCGTCTCGCGCTTCGCCGTGCGCATCGAGCTGCCGCCGCTGATGAAGGGCGAGGTGCGCATCATCGACATGACGCTCGAGCGCCCCGCGCTCAACCTGTCGCTGGACGAGCGCGGCCGGCTCGACTGGTTCACCGCGCTCGGGCGCAACGGGTTGCTGGACACGGTCGATCCGGACCTTGTGATGCTCGAACAGGCGAGCGTGCGCGACGGGCGGATCGCCATCGTCGATGCGCGCAACGGCGCGCGGCACACGCTCGAGGACGTCGATCTCACGGTCTCCGCCCGCTCGCTGCTCGGTCCCTACAAGATCGACGGCATGGCAAGCCACGCAGGACAACGGGCGACGCTCATGCTGGCCACCGGACGGCGCGACGCGGACGGCGGCATCCGCCTGCGCGCCGGCATCACGCCCGTCTCCGTGCCGGTGGATCTGGTCGCCGACGGGCGGGTGACGCTCGATGGCGGGCGCCTCGGCTACGAGGGCCGGTTCGATCTCGCCTCGGTCACGCCGGAGGATACGCCCGAGCGCGCATGGACGAGCGAGGGCGCCTTCGCGCTCGACATCGACACGCTGCGACTCCGGGAGACGACCCTGCGCTACGGCGCGGAGGACCGTCCCGTCACGCTCACCGGCCACATGGATCTGGCGCTCGCCGCGCCGGTGCGTTTCGACGTAACGGCCAGCGCAAATCAGATCGATCTCGACCGGATCGCCGGGCGGGGACCGCAGGACCCGCTGGCGGCCGAGGAGGCCGGCCGGGTGCTGCTCACGGCCCTTCAGGGGCTGCCGCATCCCCCGGTCGAGGGAACCGTGACGCTCGATGTGCCGGCGCTCGTCAGCGGCGGCGGTCTCATGCAGGAGTTGCGCATCGAGGCAAGCCGGCTCGCCAGCGGCTGGCGCATTGCCGAACTGTCCGGCCAGGCGCCGGGGCGCAGCCCCTTCCTGCTGCGCGGCGATCTGGAACTCAAGCCGAGGCCCGCCTTTCGCGGCAGTTTCGCGGTGTCGGTGGCGCAGCCCAACGCCTTCGCGGACTGGTGGCGGCAGGGCGTGGTGCTGGACGCGGCGGTCGATCCCTTCGCGGTGGAAAGCCGGCTCGACGTGTCGCCCGAGGGGCTCGCGCTCACCGATCTGGTGTTCGAGATCGCCGGCGAGACAGGGCGCGGTGCGATCAGCTACCGCGTGCCGCGCAACGGACCGCCGGTCTTCGAGGTGGATCTCGACGCCGACCGGCTGAACGCCGATCAGGCGGTGCTGCTGACCCGTCTCCTGCTCGGCGGCAAGAAGGGGGCGACGATGACCGGCGCGCTGGGCGACACCCAGGTGGCGCTGCGGCTCTTCGCCGAGGAGCTCGAGGTCGGCGGGCTCGAGGCCTCCGCGCTCGCGGTGCGCGCGGCCTATCAGGACGATGTGCTGACCGTCGACGAGGCGAACCTCGCCGATCTGGCCGGCGCGCGATTGAGCGCTTCCGGGCGGATCGAGCGGCTGTCCACGTCGCCGTCGGGTCGCCTGACCGTCTCCGTCGATGCCGAGCGGCTGGAGGGCGTGGCGGCGCTCATCCGCCGTCTGGCACCGGAGCGCGAGGGTCTGGCGCCGTTCACGTCGCGGCCCGAGGCCTTCGCGCCGGCGCGTCTCACTGTCGTTTTCGACGGCGAGGCGCTGGCCGGCGGAGAAGGGGCCGGCACGCAGGCCCGCATGGCCGCCGAGGGAACCGCCGGCGGCACGGAGATCGATGCGGATTTCGGGCTCACGGGCCGGTTTGACACCTGGCGCGCGGCGGCGGTGGATTTCGAACTCGGGATCTCCGCCGAGGAAGGGACCACGCTGCTGGCGCAACTGGGCCTGCCGGTCCTGCCGGTGGCGGATCTGGGGGCGGCGCGGATCGAACTGGGCGCGGCCGGCATTCCGGAGGAGGGGCTCGACGGGCACGCCCGATTCTATCTCGATGACGCGTCGCTGGTCGGCGTCGGCACCCTGTCGATGCCGGGGAACGAAGAGGTCGCCTATACGGCGGATGTGGTCGCCAAGGCCGACAATCTCCTGCCCTTTTCCCTGCTGACGGGGCGACTGCCGTCGCTGTCGAGTTCCGTCGAGGCGGTGGATCTCGTGGCGACGGTCGAGGGGGTGGGCGATGCCTTCACGCTCGCCGGCCTGTCGGGCACGGTCGCGGGCACGCGCCTCGACGGCGCGGTCGAGGTCGATCTCCGCCAGGCGATGGCCGATCTCGATCCGCGCGTGCGCGGCCGGCTCGCGCTGTCGGACATGGACCCGGCGGCCCTCAGCGACCTGATGCTCGGGGCCGATCAGCTGAGCGCGGCGCGCAGCGGAGGGTCCTGGTCGACGCTCGCCTTCGGACCGCCGGTGCTCTCGGGTCTCGATCTGGCGCTCGATCTGGCCGTGGAGCGCATGCGGCTCGCGCCCGCGCCGGACGCGACCGGGGTCGCCGCGACGCTCGGCCTGAAGTCCGACAGGCTGACGCTGGACGTTTCGCAAGCGGATTTCGCCGGCGGGCGGCTGACCGGCACCTATGCCGTGTCGCGGGCCGGGGGACAGGCGGGTCTGAACGCCTCGCTGCGCCTGGAAAACGCCGATCTCGACGATCTCGTATGGCAGCGCGCCGCGCGGCCGGTCGCGAGGGGCCGCGCCGATCTGTCGCTCGATCTGGAGGGGGCGGGGCGCTCGCTGTCGGGCATCGTCTCCAGTCTCTCCGGCGGGGGCACGCTCGGTGTGCGCGACGGCGAGCTGCGCGGGCTCAATCCGCGCGCCTTCGATCTGGTGATCCGGGCCGCCGATGCGGGGCTGGAGCTCGACGACGACACGATCCGCACCGCCTTCGCCAGCCATCTGGACGCCGGCCGGCTGCCCTTTGCGACGCTGGAGGCGAGCGCGACGATCTCCGGCGGGGTGGTGCGCGTCAGCAATCTGTCGCTCGACACGGAGGCGGCGACCGTCTTCGGCAATGCGCAGGTCGACATGGACACGCTGAGGCTCGACAGCGACTTCTCGCTGGAGGTCGACCCGGGCGCCGAGGCGGTCACGGGGGCCGAGCCGGAAGTGGGGCTGGTGTTCTCCGGCGATCTCGCCGCGCCGGAGCGCAGCATCGACATCGCCCCCTTCACCGCGTTCCTGACGCTCAGGGCCTTCGAGCAGGAGGTTCGGCGGATCGAGGAACTGCAGGCCGAAATCGACGCGCAGGAGCGGGAGATGGACAATCGCCTGCGGCTCATCGAACGCGAACAACGGCGCGAGGAGGCCAGGCAACGCGCGCCAGGGGACCCGCCGCGCGAGGAACGCTCCCTGCGTTCCGCCGACGAGCCGCCACAAGCGCCGCCAGAGCCGCAAGCGCCGCAAGAGGAGGCGGAGACGCCTGCGGGCGACACTTCCGCGACCGACGCATCATCCACGCCGGATGCGCCCGCTCGGGACGGCGAAACCGCTGTCCGCCGGGACAGCGCGCCGGCTGCGCAACCGCGCCCCCGGCAGCCCGCTCCGCAACCCTCGCCCGCGGAAGGCTTTCAGGATCGCATTCGCGCCGCGCTGGAGGAGCTCGACGCCCGCGGCCGGGCCAATCCCGCCGAGACGTCGGACGGCGCGCCCATGCAATTGCTGCCGCCGCTCGATCCGCCGGTCTTCATCGAGCGCGCGCCGGATCAATAGAGACGAGGATCAGGCGCGGTCGCGATAAAAGGCCAGCGCGGCGACGCGCAGCGCCGAGGACAGCGCCGGCGGGGTTTGTGCCGGATCGACATGGCGGGCATCGTCGATGCGGGCCACGAGGACCGGCAGGCTGACCGCCTCTTGCGCCGCCATCGCCTCGAGCGCGGTCCAGAAGTCCGGTTCGAGCGCGAGGCTCGTTCTGTGTCCGTGCAGGGTGAGCGAGCGTTTGACGAGGGCCATGGCTGCGGTCGGGGTGCGGCTATCTGTCGGAATGAGAAGGGGTCTGTGGAGGCCGGCCGGCGCAATTGTCTGCCAGCGAACCGGGGCGCGTCGCCGCTTTGCGAGCCTTTACGCGTCGGCAGGCCCGTCGTTCGGCGCCTTGTGCTTCGTCCCGGATTGCTCTTCCGCATCGGACAGGCGATGCGCGTCGAGGTGACGCTCGGTCGTTTCCCGCCGCCGGCGATCCTCCAGCCGTTCCGCCTTGGTGCGCCCGTGCAGGCGCCGGTTTTCCGCCGCCCGCGCGTCCTTGTCGCGGCGCTTCGCCGCCTTGCGGGCCTGTCGCAGATTGATGACGTCTGCGCTCATATGACGCCTTTCGCTCACATGCCGGCTTTGCTCACATGCCGCCTTCGCTCACATGACGCTCAGGCCCGGGGCCGGTCCGGCCGGGTCAGGTCTTCTTGCGGAAGGCGTCGAGCGAGACGACGTCCGCCCCGGCAGACTCGTCGGCGTCCGCGTCCGGCGCTCCGTCCTGCTTCGCACCGGCGGACTTTTCGTCCGCGCGCGGCGCGGGTTTCGCGGCGTCCGTGCCGGTCGGATCGCCCATCGAGCGCTCGATCTCGGCGAGCTGGGCTTCCGCCTGCTCGTGCGCCTGCGCCGCCTCGACGAGGTCCTCGGGCAGTTCCTCCGCGGTCTTGCCCGGCTCGAACTCGAGCGCGAATTGCACGGACGGGTCGAAAAAGCCCTTGATGGCGGAAAACGGCACGAACAGCTTTTCCGGAATGCCGCCGAAGGACAGGCCGACCTCGAAGGCGTGGTCCGTCACGGTGAGATCCCAGAACTGGTGCTGCAGCACCACCGTCATTTCCTTCGGGTAGCGTTCCTTCAGGCGCGGCGAGATCCGCACGCCCGGCGCATTGGTGTCGAAGGCGATGTAGAAGTGGTGCTCGCCGGGCAGCCCGATACGGCTCACCTCGGCAAGGATCTTGCGGACGGCGCCGCGCAGCGCATCCTGAATGACGATATCGTAGCGGATCAGGTCTTCGGCCATGAGGTGGAACTGCCGGTTTTGACTCGGGGTTTTGCTCAACATGACCCGCAGGGGGCGTCTTGAAAAGGGCTGGCGGGTGCCGACCACCATTCTTTTTCGCCCTTTTTCGCCGCAGTGCCGTCTTCGATGCCGCATCGCCGCATGCGACGGCTCACCGACCCTTGCGAGGGCATGGCCGCGATCGGCACGGATACGGTCGAGAAAGGCACGTCCGAGGCCGGCGCGGTCTCCGCGGGCACAAGCGCAAGACGGCAGAAGTGGAGGCTTCTGTTGCCAGGTGCCTCCGGACCCCGCCTGTCGGGGCTAACCGACGGGACTTTGGTGGACTACCGGCACCGCATTACGCGGCGACGGCGTTGTCCATAGCATAGTTGTCGTTTGCAACTATTGAGACGGCCCGATAACGGCGGAACCATGCCGGACGAAAGAAATGCCTTTACACCCTCGTCGATCCTGTTTCGCCCCCGCCGAAACCCGCCGCTCACACGGCTTCTGGCCGGATGTCGCGACGGGCTTGGGTGGAGGCGCCGGGTACCGCCCCCGGGTCCGATAGGCTTATTACGCAAACCGTTTATCGTCATAGTCGGCCGAAACCGACAGACGGAATATAGGCATTCATTCCGGCTTTGCAAACACCGTGCGGATCTTTGCGCGCACACACCTCTCGCGGTCTTGTGAGCCGGTGTCATTGGGCATCGGCGCGCGCGCGGCGTAAAACCGGGGCATCGAGCGTCGCAGTCGAAAGGACAGAAGCGATGATGTCACGGCGGAAGATTTCACGGCGTATGGCCGTTCTGGCGGTGGTCGGCGGCCTGGTCGCGGGCGGGGCCGCGCAGGCCGGCTGGTTTTCGAGCGACGACACCGGCGCGGTCTACACCGGCCTCGTGGAGGGGGTCGCGGTCGGCGGTTACGATCCGGTCGCCTATTTTCGTCAGGGGCGCGCGGTCGAGGGATCGGCAGCCATCACGACGACCCATCGCGGGGCGGAATGGCGGTTTTCCAGCGAGGAGAACAAGGCGGCCTTCCTCGCCGAACCGGCGAAATACGCGCCCGCCTATGGCGGCTATTGCTCCTGGGCGATCGCGGAAGGCAAGCTCGCCAAGGGCGACCCGAAGAACTGGGACATCGTCGACGGCCGGCTCTACCTCAATTACAACGCCAGCATCCAGAAGCGCTGGCAGGCCGATATCCCCGGCTTCATCTCCAAGGCCGACGCCAACTGGCCGGAGCTTGCGCCGAAGTGACGCCGACCGCCGGCGCGGGTGGATTGCGGGCGTAACCCGTCGCGGCCCTTCCCTGCGCCGTGCGCATCCCTTGCCTCGTCCGGCACGCGGCGCGACAGTTCAGTCTTGAGAGAATCGCACCTGACGGAATCGTCGGCTGGCGGACGCGCGCGGGACCGAGCACTGTGGACCAATATCACGACCTGATGCGGCGCATCCTGCGCGAGGGGCACCGCAAGACCGACCGGACGGGCACCGGCACGCTGTCGGTGTTCGGCCATCAGATGCGCTTCGATCTGGGGAAGGGCTTTCCGCTCGTCACCACCAAGAAGCTGCATCTGAAGTCGATCGTGCATGAGCTTCTGTGGTTTCTCGCCGGCGACACCAACATCGCCTATCTCAAGGACAACGGCGTCCGGATCTGGGACGAGTGGGCGGATGAAAACGGCGATCTCGGTCCCGTCTACGGCTATCAATGGCGCTCCTGGCCGGCGCCGGACGGGGCTTCCGTCGACCAGATCGCCAAGCTCCTGGAGATGATCCGCAAGACCCCCGACAGCCGCCGGCTGATCGTCTCCGCCTGGAATCCGGCGCTGGTCGACGAGATGGCGCTGCCGCCCTGCCACGCGCTGTTCCAGTTCTATGTGGCCGACGGCAAGCTCTCCTGCCAGCTCTACCAGCGCTCTGCGGATGTGTTCCTCGGCGTGCCGTTCAACATCGCCTCCTATGCGCTGCTGACCATGATGGTGGCGCAGGTCACGGGCTACGAGCCCGGCGACTTCGTGCATTCCTTCGGCGACGCGCACCTGTATCTCAACCACCTGGAGCAGGCGGAAACGCAGCTCGCCCGTACCCCCCGGCCGCTACCGACCATGACGCTCAACCCGGATGTGCGTGATCTCTTCGCCTTCCGCTTCGAGGACTTCACGCTGACCGGCTACGACCCGCATCCGCATATCAAGGCGGCCGTCGCGGTGTGAGCCGCCAGGTCGCCGGTCACGCGTCGCCGGTCACGCGTTCCGGGGCCGCGAAACCTCGGGCGCGTAGAGCGCGACCGGCGCGCCGACCCCGCGCAAGGGGTGCGCGCCCATCGTCTCCATCGGTTCATCGACAAGGGCCGCCACCGCTTCGGAGATCAGCACCGGACGGTTCAGCGTCTTGGTCAGCCGTTCGATGCGGCTCGCCGTGTTGACCGCGCGGCCGATCACCGTGAAGTCGAGCCGCTCCGCCCCGCCGATGTTGCCGAAGAACACGCGGCCCTCGTGCAGGGCAATGCCGCTGCGCAGCGGCGGCAGGGTGTCGTCGCCCTTGCCTTCGCCGTCGCCTTCGCCCTCGCCGTTGCCCTCGCCGCCGCCCAAGTGCAGCTCCGCGACCGCGTCGAGCGCGCTGCGCGTCGCGGCGAGGGCGGCCCGCGCGGCGTCCTGCGGGCTGTCGAAGCGGGCGTAGGCGAAGGCCGCGAGCAGGCCGTCGCCCATGAATTTCAGCACCTCGCCGCCGGCGTCGGAGATCGCGGCGACGATCGCGCCGAAATAGGCGTTGAGCAGGCGCAGCACCGTCTCCGGCGCCATCCGGTCGGTCAGGTCGGTGAAGCCGCGCAGGTCCGACACCCAGATCACTGCGTCGATGGGCAGCCCGTCGCCCCGGTGGATGGACCCGTCGAGGACGCGCGCGCCCGCCTCGCGGCCGAGGTAGGTGGTCACCACATTGGCGGCGAGCTGTTCGGCGATATGGCGCTCGACGTGCAGCGCGAAGATCCGCGCCGCCCGCGCGAAGCGCGTATAGAGCGTGTCGGAGAAGCCGCCGGGCTGTCGGGTGGCGATGGTCATCGCGTTGTGATAGCGCCCGCCGGCGCGCAGCGGCATGGCGACATAGTCGCTGAACCCGGCGGCCTCCAGATCCGCGATCAGCGGATAGCGGGCGGCGGCCTGCGCATCGCCGGCGCGCACCCGCACCGTCTCGCCGTGTTCGATGACGCGAAACAGCGGATTGCGGCGATAGGCGTCGGAGGCGAGTGCGGCCTGCGGGACCTTGATCTCGTCGCACAGCCGGTCGGCGCGCTCCCAGTTGCAGCCGAAGCCGTAAAGCTGCGGGTGCAGCGTGCCCACATGCAGGCTGGCGCGGTCGAGCGGGTGGCCGTCGTCGATCAGCCGCCAGACGAAGTCCTCGAACAGATGGAGCAGCTCGCTTTCGTCCAGCGCCGTGGTGAGCAGCCAGTCCTCGATGGTCTGGTCGAAACCGGACGGCGGTGGCCCGTCGGCGTAGCGGCGCGAGCGGCGCACCAGCGTGACCGTCGCCGGGTAGGTTCTGCCCGAAGGCGCCGGTCGCTCCGTCTCCGTCATGCACGCCTCCCCGCCGTTCGAACGCTTGCCGGATCGGCCCAGTCTACACCGTCGCGGGCCGATCTGCCGCGCCCGCCGCAGGCCGCCTATGCCTTCAGCCCGTAGCCGGTCTTGAAGATGCGGGCGATGATGGCGAGGCAGATCCCCAGGAACAGCAGGGTCATCGTCAGGCTGAGCGCCACGCCCACGTCGGCCTGGCCGTAGAAGCTCCAGCGGAAGCCGGAGATCAGGTAGACCACCGGGTTGAACAGCGTCACCGTCTGCCACAGCGGCGGCAGCATGTTGATCGAGTAGAAGCTGCCGCCGAGAAAGGCGAGCGGCGTGATCACCAGCAGCGGCACGAATTGCAGCTTCTCGAAATTGTCGGCCCAGATGCCGAGAATGAAGCCGAGCAGGGCGAAGGTCACGGCGGTCAGCACCAGAAAGACGGCCATCCACACGGGATGCTGGATCTCGATCGGCACGAAGAGATGCGCCGTCGCCAGGATGATGACCGCGACCATGATCGACTTGGTGGCCGCCGCGCCGACATAGGCGATGACGATCTCCAGAAAGGAGACCGGCGCGGAGAGCACCTCGTAGACCGTGCCGGTGAAGCGGGGAAAATAGATCCCGAAGGAGGCGTTCGACACGCTTTGCTGCAGCAGCGACAGCATGATCAGGCCCGGCACGATGAAGGCGCCGTAGCTCACCCCGTCGACCTCGGAAATGCGCGAGCCGATGGCCGCGCCGAAGACGACGAAATAGAGCGAGGTGGTGAGCACCGGCGAGACGATGCTCTGGAACAGCGTCCGCCCCGTGCGGGCCATCTCGAACTTGTAGATCGCCTTGATGGCGTGGAAATTCATGACGGCGCCTTCACCAGATTGACGAAGATGTCCTCGAGCGAGCTTTGCTCGGTGACGAGATCGCGGAAGCGGATGCCTTCCGCGTGAAGATCGCGCAGCAGCGCGGTGATGCCGGTGCGCTCGCCGCGCGTGTCATAGGTATAGACGAGGCTCGTGCCCTCGTCGGCGAGCTCCAGCCCATGGGCGGCGAGGCTGTCGGGAACCGCGTCGAGCGGGTCGACCAGATGCAGGGTGAGCTGCTTGCGCCCGAGCTTGCGCATCAGCTCCTTCTTGTCCTCCACCAGAACGATCTCGCCGCCGTTGATCACCCCGACCCGGTCGGCCAGATCCTCGGCCTCCTCGATGTAATGGGTGGTCAGGATGATGGTGACGCCGGTGTCCTGCAGCCGGCGCACCACGCGCCACATGTCGCGGCGCAGCTCCACGTCGACGCCGGCGGTGGGCTCGTCGAGGAAAAGCAGGCGCGGCTCGTGGCTGAGCGCCTTGGCGATCAGCACGCGGCGCTTCATGCCCCCCGACAGGGTCATGATCTTGCTGTCTTTCTTTTCCCAGAGCGAAAGATCGCGCAGGATCCGTTCGATCAGGGCCGGATCCTTCGGCTTGCCGAAGAGCCCGCGCGAGAAGCTCACCGTCGCCCAGACGGTCTCGAAGGCGTCGGTGGTCAGCTCCTGCGGCACCAGGCCGATGAGGCTGCGCGCCGCGCGGTAGTCGCGCACGATGTCGTGGCCGTCGACGGCGACGCTGCCGCCGGTCGCGTTCACCAGACCGCAGACGATGGAGATCAGCGTCGTCTTGCCGGCGCCATTGGGGCCGAGCAGGGCGAAGAGCTCCCCGTGCTCGATGGAGAGATCGACGCCCTTGAGCGCCTGAAAGCCCGTGTCATAGGTCTTGGACAGACCGGAAATCTCGAGAATCGGTGCCATGGAACCCCGGGTGGCAGTCTGGAAACGACCGCCCGCCCGGCGGATCGCGGGGCGGGCGGGCGCAGCATACAGGCCATGGCGCGGGGTTCAACGCCCGCTTTCGCGCGCGTCGCGGAGGAAGAGGCGGCCGCCCGTCCGCTCGGCGCGTCGTCACCTGCACCGCCTGGCGCGGCGGGCGTCAGAAGCCGACGTTGATGAGCTGCACGCGGCGATTGATCTGCGCGTCCGGGTTTTGCGGATCGCGCAGGTTCTCTTCGCCGAGCCCCACCGCCTCGAGCTGTTCGGCCGGCACGCGGAAGGTCGTCACCAGCGCCTCGCGGATCGCATTGGCGCGACGCTGCGAGAGCTCCAGATTGTACTCGCGCTTCCCCTTCGCATCGGTGTGGCCGACGACGAAGAACCGCTGGCCCCAGAGGTAGGGCGTGTGCAGCGCGTCCGCGATCAGGCCGATGGTCTCGTAGGACTCGGGCCGGATGCGATCGGAATCGAAGTCGAAGGTGATTTCCACGTTGAACTGGCGCAGCCGGGCAAGCTGCTCGGCGAGCGGCAGCGAGGTGCTGGCGTTGTCGCCCGGGTTCTGCCTGATGTTCTGCAGGGCCTGGGCGCGCAGATCGTCGGCGCTGAACTCCGCCTTCGCCTGGGCGTCGCGCAGGCTGTTGATGATCTCGTTGCGGGAGAGCTGCGTCTGCGCCGCCGTCGGGGCGAGGGTCAGCGGGAGCGCGAGGGGAAGAGCGACGAGCGCCGCGGCGAAGCGCGCGCGCGGTGTCGGGATGCGCTGTGTCATGCGATGTCTCCGGGTCTGGCGGGTCGGGCGGCGCATCAGCGGTAGCCGGCGTCGGTGATCGCCTGATTGCAGGCGGCGCTGACGGAGGGTTCGGCCTTCAGCAGGCAGGTCAGCACATGGCCCTTGCCGGGCTTGGTGCCGCTGCAATACTGCCGCGCGTCACGGTCGCAGATCTGGCCGACCGCCGCCTGAGCGGCGAAGCGGGCCTCGAGCGACAGATAGACCTGGACGTAATCCGCCTTGCAGGTCGCGGAGATCTTGTCGGCATTGTCGGCGAGGCATTGCTGCATCCGCCCGTTGCCGAGGTTGACCGACTTGCAATAGGTCTCGATGTCCTTGCCGCAGCTGGAGTGCAGGATCTTCACGGCGTCGGCGAAGCCGACGGTCTGTGCCGCGGCGGGCGCGGCAGCGGCCAGCGCCGCGGCCCCGGACAAGGCCAGGGCGAAGACGAGTTTGGGCAGTCGCATGGTGTCCCCCTTCGCTCGGGCGCGTGGATCGGCGCCCTTTCGCAACGGCTCCACTTTATGCCAAGCCTGTGTCAGTTCTATCCTGATAATTTTGGCAGGCCCGCGCCCTCGCGCCGGCGCGCGTGCTTGTCACGCCGCGGTTCCGGCGCCCTGTCCGAGTCGATGCCAGCGGCGGTCGAGATAGACCAGCGTCTCGGCTTCCGGCGTGCCGGCGGGCGGGCAGGCCGTGCCGTCGAGCAACCGGGCGGTGACGAGGGTCGCATCTTCCTGCTCCAGGGTGCCGGCCACCCGGGCGCGGAACCAGGTCGCGATGCGCGTGTAGCGCGGCTCGCCGGTGGGCAGGCGCTCCCAGGGCTCGGCATCGCCGAAGCGCTGTGCGCCGGGCGTGGCGCACAATTGCGCGAGTGACTGGTCGCAGTAGCGCAGGAAATGCACGACCATCGTGTCGGCGGCGAGCAGGGCGGCGGCGGAGGACGAGCGGGCGGACAGCGAAAACGCCACGACCGGCGGGGTGGCGCTCACCGAGATCAGGGAACTCACGGTCAGCGCCACCGGGCCGTGCGCGCCTGCGGCGGTGATCACGGCAATGCCGGCGGGGTGGCAGCGAAACGCCTCGCAAAAGGCCTGAGTCAGCGCGTGCGGGTCGGTCATGATCGTGTCCTCCTCTGTCGGGGTTTTCCACCCGGCGATCTTTTCCTCATGGCGATGGGCCCGGGCGGAGCGTAGGTCAGGGGCTGCGCGTCACGAAGCCGGCGATCTCGGCACGCAAGCCCCGGCTCACCGCCTCGAACGCCTCCGCCGACCAGCCCTCCAGCATCGGGGCATCGCGCCAGTCGTCGCGGTTGCCGAACTGGAACGGCAGGTCGAAACAATGGGTCGCGCCAAGATCTCCCGGGCCGGCGAAGGCGGTGAAGCGGTGCTGGGTGACGCGCACCCCGCGCGCCGCCGCCGCCCGGCCGATGGCGTCGGCGAAGCGCCCGAAACCGTGCCAGGACGCGCGGGCGACCGTCTCCGCCCGGTCCCGCGACCAGCTCTCGGGGACCGGGTCTTCGGGAAGAGACTCGCCGGCCGTGCGGGCGCGCAGCGTCTCCAGAAGCAGGCTGGCGGCGCGCGTGCCGGGCGCATAGGGGGGCAGGAACACCGACATCTCCTGCGCGGTGACGCGCAGGTGGAGCGCCTCGACATGCAGGGGCAGGTCGGCGCCGGCGCGCTCTGTGGGCCAGACCGGGAGATACATCGGCGGGATCGCGCCGGGGATGCGCGGACTGTCCGCCAGCACCTTTGCTCCCGCCTCCAGCAGGGCGCCAGGCACCCAGCCTCCGGCGTTCCTGTCGCAGGTCTCATGGACCCGCGCGGTAAAGGCCCGCCGGCTGTCCGCCGTCCACGGCGTGATCGCGGGAATGGAAAACAGCGCCGTGCGCCGGATCAGGCCCCGTGTTTCCGGCAGCGAGGACAGGGCCCAGGCGTACCACGCCCCGGCGGACTGGCCGGCCAGCGCGATGCGATCCGGGTCGCCGCCGAAATCCCCGATGCGGTCGGCCACGACGCGAAGGGCGGCGAGGCAATCCTCGATCGGGCGATGGCGGTCGTCCGCGACACCGTCGTCGAGATGCCCGGCGGGGCCGATGCGGTAGTTCAGCGTGACGACGACGAGGCCTTCTGACGCGAGCCGTTCGCCGCGATACCAGCGTGCGGCGCCCCCGCCGCTGACCCAGGCACCGCCGTGCAGGAACACCAGCACGGGCAGGCGATCCGCCTCCGCCGGTGCCCAGACGTTGAAGAAGAAGGCGTCGTCGCTTTGCGGGTTGTCGCGGATGCCGGGTCCCATCACGCCCTCCAGCCGGCTCGGCAACTGGGGAAACACGGGAACGTCGGTGAGCTCCGCGCCCTTAAGCTGGCCGCTCGACGGGACGGTCGCGGCGCACGGATTGGCCGGATCGGACAGGGTGGCGTAGCGCAGGCCGTGGAAGGCATCGATGCCGTTCCGGCGCACCCCGCGCGCCGCGCCGCGACGCACGGGCCGGTCCTCCAGGGTCGGGGGCATGGGGGTCTCTCCGGGGTTCGGGGCGTGCGGCACCGGCACGCGATGCCGGGGCCGTCGAAACCGCCGGCGGCGCGCTCGGGACGCGCCGCCGGCGGTGCGTCACACGAGCGGGGTCGGTTGCTCGATCCCCAGGAAGCCGGCGCCGCCGATCTCGTAGCACAGCGGGCTCGCGGCGATGGCGTGACGCACGCCGGTGTTCACGTCGCGCCACAGCCGGCCGAGCGGGTTGGCCTCGGCGAAGAGCGCGGTGCCATGCAGCCAGGCGAGGTCGTTCATGGCATCGGCCAGGTTGCGGGTCGCATGGGCGCAGCAATTGCGCACGCTGGCGCGCTCGGCGACCGTCATCGGCGTGCTGCCGGCGGCTGCCGTGTCGATCATGTCGGCGGCGCGCTGCAGACACATTTCGGCGGTGTCGATCTTGGCCTTGGCGGCGCCGATGCCCTGCACGAAGGCGCCCGAGGTGGACTGCGGGTGGTACCGGGAATAGGTGATCGGCCGCTTGGCGGAGATCTCGCCGACCATGTCGAGCGCCGCCTTCGCGCCGCCCAGCGGGCCGGAGATGATCACGGTGGGGAACATCGAGACCGGCGTGAGGCGCTGGAGAAAATGCGCGTCCTCGCGCGCTTCCAGCGCCGGACCGAGCACCGTGTCGGCGTCGACGACCTGATCGGCGGGCACCCACTGGTTCTCGGCGACGAAATTGTTGCTGCCGGTGCCGCGCATGCCGATCGTGTACCAGGTGTCCTTGATCGTATACTGGTCCTTGTGCAGCAGCACGAAGCCGGGCCGGGGCGCGCTGCCGTCGCCCTCGTCCAGAGCGGTCGCGCCGATTGCCCACTCGGCATTGAGGATGTTCGACCCGAAGGGCCATTCGCCGTTCACGCGGTAGCCGTCGCCCTCGCGCACCACCTTGCTGCCCATGGCGACGATCACCGAGGCCATCTTGACCGGTTGCCGCCCGGCGAAGATGCGCGCCCGGGCGCTCTCGGGAAAGCGCAAGGGCAGCAGCGACGAGACGCTGGAAATCACCGAGATCCAGGCGGAGTTCGGACAGTACTGGCCGATGGTGCTGGTGACGTCGAGCAGCATGCGCGCGCCGCCCTCCGCCCCGCCGTTGACCGCCAACGTGTTGATGCCGAAGACGCCGGTGGTCTCCAGAGCGGCGATGGAGTCCGCCGGCACGCGGCGTTCCTTGTCGGCGCGGGCCGCATTGTCGCGCAGCGTCGGGCCGATCGCGTGCACGCGCGCGATCATGCGCTCGGTGGCGTCTTTTTGAAGTGTGGTCAACATGGGGCGTCTCCTCAGAATCCGAAGGCGGCATTCACGGCGGCGAGGTCCATGACCTCGCGCACGTCGGTGATTTCGCCGTCGCGGACGGTGATCACGTCCACGATCTCCAGCGACACCGTGTTGCCGTTGTGCAGGGTGGCGGTTTCGCTCAGATGCAGGATGCCGACGCCGGTCTCCTCGTCGGCGTGCAGGCCCTTGAGCGTCATGGAGAGCGAGCCGGGGACGAAAGCCTTGGCGAGCCCGCCGAGCAGCTCGTCGAAGAAGCCCTCCCAGCCTTCATAGGTCTTTGCGATCGGGCAGGTGTCGCCGACCACGGTCCAAGTCACGTTCCTGGATACGATCTGCTTCAGGGCGTCGTGGTCGCCGGCGCTGTGGCCGCGCCAGAACGCCTCGATGACGGATTTCACGGTCATGTCTGTCCTCCCGGATTTGGATGTGCGCCGCCGCGCCGGCGCGGACGCACCGCGACGGAGACCGGTCTTGTCGGCCGGTTCGGGCGTCGCGACGCGCGCGGTGTGCATCCTGACGATGCACACGGCGTCACCGGCGCGATTGCGCGAACGCGGAGACGGGCTTGTGGGATGGGGCGCGGCGTCGTCTCAGACGAAGCGGATCTCGTGCTCGGCGCCGAGGCGCACGACCTCGGCCGGATCGGTCAATCCGTCGATCGCGGCCATGTAGTCGTACATCTTTCCCGTCGGGGAGACGAAGACCAGCGCGCGCGCGGTCTTGCCCGAGCGATTGAAGAGTGCGTGGGGAATGCCCATCGGCAGCATCACGCTGGTGCCGGCGCCGGCGACGATGGTTTCGCCCTCCATCTCGAACTGCATTTCGCCCTCGAGAATGTGCAGGGTTTCGTCCTGGGTCTCGTGGAGGTGGGCGGGGACGAAGCTGTCCGGGCCGAATTCGGCGTGCATCAGCAGCGCGCTCGGCGTCTTGTGCAGCGGCACGTAGGGCTCGCCGAGGATCGTCCATTTCTGACCCTTGAAGCCCTGCTCGATGGTTGCGGCACCCTTGCTGAAATCCATGGTCTCTCTCCCGTTTTCGCGCGCTGCATCGCCGGCTCGGTCGTGAGGATCACGACGTGGCGGTGCGGTTTGCGCGCATTTCTTCCGTTCCGTGGCGCTGGTTGTCGCTCGCCGGTCCGAAGGTGTTGCCCGCTTGACGGCGCTGTCATTCGGGCGTTTCATTTGTTTTAGGATTAAAAGAATGCGGGGTGTCGCCTCGCTTCTCTATCCGGATACTGCGGGGAGTGTACGCATGGTGCGGGAAACATCCTTGGACGCCTCGGTCGTTCGTCCTGCGTCGATGGCGCGGCACTTTCTGTTCGAGACGACCGATCTGGACGAGGCCTGCGAGCGCGTCGGACAGGTGTTCTGCAAACACCGGATCGATTTCGCCGGGCGCGGGCGCGCGCTTGCCAGCCGTCAGCATTATGCCGCGCTCGGGCGGGTGGCGCTCAGTCACATCACCTATGGCGAGGAAGTGGCGATCGACGCCGGCGAGCCGGAAGACTGGTTCATGGTGCATTTCATCGACCGTGGCCGCTGCGCGATGAAGGTCGGCACGCACGATCTGGTCGCCTCGCCGCGCATGAGCGTGATCACCTCGGCGACGCTGCCCCTGCACATGACCTGGACGGCCAATTGCGATCACCTGGTGCTGAAGGTCGACCGGGCGGCGCTGGAGCGGTGCCTGTCGGTCCAGATCGACGACGCGGTGACGCGCCCGCTGGTGTTCCTGCCGGACATGCCGAACGAGACGCAGGAAACCGCCTGCTATCGCCGCACGCTCGACTTCGTCATCCGCGAGCTGGACGCGGACGACTCCTTCTTCCTGTCGCAGGCCGGGCGACGCCAGCTCGAGGACATGCTGATGCATCAGCTTCTCGGCGCGTTCCGGCACAATTACTCACAGGCGCTCGCCGCGCCGGCGGGGGCCTGCGCGCCGCGCCATGTGGTGCGCGCGGAGGAATTCATCCGCGCCAACGCCGCGCAGGCGCTCACGGTGGAGGACATCGCGGCGGCGTCCGGCGTCGGCGTGCGAACCCTGTTCGAGGGCTTCCGCCGGTTCCGCGACACCACGCCGATGGCGCGGCTGAAGGCGGTGCGGCTCGAGGGCGTGCGCGAGGACCTGCTCGCGGCCGCGCCCGAGGCCTCCGTCACCGCCATAGCGATGAACTGGGGCTTTTCCAACCTCGGCCGCTTCGCCGATGCCTATCGCCGCCGCTACGGCGAATTGCCCTCGCAAACGCTCAAGGGGATGCGCTGAGGCGCCTGCCCTGTGCTCATGCCGGGCCCTTGTGCTTCCCTTGTATGCTCCGGGCCTGCCTGCGAGGATGGCGCCCGGCGAGAACACGGTCTGCGGTTCGGGGAGGACAGCGACGATGAGCGGACATGGCTATCAGAGCGGGCGGCTCAATCTGCCCTTCGTCGGCATCGCGACCTTCGGCAAGCGGCCTTACGTGGAGACCTGGGACGCCATCGACGCGGAGGTGGCCGTGCTCGGCGCGCCCTTCGATTTCGGCACGCAGTTTCGCGCCGGCGCGCGATTCGGTCCGCGCGCGATCCGCGAGGCGTCGACGCTCTTCTCCTTCGGGCACGCGGGCGCCTACGATCACGAGGACGACGTCACCTATCTGCCCGACAGCGTGCGGATCGTCGATCTGGGCGATGCGGACATTGTGCATACCGACACCGCGACAAGCCACGCCAACATCGCCCATGGCGTCGGCAAGATCCTCGACGCGGGGGCCTTTCCCGTGGTGCTCGGCGGGGACCATTCGGTCAATATTCCCTGCATCGAGGCCTTCGCCGGACGCGGGCCGATCCATATCCTGCAGATCGACGCGCATCTCGACTTCGTGGACGAGCGCCACGGCGTGCGCGCCGGCCACGGCAACCCGATGCGCCGGGCGGCGGAGAAGGACTATGTGACGGGTCTCACCCAGGTCGGCATCCGCAACGTGTCGTCCACCGCGCGCGAGGGCTATGAGGCGGCGCGTGCCATGGGCGCCGACATCCTCTCCGTGCGCCAGATGCGCAAGCTCGGGCCGCAAGGCGTGATCGACCGCATCCCGAAGGATGCCCGGGTCTATGTCACGCTCGATATCGACGGCTTCTGCCCCTCCATCGCACCCGGCACCGGCACGCCGAGCCACGGGGGATTTCTCTACTACGAGGTGCTGGAGATGCTGCAGGCGCTCAGCCGCCGCCACGAGGTCGTGGGCATCGACCTGGTGGAGGTGGCGCCGGACTATGACCAGTCGGGCTCGACGGCGATCCTCGCCGCGCAGATCCTGCTGAATTTCCTGGGGTTCGTGTTCCACGCAAGAGGCGCGTGAGCGGCGACGGCGCGTCAGCGCATGCGCCGCGGATCGCACAAATGCTCACGATGACAACGGCGGGAGTAGGAATGGTGGGTGCACGGGGATTCGAACCCAGGACCGGCTGATTAAGAGTCAGCTGCTCTACCAACTGAGCTATACACCCATGGCCATGTCGGCCGGACCCGCGAAGGGTCCCACGCGCGATCCGCGTTGTGCACGCGGCGCCGTGAGAGGGGTATCTACCGAAAGCGCGCGGGCGATGCAAGCGTTTTGATCGTTTTCCTGTTCGTGACCGCTCGGCTGGGGATATCCGGGACAGGCAACAGGCGGATGGGCAGCAGGCGGATGGGCAGAAGGCGGATGGGCCGGGATGGACGGACGCGCCGCCCGCAATTCAGTCGCCCGATTCAGTCGTCCGGTGTCTCAGTCGGATCGCGCGCCGGGCGCCTTAAAACTTTCGACAAGTCGGGCGGTGTTTGCGTGAAATTTCCTGACTTAGAGCTTGACCGGTCACGGGCGCGCGGATAGTTTGCGCAGCGTCGCCGGTGGCCCGGCGGCGCCCTTGCCGACTCGTCGCGATTTCAGGGCCTCGTTCGGGGTTGAAATCGGCGGCGCGGCGGAGATGCGGGTGCCGGGCAGCGTCGGCACGATGGCACCCGCCTTTGAACGGGATCGCCCGAACGGGGACGGTGTCACCCGAAAGGGATCCGTCCGGGGCATGAAGAGGGTTGGACGATGGGCATGACGCTCATTCTTGTATGCGGGGCGCGCGCGACCGGGACGAGGTAACCCTCGCTTTCCCATGGGACGACGCGCGCGAAAGGCCTCCTCGGGGGCCTTTTTTATTGCCCGCCTGCCGGGACAACACTCTCACGGGGCCAGACGCGAACCGCCTGTCGAGACAGCACGCTTGTGAAATCGAGGATGTGACAATGAAGCGCGAGATGACCGGTGCCGAAATGGTGCTGCAGGCACTCAAGGACCAGGGGGTCAGGCATGTGTTCGGGTATCCGGGCGGCGCCGTGCTTCCGATCTACGACGAGATCGTCCAGCAGGACGGTCTCGAGCACATTCTCGTGCGGCACGAGCAGGGCGCGGGCCACGCAGCGGAAGGTTATGCGCGTTCGACCGGCAAGCCGGGCGTCGTTCTTGTCACCTCGGGGCCGGGGGCGACCAACATGGTCACCGCGCTCACCGACGCGATGATGGATTCCATTCCGCTCGTTTGCATCACCGGACAGGTGCCGACCCATCTGATCGGCAACGACGCCTTTCAGGAATGCGACACGGTCGGCATCACGCGCCCCTGCACCAAGCACAACTGGCTGGTGCGCGACATCAAGGATCTGCCGCGCATCCTGCACGAGGCGTTCTACGTGGCGACCAACGGACGGCCCGGCCCGGTCGTCGTCGACATTCCGAAGGACGTGCAGTTCGCGACCGGCGCCTATGAGCCGCCCAACAATGTCGCCCACAAGACCTATCGCCCGAAGGTCAAGGGCGACATGGAGGCGATCCGCCACGCCGTCGAACTGATCGCGCGGGCCCGCCGGCCGATCCTCTACACCGGCGGCGGCGTGATCAATTCCGGTCCGGCGGCGACGCAGCTGCTGCGCGAATTCGCTCAGCTCACCGGCATTCCCGTCACCTCGACGCTGATGGGGCTCGGCGCCTATCCGGCCTCCGGCGAGCAGTGGCTCGGCATGCTCGGCATGCACGGCACCTATGAAGCCAACATGGCGATGCACGACTGCGACGTCATGGTGAACATCGGCGCGCGCTTCGACGACCGCATCACCGGCCGCCTCGACGCCTTCTCGCCGAACTCGCTCAAGGTGCACATCGACATCGACCCGTCCTCGATCAACAAGACGGTCAAGGTGGACGTGCCGATCGTCGGCGACGTCGCGCATGTGCTGGAAGACATGGTCCGCATGTGGCGCACCGGCTCGCATCAGGTCGACAAGGACGCGCTCGGCGAGTGGTGGGCGCAGATCGACCGCTGGCGGGCGCGCAATTCGCTCGCCTATCGTCCTTCCGAGGACTTCATCATGCCGCAATACGCGATCCAGCGGCTTTACGAGATGACCCGGGATCGCGAGACCTATGTCTCCACCGAGGTCGGCCAGCACCAGATGTGGGCGGCGCAGTTCTACGGCTTCGAGGCGCCGAACCGCTGGCTGACGTCGGGCGGTCTCGGCACCATGGGCTACGGTCTGCCGGCGGCGCTGGGCGCGCAGGTGGCGCATCCGGACGCGCTGTGCATCGACATCGCCGGCGATGCCTCAATCCTTATGAACATCCAGGAGATGTCGACGACCGTGCAATACGGCCTGCCGGTCAAGATCTTCATCCTCAACAACCAGTACATGGGCATGGTGCGCCAGTGGCAGCAGCTGCTGCACGGCAACCGCCTGTCCCATTCCTACATGGACAGCCTGCCGGACTTCGTGAAACTCGCCGAGGCCTATGGCGCGCACGGCATCCGGGCGGAAAAGCCGGGCGAGCTGGATGCGGCGATCGAGGAGATGCTCGCGGTGAACAAGCCGGTGATCTTCGATTGCCGGGTGGCGAACCTCGCCAACTGCTTCCCGATGATCCCCTCCGGCAAGGCGCATAACGAAATGCTGCTGCCCGACGAGGCGAACGACGAAGCGGTGGCCAACGCCATCTCCGCGGAAGGCAAGGCGCTGGTCTGAGCGCGTCGATCTGGAAGACGAGACACATGAACGCACAAAATCTCAATGCCCCGTCGGCCTATTTCATGGCCGATATCGAGGAGCCCTCCGAAAGCCACACGCTCTCGGTGCTGGTGGATAACGAACCGGGCGTGCTGGCGCGCGTGATCGGCCTGTTCTCCGGGCGCGGCTACAACATCGACAGCCTCACCGTGTCGGAGACCGAGCACGAGAAGCACCGCTCGCGGATCACCATCGTCACCACCGGCACGCCGATGGTGATCGAGCAGATCCATCATCAGCTGGAGCGGCTGGTGCCGGTGCATCGGGTGACCAACCTCACGGTCGATGCGCGGCGGCGCAACTACGAGAAGCCGCTGGAGCGCGAGCTGGCGCTGATCAAGGTCGCCGGCGTCGGCGAGAAGCGGCTGGAAGCGCTGCGCCTGGCGGATGCCTTCCGCGCCACGGTGATCGATGCGACGGCCGAGCATTTCGTGTTCGAGATCACCGGGCGGACCAACAAGGTCGAGCAGTTCGTTTCGATCCTGAAGCCGCTCGGTCTGGTGGAAGTCTCGCGCTCCGGCGTCGCCGCGCTGCAGCGCGGGCCGGACGGGCTGTGATCGCGACGCGGACGGCGGCGAGGGTCGCCGTCCGCGCAATCCCTCGGGCGCCGGTCGGCCTCTTGCGTCGCCGCCGCCGATCGGGTACCCATTCGAGGCGTTAACCGATTGTTGAGCGCTTGCGCTCAGCCTGAGAACGACGGGCGCTCAGCCTGAAAGAGACAGGCCATCGCGATGGCCGGGCGGAAACGGGTCGATCAAGTCCCCGCAACCGCGAAGACGAGGAACGGATTGTCCGCATGATCGCCGCTGGCACCCCTGCCGATATCGCGATCTCCACGCGCGTTCCGCGCGGCGGACCCCTTGGCCTTGGCGGCCTCCTTCTCCTTATCAGCCCCTGAGCGTCGGCTGCTTCCGCTTGGACGGAAGCGGGCACTCAGGGGAGCCTTCTTCGAAATCCCTTCGTTTTTTGGAGCGCGCGTTCCCGCGCGCAGGATTTTAGGGCCCGGGCGGCGCCGTCCGCGGGCCCGGCTTGAGAGGACCGACACATGGCTGGCAAGGACCACGTCTTCATCTTCGACACCACGTTGCGCGACGGCGAGCAGTCGCCCGGCGCCTCCATGACGCTGGAGGAGAAGCTGCAGGTCGCCGAAATTCTCGACGACATGGGCGTCGACATCATCGAGGCGGGCTTTCCCATCGCCTCCAACGGCGACTTCGAGGCGGTGAGCGAGATCGCCCGCCGGGCCAAGCGCTCGGTGATCGCGGGCCTGGCGCGCGCCATTCACGCCGACATCGACCGGGCCGGCGAAGCGGTCCGTCACGCCGAACGCGGCCGTATTCACACCTTCGTCTCGACCTCGCCGATCCATCTGGAACACCAGATGAAGAAAACGGAAGCGCAGGTGCTCGACATCATCACCGACACGGTGACGCGGGCGCGCAACCTGATCGACGACGTGGAATGGTCGGCGATGGACGCGACCCGCACGCCCATCGAGTATCTGTGCCGCTGCGTCGAGGCGGCGATCCGCGCCGGCGCGACGACGATCAACCTGCCGGACACCGTGGGCTATGCCACGCCGGACGAGTACAAGGCGATGTTCGAGACGATCCGCGCCCAGGTGCCGGATGCGGACAAGGCGGTGTTTTCCGTCCATTGTCACGACGATCTGGGCCTGGCGGTCGCCAATTCGCTGGCCGGGGTTGCCGGTGGCGCGCGGCAGATCGAGTGCACGATCAACGGCCTGGGCGAGCGTGCGGGCAATGCCGCGCTGGAAGAGATCGTCATGGCGATCCGCACCCGCGCCGACGTGATGCCCTATGATTCGAGCGTCGATCCGAAGTATCTGACGCGGGCGTCCAAGCTGGTGTCGGCCGTTTCCGGCTTTCCGGTGCAGTTCAACAAGGCGATCGTCGGCAAGAACGCCTTCGCGCATGAAAGCGGCATCCACCAGGACGGCATGCTGAAGAACGCCGAGACCTACGAGATCATGAAGCCCGCGGACGTGGGCGTGCGCGCCACCTCGCTGGTGATGGGCAAGCATTCCGGCCGCCATGCCTTCCGCCAGAAGCTGGAGGAACTGGGCTACGAGATCGGCGACAACGCCTTCGAGGAGGCCTTCCGCCGCTTCAAGGATCTCGCCGACCGCAAGAAGCACGTCTACGACGAGGACATCGAGGCGCTGGTCGAAAACGAGATCGCGACCCAGGGCGAGCAGATCAAGGTGATCGCGCTCACCGTCATCGCCGGCACGGGCGGCCCGCAGAAGGCGATCCTGACCATGGATGTCGACGGCCAGCACATCACCAAGGAAAGCACCGGCGACGGCCCGGTCGACGCGACCTTCAACGCGATCAAGGCGATCGTCCCGCATGAAGCGACGCTGTCGCTCTATCAGGTGCACGCCGTGACCGAGGGCACGGACGCGCAGGGCGAGGTCTCCGTGCGGCTGGAGGCCAACGGACGCATCTCCACCGGCAAGGGTGCGGACACCGACACGCTGGTCGCCTCGGCCCGCGCCTATGTCTCGGCGCTCAACAAGCTGATCGCCCGCCAGAACCGCCCGGACCACCAGGAACTCAGGGCCGTGTGAGGCGCTGCTTTCTGCAATCCAATGTTGCTTAGCACTTCAGTGTTTTGATATATAACTTGAAGTGCGGGGTGGAATTGGATTATATATTTACGGAGTTGCAGTGAAAGCTGCGCTCATTCCAGGGCCCGCGACCATTATTGGCGCGGGTCTCTGTGTTTCAAGATGCTGTTCGTATATCTTGATGAATTTGGACATATAGGCCCTTATGTTGCGCGGGCCGAGACTAGTTATAACGAAAGTCCGGTTTTCGGCGTCGGTGGTATTATTCTTCCTGAAGCAGAAGTTCGCAATTTTGCTACATTTTTCTTGCAGCAAAAACAGTTCGTTTTCCGAGATGAAATAGAGCGATCGCGCCAAATTCCTGCCAAATGGGAGAAGAAGGGGACGTCCTTTATTCGGCCCAGTCCTCTTGAAAAATATCCCGTGCTTCGGCAATTGCTGAATCGTATCTTGAACAGGCTGGAGCGGCGGGGTGGTGGCGTTTTCTATTATGGCAGGGAAAAATTTCGAAACCGAACGGATTTGAATTCGAATGGTTTGTATAAGACTGTTGTTTCTCATGCGATTCGGAAATTGAATGGCTATTGTGAAGACAATGGAGAGACTTTTATTCTCATATTCGATCAGCATTCCGCTCGAAAGGAATTACTCGAGGCATCGATTAAGACAATGTATGGAGAGAAGCCATGTCGAGCGATGGCAAGTCCTCCATTTGAGGTCGAAAGCTACGCAAACCAGAATATCCAATGCGCTGACTGGATTGCCACGATTGTTGGTAGAATTTTTGCCTATTCGCTGTCTCCGGTCGAGTTCGCCGATTACCAGATTGTCGACCGCTACCTTGGGGACCGGCTCCAGAATCTCGCAGTGCGAAGTGAGTGTATGCGTCGGCCGGCTTATCGCAGGTGATCTTCGCCGACCGCATTCAAAGATTTCGGTTGAATTTGACTGATTCAGCCCGGCTCAGCCCATGCCGGTGGCGAAGCGGCGTGCGAGGGCGGGGGAGAGGATCTGCAGGCAGTCGAAGGGGGCGTCGTCGATCACCGTGCGCTGGCGCTGGCGAAAGCCGATGCCCTCCATCATGCGGCGCGCGGGTTCGTTGCCCGAGGCGACGAAGGCGATCAGATGGGTGAAATAGGTGTTGTCGAAGTACCAGCCGACGAGCGCGTCGGCGAGTTCGGAGGCATAGCCCTTGCCCCAGAAGTCTGACTTCAGGCAGATGCTCAGCGCGACCTCGGAGGTCTCCTCATAGACCGAGAAGCCCGCGCGGCCGACGAAGACGCCTTCCGGCAAGGTCGCCTTCCACTGGCTGAAGCCGCGCCGCTCCTGGCCGGAGATATAGTCCTGCAGGTGGCGTTCGGCGTCGCCGCGGCTGGCGATCACCTCATGCGAGGCGAGGAAACGGTTGACGTCCGGGTCGCGGTGCAAGGCGTAGAGATCACCGAGATCTCCCGGCGTGAAGGCGCTGAGCATCAGCCGTCGCGTCTCCAGGATCGCAGTGGGCGCCATCTTGTCCTCTCCTTGGTCCCCGAAAGCCGGCGGCGCGGCCCGCCGGCCCGGCCCCGTCATCGGCACATGGTCGCGGTCGGGGGCCGTGGCGCATTTCGCGCCTCAGGTGTCTGTATTCGGAGACCGCCGATCTCCGTGTCGAATCGCCGGGTGCGATCTCCGCTCCCGGTCTCGGTTCGCGGTCGCCGCTCCCGGTCGCCGCTCCCGATCTCCGGAGGCGGAATGACGAGCCGGTCCCCCGCCGGTCGCGAATCCGCATGTCATCCT
This sequence comes from Stappia sp., assembly GCF_040110915.1. Lineage (NCBI taxonomy): Bacteria > Pseudomonadati > Pseudomonadota > Alphaproteobacteria > Hyphomicrobiales > Stappiaceae > Stappia > Stappia sp. Next base: position 2,702,805 of record NZ_CP157793.1, on the reverse strand, counting down.
GCGCGCTTCGAGCGCGGAGCATACCATGGCTGGCGGCGGCGATCTGCTGTCCAAGCCAAAATTGTTTCGCTGCAGTGCACATACTTCCGCGTGCACTGCGATGCGCTGCTATCTACGCGCCATTTGTGCATGAATCAAGGCAGTGCAATCTTAGCACGTAGTCTTCCGCATGGTGTCGGACAGCGTGTCGACGAGTTCGGCGACGTCCATGGCGCTCGGGTCGATGCGCGGCCAGTCGGGCAGTTGACCGCGAAAGAAGGTCTCCTGCCGCTTGGCATAGCGGCGGGTGTCGGTCGTGGCCCGCGCACAGGCGGCCTCCAGCCCGGCGCGATCGTCGGGCAGCGCGCCGAGCTCGCGCACGCCGATGGCCTTCATCGCCGGCAGCGTCGGGTCGAGATCGCGCGCCAGGAGGGCGCGGGCCTCTTCCACGGCACCGGCGGCGACCATCGCGGAGAAGCGGGAGGCGATGCGGGCGTGCAGCCAGGGACGCGGCGGAGCGAGCACAAGGCGCTGCACATCGGCCGGAACCAGGGGGGCGTCGCGGGTGCCCTGCCAGTCGGCGAGCGAGCGGCCGGTGCCGTCGATGACCTCCAGCGCGCGCACCAGCCGTTGCGTGTCGCCCGGCGCCAGCCGCGCGGCCATGACGGGGTCGCGGGCGGCGAGCGCCGCATGCAGCGCCCCGGCGGGTGCCGCGTCGGCCTGCGTGCGCCAGCGGGCGCGGATGGCGTCGGGGATGGGCGGAATTCTGGACAGGCCCTGCGTGAGCGCCTTGAAGTAGAGCCCCGTGCCGCCGACGAGAACGACCGGGCGATTGTCCTGTGCCGCCGCGCGCAGGATCGCGGCGACCTCCGCGCGCCACGCGGCGACGGAATAGGGGGTGGCGGCATCCAGGTGCCCGTAGAGGCGGTGCTCGGCGCGCGCCAGATCGGTCGCCGGCGGGCGGGCCGTCAGGATGTCGAGGTCGCGATAGACCTGCATGCTGTCTGCATTGACCACCAGCGCGTCGAGCCGCTCGGCCAGCGCCGTCGCCAGCCCCGACTTGCCGCTGGCCGTTGGCCCCGCTATCAACGTCACCGCACCCGCCAAGGCGTTGTCGCCCTCCTTCATCCGGGATCCGTCTGCCAATGTCCTACGTTGCCACCCTGATTTGCGATCCGGCGCGCCCGGTTCTCGATGCCGACCGCCTTGCCGCCGTGCGCGCCTGCGTGCCGGGACTGAGCGAGAGCGACACGCTTGCGCCGGGCGTCGCCGAGGATCTGGCCTTCGAACTCGCGCCCAAGGACCGCGCGTCCGAAGAGGCCGCGCCCGAGGCGATCGCGGAGATCGAGCGCGCGATCCGCGATCGCCTCGGCGATGCGCCCGTCGACGTTGTTGTGCAAAAGCGCGCGGGGCGGCGCAAGCGTTTGCTCATCGCCGACATGGATTCCACCATGATCGGGCAGGAGTGCATCGACGAACTGGCCGATGTGCTGGGCAAGAAGGCGGAGATCTCCCAAATCACGGAACGCGCCATGCGTGGCGAACTGGAGTTCGAGCCGGCGCTCCGGGAACGCGCGGCGATGCTCGCCGGGCTCGACGCCGGCATCGTCGACACGGTGCTTGCGACCAAGATCACAGTGACGCCGGGCGCGCGCATGCTGGTGCAGACCATGCGCGCCGACGGGGCCTATTGCGCGCTGGTCTCGGGCGGTTTCACGGTGTTCACGTCGGTGGTGGCGGAGTGGCTCGGCTTCCACGAGCACCGCGCGAACCGGCTCGAAAGCACCGACGGAAAGTTGACGGGGCGGGTGGCGGAGCCGATCCTCGGCCGGCAGGCCAAGCGCGACCGGCTGAGCGCCTTGCTCGCCGAACAGGGGCTGCCGGCCGAGGCCGCGCTCGCGGTCGGCGACGGCGCCAATGATCTCGCCATGATCGATCTCGCGGGGCTCGGCGTTGCCTATCACGCCAAGCCGGCCGTCGCCGCGGTGGCCGACGCCCGCATCGACCATGGCGATCTCACCGCGCTCTTGTACATCCAGGGCTACCGCGCGGCGGATTTCGTGCGGGATTGAGCTTGGCGGTCAGGCCGGAACGAGCGCGTCCGGCCAGCGGCGCGGATGCTCGGTGACGAAGACGATGACATCGGCGCCCGGCAACTCCGGTTGAATGTCGGCGATCAGGCGCAGGTTGAGGGCGTCGACCTCGCGCGCACGCACCAGCCGTCCGGGATCGTAATAGACGGTCACCACGTGGCTGCGGCCGACCTTGATCACCGAGAGATCGACCAGCGTGCCGCCGTCGTCCGCGAGGGCTGCGCGCAGCGCCCGCCGGGCGGTGGCAATGGTCTTCGGCTCGGCCGTGGCGCCGGCAAGCTCGGACAGGCCCTGCATCAAGTCGCGGCGATACTGGCCGAGCACCAGCAGACACAGGCCCATGACGACGATGGAATCGCCGACCGGCGCGACCGGTGCCAGAAAGCCGTCGCGGAACAGATAGATCGCGCCGAGACCCAGCCCGGCCGAGGCGGTCATCAGGCCGTCGAAGAGGGCCGCCTTGGATTCCAGACGCAGGATGTCGCTCTTGCGCCCGGTCCGGATCCAGGCATAGCGCTGCCATCCCCACAGCAGAAGGCAGGTCGTGCCGATGACCGCGAAATAGGCCAGCATCGGGGCGAAGCGGAGCTCGGGGCCTTGCGCGCCGGTCAGATGATCGTGGATCTGCATGGCGGAGGTGGCCACGGCGAAGACCACGAGCCCCAGAAGGGACAGCGCGCGGAAGGTGGTGAACAACGCCTCGTCGGCCGCGTAGCCAAGCGGTCGGATCCGGTCCGGACCCGCGTCCACGCGCCGGCTGATGCGCTGTCCGAGATAGGCGGCGAGAAAGCCGATCAGCGAGAAGAGCCCGTCCACAAGGATCGCGGTCGAATTGGACAGCACCGCGGCGGCGACGCCGACGGCCCCCATGAAGAGATTGGCGGCCATTCCGACAAGAAGCGAGCGGCTTTCGAGGCGCGCCATGCGCGTGCGGTCCATGGTGATGCGTCCGTTGGAGGGGCGCGGCCGGAAAAGCCGCCGCGGGCAGACGATGACGGGAAACTGACGGGACTTGAGCGCGTTCCCGCCGAGCGCCTTGCGACATTAGCACGTGTCGATCGGCCGGGCCACGTGCGGGGCCGGGGGGACGTCCGGCGTGAAAGGCAGGGAAGAAAAAAGGGCCGCGACATCGTCGCGGCCCGGTATCGCTTGTTCGCGGTCGTGCATGCGCAGTCCTGCCCGTGGCGCTTGCCGCGGCCCGGTCGCTCGGACGCCGGCCGGATGCGCCCGGCTCACTCCTCGATGGGCAGGGGAATGAAGCGGACCTCGCCCTGCGCATTGGAGATCAGCAGCAGGGCGAGACGGCGGTCGTCTTCCTTCAGCTCCTCGATCCGGTTGCGGATGTCGGCGGGGGTGGAAACCGCTTCCTGGGCGACCTCGACCACGACGTCGCCGGCGCTGATGCGCTTTTCGGCCGCGTCCGAGCCCTCTTCCACGGCCGTGACGACCACGCCCTCGACCTCCTCGGAGATCGAATACTGCTGGCGCAGCTCGTCGCTCATCGGCGCGAGGGTCATGCCCATCATCGATGTCGCCGCCGGAGCCTCGTCGCCCGGGGGCGTGGTGCCATCCGCGCTGGCGACATCGGCCTCCTCGAGCCGCCCGAGGGTGACCTGAACGGTGACTTCCTCGCCCTTGCGCAGGACGATGACGTCGACCTCCTCGCCCACGGCCGTGTCGGCGACCATGCGCGGCAGATCGCGCATTTCCGGCACGCGCTGGCCGTTGAACTCGAGGATCACGTCGCCCGCCTCGAGACCGGAGGCTTCCGCCGGACCGCCCTCGGTGATGCCGGCGACAAGCGCGCCCTCGGCGGCGTCCATGCCGAGGCTTTCGGCGATCTCGTCCGTCACTTCCTGGATGCGCACGCCGAGCCAGCCCCGGCGGGTCTCTCCGAACTCGATCAGCTGGGCGATGACGTTGGTCGCGATGGAGGAGGGGATCGCGAAGCCGATGCCGATCGATCCGCCGGACGGCGAGATGATCGCGGTGTTGATGCCGATCACCTCGCCGGCCGCATTGAACAGCGGGCCGCCGGAGTTGCCCCGGTTGATGGACGCGTCGGTCTGCAGATAGTTGTCGTAGGGACCGGAATTGATGTCGCGGTTGCGCGCCGAGACGATGCCGGTCGTGACCGTGCCGCCGAGGCCGAACGGGTTGCCGATCGCCATCACCCATTCGCCGACGCGCATTTCCTCCGACGCGCCGAAGGACACCGCCTTGAGCGGGGCATCGGGCTCGACCTTCAACACGGCGATATCCGTCTTGGGATCGGTGCCGATCACCTCGGCCGGCAGCTTCGTTCCGTCGTTGAAATTGACGTTGATCTCGTCGGCACCCTCGATCACGTGATTGTTGGTGACGATGATGCCTTCCACGCCGTCCAGCACGAAGCCGGAGCCGAGCGACTGCACGCGGCGGGGCCGGTCGGGGCTGCGCTCCTGACGGTTGAAGAACTCGTCGAAGAACTCCTGGAAGGGCGAGCCCTCGGGAACCTGCGGCCGGGGAACGGAGCGCTGGGCGGTCACGTTCTGCGCGGTGGAAATGTTCACGACCGCGTCGAGCAGAGACTCGGCAAGGTCGGGCACGGACTCCGGTCCGTGCGCGGCGGCGACGCGCGGCTCGGCGATCGCGAGCCCGGCGCCGACCACGGCGATTGTCGCGGCAATCGCGATCCGGCGGGCGAGACGCGTCGCGCGGCCGGCGCGCGGCGCGCTGGCGCCGGGCAGCACGCCGTCGGTGTAAAGCTGGGCCATGGGCCGTTGTCCTCCAGTCATGATGTCAGTCAACCGGGATTAAGTGGTCAGCCGGGAATACGCGATCCGCCAGGGAACGGACTTGCGCAAGGCCACAAGCTCCACGAAGGGCATCGCTTCCGCCGCTGCTCCCGCGAAGTCTGTCCCGTCTGGCGCGGCCGCTCAGCATAGCCCGCTTCGCGCGGGTCGGGGAAGCGGGCCGGCGCCGACCGGCGATCACGATCCCCGGATCTCGTTCCGTGCCGCCGCGTCCGGTGATCCGAAGCCGGCGATTCGACCCGGGTATGCCCGGACCGGCGATACGAGATCATCCCCGGACCGGCCACACATTATCCCCGAACCAGCCACACCAGGGCGACGCCGGCGGCAAGCGCCACGAGGCCGGCGGTGCGCAGGGTCTGATCCGGCAGATCGAGCATCTGCCGGATCGCGGTCTTCATCGCGCCCGGCGCCAGCGCATAGAGGGTCCCCTCCAGCGCCAGCACGAGGCCGAGCGCGACAAGCAGTTCGCTCACCGCTGGACGGCGGCGGTCGGCGTTTCACCCGGCGCCCGGGTGGCCGGAGCGCGCGTCGGCGACAGTTCGGTGCCCCGCGGGTCGCGGAAGTAGCGGAAGAACTCCGAGTTCGGCGACAGCACCATGGAGGTGTCGCCGGCCTGGAGCCCCGCCGCATAGGCCTGCATCGACCGGTAGAAGGAGAAGAACTCCGGATCGCGGCCGAAGGCGTCCGCGAAGATGCGGTTGCGCTCGGCGTCGCCATCGCCTCGGATGATCTCGGACTCGCGGTTGGCCTCGGCGATGATCACCGTGGCGTCACGGTCGGCGCGCGAGCGGATCCGGCGGGCCTGTTCCTCACCCTGGGCGCGGATCTCGGTCGCTTCCCGCTGACGCTCCGTCTGCATGCGGCGGAACACCGCGTCGGAGTTGGTCTGCGGCAGGTCCGCGCGGCGGATCTTGACGTCGACCACCTCGATGCCGATCGGCGCGGCGCGGGCCGCCACGTCGGCGCGGATCTCGTCCATCAGCTCGGCACGCTCGTCCCGCACGACCTGCACGAAGGTCGCCCGCGCCAGCACCGAGCGCAGGCTCGACTGGAGGAACGTGGCGAGACGCTGGTTCGCCTCGTTGGTGTTGTTCACCGTCTGGTAGAACAGCACCGGGTTGGTGATCCTGTAGCGGGCGAAGGCGTCCACGATCAGCCGCTTCTTGTCGGAGGCGATGGCCTCGATCGGCGGCATGTTGAGGTCCAGCACGCGCTTGTCGAAGTAGAGCACGTTCTGCACAAAGGGGATCTTGAATTTCAGGCCCGGGTCCTGTTCCGCCGTCTTGATCTGGCCGAACTGGAGCACCAGCGCCTGCTGCGCCGGATTGACGATGTAAATCGACAGGTAAAGAGCGATCGCGGCGACCGCGATCACGATCCCGCCGATGCCGAGAAGACCGTTCTTCATTACTGGTTCCCTCCGGTGCGGCTCTGACCCTGATTGCGGTTGAGCTGATCGAGCGGCAGATACGGGACGACGCCCGAGTTGCCCGCGCTTTCGTCGATGATGATCTTGTTGTTGGCGCCGAGCACCTGTTCCAGCGTCTCGAGATACAGGCGCTCGCGGGTCACGTCCGGCGCCTTCACGTATTCGTCGAGAACCTTGATGAAGCGCTGCGCCTGACCGTTCGCCTCGGCGATGGTCTGGTCGCGGTAGGCGTTCGCGGCCTCGAGCACGCGGGCGGCCTCGCCTCGCGCTTCCGGCACGATCCGGTTGGCGTAGGTCTGCGCCTCGTTCTGGATGCGCTCCTGGTCGGCGCGCGCGGCCTGCACGTCGCGGAAGGCCTCGATGACCTGCTGCGGCGGGTCGACCTTCTGCATCTGCACCTCGGTGACCTCGACGCCGGCGCCATAGCCGTCGAGCGCGGTCTGCATCAGCTCCTGCACGGCGATCTGGATCGGCGTCCGGTTCTCGCCGAGAATGGCGTCGATGCGGCTTTCGCCGACGACCTCGCGCATGGCGCTCTCGGCCACCGCCTTCACCGTGCCTTCCGGGTCCTGGATGTTGAACAGGAAGTTGGACACGCCCTCCGGCGTGTTGCGGATGCGCCACTGCACCTTGAAGTCGACGTCGACGATGTTCTCGTCGCCGGTCAGCATCAGGCTTTCCTCGGTGACATCGGTGATCGACACGCGGGCGCCGCGCACGGTCTCGCGCATGCCGACCGTGAGCTCGCGGATGCGCTGGACTTCCGGCGTGTAGACGCTGCCGACCGGGTAGGGCCAGTTGTAGTTCAGACCCGGCGCCGTCTGGTTGGACACCTCGCCGAAGACGAGTTCGACGCCGACCGCGCCTTCCTGCACGCGGTAGAAGCCGGTCGCGAGCCAGATCGCGGCGGCGATCACCACCGCGAGCAAGATGCCCTTGCCGCCCAGATTGCTGCCGCCGGGCAGGACGGATTTCAGCGTGTTCTGGCTGCGTTTGAGAAGCTCTTCCAGATCGGGCGGGTTGCCCCCGCCACCGCCGCCGCGCTGCGGACCGCCGCCCCACGGGCCGCCGCCGCCGCCGGAACCGCCGCCCCAGGGGCCGCCTCCGCCGCCGGACCCGCCCCAGGGGCCGCCGCTACCGTTCTGGTTGCTCCAAGGCATCAAAACATCCTTCGCTGGGGATCCCGCCCGCGGGAGGCGTCGAGATCCGGTTGTGTTCTTGCGCCCCCTCGGCCATGACGGATGAAGCAGGGGCCTTGTCGGGTTATAGGAAGAACGCCGGGGGCTTTCAATGAAGCCCGCGTCGCGCAAACCTTGCGTCGCAGGTGGCGTCGGGGGCCGGCAATGTCAATGTCCGCGCCGCGATATGGCGTCGATTTCCGCTGCTCCCCTGCGGAGATGGTTTACGTCAGCGCGCCGCGGGCGCGTCGGGCGGCCTCGAGACCGCTCTCGCGGGCGCCATGGGCGGTGGAATAGGCGGTCGCGGACACCGCCTCGCCGGCCAGAAGAACCCGCTCGTCAACGCCCTGGCGCAGAACCGCGCGGGCCGCCGCGCGGCCGGGCAGCGCGCAGGAATAGGCGCCGCCGACATGGGCGTCGGTGGTCCAATGGGTGGCGGTGGCGCGGCGGATGCGGCGGCCGATGTCGGCCCCGAAGCAGTCCTTGAGCGCGGCCTTGGCGAAGTCGACCATCGCCGCCTCGCCCTCGGCCTGCAGACCGCGCGCGGTTTCGCCGCACATCTGCGCCACGATCACCGGGTGTCCGAAATGGTTGAGCACGAAATTGATCGGCGCGCGGGCGGGCGTGGCCGGGGTCATCGTGTCGATGTAGCTGGTGTTCGCGACACCCGTCAGCGGCGCGTCGAGCAGGAAGGCGACCTTCTCGGCCACGCCGAGCGGACAGTCGGCGGCAGCCTGCAGCACCTCGTCCGGCAGCTGCGGCGTCATGCGGATCGCGCCGCCGGTCAGCACGTTGGTCGACACGGTGAGAATGACGCAGCGCGCCGACAGCGTGCCGCGATCGGTGGTGACCGCGACCCGCGCCGCCGTGCGGTCGATCTCGCGCACCGTCACGTCGAGATGGACCGGCACGCCGGCCGCGACGCGGGCGACGAGCGCGCCGTATCCCTCGACCACCGGCCAGTTCTCGCCGGTGTCGGCATAGGCGGCGAGATCCAGCGTCGAGATCCGTTCCGGCGGCAGAGAGGACAGAAGCGTCATCCAGTGGCGGGCGAGCGGCCACCACGGACCGGCGGTGTCGCACAGGCTTTCGGCCGCCACGTCGCGCCCGGCCGCGCCGGCGGCCTCCGCCGCCTCGAAGGCCGCTTCCACCGCATCCCAGGCGGCGGTGGCCTCGGCGGATGTCGCCTTTGCGCCGTCGAGATAAAGGCTCGCCGAGCGTCGGGTGCCGCGCGTCTCATAGGCGATCCCGAGCCGGTCGGCCGCCTCGCGGAACGGGTTGCGGGAGGCGGAATGCAGCCAGTGACAGCCGCGGTCGAAGGGGATGCCGGGAAAGATGCGCTCATCCGTCCAGGCGCGCCCGCCGACGCGCGATTTCGCCTCCAGAACCGCGAAGGAGAGGCCGGAGGCGGCCAGCGCCTCGCCGGCGGCCAGCCCGGCCGCACCGGCGCCGATCACGACGACATCGACCTCATGCATGCGTCCTGCTCCCTCTGTCGCGCGCTGTCTCTCGCGCCGTCCCGTACGTCCGCTCAGCCCGTCAGCCGCTCCGCGTGCCAGGCCATGTGGTCGGGCAGGAAGGTGGAGACGAAGTAGTAGGAGTGGTCGTAGCCGCCCTGCAGGCGCAGGGTGACGTCGACGCCGGCCTTGCGCGCGGCCGCCTCGAACACCCAGGGCTTCAACTGCTCCTCGAGAAACCCGTCGGCCGCGCCCTGGTCGATCAGGATGTCGCCGGCCCAGCCTTTTGTCGCGACCAGATGGGTCGCGTCATGGGCCGTCCAGGCCGCGCGGTCCGTGCCGAGATAGGCGCCGAACGCCTTTTCGCCCCAGGGGCAATTCGTCGGATTGACGATCGGGGCGAAGGCGGAAACGGAGCGGAAGAGCTCGGGGTGCTTCATGGCGAGCGTCAGCGCGCCGTGGCCGCCCATGGAATGGCCGCTCACGCCGATCGCCTCCGCCCAGATCGGCAGCTCCGCCTGCGCCGCGTCGATCAGATCGCGCGTGATGTAGCTTTCCATCGCGAAATGCGGCGCCCAGGGGGCCTGCGTCGCATCGACATAGAAGCCCGCGCCCTGACCGAGATCGTAGGCGGCGTCATTGGCGATGCCGTCGCCGCGCGGGCTGGTGTCGGGGGCGAGCACGATCATGCCGAACTCGGCGGCAAGGCGCTGGTAGCCGGCCTTGGTGGTCGCGTTCTCCCAGGTGCAGGTGAGGCCCGAGAGATAGACGAGCGTCGGACAGGCTTCGCCGCGCAGGGCCTCGGCCGGAAGGAAGGCGGCGAACTCCATGTCCGTTCCGGTCGCAGCGGACGCATGGCGATAGACGCGCTGCGCGCCGCCGAAGGCGCGCGCGGAGGACACAAGCTCAAGCGTCATGAGGGAAAAACTCCAAACGGGTGAGGGTGGGAAAAAGCGGGCGATGCGGTGTCAGGTCCCGGCGGGACGCCGCATGTCGACATGCGGGATGCCATCCTCAGGATAGATATCCGAGACGCAATGAAAACCGTGCGCCTCGTAAAATCCCTGCAGGTGTGCCTGGGCGGCCAGCTCCACGTCGTGGTCGGGGAACAGGCGCGCGCAGGTGGCGAGGCCCGCGCGCATCAGATAGTCGCCAAGCCCGCAGCCGCGCCAGGCCGGAGCGGTCACGATGCGCCCGAGCCGGGCGGCGCGCCCGGCCGCCCGGGCGTCTGCGGGGGCAAACAGCCGCAGATAGGCGGCGAGGTCGCCGTCCTCGCTTTCCACAAGGAAATGCCGGGCCTCGGCATCCTGTCCGTCGATCTCGGGATAGGGGCAGACCTGCTCGACGATAAAGACATCGACGCGGAGTTTCAGGACCGCGTAGAGGCGGGCAAGGGATAGGGCGTCGAAGGCGAACCACCCGGCGCGCAGAGGCGCCCGTCCGGCGACGGCCGGCGGCGCGGGGACGCCGTCAACCGGGGCACCGTCGCGGGGAGCGCCGCCGGTCGCGGTAAGGTCGGTGGCCGTGTCGTTCACGCGGTGTCTTCGCTGTCTTCCGCCTGCGTGCGCGCGGTGCGGGCGAGTTGGGAGATCTGCGCCTCCAGCCGGTCGAGCGCCTCGCCGGTGCGCTCGTGCGCGTCGCGCAGGCTCTTCAGGCTGGAAGCGATCAGCGACAGCTCCGTGCTCATCGGGTCGTCGTCCGGCGCGTCGCCGAGCCCGTAGAGCAGCCAGGTGGGGCTGACCGCGAGGAAACCGGCCAGCATCGTCAGCCGGTTGGCGCGCGGTTCGGAGCGCCCGCTTTCCCAGGCGGTCACGGTCGCCGTCTTGACGCCGAGCCGGCGCGCGAGCTGCGCGCCGGACAGGTTGGCCGCCTCGCGGGCGCGGCGGATGCGCCCGCCGATCGTGTCGCGGTCGCGGGCTTCCGACCAGATGGTCTCGGTTTCGCTCATGGTCGGTCCTCCCGGATGTGCGGCCTGTCGGGGTTTCGCGTCAGTCGAAGGTGACGACGGAGCGGATCGACTTGCCCTCGTGCATGAGGTCGAAGCCTTCGTTGATCTTCTCCAGCGGCATGGTGTGGGTGATCATCGGGTCGATCTCGATCTTTCCGTCCATGTACCAGTCGACGATCTTCGGCACGTCGGTGCGCCCGCGCGCGCCGCCGAAGGCCGTGCCGCGCCAGGAGCGGCCGGTGACCAGCTGGAAGGGGCGGGTGGAAATCTCCTGCCCGGCGCCGGCGACGCCGATGATGATCGATTCGCCCCAGCCCTTGTGCGCGCATTCCAGCGCGGTGCGCATCACGCCCACATTGCCGGTCGCATCGAAGGTGTAGTCCGCGCCGCCCTTCGTCAGATCGACGAGATAGGGCACGAGATCGCCCTCCACCTCCGCCGGATTGACGAAGTGGGTCATGCCGAAGCGCTCGGCCATGTCCTTCTTGGCCGGATTGATGTCGACGCCGACGATCATGTCCGCGCCGACCAGACGCGCGCCCTGGATGACGTTCAGACCGATGCCGCCGAGGCCGAAGACGACGACGGTGGAGCCGGGCTCGACCTTGGCGGTGTTGATCACCGCGCCGATGCCCGTCGTCACGCCGCAGCCGATGTAGCAGATCTTGTCGAAGGGGGCGTCCTCACGCACCTTGGCGAGGGCGATCTCCGGCACCACCGTGAAGTTGGCGAAGGTCGAGGTGCCCATGTAGTGGAAGACCTTCTCGCCGTTCAGCGAAAAGCGGCTGGAGCCGTCCGGCATCACGCCCGCGCCCTGCGTGGAGCGGATCTTCTGGCACAGGTTGGTCTTCGGGTTGAGGCAGTACTCGCACTCGCGGCATTCCGGCGTGTAGAGCGGAATGACGTGGTCGCCGGGCTTCAGGCTGGTGACGCCCTTGCCGACCTCGCGCACGATGCCGGCGCCCTCATGGCCGAGGATCGCGGGGAAGATGCCTTCCGGGTCGGCGCCGGAGCGGGTGAATTCGTCGGTGTGGCAGATGCCGGTCGCCTTGATCTCCACCAGCACCTCGAAGGGCCGGGGCCCGTCCAGCTGCACGGTTTCGATGGTCAGCGGCGCTCCGGCCTTGTGTGCGACGGCGGCACGTACGTCCATGATGTGTCCTCCTGGGGTGCGCGGCGTTTCGCGCGACCGTGTCTCTCGGGTGCGATCCTAGGCGGGGTTGCAGGCGGGCGGCAAGGCCGGCGGGCGACGCGCAGACGCTCAGGCGCGACGTGACTTCGCGTCAGGAGCGACGCCGATAAGTGAGGAAGGTGACGTCAGCGCTGTCCTTCGCGCCACGTTCGGGCGTCTCGCGGGCCACCTCGCGCCACATCCCCGGATCGATCCGGGGAAAATGCGTGTCGCCCTCAGGGGCCAGATGGACGCGGGTGATCTCCAGCCGGTCGGCGAGCGGGAGGGTCGCGGCGTAGATCTCGCCGCCGCCGATCACCATCACCGCGCCGGTGCCTTCCGCGCGGGCCTGCGCGCCGGCCAGCGCGATCGCCGCGTCGAGCGAAGCGACCGTTTCGACGCCCTCATGCGCCCATGCGGCATCCCGCGTCACGACGATGTTGGCGCGACCCGGCAGCGGGCGGCCGATGGATTCAAAGGTCTTGCGGCCCATGATAACCGGATGGCCGAGGGTGAGGCGCTTGAAGCGCTTCAGATCCGTGGACAGGCGCCAGGGCATGTCGCCGTCCGCGCCAATCACGCCGTTCTCGCCGACGGCGGCGACCAGCACGAGTTCGGGCGCGGTGGGATCCGGCATGGGGCGGGTCTCTCCCTATTCGGGTGACAGGGCATGCGAATGGCCTGCGCGAGGAGGGCGGGCCGCTTCGATTCGCCACCTGCTTCTAGCGTTCGACCGATCGGTCTGTCGACCGTCAACATGACTTGGTGTTGGTTGCGGGCAGGAGGGCTCCGATCGTGGCTCCCCGATCCCGGCTCTCATTGCATTCGGCCGGGATGACGCTGAGTATTTGCGTTGCTCACAATGACCAAAAACGCGCACCGGCGTCATCAACTCATTGCGTTGAGTTCGTCTCTCATGCGTGCATTTAGGATGACGACGATCTTTCTCATGACGGCCGTGAGAGCGACGAGCTTCTTCTTTCCGTTTTCGACAAGTCGTTGATAGAAGGGCTTTAACGGGCCCTTGCTGCGTGCCGCGCCAAGGGCGGCCATGAACAGGAGGGAGCGGATCTGCGGGCGTCCGCCGCGGGTCTTTCTGTAGCCCCGGAGTGTCCCGCTGTCTCTGGGGTGCGGAGCAAGGCCAGCGAGAGAGGCGGCCTGCTTGCCGGTCATCGTCCCCAGTTCGGGCATGGTGGCGGCGAGTGCGATGGCGGTTCGCGGCCCCACGCCCGGAAGGCTGCGGTAAAGAGCGATGCGCCGGGCAAGCAGTCTGCAGCGGACGCACAGCGCGTCGATGGCTGTATCGAGCGCCGCCAGTTGCCGGTCCAGCGTCCGCAGGAGCGCCTTGCAGGAAGAGGCAATCAACGCGCAGCCCGGAGACTTGGCCCGATTGAGCTCGGCGACCCGGATCGCCATGAGATCCTGCCTACGGGCCACGAGCGCGGCCAGCCTGGCCTGTGTGTCTCCGCTTGGCTGATGCAGCGACAGGCGCTGCCAGCGCTCCTGCCCGTAGGCGGCGAGCAGACCGGCGTCGATCGCGTCGGTCTTGGCCAGGCGTCCGAAGGAGCGTGCGAAAGCCTTGACCTTCAAGGTGTCGGCCCGGTGGCAGGGGACCCCTGCGGCCCTGAGTTCAACCAGCAGCAGGCGTTCATATCCGCCGGTCGGCTCGCAGACGACCAGCGTGCCGGAAGGCAGGCCGGCGACGAGCTTGCGGATCGCGCGGGTCGTGTTGGCGACGCTGCGCGCCGCATTGCCGCGACAGGCGGAGACGGCCAGCGTCTGCTTCGAGACATCGATGCCGACGACATGGGGTGGGGCATGTTCCAGAAAAGCCATGGCGGTGGTATCCTGATCAGGCTTCGGATTGTTCGCGGGCGTGGTGACAGCCAGAGGCCCCATCAACTCTCCAAGCGGGAAAAGGAAGCGGCAGGGACCCTGATGACGACGGGTGGAAACCCAATCCCGGAACGGTCGCCTGCCACCGGTCTCCCGGCAATCTATGGGCCGGGAGACCGCCCCCACTCTAACACTCCTTCAAACGAACAATCCCGGGCAAGGCGCAGCCGCGACCCGCGATCGGAGAGCCAAATGGGTTCGACTTGATCCCCCGCAGCTTGCCGAAGGCAGGTGCAGAGGGAAAAAGCCGCCGTGGATCGGCCGCAGGCTGGAGCGCCTGGTTGCGCTCCTTGTCGACGAGCGCGTTCGACTTGATCCCCCCGCAGCCTGCCGAAGGCAGGTGCAGAGGGAAAAAGCCGCCGTGGATCGGCCGCAGGCTGGAGCGCCTGGTTGCGCTCCTCGTCGACGAGCGCGTTGGACCTGATCCCCCCGCGTCGTGCCTCCGGCCCGCGCAACAAGAATGCTGTCTTGGCCGACAGGCCAAGCGCAGAGGAAACCAGGCCGTGGATCGCCTCAAGCGGCGATGGTGCTTAATTGCGCTCCTTGTCGACGAGCGCGTTCGACTTGATCCCCCCGCAGCCTGCCGAAGGCAGGTGCAGAGGGAAAAAGCCGCCGTGGATCGGCCGCAGGTCAGAGCGCCTGGTTGCGCTCCTTGTCGACGAGCGCGTTCGACTTGATCCCCCCGCAGCCTGCCGAAGGCAGGTGCAGAGGGAAAAAGCCGCCGTGGATCGGCCGCAGGTCAGAGCGCTTAGTTGCGCTCCTTGTCGACGAGCGCGTTGGATTTGATCCACGGCATCATGCCGCGCAGCTTCTCGCCGACTTCCTCGATCTGGTGCGCGTCGTTGAGGCGACGGGTCGCCTTGAAGCGCGCCTGGCCGGCCTTGCATTCCTGCATCCACTCGGAGGTGAACTTGCCGGTCTGGATGTCGGTGAGGATGCGCTTCATCTCCGCCTTGGTTTCCGGCGTGACGACGCGCGGGCCGGACATGTACTCGCCCCATTCCGCGGTGTTGGAGATGGAGTAGTTCATGTTGGCGATGCCGCCCTCGTAGATGAGGTCGACGATGAGCTTCACCTCGTGCAGGCACTCGAAATAGGCCATTTCCGGGGCGTAGCCGGCTTCCACCAGCGTCTCGAAGCCGGCGCGGATGAGCTCCACGAGGCCGCCGCAGAGCACCGCCTGCTCGCCGAAGAGGTCGGTCTCGCACTCTTCCTTGAAGGTGGTCTCGATGATCCCTGAGCGGCCGCCGCCGACGCCGCAGGCGTAGGAGAGGCCGAGTTCCAGCGCGTTGCCGGAGGCGTCCTGATGGACGGCGACGAGGCACGGCACGCCGCCGCCCTTCTCGTATTCGCCGCGCACGGTGTGGCCCGGGCCCTTCGGCGCGACCATGAGGACGTCGACGGTCGACTTGGCCTCGATCAGGCCGAAGTGCACGTTGAGGCCGTGGGCGAAGGCGATCGCCGCGCCGTCGCGGATGTTGTCGGCGATGTGGTCCTTGTAGATGTCGGCCTGCAACTCGTCGGGCGTGGCCATCATCATCAGATCCGCCCAGCCGGCGGCTTCGGCGACGCTCATCACCTTGAGGCCGTCGGCCTCGACCTTCTTGGCCGTCGTGGAGCCCGGACGCAGGCCGACCACGACCTCGGCGACGCCGCTGTCCTTGAGGTTCAGCGCATGGGCGCGGCCCTGGCTGCCGTAACCTATGACGGCGACCTTCTTCGACTTGATGAGATTGAGATCGGCGTCGCGATCGTAATAAACGCGCATGGTTCGTCTCCCGTTTGGCGTTTCAGGGATAAGACGCCGTCGAGGGTTCGGCGGCGCGGGTTCGCGGTTTTCAGCCCGGCGGTCGGTCTTGCGCCTTGGTCTCGGGCGGAAACTCGGGTGGAAACTCGGCTGGAAACAGGGTGAGAAACTGGTCGACGGCGCGCCGGGCGCGGGCGGCGAAATCGGCCTCCGCGCCGGCGGGCACCTCGCCCAGCAGCCAGCGGCCGTGCGCGTCGCGCACGATCAGGCCGTAAAGCGTGCGATAGGCGTCGGTCGCATCGTTCAGAGCGATGTGCCCTTGCGCGGCACCCGCCTCCAGCAGCGCCCGAGCGCGCTCGGCGATGCGCTCGCGGCCGCGCTCCTGCAGCAACCGGCCGAGCGGCGCGCCCTCGCGGCTGGCATGCGCGATGGCAAGCCGATTGAGCGCCAGCGAGGTGTCGCCGGCGAGCACGGTGAGCAGATCCTCGGCGAAGGTGACGAGCCGGTCGCGGAAGGCGTCGCGGTCGAGCGCGCCGCGCGCCTCATGCGGCACGCGCACCTTGGCCGCCTGATGCGCGACGATGGCCGCCAACAGCCCGTCGCGGTCGCCGAACCACTTGTAGAGGCTTTCCTTGGAGCAGTTTGCCGCACGCGCCAGGGCCGCCGTCGTCAGCGCCTTCTCCCCGCCCTCCACCACAAGCCGCAGCGCCGAGGCAAGGACCTCGTTCTGACGCTCGGTGAAGTCGGGGACGGGAGCGGGGGTCATCGAAAACTCTGACGGGGGCTGAAAGGGGCTTGCGCGGGCGCGCTCGGGTGAATGCGAAAGAGCGGCCTGAACGGTCGCGGAGGGAGGGGTGGTTCCGTGGTCCGAGATCACCGCCAACTGCAGCGCGTTTCGCCGACCGATGAATGCGTACCGTACCGTACGGTTCGTGACGGAGAGTGCCGCGTCGGTGCGTCGGCGTCAAGCGGGAAAATGAGGTTGTGTGGCGATGATGACGACGGGGGAAAACCCAACCCCGGAGCGGTCGCCTGCCACCGCTCTCCCGTCTGCTGAGGGCCGGGAGAGCGCCCGCAGATTAACACCATCGCGGACAAACAATCCCGAACGCGGCACCACCCACCACCGTCCTCCCGGACGCGGCGAAGCGAAGGTCCGGGATCCAATCGGGTCCGGAGCGGTGGGTCGGGGCTTCCGGTGACAGCCGCAAGCGCAGGGACCCTCTCGGCCGATACGGCTGCCAATGGGCGGCCCCGGGTCGCGGCTTCGCCTTGCCCGGTATGACGCTGGTGTGGGCTCTTTCGCCACCCCTTGCGCGGCCGATCGAGACACGCGAAACTGCGGAAGTTTTCAATCGAGGCGCGCGCATTGGCCGATCCGGATTTCGACCGCGTAGAGTTCGAAACGTGGCTCAAGGGGCATCCGCGCGAGGTCGCCGTTGCGCTCGCGTCGCGCGCGGCGCTGCGGGTGTTGCCAATCGTCGGAAGGCATGTGCCGGTCGACGAGGAGTCCGCCGACACCGTTTTTTTGCCGGTGTTGCGTGCTAGCACTCTGGCGTGGGTGTTTGTCGATGACAGGAACCACGCCAGAGTAAAACGCGCCTCCGCCTCCGCCGCCTCCGCCCGCGCCGCCTCCGCCGCCCACGCCGCCTCTGCCGCCGCCGCCTCCGCCCGCGCCGCCTCCGCCGCCCGCGCCGCCTCCGCCGCCTCCGCCGCCTCTGCCGCCGCCGTCTACGCCTCCGCCGACGCCTCCGCCGCCGCCGCCGACTACGCCCGCGCCGACGCCGCCGACGCCGCCAGAGCCGCCGCCAGAGCCGCCGACGACGCCGCTGCCTTAAAGTCAGATCGTGAGGCAATCGAGGACGGTCTATCCGCGCTGGAATTGGTGCGCCGTCCACTCTGGTCAGAGGGGCAGCCCAAGGAACTCACGAACGACTGGCAAAACCTCCGCAAAGATCTCCTCTCCCTCGATCCCATCTGGTCGGTCTGGACCGAGTGGTACGACGACCGGCTCGCGGGACGCCCGGCGGATCTGGAGTTCGAGATCGCGCGAGCGAATCTCCCGGAGGATCTTTGGGAGGAGGGTGCGAAGGCGGTCAACGCGGAACTGAAGCGCATCCGGGACACGTTGCCGAAGAAGGATGCGCAGGCGGTTGCCGAGCGGGACGACGCTTCGTCCAGAAGTCGCGAGGACATACCATCCGAAACCGGCGACCCCGCCGGGGATGCGGTCGGCGAGGCGATAGGCGATGCCGGCTCGAGCGACGATGGGAGCGGGCCTGAAGGCGATTCATCGCCCGCCGGAAACGAGCAGCGCCGGGCAGTCGAACGGGGGCTGATATCGCAGGCGCCCGTGTCGGCCGTGATCGAGGACGGTCGGATCGGCGCGCGGGACAGTCCGCCGGACGCCACGCCGCCGGTCGATCACCCGGAAGATCTCGAGCAGCGGCTGCACGCGCAGTCCGCGCTTGCCGGCAAACTCCTCGCGACGTTGACCGAGATGCCGCACAATCTCGGGCAGTATCTTGCAAGGGATCTTGCACATTTCCAGCAGGTGGCGGAGCGGCGCCCCCCGGTTTGGTACGCGCTCGACGATGCGGCTCAAGATCTCCGCGATCATCTCGGCCTGTTGGAAGACCTGTCCTGGCCCGGCGCGACGCGGCAGGATGTCGAGCGGCTATGCCGGCGCACCGAGGAGCTTCGGCCGTTGCTGCAGCCCAAACAGCCCAAGTCGCCGGAGCCCGATCCGTCGGCTCCCTTGGATCCGCCGCCCGTGCTGGACTTGACGCGGGTATCTGACGATGCGCTCGAAGAGGTTTTCGAGGGCATCGAGGATACGATCCAGAAGGATGGCGGGCGCGTTCTCGCGCCGACAGCCGTTGCGGCAATTGAGCATTACATTGAGGAGGGGCGTGAGGCCGGTGAGCCGTCCGATCCTAGCGCGGCCGGGGAGGCGGCGCGTCGGGGGCGCTTCTCGCGTGCGTTGCGAGGGCTTGCAGGCGTCCTCGGCACCGGCGCCGCTGCAATCTCGGCCGGGATCGCGACGAATGTGCTCACGGTGCCGGAGGCGGCAGCAACGGTGGGACAGCGCTTCAGCGAGATCTTTCAGGTTATTGTGCGGTTCTTTTTCTAGCGGACGCCCGAACCTCCGTGCCTCTCCGATCCCGGGTCGCGGCTGCGCCTTGCCCGGGAGGACGCAGTCTTGTGAGGGGGCGGGATGGGGCGCATGGCTGGCGTCCTCCCGGACGCAGCGCAAGCGGAGATCCGGGACCGGAGAGCCACATCAGGTGCCGTGATGCCCCGGCTCCTGCGAAGACGAAGCTCCTTCGCGTGGCCCCCTACACCAGCAACTCGCCCTTCGACACGATCACCGCCTGACCGCCGATGCGCACGGCGTTGAGCGTGCCGTTGTCGACGTCGATTTCCAGATCGATCATCGAGGGGCGGCCCATGTCGATGCCCTGTTCGATCCTGAGGTAATGCGTGCCGTCGGTGGGCTCGTCGAAATGGCGCACCACGCCGGCGAAGGCGGCCGCGGCCGAGCCGGTCGCCGGGTCCTCGACGATGCCCATGCCGGGGGCGAACATGCGGGCGGAAAACGTGCTATCATGCGCGGTCGTCTGGCGGCAATAGACATAGGCGGCCGGGTGATCGCCGCCGCCGAAGGCGTCGGTCCAGTAGGTCATGTTCGGGCGCACGCGCGACAAGGCATCGAGATTGGCGACCGGAACGAAGGCATAGGGAACGCCGGCCTCGAAGGCCGCGGGGCGGTGATTCTCGAAGCCGACCTCATTGGGTTCCAGCGAGAGGGCCGCGGCGATGATGTCCTTGTCCCCGACCGGATCTGCCGGGCGGGGGAGGCGCGGCACGTCGAACTCGGCGAAGCCCGCCGCGCCGTTCTTCAGCACGACGCCGCAGCGCACGTTGCCGACGGCTTCTTCCAGCATCACCACCGCGTTCTGATCCGCGTCCGTGTCGCCGAAGCGCTCCTTGGCGAGCAGGATCGCCGTGCCCACCGTCGGATGTCCGGCGAAGGGCAATTCGCGGGCCGGGGTGAAGATCCGCAGCTTCGCCGAATGGGCCGGGTTGTCGGCGGGCAGCACGAAGACGGTCTCCGACAGGTTGAACTCGCGGGCGATGGCCTGCATGCGCGCCTCCGACAGCCCGTCCGCGTCCAGCACCACGGCGAGCGGATTGCCGGCGAGCGCCTGGTTGGTGAAGACGTCGAGCACGAAGAAGCGTCGGGCCATGATGCGCGGTTCCCCCTGGGTTGCGGTCCGGATTGCGGTCCGGTTTTGTGGTCTCGGTTGCGGTCCGATCGCGGCGCCGCCGCACGCCTGCGCGAACGACCCCGGCGCGAACGACCCCTACGCGAATGACCGGCGGGCATTGATCTTTTTCAAGGCCGGGTGCCGTCCGGCCGGGCGAGACTGTCGCATGCCGCCGACGCAGTTTCCAGCCGTCGAACGCCCGCGCCGCCGCTTGCGGCTGCGCGATGCGTTAACGCGGTCTTAACCGCGCCGGCGTCCGGGCGCCGCGCGTGGTCGTCGCCTACGGGAGATTACGTGGGACAGCGCGCCGCAGGGTGTCGGGACACGGCGGGATTGCACGTAAATTAGAAAAATCTAATATATGAAAACATGAATTAACTGGAGGGTTGGTCATGCGCTACGCAACCGGTCTCGGCGAACGGTACTCGCCGCTGTATTTTCTCACCGCGCTCGGCGCCGGCGGTTTGTCGGTGGCCTTCTTCATGTTCCTGATGTGGATGACGCCGCATGAGGGCGTGCCGATCGCGACCTTCGACACCGCGCTCGCCGCGTTCCAGGCGGGCGGTCTCGCCATGAAGGCGCTGATTGTCGGCGCCTATCTGGGGGTGACGGTCTTCGTCGTTCTCCATGTCCGCACGCTGGTGTGGAACCTCAGGGAATACGCCGCCTTCAAGCGCACCGACGCCTATCGCGCTCTGCGCGAGAGCAATGCGGAAACGCAGTTGATGGCGATCCCGCTGACCCTTGCCATGAGCGTGAACGCCTCCTTCATCGTCGGCGCGCTCTTCGTGCCGGGCCTGTGGTCGATCGTGGAATATCTCTTCCCGGCGGCGATGGTCGCCTTCCTGGCAATCGGCGTCTATGCCATGCGCATCTTCACCGATTTCCTGGCGCGCGTGCTCACCAGGGGCGGCTTCGACTGCGCCAAGAACAATTCCTTCGGCCAGATGCTGTCGGTCTTCGCCTTTTCGATGGTCGGCGTCGGGTTCTCGGCACCTGCGGCGATGAGCCATTCGCCGGCGGTCACCGCCGTGGCGACGATGCTGTCGCTGGTCTTCGTGGTCGCGGCCCTCCTGTTCGGCGCGATCATGCTCGTGCTGGGCTTCCGCGCGATGATGGAGCATGCCGCGAGCCTCGAGACGACGCCGACGCTGTGGATCCTCATCCCCATCGTGACGGTGCTGGGCATCGCGCTCTACCGGCTGAACATGGGCCTTGCCCATACCTATGGCGCGGAATGGCACGCGGCGTCGGTGTTCTTCTTCCTGTCGACGCTCTTCGCGGTGCAGATCCTGTTCGGCATCATCGGCTATGCGGTGATGACGCGCTTCGGATACTTCGAGCAATATGTGCGCGGGCAGGGCCGTTCGGCCGGGGCCTTCGCGCTGATCTGCCCGGGCGTGGCGCTCTGGGTCTTCGGCAACTTCGTGATCAATGCGGGGCTGGTGCGGCTCGGCGTGGTCGATCCGTTCTCGGTGGTCTGGTTCGCGCTCTATGTTCCGCTCGTGGCGCTTCTGGCGATCACGATCCGCACCTACTTCCGCCTCAACGCCAAGCTCCTGTCGGCGCCTCGCGCGCCGGTCTCCGGGGCGGCCGTGCCGGCGGAGTAACACCGCCCGCCCGACAGCCGCTCAGTCGACCCGACGGGTCGCGCGCACCGCGCGGCCCGTTTGCGTCGTGGGCCGTGCGCCTTTCCATCCACAGGGAAAGGCGTCTCGCGTGAACCGGGGCGGGATCGCGCGCGTATCGCCGGCATGACCTTATCCCTCGACAGTTTTCCGCAAGGCGGCACCGCCGTCGTCATCGGCGCCAGCGGCGGCATCGGCGCGGCCTTCTTCTCCCACCTTGAGGCCAGCGGGCGGTTCGCGCGGCTGGTCGGGCTGTCGCGGGCCAGCGATCCGCCGCTCGATCTTCTGGAAGAAGCGAGCATCGAACGCGCGGCCGCCCATGTGCGCGATCTCGGCGATCTGAGGCTCGTCATCGATGCGACCGGCATCCTGTCGGACGCCGAGATGCAACCGGAAAAGACCCTGCGCCAGATCGATCCGCGGCAGATGGCACGTGCCTATGCGATCAACGCCATCGGCCCGGCACTGCTCTTGAAGCATTTCGGTCGGCTGTTTCCGCGCAATGGCAAGAGCGTCTTCGCGACCCTGTCGGCCAAGGTCGGCAGCATCGGCGACAATGGGCTCGGCGGCTGGATCAGCTACCGGGCGGCCAAGTCCGGGCTCAACCAGATCGTGAAGACCGCGTCCATCGAGCTCGCGCGGCGCACGCCGGAGCTTGCGGTGGTTGCCCTGCACCCCGGCACCGTCGACACGCCCCTGTCGAAACCCTTCGCCAAGGCCGGCCTCACGGTGCGGACGCCGGAAGAGGCCACTGAGCATATGCTGTCGGTGATCGAAAGCCTCGACGGGGGCGAGACCGGCGGCTTCTTCAGCTACACCGGCGAGCGGCTGCCCTGGTAGAGCGGCTGTCTCAGGCGCCGAAGAGATACCCCGGCAGGCCACGCGGACCGGGCGTCAGGCAGTAGAGATAGCCGGACACCGTATCCGGCGCGGCGCCGGGGTCGACGGGTGGCTGCAGGGTCGTGATCGCCAGCGTGTCGAGATCGGGGCCGCAGAAACACGGCATCGTGGGCCTGGGCGCGGGCAGTGGCAGGCTCGCGACGCGGGTGCCGTCGGGCGCGAAGCGGTTGAGCACCCCGGCGGAGACGCCGGCCGACCAATAGTGCCCGTCTGCATCCACCGTGCCGCCGTCCGGCCGGCCCGTCTCGTCGGTCATCTGGGCGAAGCGCCGCCGGTTGGCGATGGCGCCGGTGGCCGGCTCGAAGTCCCAGGCATCGACCCAGCCGGGCCGGCTGTCCGCGTGATAGAGCGTGCGCCCGTCCGGCGACCAGGCGAGGCCGTTCGACACCATCAGATCTTCGACCAGGCGGGTGCAGTCTCCCGTCGCGGTGACGCGATAGAGCGCCGCAATCGGCTGGCGGTCGGGCCGGTCGTCCATGCTGCCGATCCAGAAGGCCCCGTCCGGGCCGACCTTGCCGTCGTTGAGACGCGTATGCGGGCGGTCCGCCTCGATCTCCACCAGCGTCTCGAACCCGCCCGTCTTGAGATCGAGCAGGCCCACCTGGTCGCGCAGGGCGGCGACGAGGGTTTCGGGATTGCGCGTGAGCCCTACGGCGGAGATCACGTCCGGCATGTCCCAGCGCTGTTCGGCGCCGCTCGCCCAGTCGAGCGCATGCAGGCGACGTCCGAGGATGTCGCACCAGTAGAGGCGCTGCGTGCGCGCATCCCAGGTCGGGCTTTCGGCCAGCCGGCATCGGGTGTCGGTCAGGCGCGAGATCGTCGGATCCATGACGGTGCTCCGGTGCGTGTGAGGGGAGATCCGCGCGCAGGTGAGATGCGCGGGTCAGCTCGCCTGCGGCAGGGGAAAGGCGGTCGATTTCGTCACCGTGCGGATCGCGAAGGACGAGCGCATGCGCGACACGCCGGGCAGGCGCGCCAGATGATCGCGGTGAATGCGTTCGAAGTCGAGCGGATCGGCGGCCGCGATCCGCAGCAGGTAATCCGCGTCGCCGGCCATGAGATGGCATTCCATGATCTCCGGCGAGCGGGCGACGGCCCGTTCGAAGGCGGAAAGCACGTCGTTGGATTGCGAGGTGAGCGAGATCTCGACGAAAATGTCCATCCGCCGCCCGATGCGGGTCTGGTCGAGCAGCGCGACATAGCGCTCGATGACGCCGGCATCCTCCAGCGCGCGCACGCGCCTGAGGCAGGCGGACGCCGAGAGGCCGACCGCCTCCGCCAGATCGGCGTTGGCGATCCGGCCGTTTTCCTGAAGCAGGGTGAGGATGTGACGGTCGATCCGGTCGAAGGTCATCGGGCTCGCAGATTATTCGAAAGACAGGGCATGGAGCGCACGAATGTTGCGTTGACGGACGCCCCGACGTCAAGTTCGCAATCACATTCGAGCCCGCCTCGCGTACACTGCATCATAGGGAGACAGTTCTTCAGGGGAGGAGACGACGATGCGCATTGGCGTTCCCAAAGAGATCAAGAATCACGAATATCGCGTCGGCCTGACGCCGGCGAGCGTGCGCGAACTGGCGGCGAACGGCCACGAGGTGGTGATCGAGACCGGTGCCGGCGCGGGCATCAATGCCGCCGATGCGGACTATGAGGCGGCGGGCGCGCGCATCCTGGCGAGTGCGGCCGAGGTCTTCGAGGCGGCGACCATGATCGTCAAGGTCAAGGAGCCGCAGGCGGTGGAGCGGGCGATGCTGCGTCCCGACCACATTCTCTTCACCTATCTGCACCTGGCGCCCGATCCGGAGCAGACGGCGGATCTCGTCAAGTCCGGGGCGACCTGCATCGCCTACGAGACGGTGACGGATGCGCGCGGCGGCCTGCCGCTTCTCGCGCCCATGTCGCAGGTGGCCGGCCGGCTGTCCATCCAGGCGGGTGCCACCGCGCTGGAGCGCGACAGCGGCGGCGCGGGCATTCTTCTCGGTGGCGTTCCCGGCGTTGCGCCGGCCAAGGTGGTGGTGATCGGCGGCGGCGTCGTCGGATCGCAGGCGATCACCATGGCGCTGGGGCTCGGCGCCGACGTGACGGTGCTCGACCGCTCGATCGACGTCATGGAAGAACTCTCCGAGCGCTTCGGGGCGGCCCTGCGCACCGTCTATTCGACGCGTGCGGCGGTGGAGGAATATGTGCTGTCGGCGGATCTGGTGATCGGTGCCGTGCTGGTCGCCGGCGCGGCCACGCCCCGGCTCGTCACGCGGGAGCAGGTGGCGCGCATGAAGCCCGGCTCGGTGCTCGTCGACGTGGCGATCGATCAGGGCGGCTGCTTCGAGACCTCGCGTCCCACGACCCATACCGATCCCACCTATGTGATCGACGAGGTCGTGCACTATTGCGTGGCGAACATGCCCGGCTCCGTGCCGCAGACCTCCACCCATGCGCTCAACAATGCGACGCTGCCCTTCACGCTGGCGCTCGCCAATGCCGGCTACCGGGAGGCGTTGCTGGCCAATCCGCACCTGCTGAACGGTCTCAACGTGCATGGCGGCCATGTGACCTGCAAGGCGGTGGCCGACGCGCTCGGCTATGAGTACATGCCGGCGCTCGAGGCGCTCCGGACGGTGCCGGCCGCCGCCTGACGCTCGCACCCGCAATCCGGGTCGCCGGGTCGATCCGGATGCGGAGACGTCTGCGAAACGTGGCTGCAAGGAACCGCAAGAAGAAAAGGCCGACCGGGGCGCCCCGGTCGGCCTTTTCCGTGTTTTGTGCGTTCGCTCGGTCGCGCGACGCGCTTTTCGCTCCGAAACCGGAGACGCGCTTTTCGCTCCGAAAACGGGGCAGGGCGCCAGACCCTTGCGTGCCGTTTGCGGAGGCGACCGCGCGGATTTACGGGCAGGCGACGCGGTAGCGACGACCGTAGCGGTCCGTCGCGACGCAGTTCTTCGGCGTCGTGGCCGAGCCCGCGGCCGCGCCCGCGACGCCGCCCACGGCCGCGCCCACCAGCGCGCCCCCGGCGCCGCCGCCATCCACGGCCGAACCGATGACCGCACCGGTCGCGGCGCCGAGACCGCCGCCAACCAGGGCCCGGTCGCGCTGGCTGTCGGACTGACATCCCGCGACCAGAAGGGTTGCGGCCGCGCCGATCAGGATATGCTTCATCTCGTGACCTCCAGGTGTTCGGCGCGGCCGGACGAAGTCGTCTCGGCCGCGCCAGGTGGACTCCCGGAGATCCCACCTGCCGAATGCGGCGACGTCAAGGTCTCGCCAAAAGACGAGGTATCGGCGATGGTTAGCGACGTTTACGGGCAGGCGACCCGATAGCGCCGGCCGTAGCGGTCGGTCGCGATGCAGTTCTTCGGCGTGGTGGCCGAGCCGACCATCGCGCCGCCGACACCGCCGACCGCGGCACCCACCAGCGCGCCGCCGACGCCGCCGCCGTCGATCGCCGAACCGATGACGGCACCCGTCGCGGCACCGAGACCGCCGCCGACCAGGGCCCGGTCGCGCTGGCTGTCGGACTGGCAGGCCACCAGCAACAGGGCGGCGCCGCTCACCAGAACAATCTTCAACATCTGCTCACTCCTCACGTTCGTCTATCCGGGCACCCGCCCCGTCCGCGACTGTCGGGCCCGAGTGGCGAACGCGCACCGCAGCAAGGCCTTTTCCGTCCCGAACATAATCTACAATATGTACGCCTTTGCGCGTCGCAGTGACACAGATCATTGGCATCCCCATCTTTTTGTTAAGGCGGGCGTGCGGGACGCCACGGCTTTCGCGCGGGACTTGCGCTCGTCTCAGGGCGCGCGGCGCTTGCGGAGACGGGCAAGCAGCCCTTGCGTGGAGCCGTCGCGATCCGCCGCCGGGGCCTGTCCCTTCAGGATCGGCAGAAGCTCGCCGGCCAGCGTCTTGCCCAGTTCGACGCCCCACTGATCGAAGGAATCGATGCCCCAGATAAGGCCTTCGACGAAGACGCGGTGTTCGTAGAGCGCAAGCAGGCGGCCGAGCGCATGCGGCGTCAGCTTGTCATGGATCAGCGTGATCGAGGGCCGGTTTCCGGGGAAGGTCATATGCGGGGCGAGGCGGGCGACCTCGGCCTCGCTCTTGCCAGCCGCGCGCAGCAGCGCCTCGGTCTCCTCGCGCGCCCGTCCGCGCATCAGCGCTTCCGACTGCGCCAGGCAATTGGCCAGAAGCAGGTCGTGATGCGCGCGCAGATGCGGCTCGTGCCCTTCAGCGGCGACGATGAACTCGCAGGGCACGATCTGCGTGCCCTGGTGCAGCAGCTGGAAGAAGGCGTGCTGGCCGTTGGTGCCGGGCTCGCCCCAGACGACGGGGCCGGTGTCGCGCATCACCGCATCGCCCGCAAGCGTCACCCGCTTGCCGTTCGATTCCATGTCAAGCTGCTGCAGATAGGCGGGCAGGCGGGCGAGGCGCTGGTCGTAGGGCACGACGGCGCGGGTCGGATAACCGAGCAGGTTGCGATGCCAGATGCCGGCAAGCCCGAGAAGAACCGGCAGGTTCGTCTCCAGCGGCGCGGTGCGAAAGTGGCGGTCCATGTCCTGCGCGCCGGCCAGGAAGTCGGCGAAACGCTCCGGCCCGACCGCCAGCATCACCGGCAGGCCGATGGCAGACCACACCGAATAGCGGCCGCCCACCCAGTCCCAGAAGCCGAAGACGCGCTCCGGCGCGATGCCGAAGGCCTCGACCTTGTCGCGGGCGGTGGAGACGGCCGCGAAGTGATCCGTCACGGCCGCCTCGCCGAGGGCGGCGACGAGCCAGGCGCGCGCCGTGGCGGCGTTGGTCATCGTCTCGACGGTGGTGAAGGTCTTGGAGGCCACGACGAAGAGGGTGCGCGCCGGATCGAGCCCGGCGAGCGTGTCGGCGATATGCGCGCCGTCGACATTGGAGACGAAATGCAGGCGCGGGCCGTCGGCATAGGGCACCAACGCCCGGCACGCCATCGCCGGTCCGAGGTCGGACCCGCCGATGCCGATGTTGACGACATCGGTGAAGGGCGCGCCGCGATGGCCGCCGACCATGCCGGAGCGCACCGCGTCCGCGAAGCCGCCGAGCCGGAGAAGCGTCTCGCGCACGCCGGGCATGACGTCGCGGCCGTCGACGTGGATCGGCGCGTCGGTGCGGTTGCGCAGGGCGACATGCAGGACGGCGCGGCGTTCGGTCTCGTTGATCGCTGCGCCGGAGACCATCGCGTCGCGGCGCCCTTCCACATCGCAGGCCCGGGCGAGATCGAGCAGCCGCGCGCGGCTGTCGTGCGTCCAGGAAAGCTTGGAAAAATCGACCAGCAGGTCGTCGAGCTCGACGGAAAACCGGGAAAACCGGTCCGGATCGGCCTCGAACAGGGCGCGGATGCCGTGTTGTGCCGCCTGTTCGGCATCCCGGGCGAGCATGGACCAGATGTGCGCTGCCTGCATGTCGTCTTCCCTTGCCCGTCATTTTGCTGTCATTCACGGTGAACACAGTGCCGAGCCTTGCGCGGGGCCGTCCGGACGATCGGCCCCGCGCGGGTGCATTCGATCATGTCGCCGGACGGAAAGAAAGTCCCCGCCCCGGTGGACACATGAGGGCGATGCGGGTCAAATGTCCGATGACGGGAGCAGGGCAGGGAGCGCGTCCGGGGGCCATGTACGAGATCCAGCACGCCCATGCCAGGGGCCGGCATGCCAGAGGTCGGTCGCTGTCCCCGCCGACCCGGGCCAGGGCCGACGGACACATCGTCGATACGCTGATCGCCGAGCGGGGCCGGCAGGTCATGGCGAGCCCCTATTGGCCGCTGCTGCGCCCGCTCGCCCATGCCCTGCTGCGCTACCGTCCCGCGGTCGAGATGGCCGACACCATCGCCGGCATGAACGGGCTCGAGGTCTTCACCTATCTGAGCGAGTTGCTCCGGCTCAAGGTCGAGACGCGCGGGCTCGACCGCGTGCCGGGCACCGGCGCCGTGGTGCTGGTGTCCAATCATCCGACCGGCATCGCCGACGGGGTGGTGCTGTTCGACGCCATCAAGAGCCGCCGCACGGATCTTGCGATCTTCGCCAATCGCGATGCGATCCGCGTCAATCCGAAGCTCGAGGACATGATCGTCCCGGTCGAATGGCGCTCCGAGTTCAAGTCGCGCGACAAGACCAAGGAGACCCTGCGCGCCGCCGCGCGGGCCTTCGACCGCGACCGGGCGGTGGTGCTGTTTCCCTCCGGCCGGCTGGCCTACATGCACGAAGGGCGGCTGACCGAGCGACCGTGGATGACCTCGGCCGTGGCACTGGCGCGCAAGCACCGCGTGCCGGTCGTGCCGGTGCACATGGGCGGGCGCAACTCGCGGCTGTTCTACGCGCTTGCCCGCATCTCCACCGAATTGCGCGACATGACCGTCTTCAACGAGTTGCTCAACAAGACGGGGGCCTCGGTGCCGGTGCATTTCGGAACGCCCATCGACCCCGACGCCCTCGACGGCGATCCGCAGGACGTGTCCGACCGCCTGCGTCGCCATTGCGCCGAGACGCTCGCCCGCGATCCCGACGCGGAGTTTCCCGGCTGAAGGCCCGGAGCGGGCGGGCGATCCGTCAAATGAAAAGATAGGCGGTGTAGCCGACATAGGCGGCGAGAAGCCCCGCGCCGGCGGTGCGCGGCACCCTGCGACCCGTCGACAGCAGCAGCGCCAACGCCAGCGAGGCGCCCAGCATCACCGGAATGTCGATGAGGCGGATGCTCTGCGCGATGGGCAGCGGCGAGACGAGGGCCGTCGCGCCGAGGATCGCGAGCACGTTGAAGATGTTGGAGCCGACGACGTTGCCGACCGCGATCTCCGGCTGGCGCCGCCAGGCGGCGACGATGGAGGTCGCGAGCTCCGGCAGGCTGGTGCCGACGGCGACGACGGTGACGCCGATCACCGCCTCGGAAATGCCGGCCGCGCGGGCGAGGTCGCTGGCGCCGCGAACCAGAAGATCCGCACCGGCCATCAGCGCAAGCAGACCGCCGCCGACGAAGGCGAGGGCGGCCAGCGGCGACAGCGTGGCGGCAAGACCCTCCGCCTCTCCGTCCTGCCCGCGGGCAAGCCAGGCGCTCGCCGCGAGATAGGCGGCCAGGGCGGCGAGCAGGGCGAGGCCGGCGCCGCGTTCGACCGACCCCATCCGGGCAAGTGCGGCAAGGGCAAAGGCGGCGACGAGCATCACGACGAGATCCCGGCCGAGGCCCGGAAGTCGGGTGGGCGGCGGGGCGATCAGCGCCGTCAATCCGAGGATCAGCAGGATGTTGGCGGTGTTGGAGCCGACCACATTGCCGACCGCGATGTCGGGCGCGCCGGCAAGTGCCGCGCGCAGCGACACGATCAGTTCCGGCATCGAGGTGCCGAAGCCGACGACGGTCAGTCCGATCATCAGCGGCGAGACGCCAAGGCGTGCGGCGAGGCTCACCGCCCCGCGCACCAGACCCTCGCCGCCGGCGAAGAGAAGCACCAGGCCAAGGCCGACGAAGGCGACATCCATCCACATGGGGGCTGGTCCGAAACAGGAGGGAAGGAGCCCCGCCGGGAATCGGCGGGCGGATCCGGGCGATATATGGGAGGGGAGGAGCGCCGCCGCAAAGGGCGGGGCCGCCGAAAAATGTCAGCGGGCGCCAAGCGCGGCGGCCGCTGCCGCGCGGGCCGCGATGCCGTCCCAGTCGCCGCTGGCGATGGCCTGCGGCGTCGCGATCCAGGAGCCGCCGACGCAGGCGACATTCGGCAGGGCCAGATAGGCGGGCGCCGTCGCGGCGGTGATGCCGCCGGTGGGGCAAAAGCGGGCCTGCGGCAGGGGGGCGGCCAGCGATTTCAGCAGCGCGACGCCGCCGGCGGCCTCGGCCGGAAAGAGTTTCAGCCGGGTGTAGCCGACCTCCAGCAGGCGCATCACCTCCGAGGCCGTCGCGGCGCCGGGCAAGAGCGGCACGTTGCCGCCGGCGGCGGCGAGCAGCCGCTCGGTGGCCCCCGGCGAGACGACGAAGCGCGCGCCCGCCTCGGCCGCTGCGTCATATTGTGTCGCATCGAGCACGGTCCCGGCGCCGGGGATCGCGCCCTCCACCTCCGCCGCGACCGCGCGGATCGCGTCGAGGGCGGCGGGCGTGCGCAGGGTAATCTCGATTGCCGGCAGGCCGCCGCGCACCAGCGCGCGGGCCATCGGCACCGCCTGCGCGGCTTCCTCGACGACGAGGACGGGGATCACGGGCGCGGCCGTCATCACGGCGTCGAGGCGGGCTGTGTCCTGGGTCATGGGTGCGCTCTCTCCGGATTTTTGGTGCGGCGTCTGCATCAAAACGGGGCGCGGCGCTCAGCCGCCGAAGACATGCGCACCTTCGTCCGCCGGTCCGGCCATGGCGCGAAAGGCGGTGAAGAGATCGCGCCCCACACCCGTTTGATGATGCGACAGATCGGCGGTCGCGGCGGGGCGGGCAGCGAAGGCCGCCTTGTCGCCGATCACCTCCAGCCGTCCGGCCTCGGCGTCGACGCGCACAATGTCGCCGTCGCGCACCCTGGCGATCGGGCCGCCGTCGACCGCTTCCGGGGTCACGTGGATCGCCGCCGGCACCTTGCCCGAGGCGCCCGACATGCGCCCGTCGGTGACAAGCGCGACCTTGAGGCCCCGGTCCTGCAGCACGCCGAGCGTCGGCGTGAGCTTGTGCAACTCCGGCATGCCGCAGGCGCGCGGCCCCTGGAAGGGCAGCACCGCGATGAAGTCCTCGCTCAGTTCGCCCGCCTTGAAGGCGTTCTGAAGGGCCTCCTGCGTGGCGAAGACACGTGCGGGCGCCTCTATCACCCGGCGCTCGGGCGCAACGGCGGAGATCTTGATCACCGCGCGGCCGAGATCGCCGTCGAGCACCTTGAGCCCGCCGTTGGGCTGGAAGGGCGCGGTCACCGTGGTCAGCACCTTGGGGTCGGCGCTGCTCTCGGGGGCGGAAACGCGGGTGACGGTGCCGTCGTCCGAAAGCCGCGCCTCCACCGTGTAGCCGGACAGGCCGGTGCCATTCACCGTGCGCACGTCCTCGTGCAGCAGCTTGTCCGACAGGAGGTTGGCGATCAGCGTGCCCATGCCGCCGGCCGCCTGGAAGTGGTTCACGTCGGCGAGGCCGTTCGGGTAGATGCGCGCGATCAGCGGCACCACGTCGGAGAGCTCGGAAATGTCGTCCCAGGTGAGCCTGATGCCGGCGGTCCTGGCGATGGCGACCAGATGCATTGTGTGATTGGTCGATCCGCCGGTCGCATGCAGGCCGACGACGCCATTGACGATGGCGCGCTCGTCGATCATCTCGCCGACCGGCTGATAGGCGTTGCCGAGCGCGGTGAGCGCCAGCGCGCGTTGGACCGCCTCGCGGGTGAGCGCGTCGCGCAGCGGCGTGTTCGGATTGACGAAGGAGGCGCCGGGCAGATGCAGGCCCATGATCTCCATCAGCATCTGGTTGGAGTTCGCCGTGCCGTAGAAGGTGCAGGTGCCCGGCGAATGGTAGGATTTGCTCTCCGCCTCCAGCAGTTCGGCGCGGCCGATCTTGCCTTCGGCATAGAGCTGGCGGGTCTTCGCCTTCTCGTCGTTGGGCAGGCCGGAGGGCATCGGCCCGGCGGGCACGAAGACGGCCGGCAGATGCCCGAAGGACAGCGCCGCGATCATCAGGCCCGGCACGATCTTGTCGCAGATGCCGAGGAAGACGGCGGCGTCGAACATCTGGTGCGACAGCCCGACGGCCGCGCTCATGGCGATCACGTCGCGCGAGAACAGCGACAGTTCCATGCCGGTCTGTCCTTGCGTGACGCCGTCGCACATGGCCGGCACGCCGCCGGCGACCTGCGCCACCGCGCCGACCTCGCGGGCGGCGGCGCGGATCACCTCGGGAAAGCGTTCGTAGGGCTGATGCGCCGAGAGCATGTCGTTGTAGGCGGTGATGATGCCGAGGTTGGGCACCACGTCGCCGGCCAGCCGGTCCTTGTCGGTCACGCCGCAGGCGGCGAAGCCGTGGGCGAGGTTGCCGCAGGACAGCGTCGCGCGCTTCGGCCCGTCCTGAGCCGCGGTGCGGATGCGCTCCAGATAGCGGGCGCGCGTGTCGCGGCTGCGCGCGGCGATCCGCTCGGTGACGGCGGCAATCGTCGGATGAACGCTCATGGCGGCATGTCTCCCGGTCTGCGTGCGGCGGTCGCGCGACCGCCCGATGGCGGCGGCGCTGCGTGGCTGCCTCTCCTTTTAAATCGATTTAAGTTCCCGTTCAACGCGCGCAGGAGAGTCTGCTCCGCACGTCCCGGTCGTGCGCTCAGATCAGATCCTCGAACCAGGTGCGCCGGTCGCGCTCGATCAGCGCGATGGCGGCAGACGGACCCCAGGTGCCGGAGGTGTAGCCCTTGGGCGGCTCCTTGTGCGCGGCCCAGGCCTCCAGGATCGGATCGACCCAGGCCCAGGCGGCCTCGACCTCGTCGCGGCGCATGAACAGCGTCTGGTTGCCGCGGATGACGTCCATCAGCAGGCGTTCGTAGGCGTCCGGGTTGCGGACCTTGAAGGCGGCGGCGAAGGACATGTCGAGCGGAACCTGACGCAGACGCATCCCGCCCGGGCCGGGGTCCTTGATCATCACCTGCATGCGCACGCCCTCGTCGGGCTGCAGGCGGATCACCAGCCGGTTCGGGTCGACGTGGCCGACGTCCTCGCCGAAGATCGAATGCGGGATCGGGCGGAACTGCACGACGATTTCCGACACGCGCGCCGCCAGCCGCTTGCCCGTGCGCAGATAGAAGGGCACGCCCGCCCACCGCCAGTTGGCGATCTCGGCCTTGATGGCGACGAAGGTTTCGGTGTCGGAGGAGGGATCGTCCAGTTCCTCCAGATAGCCGCGCACCGCGCCGCCGGACGAGGCCCCGGCGCGATATTGTCCGCGCACGGTCCGTGTCGGCGCAAGGTCGGCGCCAATGGGGGTAAGGGCTTTCAGAACCTTCAGCTTTTCGTCGCGCACCGAATCCGCGCTCATGGATTCCGGCGGCTCCATCGCCACCAGGCACAGAAGCTGGAGAATGTGGTTCTGCACCATGTCGCGCATGGCGCCGGCGGTGTCGTAATAGCCGGCACGGCCTTCCACGCCGAGGGATTCGGCCACCGTGATCTGCACGTGGTCGATGTGGGCGGCGTTCCATAGCGGCTCGAACAGCGCGTTGGCGAAGCGCAGCGCCATCAGGTTCTGGACCGTCTCCTTGCCGAGATAATGGTCGATGCGGAAGATCTGGTCCTCGCGAAACACCTGTCCGATCGCCGCGTTGAGCGCGCGCGCCGAGGCGCCGTCCTTGCCGATGGGCTTCTCGATGACGATGCGCGACAGGTCGGTGGCCAGACCTTCCGAGCCGATGCGGGCGCAGATCGAGCCGAAGAAGTCGGGCGACACCGCGAGGTAGAAGGCACGCACCACCCCCTCGCGCCCGGCGAGCAGCGCGGTGAGATCCGGCCAGCCGTCGCCCCCGGCGGCATCGACGCTGAGATAGCGCAGCCGGTCCAGGAAGCGCGTCAGGGCGGTCTCCTCGACGTCGCTGACGTGCTCGCACACGGCTTCGCGGGCGAAGGCGCGGTATTCGCCGTCGCTCATGGGGCGGCGCGAACAGGCGATCACCCGCGCGTCGTCCGGGATCTGGCCGTCGAGATCGCGATGGTAAAGCGCGGGCAGCAGCTTGCGGTGCGCGAGGTCTCCGGTCGCGCCGAAGACGATGAGATCGAACGGGTCGACTTCGATGACGCGGACGGCCATGAGAATCCTTTCACATCGACGGGGCGCGGGGGACGCGCGCGGGCCCTGGCGCCAAGGGTGCCGCATCGGACCCCGGGTCGGCAATGCGCGCGCCCGGCGCCCCCGGCCGCGCCGACGCGCTCCGCGGACCGCTCGGCAGGTGGCCGGTCAGAATGTCCGTGCGGGGCGAGTAGTTCGCGAAGATCGGCAGATTGGCCGCGCCGGCGGCCCCGGCGTCCGGACCGAAGGAGCCGCGCATCAGGCGCGGCGGACGGCGGGCCTCGGGCGCGGCGCGGGCGAGTGCCGCGTCGAGCCCGGCGAGGAAGCGCTCGGGCAACCCGCCGTCGAGATCGAAATCCACGACCACCAATGGCAGATCGAGCAGGGAGATCGCCGACCAGATCGCCGGCGTCAGGGCCGCGATGCAATCGTCCATCCACTCCGCGACCGCCGGATGTCCCTCCGCCACGGCGCGGTCCAGATCGGCCCGGGTCCCGGCCGCAACGCCATGATGGGCGAGGTGGCGTTTCAGCGCGACCAGCGAGGCGCGGGTCAGGAGCATGTCCATCTCGCCGGGCGGGCGCGGGGCGGAGGCCAGCCGGCTCGGCGGCACCGGCATCATGGCGACATCGCCGGCATTGCCGTTCACGCCCCTGAGGCAGTCACCGCCCTGCACGACGCCGCCGCCGACGGCGGGGCCGAGAAAGAGATAGAGGAAATCGTCGGCATGGCGGCCGGCGCCGGAAAACAGCTCCGCGATCGCCGCCGCCGTGCCGTCGTTCTCGGCCAGCACCGGCAGATCGATGCGCGCTTCCAGAAGGGCGGCGGCGTCGACCCCTTCCCAGCGGCGGAAGGTTTCGGCCGACAGGCCCAGTTCGTGCAGCCAGGCCCCGAGGTTGAACGGCATCGCCAGGCCGACGCCGGCGATGCGGGCCTGCGCGTCGGCCGGGACCCGCTTGAGCAGGGTGGCGATGTCGCGGGCCACGAGATCGACGGCCTCCTCGGGGGGCGGCAGCGGGCCGTCGTGCCACTGGCGCGCGATGATGCGGCCCGAGAAATCGGCGAGCACCGTCTCGATGGACGTGCGGTCGAGGCGCACGCCGAAGGCATAGGCCCCCTCGGGGGCAATGCGCAACAGCGTCGCCGGCTGCCCGCGCCCGCCGTGGTGGCGCTTGCCGTGCGTTTCGATCAGCCCGTTGGCGGCGAGATCCTGAATGATGCCGCCGATGGCGGCATTGGTGAGCCGGGCGAGGCGGGCGAGATCCGCCTTGGACGCCGCGCCGACCCGGCGCAGCGCCTGCAGCACGATGCGCTCGTTGTAGCGGCGCAGCTGAACGGAGTTCGATCCCTGCCCGACCAGACGCCGAGGTCGCATTTGCGCTGCCATCGCCCCTCCTTCTGCAGACCGGTCCTTTCTCCGGATCGGTCTCGCGCCGCATATCCGAGACCGCCCTTCTGGATCTCCCTCTGGCCGACGCGCTTCGGCAAGCCAGTCCCCAAGCGTCGAAAGTCCGTAAAGTCAAAGTATTTATTTCGTTTGATTAAATTATTGAGGCGGGTCGAGATCTTGTCAATCGACCCGGTGACGGCGTCCGAGACCGGGTGACGCAGACGGGGTTCGCGTGCGATGATTCCCCCGGCTTCGACCACACCAGCACCCATCACCTCACGCCAGTTCATATCGACACAGGCGATGCGAATGCCGACGGGAGACGACAACGTCATGGAAGAGACCTCCGGTGCAGCGAAGCGAAACGCGCCGCACGACGCGGCGTTCCTGGCCCGCGCCATCGCAGCCGGCCGGGGCGAGGTGCCGGCCGATCTGGTCGTGCGCGACGTGCGGCTCTTCTCGGTGATCGACGGGTCGACGACCGCAACCGACATCGCCATCGTCGGCGACCGCATCGTCGGCACGCATGGGCAGTACAACGGACGGGCTGAGATCGACGGCGGCGGTCGCATCGTCGTGCCGGGCTTCATCGACACGCATCTGCATGTGGAATCCTCCCTCGTCACGCCGCTGGAGTTCGACCGCTGCGTGCTGCCGCGCGGCGTCACCACGGCGATCTGCGATCCGCATGAAATCGCCAATGTTCTGGGCGTCGACGGCATCCGTTACTTCCTGGAGGCGAGCGAGCGCACGGTGATGGACCTGCGCGTGAACCTCTCCTCCTGCGTGCCGGCGACTGCCTTCGAAACGGCAGGGGCGCGGCTGGAGATCGACGACATCGCGCCGCTCGCCGATCATCCCAAGGTGATCGGTCTGGCGGAATTCATGAATTTTCCGGGTGTTCTGGCGCGCGATCCGCAGGTGCTCGCCAAGCTCGCCGCCTTCCAGGACGGGCACATCGACGGCCATGCGCCGCTGCTCTCCGGTCTCGATCTCAACGGCTATCTCGCCGCGCGCATCCGCACCGACCATGAGGCGACGACGGCCGAGGAGGCGCGCGAGAAACTCGCCAAGGGCATGAGCATTCTGATCCGCGAAGGGTCGGTCTCGAAGGATCTCGATGCGCTCGCCGAGGTGCTGACCCCGGACACGGCCTCCTTCGTGGCGCTGTGCACCGACGACCGCAATCCGCTGGACATCGCGGAGGAGGGCCATCTCGACAGCATGATCCGCCGGCTGATCGCGAAAGGCGTGCGCCCGCAGGACGCCTATCGCGCGGCGAGCTGGTCGGCGGCCACCGCCTTCGGCCTGCGCGACCGGGGGCTGGTCGCGCCGGGCTGGCGCGCCGATCTCGTGCTGCTCGACGATCTGGAAACCTGCGCCGTGGCCAGCGTGATTGCCGGCGGGCGGGTCGCCGATGCGGCCGCCTTCGCGGTCCGCCCGCCGCTTGCGCCCATCGGCCTCGCCAGCGTGCATCTGCGTGCCCTGTCGGCCGCAGACTTTCGCGTGGAGGCGGGATCGGCGAATGCGCATGCGGTGATCGGCGTGGTGCCGGGCCGGATCATCACCGAGCATCTGACCCGCACGCTGCCCCAGCGCGACGGCGCGGCCGTCGCCGATCCGGCAGGGGACATCGCCAAGGTCGCCGTGGTCGAGCGTCACGGCAGGACCGGCGGCATCGGGCGCGGCTTCGTCGCCGGCTTCGGCCTGCAACGCGGCGCGATCGCCTCCTCGGTCGGGCACGACAGCCACAATGTCTGCGTCGTCGGCGCGGACGATGCGTCGATG
This sequence comes from Stappia sp., assembly GCF_040110915.1. Taxonomy (NCBI): domain Bacteria; kingdom Pseudomonadati; phylum Pseudomonadota; class Alphaproteobacteria; order Hyphomicrobiales; family Stappiaceae; genus Stappia; species Stappia sp. The sequence goes on along the minus strand of NZ_CP157793.1, from coordinate 2,665,408 downwards.
GCCACCGCCGTTAACCGGATCGCCGCGCTTCAGGGCGGGTTCGTCGTGGCGGACGGAGATCAGGTGCTGGCGGAGCTCGCCCTGCCGCTCGCCGGGCTGATGAGCCTCGCCCCCTTCGAGGAGGTGCGCCATGCGCTGGAAGACTTGCGCGGCGCCGCGCGCGATCTCGGCTGCACGCTGCCCGAGCCCTTCCTGCAGGTCGCCTTCCTGCCGCTGCCGGTGATTCCGCATCTCAAGATCACCGACAAGGGCCTGTTCGACGTCGACCGCTTCCAACTCGTGGAGGCGGGCGCGGCTTCGGACGGCTGACGTCGGCAGGGTCGGTTGCTCTTGGTGCAGCCTCGCCTTTCGCCTATCCTGAGGTGAGCCGGACCCGGATCAGGAGGTGCTTTTTACGTTGACGTAAAGGGAAGCTTTGGTCATGGTTTCGGTCGCCGGCCCGGGAGGAACAAGGGACCGGCGAAGAACCATGCAGGGAGGAGCATCGTGACCGAAACGCAGGCCTGGCTTGCCACCTTCAGCCCGAAACCCGTGCACAGCTATCTGGACGAGGCGATCCGAGATCACGGGTCGCGGCCGGCGATGGATTTTCTCGGGCGCGGCTGGACCTATGACGAGATCGGGGCGATGTCGCAGCGCGTCGCCGCCGGATTGCAGGCGATGGGGCTGGGCAAGGGCGACAAGGTCGGGCTGTGTCTGCCCAACACGCCCTATTACACGGTGTTCTATTTCGCGGTGCTGCGCATCGGCGGCATCGTGGTGAACTTCAATCCGCTCTATGTGGAGCGCGAGATCTCCTTCCAGGCGCGCGATTCCGGCGCGCGGATCATGGTCACGCTCGACCTCAAGGTGATTTACGACAAGGTGGAGGAGGTGCGCCGGGAAGGCGCGCTCGACACCATCGTCGTCTGCCCGATGGCCGACATCCTGCCGCAGCCCAAGAAGCTGCTGTTCACGCTGTTCAAGGGCAAGGAGCGCGCGAGCATCCCCGAGGACGCCGCGCATCCGCGCTTCGCGGACGTGATGGCGAAGGGGCGCGGGGCGCCGCGCGACGCGGAGATCGATCCGCTGACCGACATCGCCGTGCTGCAATACACCGGCGGCACCACGGGCGTGCCCAAGGGCGCGATGCTGACCCATGCCAATCTGTCGGCCAACATCGAGCAGATGCGCACGATCTTTTCCGCCGCCGAGCCGGGCAGGGAGAAGATGCTCTGCGTGCTGCCCTTCTTCCACGTCTTCGCGATGACGGTGGCGCAGAACCTCTCCGTCGTGCTCGGCGCGGAGATGGTGCTGCTGCCGCGGTTCGAGCTGAAGATGCTGCTCGACACCATCAAGCGGAAGCAGATCACGCTGTTTCCCGGCGTGCCGACCATCTACACGGCGATCAACACCGCGGAGATGACGAAGAAATACGACCTCACCTCGATCAAGCTGTGCCTGTCGGGCGGCGCGCCGCTGCCGGTCGAGGTCAAGACGCAGTTCGAGACGATGACCGGATGCTATCTGGTGGAGGGCTACGGGCTGACCGAGGCCGCGCCCGTGGTCGCCGCCAATCCGCTCGACGAGAACCGCCGGGCCGGATCGATCGGCCTCGCGGTGCCGGGCACGGTCGTCGGCTTCCGCGATCTGGAGGATCTGACGAAGGACGTGGCCGAGGGCGAGAAGGGCGAACTGGTGGTCAGCGGACCGCAGGTCATGGCCGGCTATTACAACCGTCCGGACGAGACCGCGCGCACGCTCGAACACGGGGTGCTGCACACCGGAGACGTCGGCTATCGCGACGCGGACGGGTTCATCTATCTGGTCGACCGCATCAAGGACCTCATCCTGTGCTCGGGCTACAACGTCTATCCGCGCGTCATCGAGGAGGCGATCTACCAGCATCCGGCGGTCGAGGAGACCATCGTGATCGCCATCCCCGACAAGTACCGGGGGCAGACGCCCAAGGCCTTCGTCAAGCTGCGCGAGGGCACGGCGCTGACGGCGACCGAGCTCAAGACCTTCCTCAAGGACCACCTGTCGTCGATCGAGATGCCGCATGAGGTGGAGTTCCGCGACAGCCTGCCCAAGACCATGGTCGGCAAGCTGTCGAAGAAGGAGCTCGTCGAGGAGGAAGAGGCGAAGCGCGCCGCCCAGGCGGCCGAGGCGGCCGCCGGGTGAGCACGGCGGGCGGCGTTGGCATGGGCGGCGCAGGCGCCGTGCGCGCGGGCGGTGAGGAGCGCGGCAGCACCACGCCCTTCGTCGTGCTTGCGGCGGGCGTGCCGGCTTGGCATTGTCGCCCGATCCGCTTCCTGCCTTTTCGCAGTCTTTCTCACAGTCCGGGACCCCGCGCCGCATGACCGCCGACCTGCCGACCTATCTCACCACGCGCGAGATGGCGGACCTGCTTCGCGTCAAGGAGCGCAAGATCTACGATCTGGCGGCGGCCGGCGAGATCCCGCATTCCCGCGCCACCGGAAAGCTGCTGTTTCCTCGCGACGTCGTGCTCGCCTGGATCGACAACGCCAGCGAGACGCCGTCGCCGGACGCGGCCCGTCCGCCGGTGGTGCTGGGCAGTCACGACCCCTTGCTCGAGTGGGCGCTGCGCGAGTCCGGATCCGGGCTCGCGGCGCTCTTCGACGGCAGTCTCGACGGGCTCGACCGGTTCGAACAGGGTGAGGGCATCGCAACCGGCCTGCATGTCGTCCAGGACGAGGGCTGGAACACGGACATCGTGACCCGGCGCTTCCGCTTCCAGCCCGTCGTTCTCGTGCAATGGGCGTGGCGCAACCGGGGTGTCATCGTGCCGCCGGGCAATCCGCTGGGGCTCGCCCGGCTTGCCGATTTGCAGGGCCGCAAGGTGGTGCGGCGCCAGCCGCAGGCCGGCAGCCAGCTGCTGCTGGACCGCATGCTGGGCGACGAGGGGATCGCGCCCGAGGAGGCCTCCAACGGTGGCGCGGCGGTCGCCCGCGACGAGCGCGAGGCGGCGCTCGCCGTGCTCGACGGGCGCGCCGACGCGGCCTTCGGGCTGGAGGCCTCGGCGCATCAGTTCAAGCTCGATTTCGTGCCGCTGTGCGAGGAACGCTTCGATCTGGTGGTCGCGCGGCGCGAGTGGTTCGAGCCGCCGTTCCAGGCGCTCGTCGCCTTCACCCGCACGGCCGCATTCCGCGACATGGCGGAGGCGCTCGGCGGCTACCGCACCGAGGGCATCTGGACGCCGCTCTTCAACGGCGGATAGGCCGGCGGGGGAGGGCGTCTTGCGTCACGGGCCGTCCGGGCGGATGCCGTCGCGGCTGGCGACCTCGCGGCCGAGGACCGTCTCGCGCCACATGGTGTAGAGCGAGCCGGCGATGATCAGCGCCGCCCCGGCATAGGTCGCCAGCGCCGGAAGGTCGCCGAAGACCAGAAAGCCGATGAGCGTCGCATAGAGCAGGCGCACATAGTCGAGGGCGGCGATCGCGGAGGCCTCGCCGGCGCGAAACGCGCGGATGTTGCACATCTGACCGGCCCAGGACACGATCCCGACCACCACCAGAATGCCCAGTTCCGAAAGCGTCGGCGGCACCCAGGCATACAGCGCGATGGGCAGCATGATCAGGCCGACGAAGACCACCTGATAGGTCAGGATGGTGACCGGGCGTTCCTGCTGCGACAGCTTGCGGATGACGGTCATCACCACGGCCGCCGCGGCCGCGCTCACCACCGCGAGCCCGGCGTAGAGATCGATGCCGGCCGTGCCCGGACGCAGGATGACGATGACGCCGAGAAAGCCGATGAGGGTCGCGCTCCAGCGGTGGCGGCCGACCGTCTCGCCGAGGAACAGGATCGCGAAGATGGTGATGAAGAACGTCTTGGAAAAGGCGATGGCCGTGGCATCGGCCAGCGGCAGATGCACCACGGCGGTGAAGCCGGCGAGCATGGCGACCGCCGCGCAGATCACGCGCACGGCGTGAAGATGCGGGAACCTCGTCGCGAGCGATCCCGGCAGGCCGCGCAGGATCGTCGGCGCGATGATCGCGCCCATCACGATCTGGCGCAGCAGCACGATCTCGGCGACGGGCAGGCGCTGGCCCAGCAGCTTGATCAGCGTCACCATGACCGTGAGAAACAGACCGGCCAGCAGCATCCACAAGGCGCCGCGCACGTTGCCCGGCAGGCGCGACAGCCGGGCACCGGCGGCCGCGTATCGCTCGGCCAGCCGGGAGCGCGCGGGGGAGGGCAGCATGAACGAGAACCGCTTGGTTGCGCGGCGGACGCCGCGTGGGTGGGCACGTCCAGCATAGCGCTTTCCCGACGTCTGGCAAAAGAGGGGCCGGCCTTGCGCGATTTCGGGGCTTGGCGCGCGGCGTGGCGACCCGTTAAGGTCTGGTCCCCGGTGTCAGGTCCGGCGGGTCCTCCCCGCCGATCCCGGCGCCGGTTTCCCTGAGGCGGTTTCTTCCGGGGCGTCGCCGTCACCGCAGGCGGACGCCAGGGCGGCGGGTCTTGATGGGGCTTGACGGATTTCGAGTGCGCGTCAATTCGCTGTCCGGACACTTGGTGCGGGCAGCGGACCCTCGATGCGGGGAGCGATGCGGACGGGGGATGCGTATGTGACCGCTCCCGCATCCGTCCTACCTGTTTTCTTCATCTCAAAGAGGCGTACGGCATGAACGACATGGCACCCGGCAAGTTCGGCATCGGCGCGCCGGTGCGGCGCAAGGAAGACGTTGCGCTTGTCACCGGGCATGGTTGCTACACCGACGACATCCAGCCCGAGGGCGCCCTGCGCTGCCACGTGCTGCGCGCCTCCATGGCGCATGCGCGCATTGCGCTGGGCGATCTGTCGGAGGCGCGCGCCGCGCCCGGCGTGGCGCTGATCCTGACGGCCGACGACATCACGGACCTCGGCCTGATGCCGACCAAGGCGAATGTCACGCAGCCCGACGGCACCAAGGCGGAGGTGCCCCCGCGCCCGGTGCTGGCGCGCGACATCGTGCGCCACATCGGCGAGCCGATCGCCTTCGTGGTGGCCGACACGATCGCCAACGCCAAGTCGGCGGCGGAGCTGATCGAGGTGGATTACGAGCCGCTCGACGCCATCGTCGACACCGCCCAGGCCCTTGCGCCCGACGCGCCGCTGGTGTGGCCGGAGCGGGGCTCGAACCTCGCCTTCACCGTGGAAATGGGCGACGCGGAGGCGACCCGACAGGCCTTCGAGGCCGCGCATCACGTGACGCGGATCGAGATCGTCAACAACCGGCTGGTGTGCAACTACATGGAACCGCGCGGCTGCATCGGCGAATATGATGCGGCGAGCGGGCGCTACACGCTCACCGCCGGCACCCAGGGCGGCCACGGCATGCGCGGTGTCATCGCCGGCGACATCCTCGGCATCGACGCGGCCGATCTCCGGGTGATCACGCCCGATGTCGGCGGCGGGTTCGGCACCAAGAATTTCGTCTATCCCGAGTATCCGCTGGCGCTGGTCGCGGCGAAGCGGCTCGGCGTGCCGGTCAAATGGGTCAGCGAGCGCACGGAGCATTTCCTGGCCGACGCGCACGGGCGCGACAATGTCACGGCGGCCGAGGTCGCCATGGACGAGACCGGCCGGTTCCTCGGTCTGCGCATCGATCTCGTCGCTGCGATGGGCGCCTATCTGCACCAGTACGGGCCGTTCATTCCCAACATCGGCATGACCATGTCGACGGGCCTCTATGATATTCCCGCCCTGCATGCCAAGCTCAAGGGCGTCTACACCAACACGATCCCGACCGACGCCTATCGCGGGGCCGGACGGCCCGAGGCGGCCTATGTGCTGGAGCGGCTGGTGGACAGGGCGGCGGCCGAGATGGACCTGGCGCCGGCGGAGATCCGGCGGCGCAATTTCATCCCGCCGGAAAATCTGCCCTACACCACGCCGACCGGGCGGATGTACGACACCGGCGATTTCGCCGCGCATATGGACATCGCGCTGAAGACGGCGGACTGGGACGGCTTCGAGGCGCGCGCGCAAGCCGCGGCCGAGCGGGGGCTCTATCGCGGCATCGGCCTTGCGACCTACATCGAGGCCTGCGCCTTCGCCGGCTCGGAGGAGGCCACGGTGGAACTGGGGCAGGACGGCTCGCTGACGCTGCTGATCGGCACCCAGTCGAACGGCCAGGGCCACGCCACCGCCTACGGCCAGATCATCGCCGAGCAGTTCGGCGTCGACCTCGATGCGATCACCATGATCCAGGGCGATACCGACCGGGTGCGCCGGGGCGGGGGAACGGGCGGATCGCGCTCGATCCCCATCGGTCTGCCGTCGGTGCTCGAGGCGTCGAAATCGCTGGTCAAGAAGATCAAGGATCTCGCCGCCGACAAGCTGGAGGCGGGGGTCGAGGATCTGGAGCTCATGGACGGCGCGGTGCGCGTCGTGGGCACCGACCGGGCGGTGACGCTTGCCGAGATCGCCGCAGCGGCGCCCGAGCCCCTGTCGGGCCGCGAGGCGGTCAAGCAGGCGGAGGCAACCTATCCCAACGGCACGCATGTCTGCGAGGTGGAGATCGATCCCGAGACCGGCGACACGCGGATCGTCGACTATGTGATCGTCGACGACTTCGGCGTCACCGTGAACCCGCTGCTGCTCGCCGGACAGGTGCACGGCGGGGCGGTGCAAGCCATCGGGCAGGCGTTGATGGAGCACACGGTGTTCGACGAGGACGGGCAGCTGGTGACCGCCTCCTTCCTCGACTACCAGATGCCGCGCGCCGCCGATATTCCGGACTTCCGTTTCCAGACTCACAATGTGCCATCGACCACCAATGCGCTTGGCATCAAGGGGGCGGGCGAGGCCGGCACCATCGGCGGCTGCCCGGCGGTGATGAATGCGGTCAACGACGCGCTGCGGCGCGGCGCGGGCGTCCAGCATATCGACATGCCGGCCACGCCGTTCCGCGTGTGGCAGGCCATCGCCGCCGCGCGGTCCTGATCGGCCGCGCGGTCCCGGCCCGACCGTCAGGCGTCCCCCGGCCCCCGTTCCCCCGGCCCCATTCCTGCGGTTCCATGAGGTGTGCCGGGGGCGGCCGTGCCTTGGCCTGCGTGCAGGGCATGCGCTGCACGCACGCAAGACTTGCCGAACCGGCACTTCGGCTTCATACATTCATCATATAAATTGTCAGGAGTCCTTAGGATCGGGCACCGCGCGCGGTGTCGCGCCGGCCCGCTCCGCAGCACGCCTGCCCGAATACACATTCCGAAACTCCTGCCCGAAAGCCGGTTCATGTCCCGCACGCGCGCCGATGCGCCCCCCGCGACCTCCGCGTCGCCCGCCGCCGATCTCAACGCCTACAATCCCGGTCTCGGCATCGCCCTGAAGGTGGGCTCGGCGCTCGTCTTCACCGGCATGGTGGCGCTGGTGAAACTGCTGGACGGGCGCTATCCGGTCGGCGAGGTGATCTTCGCGCGCAGTTTCTTCGGCCTCATCCCGGTGCTCATCATGGTCTGGTGGCGCGGCGAGGGGCCGGGCGTGTTTCTGACCCGGCGGCCCTTCGGGCACATCGGCCGCGCCATCGTCGGCGGATCGGCGATGGCCATGTGGTTCGCGGCACTCGCGCGCCTGCCGTTGCCCGACGCGACGGCGATCAGCTTTTCCGCGCCGCTGATCACGGTGGTCTTCGCGGCGCTGATTCTGAAGGAGCGGGTGCGGATCTACCGCTGGACGGCGGTCGCCGTCGGTTTCGCAGGGATCATGATCATCCTGTCGCCGCATCTGGGGGCGGGCGAGGCGTCGCGGGACACGGCGGTGGGGGCGGGGTTCGCCTTCGGCGCTGCGGTGTTCATGGCGCTGGCGATGATCACGGTGCGGCGGCTGACAAACACGGAACGGACCTCGACCATCGTCATCTGGTTTGCCTGGGTGACCGCCGTGCTGGCGCTGATGACGGCGCCCTTCGGCTGGGTGGTGCCGGACGCGGGCGACGCGATCATGCTGGTGTCCATCGGCCTCTTCGGCGGCGTGGGGCAGATCCTGCTGACCCAGAGCTATCGCTATGCGGATGCGTCGACCATCGCGCCCTTCGACTATACGACGATGCTGTGGACGGTGATCGTCGGCTGGGCGGTCTTCGCGGAACTGCCGACCATCGAGGTGCTGATCGGCGCCGTCTTCGTCATCGGCGCCGGGGTCTTCGTCATCTATCGCGAGAGCCGGCTCGGGCTCGACCGCTCGAAGGAGCGGCGCACCACCACGCCGTCCAAGGCGTGAGTCGCGCCGTTGGCGCGCAGGCCGGCGCCAGAAGGCCTTGAAGGGTCAGAACGCCTTGAAGGTGATGATGGTCTTGGTGTCGAGGATGCCGTCGAAGGGGTGGACCTTCTCGTTCACGAAGTGTCCGATGTCGGCATCGTCGTCGACATAGAACTTGACCAGAAGATCGTAATCGCCGGCGGTCGAATAGATCTCGGAGGCGATCTCGGCGTCGGCGATGGCATTGGCGACCTGATAGGCCTTGCCGAGGTGGCATTTGATCATCACGAAAAAGGGAACCATGAAACTCTCCGCTGCGGGGGCGTGCGCGAGTCGCGCCTTCGGGCGAGTGAAGCGGAAGTGCCGTCCGCGGGCAAGGGGCGCCCTTGCGGGAACTTCTGCGTGAACACGCCGGTGAACATTGGAAAACTTTAATGATCGCGCACTTGCGAAGTTGCGGCCCATCGTCGAACCTGCAAAGACGGGATCGAGGGCGCGCGCAGGGCAGAAGTGCCCGGCCGGACACGCCATCCGCAGCGCGCCGGCCGAGGTGGGCGATCCGACCGGCGCAGGCCGCGCCGAACTGAAGCCGTATCGCAACGAACTGGAAGTGTGAGGCATGACGAGCCGCCGGGGCACAGGAACCGAGACGCCGGGCGCGACGCAGCGTCGGGAGGCGTCCGGGTCGGCCGGCGGTGGCCTGTCGCGGCGGGCCGCGCTGGGCGTCGTCGGGGCCTCGGCCGTGGCCGGACTTGCGCGGCCGGCGATCGCGCAGCCGACGATCGAATGGAAGATGGCGACCGCCTGGCCGGCGGACCTGCCGGGTCCGGGCCGCTCCGCGCAACGCATCTGCGATGCGATCGCGGAGATGAGCGACGGCCGCATGCGGGTGCGCCTGTTTCCCGTCAACGAACTCGTGCCGGCGGGGCAGGTCTTCGATGCGGTGTCCTCCGGCACGGCGCAGATGGGGCACGCGGCCTCCGCCTACTGGCAGGAGCGCATGCCCGCCGCGGTCTTCTTCACCGCCATTCCCTTCGGCTTGATGCCCCATGAGCACGTCACCTGGATCGAGCAGGCCGGCGGGCAGGAGCTCTGGGTCAAGCTTTACGAGCCCTATGGCGTGCGTCCCTTCATGGGCGGCAACAGCGGGGCGCAGATGGGCGGCTGGTTCACCCGGCCCGTCGCGACGCCGGAGGATTTCAGGGATCTGAAGGTCCGCATGCCGGGGCTTGGCGGCGAAGTCATGCGCCGGCTCGGCGCGACGCCGGTGTCGCTGCCGCCGGGCGAACTCGTGTCGTCCCTGCGCAGCGGGCTGATCGAGGCGGCGGAGTTTCTCGGGCCGGCCGACGACCGGGCGCTCGGCTTCCAGGACGTGGCGAAGCTCTATTATGCGCCGGGGTTTCACGAGCCCAACGGCCTGAGCGAGGCGCTGGTCAATGCGGTGGCCTTCGACGGGCTGGCGGACGACCTCAAGGCGATCGTGCAGGCGGCGTGCCGGGCGGAGACGCTGGCGTCGATGGCGGAGGGCGACTGGCGCAACGCCGAGGCGCTGCATCTGCTCACCACGGAGGACGGCGTTGAGGTGCGCCGCTATCCCCCGCCGGTGCTCGAGGCGCTGCGCGCCACGGCCGGCGACGTGGTCAACGGCTATGCCGAGGCCGGCGGTCTGGAGCGCGACGTCTACAAGAGCTATTTCCGCTGCATGAACAAGCTCAGGCCGTGGAGCCGGGCGACCACGCGCTGGTTCCTCGAAGGGCGCGACGGCTGACACCGGCGGCATGTCCGGCGGCGTGTCGGGGTCCTTTCGCAGGCGCGAGGGTCAGGACGCGGGCGGATGCTTGAGGTCGTCGGGAAGTTCGCGAAAACGCCCGTCGCGCAGGGCTGCGAGGGCGAAATCCACCATCGGCTCGAACAGACGATCCTGATGCCCTTCCGGCAGGCAGCGGCAGGACTGGGCGACCAGCGCCGGGTGGAAGAACATGATCAGCGAATGCTGGAACAGCATCGCCGCCGTCTCCGGATCCTGTTCGGCGAAGTCGCCCGAGGCGATGCCCTCGGCGATCACGGCGCCGAAGCTTGCGCGCATGGCCGCCTTGTGGGTCTCGATCTCGTCCCAGGCTTCCTCCATCGCCGCCTCGAGCAGATCGTGGATTTTGCGATTGTCGGCGTAGCGCTCGCGCATGTGATGGAAGTGGCGGCGCACCATGGCCCGCAGCCGCTCGCCCGGGCTCAGGTCGGCCTCGCCCGTCCCGCCCGTCATCACGGCGCGCAGGTCCGCGGTCACCAGACCCGTGACGGCGCGCGTCAGATCCGCCTTGGAGGCGAAGAAGCGATAGACATTGGCCGGCGACATGCCGAGCTCGCGGGCGATGTCGGCAACCGTCGTCTTCTGATAGCCGTAGACGTGAAACAGCTCGTTCGCCGTTTCCACGATCCGTCGGCGCGTCTCCTGCGCGGCGGCACTGGTGGTGCCGTCGCGGGTCGCCGCCTGATCGTTGGTCCCTTTTTCCGTCGCCAGAATGTCGGTCATGCGAGCGGGCCTCGTTTCCTCTCCTGTCCGCGCGCCGTTGTCGCGCGCTGAACGTCCAGCCAAGTGCCATGTCCTGCCGGACGCATAGTTTGCCGGCATGGTGCGAGGCAGGATCCCGGGCATGCGCCGGCCGCAATGCCGGCAGACATCCCGAGGACCACGGCCGGCGGCCGTGTCGTCCGCCACCGGGATCCGGCGCCTTGCCTCCTTCGCCTGCGCCGGTCTCCCACCTCCGCCTTACCGGAGAATGGGGAGTGCCGCGCGGCCGGTCAACGCCTGATGTCTGATATATATTCTCTGACGTTTCTTGACAATCGTCATAACGCCCTCATATTGACGAGGCGTCAGCGTCGCGGTCGACCGGCCCGATGCGCATTCGCACCCGTCCCCCCAATCGCGCCCTCATGTCGCGCGGGACCGATCCTGAGGACACCGCGAGGTCTGATCCGATGCCTTCCCCGCTTCGCTCTTCGATGCCCGGTGCGTCGCACCCTGTGCTGGACCCTGCGATGTCCGACCGGTCGAGGCCCGACGTCGCTGATCCGCGCGAGCACCGCGGTGGCCCATCGCGACGGCCGCTGGCCGCGCTGCTTGCCGCCAGTCTCGCCGTGGGGCTTGCCGCCTGTCAGCCGGAGCCGGGCGGCGACGCGGGGCAGGTGTCGGAGCCGCGCACGGTCTGGGTCGAGGCGGTGGAGGCGCCGCCCGCGCGGCGCCTGTCCTATCCCGGCACGATCCGCGCGCGCTCCGATGTGCCCTTCGCTTTCCGCGTCGGGGGCAAGCTGTCCGCCCGGCTGGTCGACGTTGGCGATCCCGTCGCGCCGGGCGCGGTGATCGCGCGTCTCGACCCGTCCGACCTCGAGGCCACGCTCAGCGCCGAAACGGCCCGCGAGCGCGCCGCCCGGGCCGAGGCCGAGCGCTCCGCGGACGATCTGACGCGGGTGGCCGCGCTCAAGGACAAGGGCCATGTCAGCCAGGCCGCGCTCGACCGGGCGCAGGCGGCCGCCGATGCGGCCTCCGAGACGCTGAAGGCGGCCCGCGAACGCCGCCGTCTGGCGGAAAACCAGCTGGCCTACGCGGTCCTGCGGGCCGATGCCGAGGGCGTCGTGACCTCCGTGCTGGCCGAGCCGGGCGAGGTCGTTGCACTCGGCCAGCCGGTGATCCGCATGGCGCGCACCGACGCCCCGGAGGCGGAAGTCGCGATCCCCGAGGCGCATATCGCCGACGTCGCCGGCGCAAAGGCGACCGTGACGCTTTGGGCGGCGCCCGAACGCGCGTTCCCCGCGACCCTGCGCGAGCTCTCGCCGCAGGCCGACCGTGAGGCGCGGACCTTCACCGCGCGCTTCGCCATCGAGGGCGCGCAGGATGTCGCCCGTCTCGGCATGACGGCGACCGTGCATCTGTCGCCCGAGGCGGCGACGGAAGGGGTGGCCGTGCCGCTGTCGGCGGTGTGGTACCGGGGCGAGGCGGCGCATGTCTGGCGGGCCGAACCCGGGGAGACGCAGGTCACGGCCGTGCCCGTCGCGGTGGTGCGCTTCGACGCCGCGCATGCCATCGTCACCGGCGATCTGCCGCTCGGCGCGCATGTGGTGAGCCTCGGGGCGCATCGGCTGGACGAGACCCGCAAGGTGCGCGTCGAGCTGCGCGACGAGACCGGCCCGGTGGTGATGGGAGCGGCGCGATGAGCGGCTTCAACCTCTCCGCGCTGGCGCTGCGCCATCAGACGCTCGTCCTGTTCTTCATTCTGGTGACGGCGGCGGCCGGCATCTGGGCTTATGGCAATCTCGGGCGCAACGAGGATCCGGCCTTCACGGTCAAGGTGATGGTCGTGACCGCCGCCTGGCCCGGCGCGACCGCGCAGGAGATGCAGGATCAGGTCGCCGACAGGGTCGAGACCCGGCTGCAGACGCTGCCCTATCTGGGGCGGCTGGAGACCTACACCCGCCCCGGCTTCATGGCGACGCAGATCGTGCTGCGCGACGACACGCCGCCGAGGGACGTGGAGGACCTGTGGTACCAGGTGCGCAAGAAGGTCGGCGACATTCGCGCGGATCTGCCGCCGGACGTGCGCGGTCCCTTCTTCAACGACGAATATTCCGACGTCTACGTGCAGGTCCACGCGCTCACCGTCGACGACGTGCGCTGGGTGGAGTTCTCCGATCTCGCGGAAATGGCCCGGCAGAGCTTCCTCGCCGTTCCCGGCGTGGAGAAGGTCCAGCTCTTCGGCGAGCAGGACCAGAAGATTTTCGTCGAGATCTCCTACGCCAAGCTGGCGACGCTCGGCATTCCCGCCGCGGCCATCTTCGAGGCGCTGGCGGACCAGAACGCCGTGGTGCCGTCCGGCTCCGTCGACACGCCGAGCGAGACCGTGCAGGTGCGCGTCAGCGGCCGGCTCGGCGGGGTCGCGGCAGTGGCCGCCGTGCCCGTCAAGGTCGGCGACGAAACGCTGCGGCTCGGCGATATCGCCACCGTGCGGCGCGGCATTTCGGACCCGCAGAGTTATCTTGCCCGCTACAACGGCCAGGACGCCATCATGCTCGGCATCGCCATGTCGGAGGGCGGCAACGTGCTGGAGCTGGGCGAACGGCTGGCGGTCAAGGCCGACGAGATCCGTGCCCGGCTGCCGGTCGGCGCCGAGCTGCATCAGGTCTCCAACCAGCCCGAGGTGGTCGAGGAGGCGATCGGCGAATTCCTGCTGAAGTTCGTCGCCGCGATCTCCATCGTGCTTCTGGTGTCCTTCCTGTCGCTCGGCTTTCGCACCGGCATCATCGTGGCGCTGTCGGTGCCGTTGACGCTGGGTGGCACCTTCGTCGTCATGCTGCTGCTCGGCATCGATCTGGAGCGCATTTCGCTCGGCGCGCTGATCCTGTCGCTGGGTCTTCTGGTGGACGATGCGATCATTGCCATCGAGATGATGGTGGTGAAGATCGAGCAGGGGTGGGATCGCGTCCGCGCGGCCTCCTATGCCTGGGAATCCACCGCCTTTCCGATGTTGTCGGGTACGCTGGTGACGGCGGCGGGCTTTCTCCCCGTGGGCTTCGCCCAGTCGGCGGCCGGCGAATATGCCGGCGGCATTTTCTGGGTGGTGACCTCCGCGCTGCTGATCTCCTGGATCGTCGCGGTGGTCTTCACGCCCTACCTCGGGCTCAAGCTGCTGCCGAAATCGCTGGAGGCCCATGCGGCCGAACGCGGCGACGTCGACGAGGACGCGATCTATCGCACCCGGGGGTACGAGCGATTCCGCCGCTTCGTGTCGGCGGCCGTGCGCTTTCGCCTGCCCGTCGTGCTGATCACGCTGGCGCTGCTGGCGACGGCCGGCTACGGCATGGGCTTCGTCAAGAAGCAGTTCTTCCCCAATTCCTCGCGGCCCGAGGTGCTGGTCGAGCTGAAGGGGCCGGAGGGCGCGTCCTTCGCCGCGACCGAACGCGAGGCGCGCAAGCTGGAGGCCTGGCTCGCCGAGAGTCCCGACGTCGACTATTTCACCACCTACATCGGCGCCGGCGCGCCGCGCTTCTTCCTCGCCTACAATCCGGAACTGCCCAATCCGAGCTACGCGCTGATCCTGGTCCAGTCGAAGGGCGGCGATCACACCACGCGTCTGGTGGAGCAATTGCGCGCGCGCTTCGAGCAGGCCGAGGGCGCGGTGCGCGGGCGGGCGAACAAGCTGGAGCTTGGGCCCCCCGTCGGCTATCCGGTGCAGTTTCGCGTCGTCGGTCCGGACCGCGACGAGGTGCGCGCGATCGCGGCAAGGGTGCGCGAGACGATGCGGGCGCATCCGGCGACGCGCAACACCGAGCTCAAGTGGGGCGAGAAGGTGAAATCCGTCCGTCTCGAGGTCGATCAGGAACGGGCCCGTGCCCTCGGCCTGTCCACCCAGGAAATCGGCCAGTCGCTGCAGGCGCTTCTGTCCGGCGTCGAGGTGACGCGCCTGCGCGAGGGGCGGCATGCGGTCGGCGTGGTGGTGCGGGCGCGCGAGGCGGAACGCGCCGCGCTCGGCGATATCGGCGATCTGGTGATCAACGTGCGCGGCGGGCGGGCGATCCCCGTCTCGCAGGTCGCGCGGATCGAATATGTCTCGGAAGAACCGATCCTGTGGCGACGCAACCGCGAGACCGTGCTCACCGTGCGGGCCGATGTGATCACCGGCGTGCAGGCCCCCGACGTCACCGCCGAGCTCCTGCCGGAGATGGCGGCCATCGAGGCGGAGCTTGCCCCCGGCTACCGGATCGACGCCGGCGGCGCGGCGGAGGAATCGGCCAAGGCCAACACGGCGCTCGCCAAGGTCTTTCCGGTGATGCTGCTCGCCATGGCCATGCTGATCATGCTGCAGATGCACTCCTTCTCGAAGATGATCCTGGTCTTCCTGACGTTTCCGCTCGGCCTCGTCGGCGCGGTGGCGGCGCTGCTGATCGCCGACGCGCCCTTCGGGTTCGTGGCGATCCTCGGGGTGATCGCGCTGGGCGGCATGGTGATGCGCAACACGCTGATCCTCGCCGACCAGATCGAGCACGACCTGAAGGCCGGGGCCACCATGCGCACGGCCATCGTGGAATCCACCGTGCGCCGCGCCCGGCCGGTGATCCTCACCGCGCTGGCCGCCGTGCTCGCCTTCATCCCCCTGACGACCAACATCTTCTGGGGGCCGATGGCGATCTCGATGATCGGCGGTCTCACCATCGCCACGGTGCTGACGCTGGTCTTTCTCCCGGCCCTCTACGCCCTGTGGTTCCGCAAGCGGCTCGACAAGAGCGATGCGGAGCTGGAGGCCGCCTCCACGCCCCCCTCCCTGGCACGGGCACGCGAAAACCCGACGGAGACGACGGCCGGCAAGGCATCCGATCCGGACACCGACACGGCAGAGCGCACACCGGACCCCGCGCCGGCTCTGCCCCGGGCGGCGGAGTGACTCACTGAGTCCTCCGCCGCCGACCGTGACATTCCTGCAACTTCCTTCAGAAAACAAAATCGCCGGGCGCAAATGTCGCGCCTGCCTAGAAAATGTGCATTCGTGCGCGACGCGCCGTCTACGTTAAAAAACTGATACAAAATACCCGGTTTGCGCGCAGCGCGACGATCCTGCGCGGTCGGGTGTCGCAACGTCACCATTCGAAAGATGAAATTGCTGCACTGCGTCATCGTTTGCGGCCTGAGAAAGAGGCTGTTGCCTCCCTCAGGCGCAACGGTACATCTTCCCTAAACGTAATGGCTGGGTCCGCTCTACGGGCCACAACACACAGTGGGGAGGTTGACGTCGCTTATGGGGTACAAGGTCAAGGCGGCACTTCTTTCGATGACGGCGCTTGCCGTCTCGATGACTGCAAACAACGCGCTGGCGGGCGGTTTTGCACTGCGTGAGCAGAGTTCCTACTACCAGGGGATGTCTTTCGCCGGATATGGCACAACCGGGCCGTCGATCTCGTCGATGTTCTGGAATCCGGCGACGCTGACCGGGGCCGGCGAGGGATGGACGATCGAGGCGCACAATACGATCGTCGTGCCGAAGGCGGAGATGGACGGAACCTTCACGTCGAACGGCGTGCCGCTTCCCCCCTTCGGCGTGGTGCTGCCGAACAGCTCGGTGCCGTCGGGCGACGTGGGCAATGATGCCTTCGTGCCCGCAAGCTATGTTGCCTATCGGCTGAACGACCGGGCGGTGTTCGGCGTGTCGGTGAATGCGCCCTTCGGTCTCTCCACCAAGCCGACGGACAATTGGGCCGGACAGTTCTACTCGCGCTCCTCCAAGGCGATGTCGATCAATGTGACCCCGACCATCGCCTATGAGGTCAACGACATGATCTCCGTGGCGTTGGGGCTCCAGATCCAGCACTTCGCGGTCGCGCTCAAGCAGGCGGTGCCCAATGTGCCGGGCTTTCCGACGGCGGGGCTCGTGGGCGAGGATATCGGCTTCGGCGTCACGGCCGGTGTGACGGTCAAGCCGTTCGAGGGCACGGAGATCGGCGTCGGTTACCGGTCCATGGTGATGCATGAGCTGGACGGTCAGCAGTTTTCGCCGGCCGGGATCGCCCCGATCCGCGCCCGGCTCAAGACGCCCGACATGGTGAACCTCTCCGTCAAGCAGCGGGTGACCGATGCGTTCCGCGTGCTGGGCACGGTCGAGTGGACCAACTGGAGCCGGTTGAAGACGCCGGTGGTGGTGCCGCTCGTTCCCGGTGTCGCCTCGACGCCGCTGCCGTTCAACTACGACGACGGTTGGTTCTTCTCGGTGGGCGGCGAATACGACGTCACCGAGGATCTGACGCTGCGCGCGGGCTTCGCCTATGAGATGTCGCCGATTGACGAGTCGATCCGCTCGACTCGGCTTCCGGACAACGACCGCTACTGGTTCTCCGCCGGTGCCAGCTACGAGGTCTTCGAAAACCTCTCGCTCGACCTCGGCTACACCTACATCCACACCGCGGATACGAAGGTGAACATCGTGCCCGGCCACCAGGACTACAAGCCGGCGCTTGGAAGCTATTCCTCGAATGTGGATGCGAACGTGAACATCGTCTCCGCCTCGATGCGCTACCGCTGGGGCGGGCCGCATGCGCGCGCCGAGGCGAACGCCCGCGGGTATTGATCCCACGAGGGTCTTGATCTGAAGGGCTGAAACAAGTCCCGAAAGGGCCGGCGGAGCGATCCGCCGGCCCTTTCGGTGATAAAGCCGCCCGGGGCGTCCTCCCGGACGTCGCGCCTGCGACGATCCGGGACCGGGGAGGCACGGCTTTCCAGGGTGCGGGGTCGCTCGCTCCTTGGCTCTCCGATCCCGGATCTCCGGCTTCGCCTGCGTCCGGGAGGATGCGGAGAAACGCGCCCCTCCTTTGCCGGCAGATCAAGGCCGGCGGAGGTCGTCGCCGGCCGTTTTTCTGGCGTCCCGCGTCAGAAGGCCGCCGGGTAGAGGCCGCCGTCGACCAGCACGTTCTGGCCCGTGATATAGGCCGCGTGGGCGGAGCAGTAGAAGGCGCAGATCCGGCCGAACTCCTCCGCCGTGCCGAAGCGTCCGGCCGGGATTTCCCCTTCCTGTCGCGCGCGCGCCGCCGCGACGCTGGTGCCGGCCTGTTCGGCCGCGCGTTCCAGGCCGCCGCGCAGCCGGTCGGTGTCCATCTTGCCGGGCAGCAGGTTGTTCACCGTCACGTTGTTCCGGGCATAGGTGCGTCCCACGCCGGCGAGGAAGGCCGTCAGCCCGGCGCGCGCGCCGCTCGAAAGGTCGAGCCCCTCGAGCGGCATGCGCACGGTGATCGAGGTGATGTTGACGATGCGCCCGAAGCCGCGCGCCGCCATGCCGTCGGCCACCTGCTGGATCATCTCGATGGGCGAGATCATGTTCTGGATGACGCCGTCGATCATCGCCTCGCGGTCGAGCTCGCGATAGTCGCGGCGCGGCGGTCCGCCGTTGTTGTTGACGAGAATGTCCGGCTCCGGGCAGGCCTCGAAAAGGGCGGCCTGGCCCTCGCGCGTCGAGACGTTCGCGGCGACCGGGGTGACGGAGACGCCGAAGCGCGCGCCGATCTCCTCGGCGGTGCGCGCCAGCCGGTCCGCGTCGAGCCCGTTGACGACGAGGTCGCAGCCCGCTTCGGCGAGGGCTTCGGCGCAGCCGCGCCCGAGCCCCCGGCTCGAGGCGCAGACGATGGCCTTGCGGCCGGTCAATCCGAGATCCATGCGCGTGTCCTTCCTTCTCGCCGCCCGCCGGCGGCTCCGTCTTTTCTGCAAGCGTTGCCGAAGTGATAGCGGAGCGCGCGGGCGCAAGTCCATGGGCCGCGGCGCCGGCGACGCACCCCCGACCCGCGCCCGACAGGGCCCGGCGCAGGTCGAGACAGGCGCCCGGCGAAGCATTCGCCCGGGCAATCCTTGCCGGGTGTCATATTTCTGAGACCGGAATCGAGCACATAGGGCGCGAAATCCTTGAGGAGCGCGCCATGTCCGTCGAACCGGCCCAGCGACACTTTCGGGCGATCTTCCTGTCCGACATTCACCTCGGCACCCGTGGCTGCCAGGCCGATCTGCTGCTCGACTTCCTGCGGTACCACGATGCCGAGACGATCTATCTCGTCGGCGACATCGTGGACGGCTGGCGGTTGCGGCGGATGTGGTACTGGCCGCAGGCGCATAACGATGTCGTCCAGAAGCTCATGCGCAAGGGGCGCAAGGGCGCGCGGATCGTCTACACGCCGGGCAATCACGACGAGTTCCTGCGCGATTTCCTCGGCACCCATTTCGGCGGTATCGAGGTGGTCGACGAGACGGTGCATGAGACAGCCGCCGGCAAGCGCTACCTGGTCATCCACGGCGATCGCTTCGACGTGGTCGTGCGCCATGCCAAGTGGCTCGCCTTCCTCGGCGACTGGGCCTATGTCTCGGCGCTCAACATGAACACCGCGCTCAACATCGTGCGCCGGCGGCTGGGGCTGACCTACTGGTCGCTCTCCGCCTGGGCCAAGCTCAAGGTCAAGAACGCAGTCAATTTCATCGGCAAGTTCGAGGAAACGCTGGCCGCCGAGGCCGAGCGGCTCGGCGTCGACGGCGTGATCTGCGGACATATTCACCATGCGGCCGACCACTCGGACTTCGGCACGCATTACATCAACACCGGCGACTGGGTGGAGAGCTGCACGGCCATTGCGGAGCATCACGACGGAACGTTCGAGATGATCCGCTGGGCCGAGCTGCGCGCGCAGGCGACGGTTCCCAAGGCGGCGACGCGGGCCCAGGCGGCGGCATGAAGTCGCTTCTGATCGTCACCGATGCGTGGCGGCCGCAGATCAACGGGGTGGTGCGCACACTCGAACGCACCATCGAGGACATGCACGCGCGCGGCGTGCGCGTCGAGCTGATCACGCCGGCCGACTACCGCACGCTGCCCTGTCCGACCTACGCGGAAATCCGCCTCAGCCTGACGACGCCCGGCGCCCTGCGCCGGCGAATGCTGGCCTATGACTGCGAGCACCTGCATATCGCGACCGAGGGGCCGCTCGGGCTGATGGCGGTGCGCGTGGCGCGCAGGTCCGGGACGGTCTTCACCACGAGCTATCACACGCGGTTTCCGGAGTATCTGTCGGCGCGCGTGCCGGTGCCGCTGGGGTGGTCCTATGCCTGGATGCGGCGGTTTCACAACACCGGCTTCGGCTGCATGGTCGCGACGCGCACGCTGGAGGACGATCTCGCCGCGCGCGGGTTTCGCAATCTGATGCGCTGGTCGCGCGGCGTCGATCACGAGCGCTTCCGGCCCTTCGAACGCACGGCGGGCAGCGGCGTGCTGCCCGACAGCCTGCCGCGCCCCGTCTTCATGTATGTGGGGCGCGTGGCGGTGGAGAAGAACATCGGCGCCTTTCTCGATCTCGACCTGCCCGGCAGCAAGGTGGTCGTGGGCGACGGTCCGCAGCGCGCGGAGCTGGAGAGCGCGCATCCCGAAACGCTGTTCACCGGCGCGAAGACCGGCGAGGCGCTTGCGCGCCACTACGCCGATGCGGATGTCACCGTCTTCCCGAGCCTCACCGACACCTTCGGCAACGTGGTGCTGGAATCGCTCGCCTGCGGCACGCCGGTCGCGGCCTTCCCGGTCATGGGGCCGCTCGACATTCTGGAGGGGACGGGGGCCGGCGTGCTCGACACGGATCTGGAGAAGGCCGCGCTCGCGGCGCTGAAAATCCGCCGGACCCGCTGCCGTGACGTGGCGCTGGAGTACACCTGGGCCCGCAGCACCGACCAGTTCATCGAAAACTGCCATCGGGCGAAGGACATCGCCGCGCAAGCCACGCAGGCGGCCTGACGGCGGCCGGGACCGGAGCCGGACATGCTTGTCGCGCGGGCGTCGGCGGTTTATCCCGGCTATGGTTTGTTCCGGTAAGCGCATCGCGGGGTGCGTCCGGAGCATACGCACCGCAAGGGGCCGTCGTGCCGGGAGCAGAAGACATGGATCAGCAGGTCGAGACGCCTGGACAGGCGCCAGGAGAGGCGCCAGGGTTCGACGATATTCTGGCCGCGCGCGAGCGGATCGCGGGACAGGCCGTGCGCACGCCGTTGCTCACATCCGCCTTTCTCGACGCGACGACCGGCGGGCGCATCCTGATCAAGCCGGAAAACCTGCAGCGCACCGGCTCCTTCAAGTTTCGCGGGGCCTTCAACCGGCTGTCGATGATCCCGGAGGCCGACCGGGCGGCGGGGGTCGTCGCCTGTTCGTCGGGCAATCACGCGCAGGGCGTGGCGGAGGCCGCGCGGCTGCTCGGCATGCCGGCGACCATCGTCATGCCCGAGGACGCGCCGAAGGCGAAGCTCGACCGCACCCGGCGCGCCGGGGCACGCGTCGTCACCTACAAGCGCGGCATTGAGGATCGCGATGCGATCTCTCACGCAATCGCGGCGGAAACGGGCGCGACCTTCGTCCATCCCTTCAACGATCCGGGCGTGATCGCCGGGCAGGGGACGCTCGGTCTGGAGCTGTGCGAGCAGGCGGCGGAGATCGGTGCCGAACCGGACGCGGTGCTGACATGCGCCGGCGGCGGCGGGATGAGCGCGGGCGTCGCGCTCGCCTTCGAGCGGCTCGCGCCGGACTGCGCCTTCCATCCGGTGGAGCCGGCCGGTTTCGACGATATCGCCCGCTCGCTCGCGGCCGGGGAACGGCTCTCAAACCCCAGCGAATCCGGATCGGTGTGCGACGCGATCCTCACGCCGATGCCCGGCGAACTCGCCTTTTCGATCCTGCGCCGGCGGGCCGGCGGCGGTCTGGTGGTGAGCGACGACGAGGCGCTGGCGGCGGTCGCCTTCGCCTTCCGCGAGTTGAAGCTGGTGGTGGAGCCGGGCGGCGCGGTCTGTCTTGCCGCCGTGCTCGCCGGCAAGCTGCCCGTGGAAGGGCGGACGATCGCGCTGACCCTGTCAGGCGGCAATGTCGATCCGGCGCTGCTGGCCTCGGCTCTGGAGCGCTTCGGCTGAAGCCTGTCTGTCGATTCAGTTGAAGACGCGCGGCGTGCCGGGATGGCGCATGGTGCGATAGGCGTAGACCTCATGCGCGACGCTGTTGGTGCCGACGCCCAGCCAGGCGCAACGCAGCCGCAGGAACTTGCCGTAGGTCTTGTGGCCGATGCCCGTTTCCTTCATCAGCATGGCCACCGCGCCGTCGTTCTGCGAGGCGAAGGTGTCGCGCACCGCGCCGTCGCGCAGGTTCAGGTGGCGGGCGACGAGCCAGATGATGGCGTCCATGTCCTCGCGCTCCACCAGCGTCAGCAGGATGTTCTCGAAGCTGAGCTCGCCGGAGGCGATCTGGATGCGCACCTCGTGTCTGGAGAAATGCTCGCCATCGATCTCCAGCCCGGCGTCGCGGTCGTCCATCACGGCCTGGGCGGCGATCTTCTCCAGCGCCGCGTCGTCGTCCAGCGCCTTTTCGAGCGCGGCCGGCATCAACGGACAGTCCGTCTCGCCGACGAGTTTCATGTCCTCGCGGAAGGTCTCGTCGGTTGCGCAGCGATGGGCGAGCGCGCCGAGCAGCTTGCGGTCGCCGTTCGACAGGATCAGCAGGGCAAGAAGGGCGCGCACGGCGAATTCCGCGCCTGCGTTCTGCAGCAGCGCGTTGACGACCGCGAAATTGCCGCGCGCGATGAGGGCGTCGGAGACCTTTTCCGGCACGCTCTCGCGTCGGGCGATGGCCAGGCGATGCCGGTCGCAGCGATTGCGCGCGACTTCCGTGAGCTTGCGTTCGCTGATGACGGGGGAATGCTCGAGGATCGCCTCGCTGATGTCGAAGGCTTCGGTCGCGAGCCGGTCCGCCAGTTCGGTGGTGATGCGGTCGGTGCGCGCGAGGCGGACGACGATGTCGAGCCGCGTGGCCTGGTCGAGCTGATCGAAGACATCGAGCACGAGCCCGGAAAACAACGTGCGCTCGGCCTCCGTAGGGTCACGTTCGACCTTGTCGGCGTATTGCGCGCTCAACAGGCGAACGAGTTCCGACCGGGCCGATGATTCCCGCGTTCTTGCCAGTTCCTCCAGCCGCGCAAAAAGCATTCTGTCGCAATCCGAATGGTCGTGAAGTCGTTTGCCTGCGGATCATCGCAGGTCATTCGACAAAGATACACTCGAAAGGGTTAATGATCGTGAAAACTGCGGAAGGGGAAGGAGGTGGGCTTGCGGCCGGGGCCCGTCACTCCCGGCAGGGCACGGCGCGGCACTGCCAACGCGCGCCGCGTCAGCGGACCCGCGACTGGCGTTGTCAGCTGAACAGCGACTGGCGTTCGCCTTCGGAGAGACGGGCGAGCGGATCGTCCGATGCGTCGCCGTCGTTCGCGGCGTCTTCCTGCCACTTGCGTTCGTCGGCGGTCTCGGTGGCCGCGCGGGCCGGGGCCTCGAAAACGTCGGCTTCCAGCAGATCGGCCTCGGTGATGCCGCTCACATCGGCAAGCGCGGAGGCGCCGGTCTCCTCGTCGGCGGCATCGACCATGTCGATATCGTCGATCGCATCCACCGCGAAGACGTCGGCTTCCTGCTCGGCCGTCTCTTCGGCCGACGCGGCGTCGGACGCATCCTCGTCATCGTCGCTCTGGTCGAACGCATCGTTGCCGGCGAACAGCGCGTCGATCTCGTCGGCGCCGGCGGTGTCCCCGGCAAAGGCCGCGGCCGCTAGGTCGTCGGCGGTCAGGTCGGCCATGAGGTCGGCGCTCGCGTCGGCCGCGTCCTCGGCGCTCTCCGCTGCTTCGGGTTCCGCGTCGTCGCCCGCGTCGGCGGTTTCTTCGGACGTCTCGGCGGGGCCGAAGAGTTCGTCCACCGCGTCCTGATTGACGCCGCGGCCCTCGAGCTGGGGACCGTTGAGCAGATGCGCGTCCGGGCGGCTGTCCTGACGCAGTTCCAGATCCTTGGCCTCGAGATCGTCGATGCCCCAGATGGAGATCATCAGGTTGATGCGCGATTCGAGGTACTGGAGCACCTGCACGATCTTCTGCGTGCGCTGACCGGTCAGGTCCTGGAACGAGCAGGCCATGAAGATCTCGGTGGCGCGCGCGTCGATCTCGTCGCAGGTCGCCTCGTCGGCGCCGGCCTCGCGCAGCGTCCAGCCGTGTTCCTGGATCGCTTCGGCGGCGGCGAGGATCTCCTGGGTCGCGGCCTCGGTCTTGGTGACGATCGCGTCGAGTTCGTTGGAGGCTTCGCTGAAGCGGTTGCCGTCGTCCGCCTCGTGCTTGATGTTGGCGATCTCGCGCTTGGTGCGCTCGATGGCCTCCTGCATGTCTGCGATGTCGAGGCGGATGCGGTCGATGTTGGGCACGGTGCGGTCGCGCACCATGGCCTTTTCCAGCCGTCCGATGGCGTCGAGCACGACCTGGGTCTCGGGCTTCTGGTTGCGCTTCAGATATTCGTCCAGAAACCAGCGGCCCCGCTCCGTCTCGGTCAGAGCGCCGAAAAGCGCTTCGTAATCGCTCTCCCGGATCGCGCTGGGCGTGCTGTTTTCGGCCATTGCTGGTCTTCCGCGTCGCTGGTTACGTGGTCGGCGCCGCAGCGCGTGATCGAACGTCCTCAAGGCATAATCGCCAAATCCTTAAAATCGGTATAGAAGGCCGCTCGCCCCTCCCAAAGGGATCCGTCTCCATGTCCTTGCGGTATCGCGTGGCCGCGCTGTTCGCGGCCTATTTCTTCGGTCTCGGCCTGTTTCTGCCCTATTTTCCGCTGGTTCTGGCGGAGGCCGGGCTGAGCCCGGCGGAGATCGGCACCGTGCTCGCCCTGCCGCTCGCCGTCCGCCTCATCGCGAATCCCCTGGTGGGCGCGCTGGCCGACCGCTACGCCCGACCGGGGCCGGCGCTCGCCGTCCTGTCGGCGCTGGCCGCGCTCGGGTTCGCGGGGTTGGCCGCCGTCTCCGGCTTCTGGTCCATCGCGCTGCTGCTGGCCGTCACCTCGCTCGCCTGGGGCCCGATCGTGCCACTGAGCGACGCGCTGGCGGCGCGCGTTCAGCGCGAGGGGGGCGGCGACTACGGCCGCATGCGGCTGTGGGGCTCCATCGCCTTCATCGTCGCCAACATCGGCGGCGGTGCGCTCGTCGGCGCGGCGACCGAGTTGGTCGTGGTCGGCGGCATCGTCGCCGGGCTCGCGGTCTCGGCCTTTGTGGCGATGGCGCTGCCCGTGGCATCGGTGCGCGCGGCGCCGCAGACGGCGTCGCCGCAAGACCCGACCGCGCCGCCGGCGCGCACCCTCTGGTCGCCGCGCTTTCTGCTGATCATCGCGGCCGCCGGCTGCGTGCAGGCAAGCCACGCCGCCTACTACGCCTTTTCCGCCCTGCACTGGTCGCAGGCCGGCTTGAGCGGGGTCTGGGTCGGCGCGTTCTGGGGGCTCGGCGTCGTGACGGAGATCGCGCTCTTCGCCATGGCCGGGCGGATCGGGGCGCGGATCGGCCCCGGCGGGCTGCTGGCGCTCGGGGCGGGGGCCGCCATCCTGCGCTGGGTGCTGTTTCCCTACGCGGTCGACCCGGTCTCCATCGCCGCGCTGCAGGTGCTGCACGGGCTGACCTTCGGGGCGACGCATCTGGGCGGGGTCGCCTTCGTGGCGGCGAGCGCCCCGCGCCACTGGGCGGGCGCCGCGCAGGGCGTGGCCTCGACGGTGGTCGGGGGCCTGACCGCGCTCGCCTCGGCGCCCGCCGGCGTGCTCTACGCCATCGGCCCGGCGCTCGCCTTCGACGCGATGGCCGGGCTTGCCGCGCTCGGGCTCGTGTCGCTGGCGCTCGCGCGGCTGGCGTTTCACCCCGCGTCGCCGTAAGCGCCCTGGTGAGGGGCTGACCTCAGCCCCACAGCTCGGCGGTCGGCGGGAAAAGCCGGCTGCCCTCGAAGCGCAGGCCGGGCGCGCGGTCGGTTTCCAGCAGCAGCGGCGCGTCGAGATCGACGTAATCCGCCCCTTGCGCGACCAGAACCGCCGGCGCCATGGCGAGCGAGGTGCCGAGCATGCAGCCGACCATCACCTTGAAGTCGCGGGCCCGCGCGGCCTGCAGCAGATCGAGCGCCCCGGTCAGCCCGCCCGTCTTGTCGAGCTTGATGTTGACCGCGTCGTAGAGCGGCGCGAGACGCTCCAGATCCGCGCTTGTGTGGAGGCTTTCATCCGCGCACACGGGGATTGGACGCGCCAGCTCCGCGAGCACGCTGTCGGCATCCGCCGGCAGCGGCTGTTCGATCAGCTCGACGCGGGCGGCCGCGCAGGCAGCCATGTTCTCCGCGAAACTCTCCGCCGACCAGGCCTCGTTGGCGTCGACGATCAGCCGCGCCTCGGGGGCCGCCGCGCGCACAGCCGCGATGCGCGCCGGGTCGCCCGGACCGCCGAGCTTGATCTTGAGCAGCGGTCGGGCGGCGGCGCGCGCGGTGTCCGCCG
The DNA here is from genome assembly GCF_040110915.1 of Stappia sp. NCBI lineage: Bacteria > Pseudomonadati > Pseudomonadota > Alphaproteobacteria > Hyphomicrobiales > Stappiaceae > Stappia > Stappia sp. The sequence goes on along the minus strand of NZ_CP157793.1, from coordinate 2,639,372 downwards.
CCATCTTCTCCGGCGTGCCGAGGCTGATGGTGAAGGCGGTGTCGCAGGCTTCGAGTGCCGGCAAGTCCGCCAGCCGCCAGGCCGGCGTGGCGGACCGCTTGGCCTCCAGATCCCAGAAGGCGCAGTCGAGCGCGTTGCGTGCCGCGCCGGCCGGCATGCCCGCCTGCAGCTCGGCCCGCCCCAGCCCGCGCGCCACGTCCGGCGCAAGGGCGGCGATCTCCGCCATCACGCCCTCGACGGTCTCGCCGTAGCGGGCGTAGGGCACGCATTCGCCGCGCCCGACGTGCGGACCCTCGCTGAGGGTCGCGACGACGACATGCGCATGGGTGCGCGCGCCGCGCGCGATCGCGAAGCCGCCGGCGATCGGCCAGCTGTCGGTGGTGACCTCGAGAGTGACCGTCATGCCGAGGGGAACTCGCGGGCGATGCGCTGCACGATCGACGCGCAGCCGAAGCGGACGGGGTCCGTGGTCGGCAGCTCGTAGGCGCGTTCGATCTCGGTGAGCTCGCGCCGCGCGTCGGGCTCCGACAGGGCGGCGGTGTTGACGCAGATGCCGACGCAGCGGATCTCCGGATTGGTGAGGCGGCCGAGCGCGATGGTCATGTCGATGACCTGCTGGATCGTCGGCAGCGGCGTGTCGACCCCGCGCATGGTGGTGCGGGTGGGCTCGTGACAGACGACGAAGGCATCGGGCTGCGAGCCGTGCAGCAGGCCGAGGGTGACGCCGGCGAAGGAGGGGTGGAACAGGGAGCCCTGACCCTCGATCACGTCCCAGTGGTCGGGCTCGGCGGCCGGCGAGATCCATTCGGCCGCGCCGGAGATGAAGTCCGCCACCACCGCGTCGAGCGACACGCCGCGCCCGGAAATGAAGATGCCCGTCTGGCCGGTCGCCCGGAAGTCGGCGTCGAAGCCGGCATCGCGCATTCCCTTTTCCAGCGCCAGCGCGGTGTATTTCTTGCCGACCGAACAGTCGGTGCCCATGGCGAGCAGGCGCCGTCCGGTGCGCCTGGTGCCCTTGCCGGTGGCGAACGCGATCTCCGAATGGCGCACGTCGCGCAGATGGCGGCCCGTGCGGGCGGCGGCGTCGCGGATTTCCGGCACGTCCGCCAGGCGCATGTGCAGGCCGCTGGCCACATCGAGGCCCGCTTCCAGAGCCGCCACGATGGAATCCACCCAATGCTCGGGCAGCACGCCGCCGGCATTGACCGCGCCGATGATCATCGTCTTCGCGCCGGCTTCCGCCGCCTGCTTCGGCGCCATGTCGGGCAGACCGGCGTCCGCCTTGCAGCCGTCGAGTCGATATTGGCCCAGGCACCATTCGCGCCGCCAGTCGACGATGCCGAGGCCCGTCTTGGCGGCAAGCGCGTCCGGCACGTCGCCGAGAAAGAGCAGATAGGGGTGGGCGATTTCCATCGGGAACTCCTTTGCGCGGGCTGCGCGACCGGGTTACGCACCCGTGTGCGCGATGTCGGTCGATGCGGGCATGAGACGCGACAGGCGCGGCTGGACGCTCATGGTTGCGCCAAGGTATACGTGTCGATCAGGACGCGGGGCAAGAGGCGCGCGCCTCGCCGGCGCGATGCCCGGCAGGTGCCTGCGAACGCCCGGCAGGTCTCTGCCAACGCCCGGCAAGCACAGGAACGCGCATGACGATCCATCCCGCACAGGATCTGCCCGGTCTGCGGGTCGAGACAGGCGACGGCGGGGCCCGGATCGTGGCGGACGGGCCCTGGACGATCCACCACAGCACCCGACTGGAGAGCCTTCTCGCGGAGCTGCCGGCCGAAAGCGCCGGCAAGGTCACGCTCGACGCGTCGCAGCTCACGGCGCTCGACACCGTCGGCGCCTGGCTGCTGCACCGGCTGCGCGGGGATCTCGACTACCGCGGCGTCCGTGTCGAGATCTCGGGCCTGCGCGACTCGTATCGCCTCCTGCTCGCCGAGGTCGAGCGGCACCATCCCCCGCCCTGGAAGCCCATGCGCCATCCGATGTCGCTGCTCGGCATTCTGGAGCGCACCGGCCGGGCCGTGGTCGAGATCGGCCACGACATCCGCTCCGTGATGCATATCGTCGGATCGCTGGTCAGCGTGCTGTCCGGGGTGTTCCTGCGCCCGCGCTGCCTGCGGCTGCCCTCGGTCTTCAGCCAGTTCGACCGGACCTGCCTCGGCGCCGTGCCCATCGTGGTGATGATGAGCTTCCTGATCGGGGCGATCATCTCCCAGCAGGGCGGCTTCTACCTGCGCAGCTTCGGCGCGGAGGTCTATGTCGTCAATCTCGCCGGCGTCCTGGTGCTGCGCGAGCTCGGCGTGATCCTGACGGCGATCATGGTCGCGGGCCGCTCCGGCTCCGCCTTTACCGCCGAGATCGGCTCCATGAAGATGCGCGAGGAGATCGATGCGCTGCATGTGATCGGGCTGAGGGTCACCGAGGTTCTGATCCTGCCGCGGTTGCTGGCGCTCATTCTGGCGCTGCCGGTGCTGACCTTCCTGTCGAACCTCGCCGCCCTGGTCGGGGCCGGGCTGGTGAGCTGGCTCTATCTCGACATGGCGCCGCGCGTCTTCATCGACCTGATGCAGGTTGCCGTGACCGTCGACACGCTCCTGGTCGGCCTCGTCAAGGCGCCGTTCATGGCGCTGATCATCGGGCTGGTCGCCTCGGTGGAGGGCATGAAGGTCTCCGGCTCGACCGAATCGCTCGGGCGCCACACCACGCTGTCCGTTGTGAAGTCGATCTTCATGGTGATCGTCGTCGACGGCCTGTTCGCCATTTTCTTTTCCTCGATCGGAATCTGAATGTCGGTCTCGCCCGAAGCTTCCGTTTCCGCGTTGTCGACGCCGACGAAGGAGGTCGTGCTCAAGGCGCGCGGCGTCACCGTCGGCTTCGGGTCCACGCTGGTGCTGGAGAACCTGGATCTCGACGTCTACCGCCGCGAAATCCTCGGCTTCGTCGGCGCCTCGGGCACGGGCAAGTCGGTGCTGATGCGCGCGATCCTTGGCCTGACGCCGCGCCGGGCCGGCTCGGTGGAGGTGTTCGGGACGGATCTCGCCACGGCGAGCGACGCGGAGCGGCAGGCGATCGAGCGGCGCTGGGGCGTGCTGTTCCAGCAGGGCGCGCTGTTCTCCTCGCTCACCGTGCGCCAGAACATTCAGGTGCCGATGCGCGAGCACATGACCATGTCGCAGCGGCTGATGGACGAACTCGCCCTGCTGAAACTGGAAATGGTGGGCCTGTCGCGCGCCGCCGCCGACAAGTTCCCGGCCGAACTCTCCGGAGGCATGATCAAGCGCGCGAGCCTCGCCCGCGCGCTGGCGCTCGATCCGGATCTGGTGTTTCTCGACGAGCCGACCTCCGGCCTCGACCCCATCGGGGCGGCCGCCTTCGACGATCAGGTCATGAAATTGCGCGAGACGCTGGGACTCACCGTCTACATGGTGACCCACGATCTCGACAGCCTGCATTCCATTTGCGACCGCGTCGCGGTATTAGGGGACAGACGCGTGTTGAGCGCCGGCACCGTCGAAGAGCTGATGCGCTTCGATCACCCCTGGGTGCAAGAGTATTTCAACGGCGTCCGGGCGTTGCGCCGGGTGTGAGCGAGAGTCTGAGGTCACCATGGAAACCCGCGCGAACTATGTGGCGATCGGCGCCTTCGTGTTCGTCACGATGTTTCTGGGCTTTGCCTTCATCTACTGGCTCGGCAGTTCGTCGGAGGGGCCGCGCGCCCTGCCCGTAAAGGTGATCTTCAAGAACAACGTCACCGGGCTGTCGGTCGGCGGCAACGTCAACTTCAACGGCATCAAGATCGGCGATGTGGGAGAACTGGGCTTCGATCCGGACGATCCGTCGGTGGTGATCGCCACGATCCGCGTCAGCCCCTCCGCGCCGCTCAGGGCCGACGTCAAGGCGACGCTCGGGTTTCAGACCCTGTCGGGCATCGCCTATGTGGAATTGTCCGGCGGCACGTCGGATGCGCCGCTGCTGCTCGATCCCGACGCCGAGGAACCACCGGTGATCCATGCCGAACGCTCCGCCTTCGAGGACATCGTGGAGGGCGCGCGCGACATTCTCACCCGCGCCGACACGACGCTCGGGGCGCTTGAAGAGATCGTCAGCGACAACCGCGAGGAGGTCAATCAGATCGTCCGCAACGCGCGGGTCTTTTCCGATTCGCTCGCCGCGAACGCGGACGGCGTCGATACCTTCATGAGCAGCGTGGCGAGCACCGGCGAAGCGCTGACCGAATTGTCCGGGCGGCTGGAAGGCCTCGTCGACAGCGCCACCACCATCGTCGATGCGATCCCGCCGGAGAAGGTCACCGAGATCGTGAACGATGCCTCCGAGATCACCTCGAAGGTGGCGGGGGCGGCCGACGGGCTCACCGGGCTGATCGACGACGCGGAACGGGCGGCGAACGATCTCGCCGCCTTCACCGTCGGATTGAACGAAAGCCTCGCCGAATTCGACAAGGTGGTCGCGGCGATCCGGCCCGAGGCGGTGTCGCAGATCGTGGAGGATGTCGCGGACTTCTCGCAGGTGCTGAGCTCCCGCTCCGACGACATCGACCGCCTGGTGGTCGCCACCACCAAGACGATGGAAAACATCGAGGCGGTGACCGATGTGGCGGTCGACAACGAGCAGAACATCCGCGAGGTGCTGGTCGATGCGCGCCGGATCGGCGACACGCTGGTGGTCAGCGCCGCGCGGCTGGACGGCATTCTCGCCGCCGTGGACCCGGCGCGGGTGGAAAACGTGCTCGCCTCCGTCGACCGGGTGACGGAAGGGGTGGCAGGGCGTACCGAGACGATCACCACGGCGATCGACCGCGCCGGCGCGGCGGTGGCAAATGTCACCGAGTTCAGCGAAAGCCTGAAGGGGCGCGGGCCCGACATCGACCTCATCATTTCGGACGCGCGCAATCTCGCCGAAACGCTCAACGCCACGGGAACGCGCGTGCAGGGCGTGGTCGAGAAGATCGACGCCATGGTGGAGGCCGATGGCGAGGGGCTGATCGCCGAGGCGACCCAGGCGGCCGCCTCGATCCGCAAGGTCGCCGATGTGCTGGCCGAACGCGTCGGCCCGATCGCCACGGGGCTGGAAAAATTCACCGTGCGCGGCTCGGCGGATTTTTCGGCCGCCATGGGGCAGCTCAACCGGACGCTGGTGGAGATCCAGCGCGCGGTGTCCAATCTCGACCGCAATCCGCAGCGGGTGATCTTCGGCGGCGACGACAAGCCGGTCTTCGGCGGAGCGCAGAGACGATGACGGTGCGTTTGCGAGGGGGCGCGGTTGCGGGGCTTGCCCGGGGCGGGCGGCTGCGCGTAACGTGCCGCTGCAAAACAAACACGGGTGCACGGGTACGATGACGGGGCCACGGGGGGCGCAGGACGAAACGGCGCGCAGGCGCGCCGGCGGGGCATGGCGCCGGGTGGTGCGCATGGCGGCGCTGGCCGGGATAATGGCTCTGGCCGGCTGTGCCGGGGGCGGGGCGCCGGATGCGCTTTACGGGCTCGTCGCTCCGGCCGAGATGCAGGTGGAGGCGCGCCGCCGCGCGGCCTCCGTGCAGGTGCTGGTGCCCCCGCCGCGCGCGCTGCAGGCGCTCGATACCTCGAACATCGCCGTCGTCGACACCGGCCCGGTCTACACCTATTTTCCCAAGGCCGCCTGGACGGACACGCTGCCGAATGTGGTGCAGGCCAAGATCGTCGAGACGCTGGAAAACACCCGCGGCCTGCGCGGCATCGGCCTGCCGGGCGAGGGGCTTCTGATCGACTATCAGCTCCAGACCGACCTGCGCGCCTTCGAGCTGCGCATCGACGGGCAGGACCGCGCGGTGGTCGAACTGATGGCGCGCCTCGTCGACGACCGCAACGGCCGGACAAAGTCCAGCCGGATCTTCCGGGCGGAGGTCCCGGCCTCCAGCACCAATGTCGCCGATGCCGTGCAGGCCATGAACCGCGCCGCCGACGGCGTCTTGCGCGAACTCGCCGCCTGGGTGCTGACGCGGGTGTGAGGTGGAGGCTGGTGAGGGGCGGAGCGCAATCGCATCTCGTCACGCTCCTGAACGATATTGATAGGTTTGAAGGAGACCAATGTACGCAGCGCGAACAGAGTGACCAGAGCATCGGCCTCAGGCGTGTTTAAAATGGACGGGAGGCGGCCGTTCGCCGCAGGAAACACGACCATTTGCTCAGGGGACCGGAACCGACCTTTGCTGCGCTGCGCATATTTGTCCGTTTCATCAGGCTCTGTACGGTGGACGGTGTAGATCCGTTTCTGCAGGGTCAGGGCGCTTGCTTTCCTCCGAGCGGCGGATGCTATAGCCTGTATCGCGCAGGAGAGGACACCCGGCCATGCATGTCACGCGTGCAACGATCAACAATATTCGGATCATCGATGACTTTGAATTCGCACTCGATTCCAAAACACCAGCCGCGGGCTGGCATGTGTTTCTTGGCGACAACGGGTCGGGAAAATCGACTGTTGTGCGGTCCATCGTTCTTGCCCTGATAGGCGCAGAAAACGCTGCCGCCTCACGGCAGGACTGGAACGGATGGCTTAGAGAAAACGTGTCCGCCGGCTCGATTGCGTTGAGTGTTCGACAGCACGCGAAACACGATCGCTGGAGTGGAAACGGGCGAACGTCGCAGAACGCATTCACCGTTAGGGTGAATATGGAAAAGAATGACGCGACCAGTTTGGTGGAGACTTCTTTTCAGAAGGGGTCAAACGGCCCACGGACTGTATGGGGTAACGGAAAGGGCTGGTTCTCGGCTGCGTTTGGCCCCTTTCGCCGTTTCCGTGGCGGCGATCGCGAATACGACCGCCTTTATTATAGCCATCCGAAACTTGCTCCACACCTTTCGGCTTTCGGGGAGGACGTTGCCCTATCCGAGGCGTTGGAATGGGTCCGCACGGCTCGCTTCAAGGCACTAGAGGACGATGCGGTCGCTTCCTCGCTCGTCCAAGGGATTACTGAGTTCTTCAACGCTTCCGACCTCCTCCCGCACGGCGCCCGCATTCATGGCGTCACCGCTGACGGCATAATGATCGACAACGGCGATGGAGCGGTCGTCCCTATCGAAGAGATGTCGGACGGCTATCGCTCCGTCCTGTCGATGACCCTTGAAATCCTGCGTGCGATGGACACAGCCTACGGACGCGATACCTTCTTGGCTGCTCTCAAACGCGGCGCGCCAACTACAATCGACTTGCCCGGCGTGGTGCTAATCGACGAGGTTGATGCCCATCTTCATCCGACTTGGCAGGAGCGTATTGGCGAGTGGTTCATAGCCAGCTTTCCGGAAGTACAGTTTCTCGTCACCACGCACAGCCCTATCATCTGCCGCGCGGCGCGGAACAACTCAATCTGGCGACTTGCAACACCCGGGAGCGATGAGCCATCGAGACGTATTGCTGGTAAGGACTTCGATCGATTGGTCAACGGGAATCTGACCGAGGCCTATGGGACTGAGCACTTTGGACGGGACGTAGAGCGATCGGAGGCGTCTGGAGAGCTGCTGAAGGAGTTAGCAAACTTGAACCGGCGTGAGATGCGCGGCCAACTCGACAAGGCAGACGCGGTGCGCCTGACCGAGCTTCGCTCTATTCTCCCCACTACCGCCACGACCATCTGACATGCGTCGGCTGTGGGACCCGGGCTTGCCGCAGGCCGCCTTGGAAGGGCTGAACCAATATCAGGATGAGGTGGACGGGGCCGCGGACTACGCAGCGCGGGTCGCGACGGCAAAGAGCGCATTCAGCAATCGCAATCGTAGAACCAACGCCATCTTCCGCGACGTTCGCGCGGCGCTCGCGAAAATGGCCGGTGACGCGGTGCGCTGTGCATATTGCGAGGACTCCGCCGCTGACGAAGTAGAGCACGTCAAGCCGAAGGACCTTTATCCCCAAAGTGTCTTTCGCTGGCCAAACTACGTCTATGCTTGCGGGCCGTGTAACGGACGCAAGCGTAACAAATTCTCGGTGATTGATGCTGGAGGCACGATGGTTGATATCACGCGGGCGCGGGGCGCTCCGGTGGTCGCTCCGGTGGAAGGCCTGCCCGCGTTGATCGACCCGCGCTCTGAGGATCCCATGCAGTTTTTCGACATGGATTTGCAGGGAACGTTCGTCGTACTAGAAGCACTTGACCTGAATCCAGTCGATGAGGCCCGTGCCACATTCACGATTGAACTCCTCGGTCTCAACAGGGACCTACTGTTAACAACGCGGCGGGACGCCTATCTCGGATATCGCGCCCGGCTCTCAGAGTACTCGGCGAGGGCCGAGCAGGGTGCGGAGGAAGCTGAGCTCGACGCCATTCGCTCAAGCCTTCTACGGTCGCCGCATCCCACAGTCTGGGAGGAGATGAAGCGCCAAGCCCACTTAATCGAGGAACTTCGGATGCTATTTGCGGCGGTTCCTGCTGCGATAGAGTGGCGGCATTTCCCCAATGCCTTCGCATATTGATGCCTTATCTTGCGGGAGCCTGCTGGAAAACCTGACGTTCATTTGTTCTGTGACCTTGGTCGTTTTGGGCTTCATGGAGTTATTCGCTGCGGCTTCCATGAATGGCTGCTTCGGGGAAGGCTGCACCGCAGCGCGCCAAGCGTGTCTCAAGGGCGGCTATGGGCCGTCAGTTGCGGTCCACCAGGAGACCGAAGCGCTCAAGATGACGCTGGGCAGCATCGTTGCGCGTGCCCAGACTGACCCGCTCAAGACTCCATCACAAGCAACAAAAAGCGCGGCCCCTTTCGGAGGCCGCGCCTTTCGCGTTTTAGTGCGTCGTCGACGTGTCGGCGGTCGTCAGTCCAGACGGCCGCTGGCGTGGGCCAGCATGGTGTAGACCTTGCCGGTGTCCGACGTGAGATACGTCTGGCTCATGATGTTGTCGCGGTCGTTGCGCGACACCTGCGCCAGAAGCTGCTCGAAGTCGCCGAGGTAGCGGTCCACCGCCTCGCGGAACTCCGGATCGCGGGCGTATTTCTGCCGGATCTCGTCGAAGGTCTGCTGGCCCTGCAGGGTGTAGAGCCGGCGGGTGAAGACGTGCCGCTCGCCGCGCTTGTAGCGCTCCCACAGGTCGATGAACGTGTCGTGGTCGATCGCCCGGGCGATGTCGATGGACAGCGAGTTGAGCGATTCCACCATCTGCAGCGGCGAGCGGCCGCCCGCGTCGTCCTGCGGGGCCTCGTCCTGCGAAGCCCGGCGCAGCAGGTCGCTGACCCAGCCCTTGCCTTGCGCGGGCGCTGGCTTGTCGCTGCGTTGCGGCGTCGTCGGCTGATCGAAATCGCTCAGCGTCTTGCGGCGCAACTCGCCCGACAGCTCGGCGCGCGGGGCCGGAGCGGCGGGGCGCTGCGGCGCGGCCGGCTGCGGGGCAGGGGCCTGCGCGGGGGACGGGCGCGATGCGGCGCGCGGCGCCGGTTCGGCCCGCGACACGGAGGCGAGCGTCGCCCCCGCCGCCGCCGTGCGCTGTTCGCCGGCGCGCGACGTGTCCAGCGCGTTCGACTGCCTGGCCACGATCTCCGAAAGCTCGGAGAGCGCACGCACCTGCTCGCTGACGACCTTGCGCAGGGCCGAGGTCGACTGTTCGGCCTCTTCCGGCAGGTCGAGAATGCCGCGCTTGAGTTCGGCGCGGGTCTTCTCCAGCTCCCGGTGCACGTCGCGGGCGACGTCGCGCATGCGGGTCGTCGCCTCGGTGAAGCGCTCGGAGGCCTCGCCGAGCGTGCGCGACATCTCCGCGACCACCTCGTCCTGCGCGGCGCGGACCGTCTCGCGGGCCTTCTGACCCTCGAGACCGGCCGACATGCGCATGGACTCGAACTGCTCGGTGACGGCGGCCGTGGCGGCTTCGGCGGCCGCCGCGAGCTGGCCGGTCACGTCGCGGCTCTTGGCATCCGCCTCGGTGAGCGCGGCCTGCATCTGGTCGGCGAAGCTGCGCATCAGGCTGTCGACCGCCTCGGTCTTGGCCAGCAGCGTGTCCGCGACCTCCTCGATGGCCGTCTTGCGCTCGCCCACCCGGCTTTCCACCGTGCGGTTGGTTTCCTCCAGGTGCTTGGCGGCGTCCGTGAGCATCCGGCTGTGATCCTCGAGGCGCCCGGAGAGCTTGGCGAGATCCGCCAGCACCGTCTCCGACACGTTGCGCAGAACGCCCGTCTGGTCGGTGAGGATGCCGGTCGACTCGGTGGTCTCTGTAACCGCCCGGTCGATCGCGGTGCGGAACTCGCCGGCGCTGCGCGACAGCGAGGTCTCGACCTTGCCGAGGTTCTCGTCGGCCGAGGCCAGCACGTCGGAGAGGGTGCGGTTCGACTGGTCGAGCCGCTCCAGCAGGCCGGTGATGTCGCTTTCAAGCTGCGACTTGGTGCGCGTGAGGATCTCGGCCGCCGACGCGCTGCGCTCGTCGAGCCTGGTGACCAGATCGTCGCCGGCCTCCACCAGCGCGCGGGTGGCATCGAGCCCGGTGCGCGCGAAGGTGTCGGTGACGTCCTTGCCCTTGACGGTGATCGCGTCGAGGATCGCGTCGTGCACTTCCTGCACGCGGCTGGTGAGATCCTGGGCGCGGTCCTCGATGGCCGTCACCAGCGCGTTGCCGTCCGTGCTGACCAGGCCGGCCAGCTTGCCGGAACGTTCCTCCAGCGCCGCATTGAGCGCCTCGGCCCGCGACACGAGATCTTCGGCGACCGCATTGCCGCGCTCGGCCAGCAGATCGGCGGCCGCGCGCACGGCGTTGGCCACCTGGGCGCGCACGCCGTCGGCCTCGCCGGCCACGGTGTTGCGGATTTCCTCCACCGTGCGGGCCAGCACCATGCGGGCCTGCTCGCTTTCGGTGTTGAGCGTCGAGGAGACCTCGGCGACGGTCTGCGTGAGCATCTCGCGCGCCTTCTCGCTTTCGCCGCCGAGCGCGCCGTTCATCTCGCCGAGCGTGCCGACGAACATGGCGCGCGCCTTCTCGCTTTCCGCGGCGAGCGACTGCGCCGCCTCGCCGATGGCGGTGAGCAGCAGGTCACGCAGCTTCTCGCCCTGGCCGGACATGGAGCCGGTGGCGGTGGTGAGCGCCTCGACGATGCTGTCGGCGGCCTTCTGGCTCTCGCTCTGCAGGGCGCCGCGCGCCTCGCCGACGGACCCGAGCACGATCTGGCGCAGGCGCGCGCCCTCGCCCTCGAGCTTGGTCGTGGCCTCGCCGAGCGTCGTCTCGACGGTCTCCTTCAGCCGGCCGCTTTCGCCGCTCAGCGTCTCCGACAGCCGCTCCACGGTGGTGCCGGCCTCGGTCAGCACCTCGCTGAGTGTCTGGCGGGCCCGCTCGCTTTCGCTGGTGAGCGTGCCGGAGATCGCCGCGAGGCGATCGGCCAGGATGCGTTCCAGCTCGGCGGAGCGGTTGTCCAGCGTTTCCGCGACCTCGAAGACCTTGGAGCCGAGCGACACGTTGATCTCCGCGATGCGGTCGGACAGCGTGTCGGTGAGCTCCTGGCTCTGCCGCGACAGCACCGTCCCGGCATCCGTGAGGCGATGGTCGAGCGCCTTTTCCATCTCGCTCTGGCCGTCGACGAAGGCGGCGGCGATCTCGCGCGTGCGGGCGATCAGCGTCTCGCTGATCTGGCGGGCGCGGGCGTCCAGCGCCTGATCGATGCGCTGCGTGCCGGTCGACATGGTGTCGGCGAGGTGATCCGCCTTCTCCGACATGGCGGTGGCGGCGAGATCGACCTTCTCGCCGATCGACGCCTGGAAGCTGGCCAGATGCTGCTCGATGGTCTCGCCGACCGCGCGCGAGCGCTCCGACAGGCTGTTGCCGATCTCCTCGGCGCGGGCGCTGAGCGTGGCGCCGACCTCGTCCACCTTGGTGGACAGCTGGACGGTGATCGCTTCCGACCGGTTTTCCAGCACGTCGGACAGGGCCACGGTGCGTTCGCTGAGCGTCGTCTCGAACTGGGCGGTGCGCGTCTCGAGCGTGGCGTCGAGCTTCTGGATGCCGCCGTCGAGCGTCGTGTCGAAACCGTGAATGCGGCTGTCCAGCGTTGCGGCCAGCGACGTGGCGCGCTGGTCGATGCCGGCGGTGAGCGTCTCGATCCGCCCTTCGAGCGTCGAGTCGATCCCCTGCAGGCGGGTGTCCAGCGTGTCGGTGAGCGACGACGTGCGCTGGTCGAGGCTCGCGTTGAGCGTCTCGATCCGGCCGTCGAGGGTGGTGTCGAGGCCCTGGAGGCGGGTGTCGAGCGTTTCGGCCAGCGACGTGGCCCGCTGGTCGAGCTGCGCGGTGAGCATCTCGATGCGGCCGTCGATGGTCTCGCCAAGCGCCTGCGAGCGCGTGTCGAGGGCGGAGACGAGGGCGTCGCCCCGCTCGCCGATGAGGGTTTCCATCTGCGACAGGCGGCCGGAGAGGCCGTCCTGCAGCGCGCCGCCGCGTTCGGCGAGCGTCGCGTCGAGGCGGTCGCCGATGACCGTCAGGTCGCCGGCCACGCGCTCGCCGCGCGAGCCGATCAGATGCGCCAGCTCCGTGCCGGTTTCCGACAGGGTGCGGGCGAAGTCGGACGTATGGGCCGCCAGCGAGGTGGTGAGCGTGCCCGCCGCCTCGTCGAGCGTGGTGCGGAAGGTGGCGGTTTGCGTGTCGATCAGCGTCGCCATTTCACGGTTGCGCTGCTCGAGCTTCTGGTCGAGCGCCTCGCCGTTGACGGAAATGGCTTCGTGGATGCGGTCGCCGACCGAGCCGAGGCGCTCGGCGAGCTCCGTGCCGCGCACGGTGATCGTCTCCGACAGGCTGCCGGCCGTCTCGTCCAGCTTGGATGCGATCTCGCCGCCGCGCAGCGACAGGTCGACGACGATGGACTCGCCCGTGCCGCGCAGGATCTCGGCGACCTCGTCGGTGCGTGCCGACAGGGTTTCGACGATTTCCGCGCCCTTCACCGAGATCGTGTCGGTCACTTCCTGACCGCGCAGCGCAATGCTCTCCACGACCCGGTTGCCGGTGTCGGCCAGCGAGGTGTCGAGGCCGGTCACGCGGCTGTCCAGCGTGGTCAGCAGCTCGTCGGTGCGGGTGGTGATCGTGTCGATCAGCTTGCCGCTGGTGAGCGACAGGTTGGCGGTGATTTCCTCGCCGCGCTGGGTGATCGTGTCGCCGACCGTCTGGCCGGTCGAGGTGAGCGCCTCGGTGATCTCCGTGCCGCGCGCCGACAGCGTGTCGACGATCGAGGTGCCGGTGGTGGCCAGCGTCTCGTTGATCTGGTCGCCACGCTCGCCGAGTGTCGTGAACAGGGTCGTGGAGGTCTGCTCGAGGCGGTCGTTGATCTCGCCGCCGCGTGCCGCCAGCGTCTCGATGAAGTCGGTCGCGGTGGTGGCGAAGCGGTCGTTGATCTCCGTGCCGCGCGTCTGCAGCGTTTCGGCGAACTCCGTGCCGGTCTTCGACATGGTCGCGACGAGCTGTTCGCCGGTGCCGGTGAGGCGCGTGACGAAGCTCTCGCCGTTCTGCGCCAGCGACTCGATCAGCTGGCCGCCGGCGGTGTTGAAGGTGTCGGTGATTTCCTGGACGCGGCCGTCGACGGTTGCCGTCAGCTCGCCGACGCGCGCGTCGATGGCGCCGGTCAGGCGCTCGGTGGCGCTGTCGGCGATGCCGGAGATCTTCTCCGAGGTCGATTCCAGCTGCGCCGCGAGGCTTTCATGCGCGCCGGTGATGGAATCGCGCACCCGGTCGGCGTTGGAGACCACGGCCTCGCGCTGCGCGACCAGCTCGTCGATCAGCGAGCGGATCTTCAGTTCGTTGTCGTTGTAGGAGCGTTCGAGCGAGGACACCTCGTTGTGCACCAGAACTTCCAGCTCGCTGGCGCGGGCGATCGCGCGCTCGATGCCGTCGCCCATGGCGGCGACTTCGCGACGGATGGCCTGGCCGACGCTGAGAATGGATTCCTTGGCGACATCCTCCGGTTCGGCGAGGCGCAGGGCGACTTCGGTCATGCCGCGGGCGACGATGCGCATCTCCTGCGCGCGGAAGATCATCAGCGCCATGGCCCAGAAGAAGAGCACCGGCACGACGACCGCGACCGTGGTCAGGATCAGCGAGGGCGAGGAGACGAGATCGCCCGGCGCGTTCATCGCCGCAAGCTCGGCGGAGAAGGCGGACGAGGCGAGCCACCAGCCGCCGGCGATCCACAGGATCGACAAGGCGAGCGCGAACCAGAAGGGCGCCGAGGTCGGGCGCCGCTGCAGGGCGTAGATGAGATTGCCGATCGAGCGACGGTCGTCGTTGGCCGCCGAGCTCGGCCGGCCGCCGCCGCCGCGCCCGCGCCGCGAGGTGGCGCGGGGGGGGTCGTCGGAGCTATTCGCCGCCGGCGCCGTCTTTGCCGTGTCGCCGCTGTCCGAGCGGGCGGGCTCGCCCGACGCGGACGCGCTGGCCGTCGACCCTTCGGCTTCGTCGCCGAAATCGATCTTCAGCGCTTCTTCGACAGCCGACAGGGCCGCCTCGGCGGGATCCTTCGCCTTCGGGGGATTTGCCATGTTGAACTCGCCTCGCGTCCGTACTCGTTACACATCGGGTGGCGCGGCGCGACCGGCGCCGCGTGCCCTTGGACGGCCAACGCACCCCGGCAGGCCCGCCGAAGTCGATGGATCGGGGGGTGGTTCTTGCGCGACCGGCCGGCCTCTGGCCATCGCACACACGCCCCCTGAACTTGCCGCACTCCCAAAGCTAATGACACAATCGGAACCCGCGAACAAGAATTTGCAGAGTCAAGACAAGGAGATGGACGCCATGTCGGAGGCCGCGAAGGGGAGGGGGCGAGGGCCGTCCGGGCCGGGGGCAAAACGGTCGCGCGGACCCTCCAAAGCGCAGGCCGCGTGGCTGGCGCGCGGGCTCGACCAGGCCGGCGGCAAGCTGCCGCTGTTCGATCCCGAAGGGCGCCGTGTGCCGGAGAAAACAATCCGCGCCTGTCTCGCCGCGGGGTGGGCAGAGCCTTGGTTTTCCAACCCAATCAAGCCCGACTGGCTGGTTTGCCGGCTGACGGATGCAGGCCGCTCGGCGCTCGGCGAAGACCCGCGCTGACCACCCTTGCCCGATACGCAGAGCGGATGGAGGGCGCCGCCTCGGCCGGCCCGTCCGGCGCCGTCGCGGGGAGCGGCGCGGCCTGTCGCGCGAATGTGTGAAGACGCGTTAACCAAAGATTCACTTTGTTTGTCGCCCCCGACGCCGGGGCCGCGCGGATTTAACCCGGCCTTCGGGAAATCTGCCGATGCTGGCGGTCAGGAGACGCCCGCACCCGTCGCGGGCGTGACAGACAGCAAGGGCAGCCGTCATGCGACAGGCCACGGCGACACGCAGCGACATACCGGCACGCGGCATCGCGCCGGTCGATATGGTGCATCTGTCCCGCCACACGCTGGGCAACCGGGATCTCGAGCGCGAGGTTCTCAAGCTCTTCATCCGTCAGGCCGAGATCGTGATGGCGCGGATCGACGAGGGCGACAGCGCGGCCGTGCTCCTGGAGAAGGTGCACACGGTCAACGGGTCGGCCAAGGGGATCGGCGCCTGGAAGGTGGCCGAGGCGGCGGAGGCCGCGGAGGCGGCGCTGCGCGCCGGCGCAAGGGCGGATCTCGACACGCTGCGCGCCGCGATCGAGGACGTGGCCTTCTTCATCGACGGTCTTCTCGACGCCTGAGGCAGGCCTGCGGGAGCGCGCTCGCGCGGTCTCTCCCGTTGTTGCCCCGTGGTTCTGCGGGCGGGGGCGGTGCTTGACGTTTGAGCGGGATTGGTTATGTCGGTTGCGAACCGCCTTTTCCCTTCCTTTCACGCAAGCGTCGAGATCCACCGCCCATGCCGAAGATTACCTACATTACCGCCGACGGTGCCGAGACAGTCGTGGAGGCCCCGGTCGGCTCCACGGTGATGGAAAACGCGATCAAGAACATGGTGCCTGGCATCGAGGCGGAATGCGGCGGTGCCTGCGCCTGCGCGACCTGCCATGTCTATGTCGACGACGCCTGGTCGGAGGCCACCGGATCGCCCGAGCCGATGGAAGAGGACATGCTCGACTTCGCCTACGACGTGAAGCCGACCTCCCGCCTGTCCTGCCAGATCAAGGTCACCGAGGCGCTCGACGGGTTGATCGTCCGCGTTCCCGAACGCCAGGCCTGAGCCGCGCGCCGCGCGGCGCCCTTGGCGGGCGCGCACTGCGTCCGAAGACGCGGACCTCGCTGCGCTTGCGCGGATCGTCTGGCCCGAGCGCGAGGGGGATTTACTCGGCGGGGGCTGCGGCCGTACGGCCGATGAAGCGGACCTCGTTGCCCTCGCGCGGATCATCGGGAATGAGCCGTGCGAGCACGAGGCTCACGCAGGCCATGCCGGCGCCGATCAGGAACACGGCCGCCGGCGACACCAGCCAGATCAGTCCGAAGGTGGCGGGAATGAACACCGCCGCGATGTGGTTGATGGTGAAGGCGACGCCGGCCGTCGGCGCGATGTCGGCAGGGTCCGAGATCTTCTGGAAATAGGTCTTCATCGCGATGGCGATGGCGAAGAAGGCGTGGTCGATCACATAGAGCGCGCCGGCCAGTGTCGCGTTGGTGACGAAGGCATAGGTCGTGAAGACCGCGATCAGCCCGACGTATTCCACGGTGAGCGCGGTGCGCTCGCCGACCCTGCCGATCAACTGGCCGATCTTCGGCGCCAGGAGCATGTTGACGACGCCGTTGAGCAGGAACAGCCCCGCGACCTCGTGCACGTCGTAGCCGAAGCGCTCGACCATCAGGAATCCCGCGAAGACCGTGAAGATCTGCCGCCGCGCGCCGCCCATGAAGGTGAGCGCGTAATAGAGCCAGTAGCGCTTGCGCAGGACGAGCTTCTTGCGCTGCGGCACGCCCTCGCGAAACTGCGGGAAGGCGACGATCAGAAAGGTCACCACGACGAGGGTCAGCAGCCCGGCGATCAGGAAGACGGTGGCGAAACTGAGCTCGAAGGTCTTCCAGGCGACGAAGATCAGCCCGTAGGCGACCAGCTGCGCGAAGGCGCCGACCGCGATGATCTTGCCCATGCCGGCGGCGGCGGTTTCCTTGGGCAGCCATTGCAGCGAGAGCGACTGGTTCATCGTCTCGTAGTAGTGGAAGCCGACCGACATGATGAAGGTCGTCATGTAGAAGCCCCAGGCGGTGGGGAAGTAGCCCGTCACCGCGACGCCGACACCCAGAAACGCCAGCGACAGATAGGCGAGCGTCTGCTCGCGCATCACCAGCAGCACATAGACGGCGGTGAAGGCGAGGAAGCCCGGGATCTCGCGGATCGACTGCTGGATGCCGATCTCGCGGCCCGTGAAGGCCAGTTCCTGCACCGCGAAATTGTTCATCAGGTTCCACCACGCGGCGAAGGACAGCTGCATGGCGCCGGCCATGATCATCAGGAGCATGAGCGGCGAGCGCCAGCCGGTGGCGGCGGCGGGCGGGAGCGGGGCGGAGGAAACGGGCGGTGTCATGACGCGGTCTCGGATGGGGCGGTGGCGATGTCTTGAAGCCTGACCCTCCTGATAGCGCGGATCGGCCTTGCCGCGTTATCGGCATTTTGTCAGATTATGTCGCGGAGCCGCCAGGTGCCCGCCCGTGTCCCCGGACGGGGCCTGTGCCGCAGAAGGTCCGTCCGATGCCCATGCCGCGCGAGTATCAGATCGCCAGCGCCGAGTTCGAGCGGCTGTTGAACGCCGCGCGCGACGAGGCGGGCCTGACCACGCGCAACCAGGCCTGGACGATGGTGCAGGCGGTGTTTCGGGTGTTTCGCCGCCGCCTCGCGCCGGAGGACGCCATCCGCTTCGCGCAGGCGCTGCCGGCGCTCGCCCGCGCGCTGTTCGTGGCCGACTGGGAGCCGGGCGAGGAACAGATCGTTGCCTTCGCCGACCGCGAGACGATGACGCGCGAGGCGCAGTCCCTGCGCAAGCACCACAATTTCGCGCCGGACAGCTGTATCGCCGATGTCGCGGTTGCGCTGCGCGCCTGTGTCGACGGGCCGGCGTTCGACCGCGTGCTGGCGCGCCTTCCGGCCGAGGCACGGGACTTCTGGGCGGTTCCGCCGGCGAGCGGCGGGCGAGGAAAAACCCTATGACCATTCACCCCGCACGGCAGGACCGCCTGCCCCAGGACCATCCCGATCCGATCATCTCCTATGTCGGCGAGCAGGCGCCGGGAACGGAGACGGCGCCGCACGCCCATGACCGGGCGCAGCTCTTTCATATCCAGCGCGGATCGGTGACGGTGGAAACGGAGGCCGGCAGCTTCGTGGTGCCGCCGGAACGCGCCATCTGGCTGCCGCCGGGCGTCGTGCATTGCTCCACCTATCACACCGCCACCGACATCCGCTTTCTGTACCTGCGCACGGACGGCTTGCGCGCGCTGCCCGAGCGCCCCTGCGTGGTGCAGGTGACGCCGCTGCTGCGGGAACTCATCCTGGCCTTCATGGCGTCGGCCCCGGACTACGGGCCGCAGACGCCGACGGCGCGTCTGGCGGCGGTGCTGGTGGATCAGATCGCCGCGTCCCAGGTCGCGCCGCTGCATCTGCCTCTGCCGACGTCGGAGCGCCTGCGGGCGGCCGTCGCGCCGCTTGTCGAGGATCCGGCGGCGCCGGTCACGGTCGAGGCGCTCGCCCTCAGGGCGCATCTCTCGCTGCGCTCCTTCGAGCGGCATTTCTCCGCCGAGACGGGACTGACCCTGCGCGTCTGGCGGCGTCAGGCGCGGCTGATGAAGGCGGTCGAGTGGCTGTCCCAGGGCACCGCCGTCGGCGAGATCGCCGACCGGCTCGGCTACGAGGGGCCGAGCGCCTTCGTCGCCTCCTTCAAGGCCGCCTTCGGCGTGACGCCGGGGCGCTATTTCAGCGGGCCGCGCAAGGGGGACGCATGAGAAAACGCCCCCGCGCGGGGTGCGCGCGGGGGCGATTGTCGGGGAGCATCGCCGGGGGCGATGCCCTTTGTCGGGTCGGCTGCGGATCAGGCGGCGCGCACGCCGGAGAGGAACTTGTCGACCTCGCCGCGCAGCATTTCCGACTGCTTGGACAGCTCGTTCGCGGCCGCGACCAGCTGGGTGCTCGCCGCGCCGGTTTCCTGCGCGGTGCTGCTCACGCCGGCGATGGTGCTGGTGACCTCGCTCACCCCGCCCGACACCTGCTCGATGTTGCGGGCGATCTCGAAGGTCGCCGCGCCCTGCTGCTCGACGGAGGCCGAGATCGCCGTGGAGACGGCCCGGATCTGCTGGATGGTCTCGCCGATGGAGCCGATGGCGCCGACGGTCTCCTGGGTCGCGCCCTGGATGCCCTTGATCTGCTTGCCGATCTCCTCGGTCGCCTTGGCCGTCTGGCCGGCCAGCTCCTTCACTTCCGCCGCGACGACGGCGAAGCCCTTGCCGGCCTCTCCGGCGCGCGCCGCCTCGATGGTGGCATTGAGCGCCAGCAGGTTGGTCTGTTCGGCGATGTCGGTGATCAGGGCGATCACCTCGCCGATCTTGTCGGCCGCACTCGTCAGCTGCGAAACGCGCTGGTTGGTCGCGTCGACATTGGTCACCGCCACCTCGGACACCTGCTGGGATTCCGAAACCTGACGGTTGATCTCGGAGATCGAGCTGGAGAGTTCCTCGGCGGCGCCGGACACGGCCTGCACGTTGGTGGAGGCTTCCTCGGCCGCCGCGGCGACGGTCGCCGAGCGGGTCGAGGTTTCCGCGGCCGAAGCCGACAGCGTCTGGGCGGAGGCGAGCATCTCGGTGGCCGCCGAGGCGACCGATTCCACGATCCCGCCGACGGCGGCCTCGAAGTCGGCCGCGAGCTTCTCCCGCGCGGCTTTCGCCTGCGCTTCGGTGCGGGCCTCCATTTCCTTCTGTTCGGCTTCCAGGCGCTTCACCTCAAGGGCATTGTCCTTGAAGACCTGCACCGCGTCGGCCATGTCGCCGATCTCGTCGGTGCGGGTGGTGAAGGGCACCTCGGTGTCCAGCTCGCCGCCGGACAGCCGACGCATGACCGTGTTCATGCGGCTGATCGGATTGGAGATCGAGCGGGCGAAGAAAAAGCCGAGCGCGCCGGTGATCAGCACGACGACGGCGCCGAGCATGAAGATCTGGTTGCGCAGTTCCATCGTCGGGGCGAGGATTTCGGCCTCGTCGATTTCCGCCATCAGCGCCCAGGTGACGCCGTTGAAGGTGATGGGCGTATAGCCGGACAGGACTTCGGTGCCGCGATAGTCCTCGGTCACCATGACGCCGGTTTCCCCGGCAAGGGCGGCCCGCACCGTCTCTGTTTCGGCGCGTCGGGTCAGGATGGTGCTCGGCTCGCCGGTCTGGCGGAAGCGGCTTTCGGAGCGCATCAGGAAGTCGGAGCCGACGAGATAGGTCTCGCCCGTTTCGGCGAGACCCACCGCATTGCCCATGATCCGGTTGATGCGGTCGATCGGCATCTGGAACACGAGCGCGCCGGCGAAACCGCCCGCCGCGTCCTGAACGGGCGTGGCGATGAAGCTCGCGGGCGCGTTGTTGGAGGGCGCGTAAGGGGCGAAATCGGTGAAGGCGACCGCGCCGGTCTGCGACGCACCGCGCACGCTGCGGAACACCTTTGCGATGTCGGTGTCCTTCCACCGGCCGGTCAGCAGATTGGTGGCGAAGTCGTTTTCCTTGAACACCGAATAGACGAGGTCGCCGGCGGCGTCGACGAGGAACACGTCGTAGTAGCCGCGCGTCTCCATCAGCTTGCGGAACCAGGGATGATAGGTGGCGTGGGCCGTGCTGTAGGCGCTGCCGTCGCTGGCGGCGTCGAGCTTGTGCTTCTCGCCGAGCGGATGCGGATTGTCCGCGATATAGGCCCGGCGCAGCATGTCGTTCGCCGCCACGCCGCTTGCGCCATAGCCGTCGGCGAAGGCCGTCAGCGCCTCGCGCACCGTGGCGTTGTCCGCGACCAGCGCGAGGTCTTCCTCGATGCTCTTGAGATAGTCCTGCATCTCGGATTTGCGCGAGGCAACGAGCGACTTCATCTTGAGCGAGGCCGCGTCGGACAAAAAGGCGCTGGACGAGAAGTAAGACGATATTCCCGTAATAATTGTTGCAGCTAGAGCGATTGCAACTATCAATAGGGGCAGCTTCGTGGAAATCCGGAGCGAGCGCATTGATGGGGTTCCGTGTTTATTATCCCGACCTCGCGGAGCATCGCTCAAAATTCTTAATCGTATGTTTTCATAAATATTCATCCTTCGTTGAATACTGACGGACGTCCGTATTTCGCAGGATCAGGCGTTCAAACGAACGTGGTCGGCGGTCGATTGCGGACAGGACGGAAAAAGAAAAGGCCTGAACGGCCATCGGTCGCGGTCCCTTGGCGCGAAAAACAGAGGGGATTTAAATATCGCGTCCACACGCGGTGCGCGAATACTGTGAGGCGTGTCGCGCGCGATTTGCCCGGCCTGCGTGTGCGGGCGTGACCGAAGCGTATGGGGCGCGGGGCGCTCAGAATCCTGAGCCTAGCGCGCCAGTTCCTTCATCGCGGATTCCAGCCCTTCGAGCGTCAGCGGATAGTGGCGGCCGCCCATCAGCTTCTCGATCATCTGGATCGAATGCGTGTAGGGCCAGTGGCGCTCGGCGACCGGATTGAGCCAGACGCTGCGGGCGTAATGCCCCGTGAGGCGCTCGATCCAGGTGGAGCCGGCTTCCTCGTTCCAGTGCTCGACCGAGCCGCCGGCGTAGGCGATTTCATAGGGGCTCATCGAGGCGTCGCCGACGAAGACCAGCTTGTAGTCGGGCCCGTATTTGTGCAGCACGTCCCAGGTCGGGATCCGTTCGGAATGGCGCCGGGCGTTGTTCTTCCAGACGAATTCATAGGGGCAATTGTGGAAGTAGAAATACTCCATCACCTTGAATTCGGTGCGGGCGGCGGAAAACAGCTCCTCGCAGACCCGGATGTGGTCGTCCATCGAGCCGCCGATGTCGAAGAACAGCAGCACCTTGACCGCGTTGCGCCGCTCCGGGCGCATCTGGATGTCGAGCATCCCCTTGTGCGCGGTGGCGCGGATGGTGGTGTCGAGGTCCAGTTCGTCGGCCGCGCCGCTGCGCGCGAAGCGCCGCAGGCGCTTGAGCGCCACCTTGATGTTGCGGGTGCCGAGTTCCACGGTGTCGTCGAGATCGCGGAAGGTGCGCTTGTCCCACACCTTCACCGCGCGCCGGTGCCGGCTCTCCTTTTGCCCGATGCGCACGCCTTCGGGGTTATAGCCATAGGCGCCGAAGGGCGAGGTGCCGGCGGTGCCGATCCATTTGTTGCCGCCCTGGTGGCGGCCCTTTTGTTCCTCCAGCCGCTTTTTCAGCGTCTCCATCAGTTTCTCGAAGCCGCCAAGCGCCTCGATCTGCGCCTTTTCTTCCTCGGTGAGGTGCTTTTCGGCGAGCTTACGCAGCCAGTCCTCGGGCAGCGCCTCCGCCTCGATTGCCTGGCCCAGTTCCAGCCCGTTGAAGGTCTGGCCGAAGACGCGGTCGAACTTGTCGAGGTTGGCCTCGTCCTTCACCAGGCAGGTGCGGGCGAGGAAATAGAAATCCTCCACCTGTTTTTCGGCGAGATCGCGCTGCAGCGCCTCCATCAGCGTCAGATACTCCCGCAGGGAGACAGGCACGCCGGCGCTGCGCAAATTGGTGAGGAAGGTGATGAACATGGCGCGAAGGTAAGTGGCGGCGGGGGCGCTGTCCAGAGCGGCCGTGCGGGCGCGGTTGCGGCGGCTTGTGCGCC
This sequence comes from Stappia sp., assembly GCF_040110915.1. NCBI lineage: Bacteria > Pseudomonadati > Pseudomonadota > Alphaproteobacteria > Hyphomicrobiales > Stappiaceae > Stappia > Stappia sp. The sequence goes on along the minus strand of NZ_CP157793.1, from coordinate 2,616,685 downwards.
GCTCAGCGCGGCGTGCGCCCGCTTCCTTCCTCCAGCAGCGCCTTGGTTTCCGGGTCGCCCTTGAAGAGTTCGCCCATGACGTCGGACACCGCCGGTCCCCGGCGCCCGACGAAGGGGGCCGGGCGGCATACGGCGATGGCCGCGATGCCGACGCGGGCGGTCAGCAGGCCGTTGATCACGCCCTCGCCGAGGCGGGCGGAGAGGCGGGCGGCGAGCCCGTGGCCAAGCAGCTGCGAGACGAGACTGTCGCCGGCGGCCATGCCGCCGGTCATCGCCAGATGGGCGACCACATGGCGCGCGAGCCGCAGGAAGCCGAAGAGGCCCGGGCGGCCGCCGTAGAGCGTCGAAAGGCGACGGATGATGCGCAGGTTCTCCAGCAGCACCACCGCCAGATCGAGCGCGGCGCGCGGCGAGACGGCGGTGACCACCGACACCCGTTTGACGCTGTCGTTGACGATGCGCACGGCGCGTGCGTCCAGCGGACCGAGCAGGTCGCGCTCGGCGAGGCGCACGAGATCGCGCCCGTCGATCACCTCGCGCAGATGCGCGGCGAGGCTCGCGCGCCCGGCCGCCGTTTCGGGCCGCTCGCGGTAGAGCGCGATCAGCTCGTCGAGACCCGCGCGCGCGGCCGCGTCGTCGTCCCGCTCGGCCGCCTCGTCCAGCCGGGCGCGCACCGCGTCGATGCGTTTCAGACGCGAAAGGCCCACGACCTCGCGCACGGCGAGACCGATCGCCGCGAGCCCGGCAAGGGCGGCCAGCGCCAGACCGAGCCAGCCGAGCCAGTCGGTACGGGCGAAGAGCTCGCGGATCAGCGCGTCGACCGACAGGCCGAGGGCGAGCGAGGCGAGCCCGCCCAGGCCGATCGCCAGCCAGCGGCCCCAGCGCATCCCGCGTGGGGGCGGCTCGGGCGCTTCGGCGGTCCCGCCCGGGGCGAGCGCGGTCGTCTCGGCTGCGTCGGGTTCCGGCGTGACGTCCATCCGCAGCCGCGCCTCGTCGAGGCGGACGGCGGTCGGCTTGCGCTTGCGCGCGGGGCGGTTCGCGCCGCCGTCGGTGCGTCTCGGCGTGTCGCTCATGCCAGATGGTCTCCGAACAGGAAATGCAGCGCGCGGTCGAGGCGGATATGCGGCAGCGACAGGGTCAGGCCTTCCGCCGTTTTCTGCAGCGCGGGCGGACGGAAGCGGACGAAGCGCACGCCCGGGCCGTCACCAGATCCGTCGCCGGCCCCGGGATCGGAGGAAAACACCGCGTCCGGGTCGTCGGGCAGGTCGCCGGGAAACAGCGCGATCTCGGTCGCGCCGTCGTAGACATCGCCGTTGACCCGTTCGCCGGGAAGCGGCGTGCCGAGGATGGCGGGAACGTCCTCGCCGTCGTGGGTGAGCGTCGCCTCGCGCGTGGCGCGGATCGCGGCCAGCGCCAGCACGTCGACCTCGGCGCCGCCGTATTCCGCGCGGTCGATGGCGCGGGCGACGAGGCGGCGTAGGATCGCCTCCAGCCGGTCGTGATCGGCGCGGTGCAGGTGGTCGGCCTTGGTGGCGGCGAACAGGATGCGGTCGATGCGCCGCGTCAGGATCGAGAACAGGCGCGACACCTTGCCCGGGCGGAAGGCGGCGAGGATCTCGGTCAGCGCCGTCTCCAGATCGGCGACCGCCGCCGGACCGGCGTTGAGTGCGTTGAGCGCGTCGACCAGCACGATCTGCCGGTCGAGCCGGGCGAAATGGTCGCGGAAAAAGGGGCGCACCACGTGTTTCTTGTAGGCCTCGTACCGGCGTTCCATCATCGCCGCCAGCGATCCGGGCGACGCCGGCGCGTCGGTCCCGTCGAGATCGAGCGGGGCGAAGGTCAGCGCCGGCGAGCCCTCCAGATCGCCCGGCATCAGGAAGCGGCCGGGCGGCAGCATGGAAAAGGCGCGCTCGTCCGCGCGGCAGGCGCGCAGGTAGTCGGTGAACCGCCCGGCAAGCCGCCGGGCGCGCGTCTCGTCGGCCTCCGCCTGCGGATCGAGCCCGTCGAGCTCGGCGAGAAAGGGCCCGGCGACCGTAGCGCGGGTCGTGTCGCGGGCGCGGGTCAGCGCCTCGGCGCTGAAGCTGCGATAGTCCTTGGTCAGCAGCGGCAGATCGAGCAGCCATTCGCCGGGATAATCGACGATGTCGAGGTTGAGCCGCCCGCGCCCCAGCGTGCGCGACAGGAAATGCGCGGATTCGAACTCGATGGTCAGCCGCAGTTCGGCGATCTGGCGGGTGGACTGCGGCCACAGCCGCTCGCGCACCAGCGTGTCCACGTGGCCCTCCACGTCGAAGCGCGGCACCGCGTCGTCGGGCTGGGGCTCCAGACGGGCGCCGGCGATGCGCCCCTGCGCCGCCGCCTCGAGCATCGGCAGCCGTCCGCCGTGCATCAGATTGTGCACCAGCGCGGTGATGAACACGGTCTTGCCGGCGCGCGACAGGCCCGTCACGCCGAGGCGGACGGTCGGCGTTCCGAGATCGCCGACGGTCTCCGCCAGATTGTCGACGGAGTAGCGCAGTTCATCGGTGAGCCGTGTGAGGAAGGTCTTCTGGGTCAAGGCATGTCTCCGCGCCGCCATGTGGGGAGCGGACGGGAAGGGTACAAGGCGCGCGCTCGCGGGACCGGTCAGGCCGGGTCGCTGGAGGAGGGCGGCGGGCCGCCGTCGTTGGCGGCCTCGGGCAGGGCGGAAATGGTGGCGGAGGCGGGCAGGTGGCGCGGCAGGCAATAGGCGACGACGCGCCCGCTGCGCCGGTCCACGTCCGACCAGCGGTTCGCCGCGAAATCGATGACGGTCAGCGCCGCCGTGGGATATTTGGCGGCAATGGCGTCGACGAGCATCTGGTTGCCGCTGCCGATGAGTTCCAGGGCGCTGTCCTGGGTCGCCGGATTGTGCCCGATCAGCAGCAGCGTCCTCGCCCCGCCGCCGAGCGCGCGGATGGTGTCGACATAGTCCATCTCCGACTCGTCGTAGAGCCCGCGGGTGATGCGCACGTCGGTCTCGCCGGTCAGATAGGGCAGCACCAGCGCCAGCGTCTCGCGCGTGCGCCGGGCGCTGGAACACACGATCTTGTCCGGGATCAGCCCGTGGCGGGCCATGTGCGCGCCCACCTCCGGCGCCGCGCGCAGACCGCGCGCATTGAGCGGACGGTCGAAGTCGGGGAGGGCGGGATCGTTCCAGTCGGACTTGGCGTGTCGCAAAAGCATGAGACGCAGCATGTGGGTGTCCTCCTTCGCGACGCGCTCCCGCCACATCATACGAAGCCCGCTCCCCGCGCCACAAGGGTAAGATCGGGATGAGGACGTGGCGCGGGGTCAGTCCGCCGCGTCGCCTGCGTCCTGCTGCGTGCGATACTCCAGCAAATCGCCGGGTTGACACTCGAGCACCTCGCAGATCCGCTCCAGCGTCTCGAAGCGCACGCCCTTGACCTTGCCGGACTTGAGCAGGGACACGTTCTGCTCGGTGATGCCGATGCGCTCGGCGAGTTCGCGCGAGCGCATCTTCCGGCGCGCCAGCATGACATCGAGATTGACGATGATCGGCATGGGGAGACGCCTTACACGAACTGGCGGTTTTCGTCCGCCAGCCGGGCCGCTTCCTCCAGCGTCCAGCCGAGCACCAGCACCAGAACGCCGGCGATCGTCATGGCGATCTGGTCGCTGGAGATCGCCACCACGACCTGACGCGCGCCCTCCGGCGCGGGCAGGCTCGCCAGGGCGCTCGCCGCGGCGCCGACGGCCACGCCCAGGGGCGCGGAGAGCAGCACGATCAGGCCGATCCGCTTCAGCCACCGCCCGCTGCGCGGCGTGAACACCTCACCCCGTGCGAAGCCGAGGAACAACGCCCGCGTGGCCAGCAGCCCGGCGATGGCGACAAGAACCGGCAGGGCGCCGATGGCGATCAGGCCGGCGCGGATCGCGGGCGGCAGCACGGTGTCGGCAGGAAGCGCGAAGGCATCGGCGATCAGGAGGTCGAGGCCATCCGGATCGAACAGCGGAAATCCCAGAAGGGCCGCGCCGAGCGCCAGGGCGCAAAGGAGCGTGATCCAGGCCATTGCGCGACTGACGCGGATGATGCGGGTCAGACGTCGCGGGGAGGGGGAGGGGGATGCCATGCGGGAGCTCCAGAAGGATCGCGAATTGAGATATTCTCATGAGGATTTACAAATTTAACGTTATACAATAAATTTTCATCGTCAACATGGGATTTCCGGCGTGGCCATCGGGCCGTGCCGGCGCAAGCGGAGCCCGATCCATGGCGGTATTGCCCTGTTCATCCCTTGTCCTGCGGCCGCTGGCCCTTCGCCTTGCCGCCGTGCTTGCCCTGTCCCTGGCAACGGCCTGCTCCCACGTGCCGCTCGCCAGCATGGCGCGGCTCTCCGGCTTTCAATGGGAGGCCACCGATCCCGGCCGATTGCGCGTCGCCATCCGCCATCCGGAGGGGATCCGCGTGCCGGAGGGCGGGGCGGTGATGGTGATCGAGGAGCGGCGGGTGGCCGACGGATCGCTGATCTACCGCGAGGATTTCACCTTCGAGCAGATACGCGAGGGGCGGGAGCTTGCAGCCCTTGCGGGCGAGCGCCGGCCGGGGGAGACGATCAGCGTGTTCCGCATCGCGCCGGAGGATGCGCCGCGGATGCGGCAGGTGCAGGCGCGCGTGCGCGCGACGTCGCCGCAGGCGCGCGCCCTGCGCGAGGGGCGGCTGGCGGTCTCGGTACGCGGTTGCCGCGTCGGGCCGTCGCCTGCGCCCGGGGCGCGGCAAGAGCCGGTGCGGGTGACGACCTATCTTGCCGCCGAGGGGCTGTCCGGTTTTGTGCCGCTGGTGCGGGACTTCGACCTGACGGCCGCCATGCGGGAGGCGACCCGGGCCGCCGAGGCTTCGGGGGCATCCCGGCCAAGCGCCCCTCCGGACGAGGTTCCGCCCCCAGGAAGGATTCCCGTGTGCCCCTCACCGGGCGCGCCGTCCCGATAGGCGACGGCGCCGCCACGGTTCACCTGGCTTGGCTCGTTGCGAGATGGCGGGCGAAGGCGGCCACCAGGGGACCGATGGTCTCGGCCTGGGCGGGCAGGGTGTAGACCAGCCACAGGGTGTAGTCCGCCCCCTCGCCGGCGAAGCGCCACAGCGTTTCGCAGCGGGTCTTGCCCTCGGTCTCGCCGGTGCGGAAGGACAGCCCGCTCTCCGCCGCGCCGCTCAGGCGCACCTCCGCGAAGCCGGCCTGCGAGAAGCGGGTGCGAAAGGTCTCCGCGACGCGGCCGCTGGCACCCGCCGGGTGGCTGCGCAGAACGCCGCTGATCCCGTTGCTGGACTGATAGACGCAGCCCGCGATCCGGTCGGGCGCGCTGGACAGCACCCGGATGCGGCTGAGCGTGGAGATGCGGTCGGGGCATTCGAGCCCGGTGAAATGGCGCATGCCGGTGGTGACCGTGCGCCATCCCGAATCGCCGCCGGTCGCCTGGGCGGCCGCGGGTGATGGCCCCGGCCCGAGACTCGCACCAAGCACGAACGCCAGGCCCAGCGCCAGACCCGGCGTCAGCCCCAGCGTCGGCCGCAGGAGGCCCCGGGCGGCACGCGGCCGGGTCAGCGTCCGTCGCGGCGGTTGAGAAAGGCGAGGCGTTCGAACAGATGCACATCCTGTTCGTTCTTCAGGAGCGCCCCGTGCAGCGGCGGGATCAGTTTCTTCGGATCCCGTTCGCGCAGGCTGGAGGCGTCCATGTCCTCGTTGAGCAACAGCTTGATCCAATCGAGCAGCTCCGAGGTCGACGGCTTCTTCTTCAGGCCCGGTGTGTCGCGCACATCGTAGAAGATTCGCAGCGCCTCGCGCAGCAATTCCGCCTTCAGCCCGGGGAAGTGCACCTCCACGATCTCCGACATGGTGTCCGCATCCGGGAAGGTGATGTAGTGGAAGAAACAGCGGCGCAGGAAGGCGTCGGGCAGTTCCTTCTCGTTGTTCGAGGTGATGATGACCACCGGGCGCTGATGCGCGCTCACCGTCTCGCCCGTCTCGTAGACGTGGAACTGCATGCGGTCGAGCTCCTGCAACAGGTCGTTGGGAAACTCGATGTCGGCCTTGTCGATCTCGTCGATCAGCAGCACGGGTCGCGTGTCGGCGGTGAAGGCCTCCCACAGCTTGCCCTTGCGAATGTAGTTGGCGATGTCGTGCACCCGGTCGTCGCCGAGCTGGCTGTCGCGCAGCCGCGACACCGCATCGTATTCGTACAGGCCCTGTTGCGCCTTGGTGGTGGACTTGATGTGCCACTCGATCAGCGGTGCGTCGAGCGCGGCCGCGATCTCCTGCGCCAGAATGGTCTTGCCGGTGCCGGGTTCCCCCTTGACCAGAAGCGGCCGTTCGAGCGTTACGGCCGCGTTGACCGCGATCCGCAGGTCCTCGGTGGCCACGTAGGCCGACGTGCCCTCAAAGCGCATGAATATCCTCGCATGTGGGTGAACTCGCCGCGCACGTTAAGTGGCCCGGCGGTGGCGCGCAAGATGTGCCCGAAGCCGGGCGGCGGGCGGCATTTGTTGCCGGGAGCGATGGTCAAAGCTGCCGGGGGTGCGGCGGCGAGCGGGCCTCGCGGCGGTTCGGAAATCCATTAACTATCTTTTTCCTTCAACGACTTGGGGATGCGCGCCGAGATTGGCACGCGCCTTGCGATCTCCGCAGCCGAGACCGGTGCGTCCGAGCGACCGGGCAGTTCCTCGATCCGTCCTGGAGGTTCACATGGGTGTTTTTGGTGCATTGAACGCGGCCGTGTCCGGCCTGTCCGCGCAGGCCTACGCGCTGGAGAACATCTCCGGCAACATCGCGAATTCCGCGACCACCGGCTACAAGCGGCTGGATACCTCGTTTTCCGACCTGGTGGGCGGCGGCAAGGGCGCGCAGCCCGGCCAGATCGCCGGCACCGTGTCGGCGAGCTCGCGCGCGACCAACGGCCTGCAGGGCGACCTGCAGCAGAGCCAGGTCGACACCTACATGGGCATCAACGGCAGCGGCTACTTCGTCGTGCAGGGCAAGGCCGGCGAGGTCGACGGGCGCACCATCTTCTCCGGCGACGATCTCTACACACGGCGCGGCGACTTCGAGGTCGACCGCGAGGGGCGTCTGGTGAATGGCGCGGGCTACTACCTGATGGGCCAGCCGATCGACCCGGTGACGAAGAACGTGTCGGGCAGCGTGCCGGAGATCATGACCATCGACACCTCGGTGATCCCGGCGGTCGTCACCGACCGCATTGCCTACGAGGGCAACCTGCCGACGACGCCGCAGACGAGCGACTATCTCAACGGCGGGGCGGATACGCTTGACGCGACGCTGACCAAGGCCTCCACGGGTGCCGCGCCCGACGCCGCCGCCGCGGGTCAGACCGTCGGCGTGGACGCGATCAACGCGGACGACGAGGTGGCCTTCCTCAATTCCTCGATCGCCGGCGAGGCGATCACCGTCTACAACGCCAGCGGCACGCCGGTGAACGTGCAGATGCGCTGGGCCAAGACTTTCGAGGACGACGGCTCCCAGCCCGACACCTGGTCGCTCTACTATCTGACGGATTCCGACGCGACCGGTGCCAACCCCAAATGGACCAAGGTGTCCGACGCGCAGTTCGCGTCCGACGGGTCGATGAGCGTGCCGGCAAGCGACAGCATGACGCTTTCGGGTCTGGCGGTCGACGGCGAAACGGTCGGCAACGTGACGCTCGACTTCGGTCTCGGCGCGCTGACGCAGTTCTCCGATAGCAACGGCAGCGCCAAGATCTCCAAGCTGACGCAGAACGGCTATCCCTCCGGCGATCTCTCCGGCATCTCGATTTCCGAGGCCGGGCGTCTGGTCGCCTCCTACTCCAACGGCCGCACCCGCGAACTCTACGAGATCTCGCTGGTCTCCTTCTCCGGCGAGGCCTGGCTGGAACGCGTCGACGGCGGTGCCTTCGAGGTGACGCCGGAATCGGGCGAGCCCATCGCCGGGGCGACCGGGCGGATCGTCGGCAAGCGGCTGGAAGCCTCCAACACCGACATCGCCGACGAGTTCTCCAAGCTGATCGTCACCCAGCAGGCCTATTCCGCCAACACGCGGATCGTCAGCTCCGGCGACGAGATGCTGCAGGAAGCGATCAACATGATCCGGTAAGGGCAACCATCGGCGCCGGTCCCCTCGGCATCCGTCCGGGGGCCGGCGCCGACCCGCATCGGCGGGTGCCGCGTGACGCAACGGGCCGCAGGATACGATGGGACTGAGCAGCGCACTCAACACCGCCTTGATCGGACTGGGCTTCAACCAGCGCCAGCTCGACGTCGCGGCCACCAACATCGCCAATGCCGATACGGTCGGCTACACGCGCAAGTCCGTCTCCGCGTCGGTCACCTACGACGGCAACGGGATCGTCACCGGCGTCGATACCGACAGCATGCGGCGCTATCTCGACGAGGCGGTGCAGGGGCAGTATCGCACCTCGCTCGCCGAGTCGAACTACGCCGGCGTCGCCGAGCAATACACCGCGCGGCTCGACACGCTGTTCGGCACGATCCAGGACCCCGGCTCGCTGGCGGCGACGGTCAACGCCTTCACCTCGTCCGTCTCCAACCTGGTCGCGGGGCCGGAGGCCTATACCAACCGGCTCGAGATGGTCCGCGCGGCGGGGGAACTCGCCGCCAAGCTCAACAGCATGTCCGACGACATCCAGGGCATGCGGCAGGAGGTCGAGTACCAGATCGCCGACCAGGTCGATCGGGTGAACGATCTGCTCGGCAACATCAAGGACATCGACCGCCAGATCATCGCGGCGAGCCAGGACGGCGACAAGCCGGTCGGGCTGATGGACCAGCGCGACATGCTGCTGGAGGAACTGTCGGGCTTCATCGACATCGAGGTGAAACCGACCGAGCAGGGCGGGGTGCGCGTGCACACCTCCGGCGGCACGCCGCTCTACGATGTCGACACCATGCGGCTGACCTTCGACGCGCGCGGCAACGTGAGCGCGACGTCGCTCTATGACGTCGATCCGTCGCAGCGCCGGGTCGGCACGCTGACCCTGGAAAACTCCGAAGGCAGCAAGATCGACCTGCTGGCGACCAAGACGCTGCGCTCGGGCTCGCTCGCCGGCCTGGTGGCCATGCGCGACGGCGCGCTGGCCGATGCGCAGACGCAGCTCGACGAACTGGCGGCCGGCGTCGCGCGCGCCTTCTCCACCCATGTGGAGCCGGGCACGGCCTATCCGGCGAGCGGCACGCAGACGGGCTACGAACTCGATCTCGCCAATCTCCAGCCCGGCGACAGCCTGTCCTTCGACTACAAGGATCTCGGCACAGGACGCACCAAGTCGGTGACCCTCTACCGTTCGGACGGTCCCGAGCCGCCGGCGCTGACCGCGACGAACGACCCGGATTCGATCTTCCTCGCGGTGGATTTCTCCAGCGGCAACTATGCGACCATCGCCGGCAATATCCAGGCGGCGCTCGACGGGGACGCGCGCATCGGCGCGGGCACCTTCGCCGTCGCCAATCCGGGCGGATCGACGCTGCGGCTGGAAAGCACCGCGCCGGCCTCGGTGCGCATCGAAAACGCCGTCACCAATGAAACCGCAAGCGGGCCGTCGGTGCATGCCGATGCCTTCGCGCTGTTCGTGGACGACGGCGGGCAGCCCTTCACCGGGCTTGCCGACGGGCGCCCGAGCACGCCCGGCTTCGCGGCGCGGATCAACGTCAGTTCGACCTTCCAGACGGATCCGTCGTTGCTGGTGGAATATGCCTCGGGCATCGCCAGCGGCGATGCGACCCGGCCCCAGGCGGTGCTCGACAAGCTGACGCTCACCAAGGCCGCCTTCTCTCCCGGAACGCGCATCGGCGGCGCGAGCTCCGTCTTCGAGGGGTCGATCAACGACTTCGTCACCGCGGCCGTCTCGCATCAGAGCGGGCGCTACGCCCAGGCCAAGGCCACCGCGACGGGGCAGGAGGTGGTGACGTCCAACCTCAAGTCGCGGCTCGACGCCTCGTCCAAGGTCAGTGTCGACGAGGAACTGGCGCAGCTCGTGCAACTGCAGAACGCCTATGCGGCGAACGCGCGCGTCATGCAGGTCGTGCGCGAACTCTACGACATCCTGATCCGGAGCTAGACCCGAAATGGCGATCACACCCTATGGCAGCGGGTTCCAGGCGCCGGGCATGGCGGCGCAACTGACGAAGCTGCGCAACGACATGAACGAGCTGAATCGCCAGCTCGGCACCGGTCTCAAATCCGAAACCTATGGCGGCCTGGGTTCGGAGCGTGTGCTCGACCTGTCGCTGCGCCAGCAGCTTTCGGAAATCGGCGTCTACAAGCAGACGATCCAGATCGCCGACCTGCGCCTCGACACGCTCGACAAGACCAGCGAACGTCTGGAAAACATCCGCATCGAGGGCAAGAAGGCCGCCGATCGCAACAACTTCGAGATCTTCAGCGACGGGCGGACGTCGTCGCAGACGTCCTCCGAGATTTCCTTGCGCGAATTCATGGCGCATCTGAACACCGATGTCGGCGGCCGCTATCTCTTCTCCGGCAAGGAGGCGGACACGCTCCCGGTTCAGAGCCTCGACTACATTCTCGAGGGTGACGGCAATTACGCCGGGCTGAAAACGGTGATCGACGAGTACAATCAGGCCGACCTGGGCCCGCTCGGCAACGGCCGTCTGACCACCGCGCGCACCGGCACGCAGGTCAGTCTCGCCGAGGACGGGACGCATCCCTTCGGGATGAAGATCGACAGCATCTCCGTCGGCGCCTCCAATGTGAATGTGACCCAGACCGCCGGGCCGCCGGCCTCGCTCGATATCGACTTTGCCGGTCAGCCGGAGCCGGGCGAGGGGATCCGGGTGTTCTTCACGCTGCCGGACGGGACGAAGAGTGAGGTGGAACTGGGCGTTTTCGGCGGTCCCGACGATCCCGAATTCACCTTCCAGCGCGGCGCGACGCCGGACGACACGGCGCAGTTCTTCAAGGACGCGCTCGACAGCGCCTTGACGCGGGCGGCCAATACCGAGCTGAAGGCGGCCTCCACGGTGCGCGCCTCGGAGGCCTTCTTCGACACCGCGCCCAAGTCGCCGGCGCCTCCCGGGTATCAGCCGATGGCCCGTGTCGTGCCCACGGCCGGCCCGCCGGACGATTTCACCACGGCGACCACCCTGCGCGACGGCACGGCGGATACGGTCGCCTGGTACACCGGCGACAATTCGCCCGGCAATCCCCGGACGGACGTGCGCGCCACGGTCGACGAGAATCTCACCGTCAATTACGGCGCCCGCGCCAACGAGGCCGCCTACCGCGAGGTGGTGCAGTCGCTCGCCGCGCTGGTCGCCTCGGACTTCTCCTCCGGCCAGCCGGACAATCAGAAATTCTACGAGGAAATGGCACAGCGCGCCTACGACGGCATGACGCCGCCGGGCGCCGAATCCTCGGGCATTCGCCGCAATCACATGGAGTTCGCCGCCGTGCAGCGCACGGTCGCGGATGCCGAAACCCGTCACCGCGTCGCGGAAGGCTCGGTGAAGGGCGTGATCGACGAGATCGAGGGGATCGACAAGGAAGAGGTCGCGATCAAGCTTCTGTCGCTGCGGACCTCGCTGGAGATCAGCTATCAGGCGACGAGCATGACGCTCAACCTGTCGCTCGCCAATTATCTCTGACGGCGCTCCATCGCCCGTCGGAGATGTATCCCGGCGCAGAAGGCGCCGGGCGACCGCGCAGAACGCGCAAACGCACCGGGCCGCGCAGAATGCGCAAATGGACTTGGCCGCGCAGAATGCGCAAACAGACGAAGGGGCCGGCCCGCGGGCCGGTCCCTTTTCGTTTGGGATCTGTCTGTTGGGAGGGCGCCGGAGAGGGACACGCGAAAACGCCGGCTGCAGGAGCCGGCGTTGCAAGGCAAGGGGCGGGGATTTCGGAAGGGCCGTGCGGCCTCAGGTGCCGCGCAGCCCCTGCGCGATGTTGCGGTTGATCTGGATCAGCGTCGTCAGCCGCTCCGGGCTCGGATTGGTCATCACGTCGAGCGTGTGCTTGAGGATGAAGGCGCCGAGCGACCCGAGGTTCTGCTTGAGCTCGAGCGGCAGCGGGTTGTCCTCGCTGGTGACCGACGTCGCCAGGATCGTCCAGAGGCGACGATTGTAGGTCAGCGCCTCGTCGAGGGTGACGGAACCGCCCGTGTCCCAGTCATCCTTGACCGCCTGAAGGCGTGCGGCCGCCCTCAGCAACAGGGTCGCTTCCAGCTCCCTCGGGCTCACGGTCGACTGCGTCGTCTGCTGATATGCTGCGGTGGCCTGATTGTACATTCTCGATCAGTTCCCGTTCGTACTCGACCAGATCCCTTGCTCGCTTCAGGGCAACGTAAAGGGATCCGGTTAAGATCTCATTGTTGATCCTGTCCACGAGCCGCATGGCGCTCGGCGCCGCCTCGACGAAGTCCCTCACCAGGTCGAAGTAGATCTCCCTGTGCCTGCTGATGTCCCGGTTCAGGTACATCAGCTGGATCGCCAGGTAGATCCGTTTCGCCGGCGTATTGGCCGTTGCCGCGGTGTAGATGTCCTTCTCCCGCAGGATCGGTTCGTCGCCCTCGATGAAGATATGCGTGCGGTGATCGCCATTGGTGATGACGGTCGACCCGACGATAAATCGTTCCCGGGGGCGAAGTTCGATCTTCAAGGCCATGATTGAGAATCGCATAGCTGGTTGATTCAAGCAACAAGTAATTACAGTAATTATCCTCGGGTATCCAGGAAAAAATAGATCGGAAATAATTGCCGATCAGTATTCGTATAAGGTGGGTAAAAATTTCTTACGTCCGTGCGCCGGCTGTCCATCCTGTATCGCGACCGATCAGGCTTGGGGTGGCGCTGGCGGAGAACGGCGCGCTTGCTCGGGCCCGGCGAGGCGCGCGACCGTGCCGTGGGGCGGGAGCCGCGCGCACGAAAAAGGGCGGCGGGATGACCCGCCGCCCCGATTTCGAGCGGTCCGAGAGGGACGATCGGCTTAGAAGAGACGCAGCACCGCCTGGTCGGCCTGCGAGGACAGCGACAGCGCCGTGGTGGACAGCTGCTGGCGGGTCTGCAGGGCCAGAAGGTTGGCGCCTTCCTCGTTGGTGTCGGCGAGCACCAGGTTGTCCGCACCCGTCTGCAGGGTGTTGACCGACGACTTGGTGTAATCCTTGCGGATCTGCACCGTGGAGAGGTTCGAACCGAACTTCGATCCGGCCTCGCGCAGGGTCACCAGGGCGTCCGAGAGTTCGTCCAGCGCGGCGTTCGCCTCGGTGTCGTTGAGGCTCGTCACATTGGTGATGTTGAGGCCCGAGGAGGTGAGGTCCTCGCCCTGAATGGTCAGCTCCGACTTCGAGGCCGCGTCGCGCTTCTCGTTGAAGGCCACGGTCAGCTTCGAGGAGGAGGAGTTGATCAGGTTGATGCCGTTGAAGCTCGAGTCGTCGGCGAGCTTGTCGATCTGGCCCAGGATGTCGTTGAACTGGGTGACCAGCTTCTGGCGGGTGGTGGAGTTCGCCGCCGGATTGGCCTGGGTGGTGATCGACAGGCTGTCGGCGTCGCCGGTGCCGGTGCCGTTGGTGAAGTTGACCGCGGTTTCGCCCGCGTCCACGAAGTCGCCATCGGCCGGATCGGACAGGTCGATGGAAGAGTTCGAGCCGAAGCCGAGCGATGCGGCCAGCGTGGTCGCCTGCGAAGAGGCCGTCGTCTCGCCGTCACCGCTTGCGTCGGTGATCGTCAGGTTGACCGTGTCGGCGTCCGCGCCGGTGAGCTTGAACTTGCCGGCGTCGGTGACTTCCGCCGTGGCGACGCCCGAGGCGTTGATCACGTCGAGCACGTCCTCGACGGTCGCGACCGGGCCGGTGCCGTCCACCTTCTGCGTGGTGCCGACCGTGATGCTGATGTCGGAGACCGCGCCGGTGTTGGTGTCGGTCGTCTGCACCGTGATCGTGTCGCCGGCGCCGAAGCCGAGGTTCGACAGGGTCTGGCGCTTGGCCTGATCCTGGATCGATTCACCGGCAACCGGCGTCAGCAGGTTGGTGGAGATCGACGAGGAGCTTTCCACGACCGTGCCGGAGCCGGCTGTTCCGTCCTGCAATGCCTGACGGGCCGTCGACTGGGCGCTTTCCACCAGCTTGGTGATGGCGGTGATACCGTTGTCGGCGGCCTCGATCGTCTTGATCGCGTTGCCGATGCCGTCGAGCAGGTTGTTGAGGTCGTTGGCGCGGGCCGAGAGGGCCTGCGAGGTGAAGAAGTTGGTCGGATTGTCGAGCGCCGAGTTGACCTTCTTGCCGGTGGCAAGCTTGTTTTGCGTCGACGCCATCATGTCGGCGGTGTTCTGGAGCGTCAGCAGGTTCTGACGCACGCCGGCGGAAAGGGTGATATCGGACATTCGGAATTCCTTTCTGGCTGTCCAAAGCGGTGGCAGCCTCGTCCTGAGGCTCGCAGCCAGACTGGCGGGGAAACGCTAATTTAAGGTTAACAACCTCTTTCACGCTTTCCGAATATGCCTGTTCCTACAAAGGGTTTGTTAACCCTATCGCAACCGACTCAAAAAAAGCGGCGGGTCGAAACCCGCCGCTTTCAAAGGCTCGGTGTGTCGCTTGCGACTTAGAGAAGCCGCAGCACCGCCTGGTCCGACTGCGAGGACAGCGACAGCGCGGTCGTGGACAGCGACTGACGGGTCTGCAGGGCCAGAAGGTTGGCGCCTTCCTCATTGGTATCGGCGAGCACCAGGTTGTCCGCACCCGTCTGCAGGGTGTTGACCATGTCGTTGGTGAAGTCCTCGCGGATCGTCACCGTGTTGAGGTTCGCACCGAAGGTCGACCCGGCCTCGCGCAGCGACGTCAGGGCGTTGGACAGCGAGTCGAGGGCCGCGTTCGCCTCCGCATCGCTCATGCTCGACACGCTGCCGATGTTGAGACCCGACGAGGTGAGGTCCTGACCCGAGATCGTCAGCTCCGACTTCGACGACGCGTCGCGCTTCTCGTTGAAGGCCACGGTCAGCTTCGAGGAGGAGGAGTTGATCAGGTTGACGCCGTTGTAGCTCGCATCCGCGGCGAGTTCGTCGATCTGACCGAGGATCTCGTTGAACTGCGACACCAGCTTCTGGCGGGACGAGGAGTTCGCCGCCGGGTTGGCCTGCGTCGTGATCGACAGGCTGTCGGCGTCGCCCGTTCCCGTACCATTGGTGAAGGTGACGTCGGTCTCGCCGGCGTCCACATAGTCACCATCGGCCGGATCCGACAGGTCGACGCTGGAGTTGGCGCCGAAGCCGAGCGAGGCGGCCAGCGTGGTGGCCTGCGAGGAGGCCGTCGTCTCGCCGTCACCGCCCGCATCGGTGACCGTCAGGTTCAGCGTGTCGGTGTCGCTCCCGGTGATCTTGAGCTTGCCGGCATCGGTCACTTCCGCCGTGGCCACGCCCGAGGCGTTGATCACGTCGACCGCGTCCTGCACGGTCGCGACCGGACCGGTGCCGTCCACTTTCTGAGTGGTGCCGACGGTGATCTCGATGTTGGAGACAGCCCCGGTTTCCGTATCGGTCGACTGAACCGAAATCGTGTCGCCGTTTTCGAAGCCGAGGTTCGACAGCGTCTGACGCTTGGCCTGATCCTGAATGGATTCACCGGCGACCGGCGTCAGGGAGTTGGTGGAGATCGACGAGGAGCTTTCCACGACCGTGCCTGCTCCGGCGCCGCCGTCCTGGAGCGCCTGACGCGCCGTCGACTGGGCGCTTTCCACCAGCTTGGTGATCGCCTTGATACCGTTGTCGGCGGCTTCGAGCGTCTTCGTCGCGTTGGAGATGCCGTCGAGCAGGCTCGACAGTTCGTTGGCGCGCGAGTTCAGGCTCTTGGAGGTGAAGAAGTTGGTCGGATTGTCCAGCGCGGAGTTGACCTTCTTGCCGGTGGCGAGACGGTTCTGCGTCTGCGCCATCATGTCGGCGGTCTGCTGGAGGGAGTTCAGGTTCTGGCGAACGCCAGCGGAGAGAGTCACACTCATGGGTCGTACCTTCCTGGTAACCGGTTTGCGCAACGCGTCCTCGTTGCCCGGTCACGCTAGGCGCCCGAGTCCGAACAGCTCGTAAAAACAATAGGTTAACGGGAGTTAGGGTTAATCGGTCGTTACCTTTGCAATGTGCGGGGGGGGCGGTGGATGCTGCATGGGGCAATCCGTGCAGGCGCCGGGGCGAAAGGGCTCGCCGAATCAGGAAGAAACAGGGATAATGAAGCAAAGCGCGGCCGCCCGATGCGGGCCGGCGCGCCGCCCGGGGCTGGCATGTCCGCCGGATGAAGCAGCGAAATCGGTGATCGCACGAGACTGCCGTCAGGTGTTCCGAGTGCGCCCGAACCGGAAAGACCGCGAAACCCGAAAGACCGCGAGATGACCCTGTTTACCTTTGACCGCTGCACGGTCGTTGCCGAAATCGGCATCAACCACAACGGCAGCCTGGATCTGGCGCTTGAGATGGTCCGGGCCGCGCATCGCGCCGGGTGCGACGCGGTTAAGTTCCAGAAGCGCACCGTCGACGTCGTCTATACGCCTGAGGAGCTCGCCCGGCCGCGCAAGTCGCCGCTCGGCGAGACCAATGGCGATCTCAAGCACGGGCTGGAGTTCGGGCGGGCGGATTACGAGCGCATCGCCGCGCTGTGCGCCGACCTTGGCATCACCTGGTATGCCTCGCCCTGGGACGAGGCCTCCGTCGACTTTCTCGTCGACCTCGACGTGCCCTATCTGAAGATCGCCTCGGCGTCCGTCACCGACCGGGAGTTGCTGATCCATGCGGCGCGCAGACGCGTGCCGCTGCTGGTGTCGACCGGCATGTGCGACCTGACCATGGTGCGTGCCGCGGTGGAGACGATCGAGGGCGCGGGCGGCGAGATCGCCTGTCTCTATCACTGCACCTCGACCTATCCCACGGCGCCGGAGGAGATCAATCTCGCCGGCATCTCGACGCTGCGCGAGCGCTTTCCCCACCTCAAGATCGGTTATTCTGGCCACGAGGAAGGAGTCTTGCCGAGCATTCTCTCGATCGCCTATGGCGCGGTGTCTGTCGAGCGTCACTTCACGCTCGATCGCAGCATGTGGGGCTCGGATCAGGCGGCCTCCATCGATGTGGCGCAGATGACGGAGATGATCGCCGGCATTCGCCTCGCCGAAATGGCGCGCGGCGATGGCAAGATCCGGATCCACGAGCGCGAGAAGCCGGTGATCGAGAAGCTGCGTCGCAAGGACACGCTCGAGGCGCAGCGGGTGTGAGGACCGCTCCCGGACATCGGCTGTCGGGCATCGGCTCGTCCGGCGCTATCGAGGGCCCGCCATGCGCACCTTGAACGTGCTGCACCTGGCCTCCTTCGTCGGCAATCTCGGCGACAACGCCATGCACGATGGCGCGTACCGCATGCGCGCGGAGGATTGGCCGTTTGATATTCGCTACACGCGACTCGAGATTCGGGAGTTCATTCACTGGCGCCGGAGGGTCTTCGACGATGATTTCGTCGATTACGCGAATACATTCGATCTGGTTCTTTTCGGCGGTGACAGCACCTTTCAGACTTGGCGCTGCGACACGCAATGCGGAACGTGCCTGGACATGGCGCCTGGTTATCTATCCCGTCTTCGGGTGCCTGCGGTTTTTTATGGAGTTGGCGTTGATGCCACGCGCGGTGTTGTGCCGGAGGCAATGGATCGGTTTCGGGCGTTTCTGGATGCAGGATTGCAGTGCAAGGGGATGCGATGGTCATTGCGCAATGACGGGTCCGCTTCGCTGATCGCCGAGCACGTCGGTCGGCGCTATGCTGCGGAAATGACCGTTATCCCAGACGGTGGGATGTTCGCAGATCCCGGATCCTGGCGCCACCCGGAGCGACCGACTACGGCACGGTTACTGTGCGTCAATCTTGCGGGTGACATGCCCGATATCCGTTTCGACGGAGTGTCTCATGAAGACAAGCAGGTGGAATTTCAGGCGACGCTCGCAGACGGCATCGACCGACTGCTCACGCGTCACCCAGATCTGGGGGTCGTTCTGACGCCGCATATTCACTCGGACCTGACGATCATCGCCGGCGTCATGGCCAAGTTGGATGACCACCACCGCCGCACGCGGGTTGGCGTGGCGCCCTACGTATCGGGAGATCCAAACTGGGGGAGCGTCATTGATCTCTACCGAGGCGCGGATGCCGTGCTTGCCATGCGCTTTCATGCCAACTTGACATCGATCGGGTTCGGTACGCCGACCATTGGCATTTCTACACATCACAAGATCGCGGGTCTGTTCGAGGGGCTGGCCATGCCTGAGCGCGTGGTGCGCTCTGCGTCTCGTGCCAACGTTGCGCGGGCCTTTGAGCTCGTAGAGACTGATCTTGGTGAGAGCGTTGCCATCGTCGCGCGTCAGCGTGCTGCCGTGGCGCGCGAGCGAGAGCGTTTGCGTGCATTTCACGTGGACGTTGCGAATTGGCTCGACACCCGGCTATAGGCCCTTTGCAAGCCAGCCGCCGTCCACTGGCAAGTCGATACCCGTGACGTATGACGAGGCGGGCGAGGCGAGAAACAGGCACGGGCCAACCAGATCAGCCGGCTCGCCCCAACGCGGCAGCATCATGCGCCCCAGTCGGTCGGCATGCGACGCGGGATCTGCGTGGCTGCGGGCCGTCATGTCGGTGTGAATGTAACCTGGACACAGGTTATTCGCGCGCACATTTCGATTGCCGTAATCGCGCGCGAGCGCTCGTGTCAGCTGGCCAAGGCCTGCCTTGGCAGCCTGATAAGAGGGGTTGTCCGGGAAGCCTCGCATCGCCCCCAGGCTGGTGATGTTGATGATGGACCCTCCGCCGTGATCCGCCATGATCGGCGCGATTGCACGCGCGAGCCTGAAGGGGGCGCTAAGATTGACCGCGATCGTCTCTTCCCAGACCGAGTCGGCATAGGGAGATGGCGCGGACAGGCTGACTCCGGCGTTGTTGACGAGGACATCGATGCGCTCAAACGCCTTCAGTGCTTCCTTGACGATGCGATCGGTGCTCTCCGGTTGACGGAGATCCGCCACATCGGTGACGACGTTCGGGTCTGATGAAATCTCGGACAAGGGCTCCTGCAGCTTGTCGACTGCAAACACGCGCGCACCCGCGGTTCGAAAACCGTCGGCAATCGCGCGTCCGTTGCCGCGAGCCGCGCCCGTGACGATGACCGAGAGACCAGTGACGGAAAACTGATGATACATGTCAGGGCGGCACCGCTTTCAGGAAGGGAGCGTGGAGTTTGCATCGAATCGTGCAATGGTCAAATCCGAGAAGCCGGATTTGGAATCGCCGTGTCGACGCTCTGTATCTGTTGCGGCCGGGTGTTCCGAGCTACGCGGCGGAGCGAAGGTGGAGGCTGCGGTGGACATGCGCGGCATCAACGCGGTGACGGACCAGGACGATGACCAGCTACGATGAGGAGCGCGGCACCGCTCCCCCGTCCCGCGACTATCACGACTATGTCTTCAGGAACGGACGTTTTGTCGGCGATTTTGAGGGCATGTATCAGAACAGCACCGAAGTGCCGTGGCACCAGGACAAGACTGCGTATGACACGATTTCCAACATCGACATCGCGATCTTGCAGCGTCATCACTATGCATCGATTTGCGATGTAGGCTGTGGCCTCGGTTACTTTACGCAGAGATTGTATTCTGAACTTGTGACGCCGGACGGAAAAGCGCCTCGCGTGGTCGGGCTGGACATCTCTCAGACTTGCATTCGCAAAGCCCAGGACATGTTTCCGTCAGTTTCTTTCCGAGTTGCAGATTTGCTTGCGAATCGGTTAGGCGATCTTCCTCAAGATTTCGACCTGGTCGTGGTGCGCGGTGTTCTTTGGTATGTTCAGCATTCGCTGGATGCCTTTCTGAGTCGTGTTTGCGGATTGGCATCGACAAGGGGGCGGGTTCTCGTAACGCTCCCCTTCCCGCCCAGCGACACTTGGGTCGGGCAGGATGTCCTGGACAGCCCGGCAACACTCCGCAGTCGCCTACAGGACCATATCGATCTGAATTACTGGTGCGTTGAAGAGGACAGTGTCTATGGTGGCGCGCCGCTTTGCCATGGGTTCGGCATTGTTCGGACTTGAGGGGTTTTGCTCATGAGTGGACGCATCGGTCTTATCGTCCAGGCCAGAATGGGGTCCGTTCGTCTGCCGGGCAAATCCCTGCGCCCCCTTGCCGGAGAAGCTCTCGTCGGCCGTGTTCTGGAGCGTGTAAAGCGGGCGAAGCGGCCCGACCTGGTGGTGCTGGCGATTCCGGACCTCCCGCAAGATGCTCCCCTTCATGAGCTTGGCGTGCGTCACGGGGTGCCGGTGTTTCGCGGACCGGACGAGGACCTTGTGGAGCGCTATCTTCTGGCAGCGCACGCTTTCGGGATTGACACAATCGTTCGTGTTCCGGGCGATAACCCATGCCCGGAGCCTTGGGTGATCGACATGACGATTGATTACCACCTATTGTCTGAAAACCATTTTACATCGAGCTATCCTGATTTTCTCGATAATGGCTTCGTGGATGGCATCGGATGCGAAGTGTTGGACATCCATGTCCTGAAACAGGTGCGGGATCTGACGGTGGATGCTCGTAATCGGGAGCATCCACACACGTTTCTCTACGAAAACCCGGACCGGTTTCACGTTATGTCGCCGCCTTGTCCTTTGGAAATCCGTCGGCCAGACATCGTGCTCGACGTCAATACCGAGCCGCAGTTTGCGCTGATGGCACGTCTGTACGAAAGCCTCTATTGCAAGAACCCCATGTTCGATGTCCATGACGTCATCCGGTGGTGGGATCTGACGCACGCAGAGGAGGCGGAGAGCGGTGCCGCGGTGACCTCCGTCGTTTCGACCGGGATTGCGCCCAGACGGGCGTGAGCCGGTGCGCTGTCGGCACCAAACAGGGCTTCGCTCTGATATCTTGCGTAAAATGCGATTGGCGGTGAGTGCAGCGCCATGACTATGCCGGTTGGCCAGGAGAGACCACATGACTGTCGAAGGACGCGTTGTCTACTGGAACGGGCGGTTCGTTCCGGAAACAGAAGCGCGGGTCTCTATTTACGATTCCGCCTTGATGTTCGGCGATACCGTTTTCGAGATGACCCGATCGTTCAACGGGGTGCAATTCAAACTGCGTGCCCACCTCGAACGGCTCTATGCGGGGCTGAAAATCCTGGAATTTCCGCCGGTTATGTCGATCCAGAAGCTGGAGCAAGCGTGTCTGGACACGATCGACGCCAACCGCCACTGCTTCCAACCGGATGATGAACACCGGTTGATGATCAACATCACCCGCGGTCTGTTGGGAATCTATCAAGACGAGGTCGCCATTCCCAACGGGCCCAATGTCATCATTGCGGACTTTCCCCTGCGCTGGACGGTGGCGTCGATGGGGGAGCTGTTCGAGCATGGGATCAATGCGGCTATCCCGGCACAACGCGTGATCCCGGCACGGTACTTGGATCCCAAGATCAAAAATCGTTCGCGCCTTCACTACATGATGGCCAACATTCAAGTCTCGAGGTTCGCAGGCGAGAGAAATTGGGCTCTTCTTCTTGATGACAGCGGGTTTATAGCGGAGGGCACTGGAGACAACTTTTTTATTGTTAAGAATGAGAAGGTCATTACACCTCGAGGGCATAATATCTTACGTGGGATCAGCAGAGACTATATCATAGAATCCTTGTGTCCCGCGCTTGGTCTGGATGTTGAAGAACGCGATATAGAGCCCTACGACGTCCATGGGGCCGATGAAGCATTCATGACCGGAACGCCGTTCTGCATGTTGCCTGTCACGTCGCTTGACGGACTGGCCATAGGCGGCGGCCGTCCGGGGCCGGTGTATCGGCGTCTTCTTGAGGCGTGGGGCGAACGGGTTGGCCTTGACATAGCGCAGCAGATCAAGCGTTGGGCTCGGGACGCGAAACCGGCAGGCGATGCCCCAACGCCTTATCGTTTCAAGGCGACGACGGAGACGAATTGAGGGCAACCGCCGCGAGTGGCGCCAAAGGTCGGCGATTGTCTGCTGGCAGAAAAGAACCGGCCGGCTATTCCCCTGCGTCGAGCCAGCTGCGCAGATCGGCTGCGAGCGTTGGAACGATGTCCGCGGCCGCGCCTTCGGGGTCGAGGCGGACGTAGCGCGTGCGGGGATGCCAGGGCGGGTTTTCCTGGCCCAGCAGCACCGTGCCGGTTACCGGGCCGAACCGCCATGTGGGGACGCCGAGTGCGCCGGAGAGTTCCGCGGCGGACGTATTGGCCGAGATGACGAGATCCATGCAGGCGGTCAGGGCGGCGGCGGTTTCCAGATCGTCGAAGAGGTCGAGGTCGTCCCAGCGATGTAGCGTGAAGGGGGTCTGTGCCTGCAGTTCGGCGATTTCGGCGCTTCGGTCGGTGTAATCGAGCAGCACGAACTCCGCCCCCTCGAGCTGAAGCAGGGGCAGCAGATCGGCAAGCGTGAGGTAGGAGCGCGCGCGCAATGTGGTCTGTTTGCCGCTCGTCCAGGACAGGCCGATCTTTGGTCGAGGTCCGTTCAGAGGCGGGCGGGCGCGCAGCTCCCTCACGCGCTGGGGATCGGCCGTCAGATAGCTTTCGTGGCGCGGAAAGGCGTCGATCGTCGGGCGCAGATACATCGGCAGGGCGCCGAGCGAGGATTGAACGTCGTAATCCTCCGCGCCGACCGGCCTTCCGCGGGCATCGTGCCGGCGTACGCGCACCTCGATCTGCGGGAAGTTTCGCGCGAGCAGGGGCACGAGCTTGGAGGGGCACTCCAGGATCACCCTGTCGGCCTGCTCGGCCAGTTCGGCCAGCATCGAGCTTGACCGCAAGACATCGCCGATGCCCTGGTCGTTCCAGACCATCAGCGTCTTGCCCGCCAGCGGCTCGCCCTGCCAGGCGGGCGTCGTGAAATGGCGGATCAGGATATCCTTGAGCCGCGCCTCCACCCGGCGTTCGGCCAGCGCCCAGCCGCGTTCCAGATCGCCGGCGGCGAGACAGGAGTAGCCGAGGTTCAGTGCCGCATTGTGGCGCTGCGGGTCGAGCGCGAGCGCCGTGTCGAGGGCTTCGACGGCCTCCGCGAAGCGCCCGAGACCATGCAGCGCCTTGCCGCGCACGATATGGCTGTCGACGCCGACGAGGCCGAGCGCCATTGCCCGGTCGGCTTCCTCCAGGGCGAGGCGGAAATCGCCGCTGCCCCAATAGGAGTTGGCGAGAGAGAGATGATAGGCGGCGTCGCGCTCGAGGTTGAACGCCTCGGCCCTGGCGCGCAGCAGATCGCGGGCCTCGCTGGCGCGGTCGATCTGGTTGAAGGCGTCGGCGAGACTGAGGATCGCGAGCCGATGACCCGGCGCGCTCGTCAGCGCGAACTCGAACACGCGCACCGCTTCCTCGTATTTTTCCGCGAGACTGAGCGTCTGTCCCAACTCGACCAGCGTCTCGACGTTGTCGGGGTCCGCCCGCACCGCCGCCTCATAGGCGGGCAGCGCTTCGGCGAAGCGGCCCATGCGGCGCAACAGCAGGGCACGGCGATGCAGCAGGGCCGGGGCGGGGTCGGCGAGTTCGGTCAGCGCGGCCTCCGTCGCGGCCAGCACGGCCGGCAGGTCGTCGAGCTTTTCCAGGCAGTCGAGAAGATTGAGACGGTAGCGCGCTTCCTGGGGGGCAAGGCGCACGGCCCGCTCCAAAAGGTTCAGGGCCCGTTTCGGATAGCCCTGTTCCAGGAAGCACAGGCCGAGCAGGTTGGTCGCCTCGACGTTGCCGGGTTCCTTCTTGAGGATCTTCTCGTAAAGGCTTCGCGCGCGCGCGATCTTGCCATCGCGCTGCAGCAGGAGCGCCTTGCGCATCGTTTCGAGGGGTGCCGGAGAGGAAGAGGCCATGCGCCGTCCGTGTCGTTGAACGTGGACGGGCAGACTATCCGATTCGCGATCGCTCGGGACGCGCCGTGCGGCCGGCAGGCCGCCGGTTTTGGCCCCGGGCGGGGCGCGCCCGCGAATGGGCTACAGGCTTCGGTTGACGCCGAGCCCGGTCATGTCCTGATGCGTGGTTTCCGCGAAGGCGCGGCGCAGGCGCAGCAGCGACTCCTCCGGGATCTGGCGGACCACCTCGCCGGTCTCGGTGTCGATGGCGCGAAAGACCAGCGAATCCGTGATCGTGTCGCGGTATTCCTCGCGCTTGATGCTCGACGAGGACACCGAGCGCGTCTCGTTGCCGCTTTCCGGGCCGTTCTCCGCCGCCGGACGGGCGAAGGCGCTCTCCTCGGATGGCTGGACGGCTTTCGCAGGCGCAATATCCGTCTGCGTTGCCGGCTCGACCGCCGGACTGGGGCTGCGTACCGCGGGAGACGCGGTCGGCGTCGCCGGTACCCTGACTGCTCCCGTATCCATGACCCTCTCCCGTTGCGAATGGCCGGTGACTTCGCTCCGGCTGCGACGTTTTCGAGAAACGTCAGACATGCTGCTACATTAACCGCTTTCCGGAGAAGCAGCCTGCTTGAATTCGCATGTCGAAAAATCGGGTGACATGCAAGACCATCACGAAGTCTTACGCGAAAACTGTGAATACTGCGTTAATGAAATCGTTAGAATTTCAACCCCGGCGGTTTTGATCCCGATTCGTTCGGCGGGCTGCGTATGTTGCTTATTTGTTCTGGTGCCGGAGGGGGGCGGGAAAACGCCTGCGCCGCCGCCCCGTCCGCTGGGACGAAGGACGGCGGCGCTGAAGCGGCGAGCGGGAATGGCGATCGGAAATGCGGTGGGGCGTGTTCTGCGGTCAGCCGCGGCTGTCGGCGTGGGCGGGTCGCTTTACAGCGCCCGGTTGACCGCGATGCCGTCGGCGGGCGTGGGGGCGCGCGGGGCGCTGCCGCCGGGGCCGTAGGTGGTGGGCGCGCGGCGCGACCCGGCGCCTTCGGCGACCTTGCGCATCAGGTTGTCCGCCACCTCGCGCGCGGTGGCGAGCACGGCGAGATTGATCCGCAGCACGGGCTGGAACTCCGCGTGCCGGCGTTTCAGGTCCTCCACGGAAGCCGGGGCGAGGTTGCCGAGCGACACCGTCTGGTCGCGCACGAAGGTCATGCCGCGCATGTAGACGCTGACGAGGTTGGCCTTCTCCGGCTGCAGCAGCCCGGCCTCCTCCAGCTTGCCGGCGCGCACCAGCTCCGTCTCCGCCTCGATGATCTTGAGGAGTTCGGCCATGGTTTCGGCGAGGCGGTTGCACACCGCCTCGGCGGCGGCCTGGTCGGCGATGGCACCGGAAAAGAACTCCGGGGCGATCTGGGACAGCGTCTTGGTGTCGAGGCTCATCGTGTGGAGGTCTCCTGCAGGGCAAGCAGTTCGCGATGGACGGAGTCGGCGATGCCGATGCCGCCGGAGCGGGCAATCGTGTCGGCGTATTGTTCCACCAACATGCCGCGCCAGGCGTCGGAACCGGCGCCGCCGCCCCAGGTTCCGGCACTTTCCTCAAGGCCGGCGAACATGGTCTGGAACATGGTGTTGAGGAAGATCGCCTCGAATTCCTCGGCCTGCTGGCGCGCGGTCTGCGCGGCCCCGGCTCCGGCCTGGTTGGCGGCGCCAAGCGCGCGGCTGCGGGCGCCGGCGAGGACGGTGTCGATGCCGAGCGCCTCCATCACATCACCTCGATTTCGGCCTGCAGCGCGCCGGACGCCTTGATGGCCTGCAGGATGGAGATCATGTCGCGCGGGCCGATGCCGAGCGCGTTCAGCCCGTCGACCAGCTGTTGCAGCGTGACGGTGCGCGGCAGAACGGCGAGGCGGTTGTCGCTTTCGTCGTCGACCAGGATGTCGGTGCGCGGCTCGACCGCCGTGACGCCGTTGGCGAAGGGGAGCGGCTGGACCACTTCCGGCGATTCCGCGATGGTCACGGTGAGATTGCCTTGCGCGATGGCGACGGTGGACACCTTCACGTTCTGACCCATCACGATGATGCCGGAGTTTTCGTCGATGACGATGCGCGCGGGCAGGTCGGGCTCGACGATCAGCTGCTCGATGTCGGTCAGAAGATCGACGATGTTGCCGTCGAAGTCGCGCGGCAGGTCGACGCGCACGGTGGCCGGATCGAGCGGCTCGGCGGTCGGCAGGCCGATCAGTTCGTTGACCGCCAGCGCCATGCGCCGCGCGGTGGTCAGATCGGGGTTGCGCAGCGCCAGACGCAGGCTGGTCATGGAGGCGAGCTTGAAGTCGATCTCGCGCTCCACCAGCGCGCCGTTGGCGATGCGCGCGGAGGTCGGCACGCCGCGCGTCACCGTCGCAGCATCGCCCTGGGCGGTGAAGCCGCCGATCGCCAGCGGACCCTGGGCAATGGCGTAAACCTCGCCGTCGGCGCCGAGCAGCGGGGTGACCAGAAGCGTGCCGCCCTGCAGGCTGTCGGCGTCGCCGAGCGCGCTCACCGACACGTCGATGCGCGTGCCCTGCGTGGCGAAGGCCGGCAGGTTCGCGGTGACCATCACGGCGGCGACATTGTCGGTGTTGAGGTCGAAGCCGCGGGTGTTGACGCCGAGACGCTCCAGCATCGCCTCCAGGCTCTGGCGGGTGAAGGGCGCGTTGCGCAGGCTGTCGCCCGTGCCCTGCAGGCCGACGACCAGGCCGTAGCCGATCAGCTGGTTGTCGCGGATGCCCTCGAAGTCGGCGATGTCCTTGATGCGCGAGGCGGCATGGGCGGCCGTCGCGGCGACGAGGATCGCCAGCACCACCAGCAGGCGCAGCAGCATCGACGAGAGGGGCATGAGCGAAGGGGTCAGCGTTGGCATGGGCGCAAGGTCCGCTTGGGTGGCGTTCGCGTCTCTCCATGCGAGCGCCATGCCAGAATTCAGGGACTTGTTTACCTTTTTTCAGGCCCTTGAATTTGCGAGCGAAATTGCACCCTGCCGCGCACGGAGGCCCGGTCGGCGCCGGATGGGGCGGCAAGAATTGCCGGCCTGTTAACGCTTCGTTTACCAACTCGGAAAATTGTGTAGCGATGATCGCCACCGATATCGAGGTCGTCCGTTCGCGGGCGATGCAGCGCCAGAGGGACCTGCCATGAGGATCTCCGGTTACACGCCCGTGTCCGGCACGACCGGCCGCAACGCGAAGAAACGCGCCGGCGGCACGGGCGAGAGCTTCGACGTTTCCTCGCCCGACCGCTCTGCCGCGACCGCCGGAGGCGGGGCGGCGCACTCGATCGGCGGGATCGATGCCTTGCTGGCCCTGCAGGAAGTGGACGATCCGCTGACCGGCCGGCGCAAGGCGATGGCGCGCGGTCACGATCTCCTCGACGGCATGGAGGCGCTGAAGGCGGATCTGCTGGCGGGCCGGGTGTCCCCGGACCGGCTGCACCGGATCATGGGCCTGCTGCAGGCGCGCAGCGACAGCGGAGATGCGGCGCTGGAGGGGGTGATCGACGAAATCGAGCTGCGCGCGCGTGTCGAACTGGCCAAGCTCGGCGAGTTTGGGTTGTAGGCGGCGCGCGCCGCAAAGGGGGCCGAAAAACCGGGCGGCGTACCCCCGGTGACTGTCAAAATCTGAGGCAAATACCTGAAAAACATAACAAAAAAATGATATTATTTTCCGCGAGCGCGCCGTTGTCGTGCGCGGCGCGTCCCGCTATATTCCGCGCGGCCACATGGGAGCCGGAGTGGGACATGACGGTTGAGTTGGACGCCGAATATCGTCCGAGCGAGGACGAGCCTTTCATGAACGAGCGGCAGCGCGAGTATTTTCGGCGCAAGCTGCTCAAGTGGAAGGAGGAGCTTCTCAAGGAAAGCCGCGAGACGCTTGCCAATCTCCAGGAGGAAAGCCAGAACCATCCCGACATCGCCGATCGCGCGTCGTCGGAGACGGATCGGTCCATCGAATTGCGGGCGCGGGATCGCCAGCGCAAGCTGATCGCCAAGATCGACGCCGCGCTGGAGCGTGTCGCGGACGGGTCCTACGGATATTGCGTGGAGACCGGCGACCCGATTTCGCTCAAGCGGCTCGAGGCGCGCCCCATCGCGACGCTGTCGCTGGAGGCGCAGGAAGCGCACGAGCGGCGCGAGAAGGTCTACCGCGACGATTGACAGGACGGCGCGGGCCGGCGGTGGATCGATCCGCCGGTCCGCAGCCTCGCCCTGCGGTGCCTGCGACCGCGGGCCCCGGCCGGCGACGTCCTCGCCGGCATTTTTTTGGCGCACCCGATTTTATGGGCTCACCTGACGTTTCAGGCCTTTCTTGAAGCGCCCCGGGCGACCGGTCGCGCGTTCGCGCCGCAGCCTCTGCCAGTTGCTTCTGTCCTTGGCGTTGGCCCGTCGTTCTGGCCAGGCGCTTTGGCTCGTGGCTTTGGCCAGGCGATCCGGATCGGACTTCGCGCCGCCGGATCGACACGCGCTCTCCGACACTTGCCGTCATGAGATCCCCGCCCGGCCCTGTCCCGCATGGGCATCCTCGAATTGCGGTGGGGCAGACCTTGCGGTCAGGCTTTTGCAATTGCAGCAACGTGACGGCCGCGCGGTGCAATCGCTGCCGCGTTAACCTCTGGCAACGTCCGGCCGGGTCACTTGACACAGCGAAAATTGTGTTCCTCTGCGTAAAAATGCCGAGTGTTGTGCGGAAATTTGCCTGCAACTTTTAGTAATTAAGACTTTAGAAATATTTTGTATACTGCCGAGTTAATATTTCTCAAAGGTGCGGATGTCTAATCTTCGGAGGGGTGCCGAGCGATCGGCGCCGCGACCTTCAGCGAACTGGACAGACACGCCATGATCGATCTCTTGATTCTGACGGATGAGGCAACGCCCCAGCCCAATCTGGTGGCGCAGCTCTTCGCGTCTTTCAATGTCGTTCAGGCCCCCGCGGCCCGTGCAACGCAGGGCGACGTCGACGAGGCCCGCGTCGTGCTGATCCACGCCGGGCTTCGACTTGCCGGGACGGTGCAGCGGATCGCGGAGCTGACCGGCGAGGCGCGGCGGCGCGACGACATGATCTATGTGGCGCCGGACCGCGAGCGGGTCGGCGTCGTTCAGGCCGAGGCGCTCGGGGTCGGACAGGTCTTTGCCGAGCACGACAAGCTTGACAAGGTCCAGGCGGCCGTCCTTTCCATTCTCAACCGGGATCTCAATGTCGCCCTTGCGATGCGCTCGAGCCGGATTGCATCAGCGGTCGAGACGACGGATGCGCTTTATCGCGATGTCTCCGCGGCCATGCGGGCCAACCGGCCTTTGCCGCTGCGCGCGCTCGACGGCAGCGTTTCGGCGATTGCCGGCGCCATCGGCAACGACGGGCTGAGCGAATGGCTGAGCGCGGTCGAGATGCACCACAGCCAGACCTGCCGCCACATCATGAATGTCGCCGGTTTCGCCAGCGCCTTCGCCCGCCACATCGGCCTGGACGAGGCGGACAACCGTCTGCTGACCGAAGCCAGTCTGCTGCACGATGTCGGCAAGCTCTTCATTCCGATCAGCGTTCTGGAAAAGCCGGGGGCGTTGAGCCCCACGGAACGCAAGGCGATCATGAACCATCCGCAAAAAGGCGAGGACGCCGTGCGCAAATGCGGCAAGGCCAACCCGATGGTGCTCGCCGGTATCCGCAGCCATCACGAATATCTCGATGGCACGGGCTATCCGGACGGTCTCGCCGAAGACCGGATTCCGCCGCTCGTGCGGATGCTGACCATCGTCGACATCTTCTCCGCTCTCACCGAGAAGCGCGCCTACAAGGAGGGGATGACGCCCCGGCTGGCGATCGCCCAGATGGCGGAGATGCGGGGCAAGCTCGACCAGAAGCTCTTCGCCGCCTTTCGCACGATGGTGCTCAATCCGGTCTTCTCCTCGCAGCGCGGCGCCAGCGCATCGGCGGACCGTCTCGGCCCCTGCCTTCGGGACGGGCGGCATCCGCTGGAGGCTACGCCGGCGGGCAGGGTGGCGCGCCGCGGCGTCGCCTGAGCGACGCCGCCAAACACGGCCGGCGGGGCATCCGCGCACGACGGCCGCGCGGAACCGGTGGTTTCACTGACAGGAAATGGAACGGGCACGGTCCGCCGGGGAGCGGGAGACCGTGCCCGTTCGCCGTTCGTGCCTGGGGAGCAATGGAACGGCTGGGGAGGGGGAGCGCGCCGGCCTGCCGAAGGGGAGGCGGGCCGATGCGGGACGGGGAGCGGTGCGGCGACCCCTCGGGCCGCCGGAGCGCAGTGTCAGAAGGGCAGCACGATGTCGAGAACCTGGCTGCCGTAGCGCGGCTGCTGCACGTCGGTGATCTGGCCGCGTCCGCCGTAGCCGATGCGGGCCTCGGCGATCTTCGAGCTCTCGATGGTGTTGTTGGAGGAAATGTCCTCCGGACGCACCACGCCGGCGACGATCAGTTCGCGCACCTCGAAGTTGACGCGCACCTCCTGACGGCCTTCGATCACCATGTTGCCGTTGGGCAGCAGCTGGGTGACGACGGCGGCGACCTTGGTTTCCAGGGTTTCCTCGCGGTCGACCTTGCCGCTGCCCTTGAACTCCGAGGCGCCTTCCGAGGACACCAGATTGTCGGCGCTCGTGCCCGAGGGCAGGAACAGCGTGTTGATCGCGGCCCCGACGGCCCCGCCGGTGCCGCTGGAATCCCTGCCCGAGCGGCTGCGCTCGGTGGCATTGTCGAACTCTGCCCGGTCGGAGATCGTCACCAGAACGGTGAGGATGTCGCCGACCCGGGCCGCGCGCTGATCCTTGAAGAAGGCCCGCGCGCCGGAGCGCCACAGCGAGTTGGAATTGTAGTGGACAGCCTGCGGCGTCGGCATCGGCATCTGCACGGGGCGATAGCCGGGCGTCGTCGTCGGGTCCTGGATCGCGGTCAGCGCCGGGGCCTGACCGACCTGCGACAGGCGGTCGGCGGAGCCGCAGGCGGCGGTGGCGAGCGTGAGCGCCAGAACGGCGGCGGTCTTCACGAAACGGGAGTGCGGAGCCATCAGTTCGTCTCCCCAAGCTGGGCCAGGCGGCGGTGACCGAGGCCGACCACGACCTGATCGTGTGCGTGAACGATGCCCGACACAGTGCGACGGGACTGAAGATTGACGATGTCGACCACATCGCCCTCGGCGCCGTTGGCGAGCGCCTGGCCGATGGTGGTCAGAGTCAGATTGCCGGAGCGGTAGATCAGCGTGACGCGTTCGCCGCGCTTGACGAGGAGCGGCGGCTCGAAGTCCGCAGAGCGCAAGGGGCTGTCGGCGCGCACCGACCGGCGGGCGGCGAGACCGACGAGCTGCGAGACCTCGGTGACGGCCTGGTCGGTCATGCGGCCGCGCGGCAGTTTCTGCAGTGTCAGGTCATCGGCGGTGATGACCGTGCCGCGGGCGATGGGATGGCGGGCGGCGACAACCTCCACCATTTCCAGCGCGCGGCCCGCAACGGTATGCGTCACGACGCGATTTGCCGTGGCGATGCGCACGCGCGCGGTCAGCCGGCCGTTCGCGCGGTTCCAGGCGAGATCGCGCACCGCGATCGGCCGGGGCAGGTCGGCGGAGACGAGGTGCGTGTCCTCCACGCCGCTGAGCGACAGCTCCAGCGCGGCGGGCTCGATGTCGGGATGGCGGGCGGCCAGCGCGTCGCGCACCGCCGCCTCGACCTCGCGCGGGCCGATGTGCTGCGCGAGACGCTCGACCACGACCTGGCGCAAGCCGTCGGTGGCGGCATCGAGATAGCCGGCGGCGCGGGCCCGCTCGGCGACCGTGGCGGCCGGCACCTGGCCGCGCGTGCCGAGATCCGGCGCGCGGAAGATCGGCACCGTCGCGGCGCGCACGGCCTCGGGGTAGAAATCGCCCACGGTGACGACATCGGCCGTGACCGCGACATGCGAGCGCAGGCTGCCGGCGGCAAGCGCATGGCCGGTGGCCAGCAGCAACAGGACGGCGGCGGTAAGGCTTTGGCGGATCATCGTCGGTCTCCTTCAGCGCGCGCGGCGCGTCAGCGCAGGTTGGAGGTGGTGGACGACATTTCGTCGGCCGCCTTGATGATGCGCGAGTTCATCTCGTAGGCGCGCTGGGCGGCGATGAGATCGGAGATCTCGCCGACCGCGTCGACATTCGCCATTTCGAGATGGTTCTGCATCAGATCGCCGAAACCGTCCTCGCCGGGGGCGCCGACGACGGCCGCGCCGCTCGATTCCGTCTCCAGGAACAGGTTGTCGCCGATGGCCTCGAGGCCGGACTTGTTCACGAAGCGGGCGATCTGGATCTGGCCGAGCTGCTGGATCGCATTGCCGGCGCCGACCACCTGCACCTGGCCGTCGGCGCTGATCGTGACGTCGCGCGCGTCCTGCGGAATCACGATGCCCGGGTCGACCGCATAGCCGTCGACGGTGACGAGCTGGCCGTTGGCATCGCGCTCGAAGGAGCCGTCGCGGGTGTAGGCGGTGCCGCCGTCCGGCATCTGGATCTGGAAGAAGCCCTCGCCGCGGATCGCGACGTCGAGTTCCTTGCCGGTCTGGGCGAGGTTGCCCTGGCTCATGATGCGCGCGGTCGAGGCGGTCTTGACGCCCGAGCCGACCTGCACGCCGGTCGGCACGATGGTGCCGTTGGCGGAGGTGTTGGTGCCCATGCGCCGCAGGTTCTGATACAGCAGATCCTGAAAGTCCGCCCGCTGGCGCTTGTAGCCGGTGGTGCGCATGTTGGCGACGTTGTTCGAGATGACCTCGACATTGAGCTCCTGGGCCCGCATGCCGGTCGCGGCGATGTGAAGTGCCTTCATGGCGTCATTCCTTTCGCTTGGCCGTTCGTCGGGCCTCAGGCCTGAACCGTGCCGAGCCGCTCGATGGCGGTCTTGCGCAGCTCATTGCCTTCGGAGAGCATCTTGGAGACCGAGGTGTAGGCGCGGGTGATCTCGATCATCCGCGTCACCTCGATCACGCCGGAGACGTTCGACTTCTCGATGGCGCCCTGCAGCACGGTCACATTGTCGGCCGGCAGCGGGTTTTCACCGGCGAAGAGATTGTCGCCGACGCGCTCGAGAAACTGCGGATTGTCGAATTCGACCACGCGCAGCCGGCCGCGCTGACCGAGCGAGGAAGAGATCGTGCCGTCCTCGGCGATGGTGATGTCGGTCTCGTTCGCCGCGAAGGTGACGGGGCCGCCCTCGCCGAGAACCGGCAGGCCCTGGCTGGTCACCAGCTGCCCGGTGGCGTCGAGATGCAGCGCGCCGTCGCGGGTGTAGCGTTCACCGGCGGGCGTCTGCACGACCATGAACCCCTCGCCCTCGAGGGCGATGTCGAAGGGGTTTTCCGTGATCGAGATCGACCCCGGCTGGAAGTTCGACGACTGGCCGTAGTCCAGGACGTAGGAATAGACCTGGTCGCCGGTCTCGAACTCGCTCGCCTCGGCCACGGGCATCAGATACTCCTCGAACAGGAGGCGCTGTGCCTTGAAGCCGTTGGTGTTCATGTTGGCCAGATTGTTGGCCACCATGCTCAATTGGTTGCGAAGGGCCGTCTGTCGAGACAGCCCGATCAGAAGCGCATTCTCCATATCACCGTTCCTGTGCTCCCCAGCGAGCGACCGTCTCCCCAGATCGGCCGCTCGTTAACCATGTAAGCAGGGACCGTGCCAGATTGTGCGATGCTGAAATCATTGAGAAAATCGGGGTGCGGCCGGATCCGGGCCCGGCAGGAGTGGCCGCGCGCCGCTGCCGGGCGGCAAAACTTGCCGCATTCTGCAAGCCGTTAACGGATTGGTAACCACTCGTTAACCATTCTCTCTTTAGATATAGGGATCGCGCGGGAGGGGCTGCGCAACGAGAGAGTACCGACATGACGGCGGATGCGGATGCAGCCGACGCCCAGGCCGAAGAGGGCGAGGGCGATGCCGGCGGCGGCAAGAAGAAAAAGCTGATCATTTTCGGGGCGGGCGGTCTGGTCCTGCTTCTCGTCGGTGGCGGTGCGGCCGCCTATTTCCTCGGCCTGTTCGGCGGGTCCGAGCCGGTGGCCGAACCCGGCGCCGAGCCGGTGGTGGAGCAGAAGCCGGTCGTCTTCTACGACCTGCCGGAGATGACGGTGAACCTGTCGACGGACGGGCGTGCCACCTACCTGAAGGTGCGCATCGCGCTGGAAGTCGCAGACGACAACGTCGTGGACAAGATCGAGCCATTCCTGCCGCGCATCCTCGATGCCTTCCAGGTCTATCTGCGCGAGTTGCGCCCGGCGGATCTGGAGGGCTCTTCCGGATTGTTCCGACTCAAGGAAGAGTTGCTCAGACGGATCAACACGGCCGTCTACCCGGCGCGGGTGGAGGGCGTGTTGTTCAAGGAAATTCTGGTTCAGTAGGGTCGCACTGCCATGGCCGACGACGACGATCTTGGCGACATCGACGAAGCCTGGGGCGAGGCGCTTGCCGAGCAGGGCGGGGGCGACGACGACGACGAGGATCTCGCCGCCGCCTGGGGCGCCGCGCTCGAGGAGCAGGGCGTCGCCGGGGGCGACGACATGGCCGCCCAATGGGCGGCGATGATCGACGACAGCGAGCCGGAACTCGAGAACGCCACCCGCGGCGCAGATCGTATTCTCAACCAGGAGGAGATCGACAACCTCCTGGGCTTCAACATCGAGGACACGATCGCGGCCGATCAGAGCGGCATCCGCGCGCTGATCAACTCCGCGATGGTGTCCTACGAGCGTCTGCCGATGCTCGAGATCGTGTTCGACCGCCTGGTGCGGCTGACCACGACGTCCTTGCGCAATTTCACCTCCGACAACGTCGAGGTGTCGCTCGACAGCATTTCCTCGGTGCGTTTCGGCGACTACCTGAACTCGATCCCGCTGCCGGCGATCCTCGGCGTGTTCAAGGCGGAGGAATGGGACGGCTTCGGCCTGTGCACGGTGGAATCGAGCCTGATCTACTCGATCATCGACGTGCTGCTCGGCGGCGGACGGGGCATGTCGGCGGTGCGCGTGGAGGGGCGGCCCTATACGACCATCGAGAGCAATCTCGTGCGCCGCATGATCGAGATCATCATGCAGGACATGGAGCAGGCGTTCTCGCCGCTCTCGCCCGTCAGGTTCAATCTGGAGCGGCTGGAGACCAATCCCCGCTTCGCCGCGATTTCGCGTCCCGCCAATGCGGCCATCCTCGTCGAGCTGCGCATCGACATGGAAGACCGCGGCGGCAAGATCGAAATCATGATGCCCTATGCGACCCTGGAGCCGATCCGCGATCTGCTGCTCCAGATGTTCATGGGCGAGAAGTTCGGCCGCGACCCGATCTGGGAGGGCCACCTGGCCACCGAGATCTACGCCGCCGAGATCGACGTCGACGCGGTGCTCTACGAAACGCATCTGCCGCTCGGCCGTGTGCTCGACCTGCAGGTTGGGGAGACTTTGCTCTTCGACGTATCGCCGAACGACCCCGTCGCCATAAAATGCGGGGGGATCCCCCTCACCGAAGGCGTGATGGGCAAGGACGAGGATGCGATCGCCGTGCGCATCGAGCGTGGCTTGCAAAAGCCCAAGATGACCCTGGCCGCGTTCGAGCGGGCCATGCAGAAGGAAATGGACCCAACATGAGCACGATGCCCGTCGGACTGATGATCGAAAGCCTCGTCGCCGTGCTGCTGCTGGTGACCATCGGCTATTGCGTCATTCTCAACAAGCGCCTCAAGCGCCTGCGCGCGGACGAGGAAAGCCTGCGCGCCACCATCTCCGAACTGATCACCGCGTCGGAAATCGCCGAGCGCGCGATCATCGGGCTCAAGGCCACGGCCGGCGAGGCCGACCGCACGCTCGGCGCGCGGCTGGTGAGCGCCGAGCAGCTGTCGCACACGCTGTCCGACCAGATCCGCACCGGCAACGCCGTGCTCGACCGCATCACGCAGATCACGGCGGCCGCCCGCACGCCCGCGGAGGCGCCCGCGCCGCAGCCCGCGGTCCAGCCGCAGGCGGCCGCGCCCGCAGCACCGGCTCCCTCGGCGCCCCCCTCGGCCCCCTTGCGCGCGAGCGACATCCGCTCCGCCGCGATGGAAGCGACCGCCCGCCTCGAGCACTTCCGCAAGCGCAGCGCGGAGCAGGCCGCATGACGAGCCTGCGCCTGATCCCCGTTCTCCTGCTGGCGGCCAGTGCCCTTCTGGGCCTTAAGCTTGCGGATCTGCTGCTCGCCGGTGACGGGGTCACCGGCGGCGGCGTGAGCGTGGCGATGGCGCAGACGGCCGACGAGACCGCCGGGGCAAACGCAGGCGAGGACGCGCCCGCGCAGGACGGCGACGCAGCGGCGGACGGTGCGGCCGAGGCGCCGTTGCCCGATGGCGGACTTGCCGGCGGCGACGCGACGGGCGAGGGCTTGCCGGCGGGGCTGGAGCTCGGCGGTTCGATCGCCGAGCGCAAGGTGCTGGAGTCCCTGAGCGACCGGCGCCAGGAGCTCGACCAGCGCGAGCGTCAGTTCGAGCTGCGCGAGCAGATCCTCAAGTCCACCGAGGACCGGCTGAAGAAGAAGGTCGAGGAAATCCGCGCGCTGGAGGCCAGCATCACCGAGCAGCGCGAGGCGGAAAAGGCCAAGCGCGACGGCGATCTGCGCAATCTGGTCATGATGTATGAATCGATGAAGGCCAAGGATGCCGCGCGCATCTTCGACCGGCTCGATCTCGATATCCTGCTGGAGGTGGCCAAGGCCATGAAGCCGCGCAAGATGGCCGACATCATGGGCCGCATGTCGCCGGAGGCGAGCGAGCGCCTGACGGTCGCGCTGGTGCGCGGACGCGAGGCGGCACTCGACCCCCAGGCGGGCGACGCCACCGGCGTGGATGCGCTTCCGAAAATCATGGGCAACTGAGATGGCGGCGACCCCGCGTTTGCGCGGCTTGCGCGTGTGTGCGACGCGCGAAAGGGGGCGTTAAGCAGGCGCCGCTACACTGGCGCGACGTCAGGCGCTTGACGAGGAACGCGGGTGAACACGAACCGTCGGCCAGTTGCAGGAGCATTGCGCGCCGCCGCAAGCGCGGCGCTGCGCGGTTGCGTGCGTCCCGCACGGACCGTCGCGGGGCTGGCGCGCGCGGGACTCGTCGCGCTGGCAACGGTCGCTGCCGCCGTCCCGCTCGCCGCCGAGCCGCTCGACGCGACGCTCGCCGCCACGCAGGAGGACGGCTACGGCCGTCTCGTCCTCACCTTCGCCGACCGCACGCTGCTGCCCGAGTACGATGCGCTGGCCTCCAACGGCGTGTTGCGGATCCGCTTCCAGGACGAAGTGCGCGTCGACGTCGATACCGTGCCCATCGACATGCCAAACTACATCTCCATCGCCCGCCGCGATCCCGACGGCTCCGCGATCCGTTTCGCGCTGATGGCGGACTTCCGGGTGAACACGATGGAGGCGGGCGAAAAGCTCTTCATCGATCTGCTGCCGCCGGGATGGACGGGCATGCCGCCGGGACTGCCGGACGATGTGGTGCGCGAACTCGCCAAGCGCGCCGAGGCGGCGCTGCGCCGGGCGCGCGCGCTGGAGCAGGCCCGGCTCAAGGGCCAGGAGGAGCCGCGCGTCGATCTGCGCATCGGCAGCCATCCGACCTTCACGCGGCTCGCCTTCGTGTGGAACGTGAACTTCGATTCCGCCTTCGTGCGCGAGGGCGACATGGTCAAGGTCACCTTCAACCACGAAACGGACCTGGATCTTGGCCGGCTGCGCGCGCAACTGCCGCCCGGGGTGGTCGACGCGACCGCCTTCACCGACGAGGGCAAGCTGAAATTCCTGCTGCGCACCGCGCCCGACGTCGACATTCGCGCCTTCCGGGAAGAGGACGCCTATGTGGTCGACGTGACGCCGCGCGACATGCCCACCGATCCGGTGAACGCGCAGATCGACGAGGCGCTCGCCGAACGCACGGGAACGCCGAGCGGGGCCCGCGATCTCGTCGTCGCGCCGGCCGGACCGGTCTCCGCCGAAGCCGCCGCACCGCAGCCCGAACCCGAACCCGCGCCAGAGCCTGAGACCGGGAGCAGCGAGGGGGGCACGAGCCCGGAACGCCCGCCCGTGCCGGCGCCGCCCGTAAAACCCGCCGCCGATGCGGCCGAGGGCCCGACACCGGACACGCCGGCCGAACCGAGCGACGTTGCGGAGGCTCCGGCGCCCGTCGCGGAGAGCGAACCCGAAAGCGCGGCCGCGCCGCCGGCCGCAACGTCGGAACCGGCCGAAACGCCACCGCCAACGCCCGAGGGAGCAAGCGTTCCCCCCGTCATCGACCTTGCGGCCTTTGCGCCCGAGACACCCGAGGCACCCGAGAGCGCCCCCGCGGGCCCGGCGGCACTGCCGGATGCGGTCAATCCGGAATCCACGCCGGCCGGCTATGACGACGAGACCCGCCGTTTCGTCGCAGCGGAAGCCCGGCGCATCGGCGACATCGTGCGCGTGGTGTTTCCCTTTTCCGAGCCGGTGGCGTCCTCCGTGTTTCGCCGCCATGGCAGCATGTGGCTGGTCTTCGACACGGGCGATCCGGTGGACGTGCGCGGCATGCGCTCGGTCCTGGCCGAGGACGTCGAGTCGGTGGAGGTGACCACGGGCGACGGCTGGCAGTCGATCCGGATCGATCTGGAGCAGGAGAAGCTCGCCACCATCGGGGTCGACGGCAGTTCGTGGGTGATGACCATCGGCAACACCATCCTCGAGCCCTCCCGCCCCCTGGTGATGGAACGGTCCGTGCGCAGCGACGGCAGCACCGTGATCACCGTGCCGTTCCGCAATCCGGCGAACGTGCGCGAGATCCGCGACCCCTACGTCGGCGATATCATCACCACGGTGACGGGGCTCGGGCCGGCGCGCGGCATTCTCAAGTCCCAGTCCTTCGCCGAATTCGACGCGCTGATGTCGGCGCATGGCATCGCGGTGCGCGCCAAGGCCGACGATCTCGAGGTGCGCGCCGAGGGCGACACGGTGGTGATCGCCCGCCCGCGCGGGCTTGCGGTGTCCAACGGCGATCTGGCGCGCGGCTCGCGCGTGCTGGAGCCGCTGGCCGATCCGTCGAGCCCCGGGCAGATCGATCTCGGCAACCTCATGACGAGCGATACCGAGCACTTCCTGCGCAAGATCAAGGAGCATGAGTTCGCCATCGCCAACACGCCGCTGGAGGCGCGGCGCATTCCGCGCATGAACCTGTCGCGGTTCTATCTGGCGCATGGGTTCGCGCATGAGGCGCTCGGATTGATGCGGCTCGCCGCCGAAGACGACCCGGCGATCACCCGGGAACCGAGCTTCAACCTGCTGATGGGCGCGGCGCAGGCGCTGGCGGCGCGCCCGCGCGAGGCGGAGAGCTACCTCGACAGGCCCGAGCTCATCAACAACGCCGACGCGGCTGTGTGGCGCACGATCACCTCCGCCGCGCTGCGCGACTGGTCCGGGGCGACGCGCAACATGAGCCGCGGCGAGGCGGTGATCGGCAATTATCCCGTTCTGGTGCAGACGGAGTTCAATCTGGCCGCCGCACGCACCATGGTGGAGGTCAACGATTTCGGGCAGGCGGCGGCGGTGCTGTCGGAGATCGATCCGAGCCTCGCCACGCCGAAGCAGGCGGCGCGCTACGACATCATTCGCGGCCAGGTCGCCGATGCCTCGGGCCGCTCGCGCGAGGCGCTGACGGCCTTTGACCTGGTGCAGCGCTCGGACGAGCGTCCGCTGGCCGCCGAGGCCGCCTATCGCGCCCTGCGCATCCGCCACCGCGACGGCGATGCAAGCACCGAGGACACCATCGACGCGCTCGCCGGCCTCGCGGCCTCCTGGCGCGGCGACGAGACCGAACTGAAGACCCTGCGCTTCCTGGCGCAATTGCTGGTGCAGAACGGCGAGTACCGGCAGGCGTTCGAGGCCATGCAGTCCGCCGTGCAGGCGAACGGCGGGGCGGACACGACGCGGCTGCTGCAGGACGAGATGAGCGCCGTCTTCGCCAACCTCTACCTGAACGGTGAAGCGGACCGCATGTCGCCGGTCAAGGCGCTGGCCCTGTTCTACGATTTCCGGGAAATGACGCCGGTCGGGCGCCGGGGCGACGCCATGGTGCGCCGGCTGGCCAACCGGCTCATCGCGATGGACCTGCTCGACCAGGCGGCGGAACTCCTGCGCCATCAGGTCGACAACCGGCTCAAGGGCGCGGCCCGCGCGCAGATCGCGGCCGATCTGGGCGTCGTCTATCTGATGGACCGCAAGCCGGAGGAGGCGTTGCGCGTGCTCAACAAGACCCGGCAGGCGAAGCTTCCGCGCGAGCTGGAGCGCCAGCGCAACATGGTGGAGGCGCGCGCGCTGACCGAAAGCGGCCGCCCCGATCTGGCGCTCGAGATCGTGCGCAACATGCGCGGCGAGGACGTGGAGCGGCTTCGGGCCGATACACTGTGGGCGGCGCGCAGCTGGCGCGAGGCGGGCGAACAGCTGGAGGGCATCGTCGGCGGGCGCTGGTCCGACCCGATCCCGCTGGCCGATCAGGAGCGCGCCGACATCCTCAAGGCGGCGATCGCCTATTCGCTCGCCGACGACGGCTTCAGCCTCAGCCGCCTCAAGGCGAAGTTCCTGGAAAAGATGAGCGACAGTCCGGAGGCGGCGGCGTTCGAGGTCGTCACGCGGCCGGCCGAGGAGCGCGGCGTGGAGTTCGTCTCCGTCGTCGACAGTCTGGAGACGGTCGATTCCCTCGACATCTTCCTTCAGGAATATCAGCGCAAGTATCTGCAGCCGAGCATCACGCCCGAACCGGCCATCGCTCCGGCGCCGGCCGTCGAGCCGGCCGAGGACCGCACCGCCCGGCGCGACGGCGCGCCGGATGCGCCCGCCGCGCCCGCGGCCGAAGCGCAAACGGCGGACGCCGGCTGAGCGGCCAGACCTAGCCGCTCGCGAAACTCTGCACGAGACTGCCCGCGATCAGGTTCCAGCCGTCGACCAGCACGAAGAAGATCAGCTTGAACGGCAGGGAAATCACCACCGGCGGCAGCATCATCATGCCCATCGACATGAGCACCGAGGCGATCACCAGATCGATGATGAGAAACGGCAGATAGAGCAGGAAGCCGATCTCGAAGGCCCGACGCAACTCGCTGATCATGAAGGCGGGCACCAGAATGCGCAGGCTCAGCTCTTCCGGCGTTTCCGGTGCCGGCTGACCGGACAGTTCCACGAAGAGCTCGACATCCTGCTCGCGCACATTCGCCCGCATGAAGAGGTGGAACGGCTCGGAGGCGCGTTCGAAGGCCTCGTCCAGTTCCACCGACCCCTCGACGAGCGGCTGGATGCCCTCGTTGTAGGCGGCCTCGAAGGTCGGGGCCATGATGAAGGCGGTGAGAAACAGCGCCAACGACGTCATCACCGCGTTCGGCGGCGCGGTCTGCAGGCCGATGGCCGAGCGCAGCAGCGACAGGACGACGATGATGCGGGTGAAGCTTGTCACCATCACCAGGATCGACGGGGCGAGGCTGAGAACCGTAAGCAGCGCGATCAGCTGAACCGCGCGCTCGGTCAGGCCGGTGCCCTCGCCGAAACCGATGGAGATGTCCTGGGCGGAGGCCGGGCCGAGCAGAAGCGCGAGAAGCCCGGCGGAGCCGAGGGCGACCGCCAGCGCGGCGCCCGTCAGGCCGAAACGCCATCGGCGCGGCCGGGCGGTGCGGCGGCCCCGTCGAATCATTTGTCCTTCGATCCGCCGATCTCGCTCAGAAGGCGTGCCATTTCCTCCTCGATCGCATCCATCGTGACGTCGCTTCTGCCGTCCTTCTTCGGGGCCGGCGCCTCGGGTTCCGCAGGCGCGGCAGCCGCCGGCGCAGGCTCGGGCTCGGCAGGAGCCTTGGTGTCCGGTGTCGCGCCTGTCTGGGCGGGGCCGCTCTGCGCGAATTCCGCGAGCAGGGCCTCTTCCAGCGACGGAGCCGGTTTGGCCTCGGCGGCGGGCTTGGATTCCGCCGGTTTGGGTTCGGCAGGTTTCGGCTCGGCAGGCTTGGGCTCGGCCGGTTTTGGCTCTGCCGGCTTCGGCGCGTCCGGCTTGGGGGCGGCGGGTTTGCTTTCGGCCGGGACGTCCGGCTTTGCGGCTTCGCCCGCCGGTGCCTGCGCCTTTTGCGGCTCTGACGGGGGCGGCGTTGCCGGGGCGGCGGGCTTGGCCGGCGCCGGCTCGGGTGTCGCCGGTTTCACGTCGGCCGGTTTCGTGTCGGCCGGCCTGGCCGCAGCCTCCGCCTTTGCCGCCTCGGGCTTCGGTTCGGGCTTTGGCTCACTTGCCTTCGGGTGGTCTGAGGCGTCGGCCCGGGCCGGGCCCTGTGGAGCTTGGCTCTGGGGCCGGGCGGGGTCCTTCGTCGGCGGTTCGGCGTCGCCGCGCGTGCCGGGGCCTGGAGCGGTCGCCTCCGGGGCCGGCTTCGCCGGACGCGGGTTTTCCTCTGGCTGGGGGAAGGCCGTGCGGGCCGTCGCGGCCGGGCCGGAGGAGGGCGGTGTGATGGCGCGGCGCGGCGGGGCGGGCTGGCGCGCCGGGGCGGCCGGTTCCCCTTGCGGGCGCGCGGCGGCCGACGCGTTGCGGGCAAGACCGGCGACGGCCGCTCCGGCGGCGGCGACCGAGGCGCCGGCACGATGCAGCGGAGAGGCCGGGCGGCGCGGGTCTTCCGCAGGCGCCGGCGCGGGGCGGGCTTCGGCGGGAGCCGCATTGCGCGGCGAGGGACGCATCGGTGCCTCCGGCGCGGAGGGCGCCTGCGGAGGGCGCGAAGCGGCCGGGCGGGCCGGCGGGCGTGGCGCAGGGGCCGGGGCGCGCGGCGCAGCTGGCGCCGGGGTCGGCGGAACCGGTGCAGCCTGCGCGGGAGCCGATTGAGCGGGAGCCGGCTGTGCGGGAGGCGGTGCGACCGGTGCCTGCGGCGCGGCCGGCTCGTATTCATTGGCCGCAAGGGCGGCGGCGGTCGCTTCGGCCGCCGCCGCCGAGGGCTGGCGCGGATAGGCCTGGGCGACCGGCACGCCGCGCACGATGCCGCGTTCGACCACCACATCGCTCGGACCGCCGACGAGCAGCAGATGCTCGACATTGTCGCGGCGGATCAGGATCAGGCGGCGGCGCGCGTCGAGGGCGGCGGCGTCCATCACCGCCACGCGCGGCTGACGGGCCCGTCCGCCCATGGTGCGGGCGCCGGACACCCGCCGCAGGATCCAGACGAAGACGGCGATCAGCAGCAGAACCACCACCACGGCGATGAAGAAGCCGATGCCGCGGGCCAGGCCCGGCTCCATCTGGAAGGTATCCACCAGCCAACTTGTCATGCCATTCGGCCTTTTTTCTCGAAACTCTTTGCCGCGACGCACAGCCGCGGCGCCGCATGTTTTTTTGAGACCCGGCTTCCCGGAAGCCCGGGCGGGCGTTTGCCCGGGGCCCGTTTCCGCCCGTGCGAGGCGCGACGCTTGCGAACCGCGCGGAACACGGGTGGCGAATCCCGACGTTCGCCCGCATTTGTTTATCCGCTTTGCGCGATTCTCACAAAGAAGGAAGCGCGCGGGCGGCAAAATTTGCCCAAGGCGCCCCGCACTCTGCAACGCGTGGGCACCGCGCGCGGGAGCGAATTGGCGCATTTGCGCGCCCGAAGATTGCCAGTTCGTTAATCGTTAACCGCCCGTTAACCATATGCCCGGCAGGATCTGCCGAGCAATGACGGAGTCGGATGCGGACCGCGACCATGGCGATCACTGATCTCAATCTCTTCCAGGCGCTGAAGGCGAAGATGCAGTGGCATCAAAGCCGCCAGGGCGTGCTGGCCGAAAATGTCGCCAATGCGGATACGCCCGGCTACCGCGGGCGCGATCTGGAGGAATTCTCCTTCGAAACCGCGCTGCGGGCGCGCACGGTCGGCATCGAGACGGCGCGCACCAGCAGCGGTCACCTCAAGGGCTCCATGCTTCGCGAAACCGGCGGGGCAAAGGCCGATCCGGTCACCGGCTTCGAGGTCACACCGGACGCCAACACCGTGGTGCTGGAGGAGCAGATGATGAAGGTGACGGCCAACCAGATGGACTATCAGGCCGTGACCTCGCTCTACACCAAGGGGCTCGGCCTGATCCGAACCGCCCTGTCGCGTGGCGCGTGATGGCGCGTCCCCGGCTTGAATTCAGGTAAGCGCGAAGGAGTGTCGCCGTGGATTTCATGAAGTCGATCTTCGTCGCCGCCACGGGCCTGAAGGCCCAGAACGGGCGCATGCGGATCATCGCCGAAAACATCGCCAACGCGGATTCCACCGGGCGCACCCCGGAGGACGATCCCTACCGGCGCAAGATCCCGACCTTTCGCACCACGCTGGACCGCGAACTCAATGCCGAGGTCGTCAAGCTCGGTCCCGTCGAGGTCGACCGCTCCGACTTCAAGCAGCGCTACGAGCCCGGCCACCCGGCGGCCGACGCCAACGGCAACGTCAAGATGCCGAACGTCAGCACGCTGGTGGAAATGACCGACATGCGCGAGGCGCAGCGCTCCTACGAGGCCAACCTCAACCTGATCCAGTCGACGCGGCGCATGCTGCAGAAGACCATTGAAATTTTGCGCGCCTGAGCTTTCGCCGCGCGCACCTGAAATCCCGCGCGCCTGAGCCTGCGCCGCGCGCACCTGAAATCCCGCGCGCTTGAGCTCATGCCGCGCGCATCTGAAATCCCGCGCGTCGTCGTGACGTTCGCGCCCGCCCGATCCGCACGTACCCGGAGTAACCGCCATGTCGATCCCCTCGATTGCCGCCAACGCCTATCGCATGACGTCCGCGCTCGCCGGTGCGAATCAGGATAAACCGCTGGACAAGGCGTCGACGGGCGCGCCCGACTTTGCCAACATGGTGAAGTCGGCGGTCGATACCGTCGTCGAACAGGGGCAGAAGTCGGACGCGCAGGCGCTGGCGATGACGCAGGGCAAGGCCAATGTCGTCGATGTCGTGACGGCGGTCGCTGAAACCGAGGTCGCGATGGAAACGCTGGTCTCCGTCCGCGACCGCGTCATCTCCGCCTATCAGGAGATCATGCGCATGCCGATCTGACGTCTCTCTGCCGGCGGTGCGTTTGCCGCGC
The DNA here is from genome assembly GCF_040110915.1 of Stappia sp. NCBI lineage: Bacteria > Pseudomonadati > Pseudomonadota > Alphaproteobacteria > Hyphomicrobiales > Stappiaceae > Stappia > Stappia sp. The sequence continues at coordinate 2,571,754 of NZ_CP157793.1, read as the reverse complement.
CGGGATGAGGACGGGCCTGCGCGCCGGGGCATAGGGTGACGGGGCCGCGGGCGAGGGGATGCGGAAGCGATATGGTGAGGCCGGAATGACGGGGCCGGAGGTGCTCGATATCGCCCGCCAGGGGATCTGGACGCTGATCATCGTGGCCGCGCCGCCGATGGTCGTCGGCCTTGCGGTCGGCGTGGTGATCGCGCTGTTTCAGGCGCTGACCCAGATCCAGGAGATGACCCTCGTCTTCGTGCCCAAGATCCTGGCGATCTTCGTGACGCTGATCGTCACGCTGCCCTTCATGGGGCAGGCGCTCAACAGCTACACCGCGCGGCTGGCGGATCTGATCATCGGCGGCGGATAGGCCATGACGCTCGACATCGCGCTTCTGCCGCAGGTCGCTCTTTTGTTCATGCTGATGTTCGCGCGCATCGGCACCATGCTGATGCTGATGCCGGCGCTCGGCGAGACCTCGATCTCGCCGCGCATCCGGCTGGCCATCGCGGTGCTGCTGACGCTGGTCTTCTATCCGCTGATGACGCCGCTTTACGACGTGACGGCCACGACGACCCTCGCCCGTGTGATGGTCCTGTTCGCGAGCGAGTTCGCCATCGGTTTCTTCATTGGCCTGAGCGCCCGGCTGATCACCTATGCGCTGTCGATCGCCGGCATGATCATCGCCACCCAGTCGGGTCTGGCCTTCGCCATGGCCACCGATCCGACGATGGACGGCCAGCAGGGCGCGGTGATCGGCTCGTTTCTCTCGCTGCTCGGCATCACGCTGGTCTTCGCCTTCGACCTGCACTACCTCGTCATCGCGGCGATGCACGACAGTTTCCAGCTGTTCCCGCCCGGCGCCGGTCTTCCGATCGGCGATCTGACGGAACTGGCGACCGGGCTGGTCGCGGAGATCTTCGAGATCGCGGTGCGCCTGTCCGCGCCCTTCATCGTCGTCGGGCTTGTGTTCTATTTCGGCCTCGGTCTGCTCAACAAGCTGATGCCGCAGATGCAGATCTTCTTCATCGCCATGCCGCTCAACATCGCCATCGGAGGGGTGATGCTCTTCGCCCTGCTGGTGACCATGATGATGTGGTATCTCAGTCATTTCGAAACGGCGTTCGGCCGGTTCATCGCGGGGTAGACGATGTCCGAGCAGACAGACGACGCCGAGAAGACAGAAGACCCCACGCAAAAAAAGCTCGACGACGCGCTGAAGAAGGGCGACGTCGCCAAGAGCCAGGAGGTCTCCACCTGGTTCGCGATGCTCGGCACGGGGCTCGTGGTCGCCATGCTCGCGCCATCGGCCGCCGACGGCCTGCACGACGCGCTGCGCGGCTATCTGGTGCATGCGCACGACATTCCCGTCGACGGGCCGGCGCTCGGCGAGTTGTGGCAGGACACGGGGACCCGGCTCGCCGCCATCCTGGCGCTGCCGCTTCTGCTGCTGCTGGCGATGGCGCTGATCGGCAACATGATCCAGCACAATCTGGTCTGGTCGGCCGAGCGGATGAAGCCGAAGCTCAACAAGATCTCGCCGCTGGCCGGCTTCAAGCGGCTGTTTTCCTCCGAAAGCCTCGTCAACTTCGCCAAGGGGCTGGTGAAGATCGCGGTGGTGAGCGGCGTCATGGTCGCCGTTCTCTGGCCGCATCGCGCGGAGATCGACACCATGATCTTCCGCGAGACCGGCGTCCTTCTGGAGGAAACGCGCGAGCTGATCCTGCAGCTCATCGCGGCCATCCTGGCGGTGATGACCGTCGTGGCGGCGCTCGACTACCTCTACCAGCGCAACAAGTGGTTCGAGAAACAGAAGATGACCCAGCGCGAGGTCAAGGAGGAGTACAAGCAGACCGAGGGCGATCCGCTTGTGAAGGGCAAGATCCGGCAGCTGCGCATGGAGCGGTCGCGCAAGCGCATGATGGCGGCGGTGCCGGAGGCGACCGTGGTGGTCACCAACCCGACCCACTATGCGGTCGCGCTGAAATACGAGCAGGGCATGCAGGCGCCGATCTGCGTGGCCAAGGGCACGGACCAGATCGCGCTGAAGATCCGCGAGATCGCGCGCGACAACGAGGTGCCGGTGATCGAGAACCCGCCGCTCGCGCGCGCGCTGCACGCGCTCCTCGACATCGACCAGGAAGTGCCGGAAGAGCAGTATCGCGCGGTGGCGGAAGTGATCGGTTTCGTTTATCGAATGCGGGAACGCGGATCGTGGCGCGGCTGAGCGGCGCCGCGTCGCCGGAGACAACGAGCTGGAACGGCAGGCGCGCGCCGTCGGGCGCTGCGGGGTGACACATGAACGAGACGGATTCCGGCCCGAAGGGGCCGGCCCTTGACCGGCCGGAGCGCTCCGGCAGCATCAGCCTTCTCATTCTCCTGGCGCTGGCCCTGGTGGCGGCTGCCGTCGCCTTTGCCTTCATGACGCGCGAACGGGCCGAGCCCTATGTGCTGGCGCTGCTCGGCACGCTCGCCGTGATCGGCATCTTCTCCCTCTTCGCCGCGGCGATCGGGCTGGTGCGCTTCACCATGCGCACGCCCCCGAGCCCGGTGCCCGCGGCCTTCGTCAACACGCTCGACGAGGGCGTGCTCGTCACCGAGCGCGACGGGCGCATCGTTTACGCCAACGCCGCCTACGCGCGGATCGTCGGGGCGGCGTCCACGAGCGACGTGCGCGGCGTGGAACGGGTCTTCTCGCATGACGCGGGCGCCACGGACGCGATCTTTCATCTTGCCCGCGCCGCCGAGGACGCGCGCGGCGGCGAGGAGGAAATCCGCCTGTCGCATGCGCTCGGCGCCGAGGACGGGCCGCCGTGCTGGTACCGGGTACGCGTGCGCCCGCTCGACCTGCCGAAGGCGTCCGGGGGCAAGGACACGCGCGCCTGTATCGTGTGGCAGATCGCCGACATCAGCGCGCACCGCACCGAGCAGGAGACCTCCTTCCAGGAGCTGCAGCGGGTGATCAATTTCCTCGATCACGCGCCGGCGGGTTTCTTTTCCTGCGATGCGGCGGGCCGTCTCGTCTATCTCAACGCCACGCTCGCCGACTGGCTCGGCTACGATCTCGTCACCTTCAAGACCGGCACGGTGGCGCTCTCCGACTTCATTCGCGGGGATGGCGCCGAACTTCTGCTCTCCATGCAGGGGCAGCCGGGCGAAGTGAAGAACGAGACCTTCGATCTCGATCTCGTCGCGCGCAACGGGCGCAGCATCCCCGCGCGGATCCTGCATCGCGTGCCCTTCGGGGCCAAGGGGCTGGCCGGCGAAAGCCGCTCGCTGGTACTCAACCGCTCCAAGGGCGAGGACGCCTCGGAGGCGCTGCGCTCGTCGGAAGTGCGCTTCGCCCGCTTCTTCAACAACACGCCGATCGCCATCGCCTCCATCGGGCGCGACGGCCAGATCCAGAAGACCAACGCCCCCTTCGTGCGCCTGTTCGGCGTCAGCGAGGGCGGGTCCGGCGCGGCGAAGATGGTGGATCTCGTCACCGGCACCTCGCGGCCCGCGCTTCAGGAGGCGCTGGCGGCGGCCGCCGACGGGCAGAGCGAGATCCCGCCGGTCGAGGTGCGGCTGGACGAGCGCGAGGAGGGGCGCTCGGCGACCGTCTATGTCTCGGCGGTGCGCGACGGCGAGGACGACGGCGATGCGGCCATCGTCTACGTTCTGGAAACGACGGCGCAGCGGGTCCTGGAGGCGCAGTTCGCGCAGGGGCAGAAGATGCAGGCCATCGGCCAGCTCGCCGGCGGCGTGGCGCATGACTTCAACAACGTCCTGACCGCGATCATCGGCTTTTCCGACCTGCTGCTGGCGAGCCACCGGCCGAGCGATCCGTCCTTCCAGGACATCATGAACATCAAGCAGAACGCCAATCGCGCCGCCGGCCTCGTGCGGCAGCTGCTGGCGTTCTCGCGCCGCCAGACGCTCCGGCCCAAGGAACTGGCGCTCAACGACGTGCTCGCCGACCTGTCGATCCTGCTCGACCGGCTGCTGGGCGAGAAGGTGGAGCTCAAGGTCGTGCACGGGCGCGACCTGTGGCCGGTGATGGCCGATCTCAACCAGCTCGAGCAGGTGATCGTGAATCTGGCGGTCAACGCCCGCGATGCCATGCCCGAGGGCGGCCGGCTGACGATCCGCACGCTCAATGTGTCCGAGGACGACTCCAAGACCTACGACAACACGCGAGGAATGCCGGCGGGCGAATATGTGCTGACCGAAGTGGTCGACACCGGAACCGGCATGACGCCGGAGGTGATGGAGAAGATCTTCGAGCCGTTCTTCTCGACCAAGGACGTCGGCAAGGGCACCGGTCTGGGGCTCTCCACCGTCTATGGCATCGTCAAGCAGACCGGCGGTTTCATTTTCTGTGCCAGCGAGATCGGCGAAGGGACCACCTTCCGCATCTTTCTGCCGCGCCACGTGCGCGAGGAGGGTGCGGAAACCGAGGTCAAGCAGGTGGAGCAGCAGCCGCTTGCCGATCTCACCGGCTCCGCCACCATCCTTCTGGTGGAGGACGAGGAGGCCGTGCGGGCGTTCGCCGCGCGCGCGCTGACGTCGCGCGGCTACACGGTGCATGAGGCATCGAGCGGCGCGGAGGCGCTGGAGATCATGGAAGAGACCGGCGGCGACGTCGATCTCGTGGTCTCCGACGTGGTGATGCCGGAGATGGACGGGCCGTCGCTCCTGCGCGAGTTGCGCAAGACGCGGCCCGATCTCAAGATCATCTTCGTGTCCGGCTATGCCGAGGACGCCTTCGAGAAGAACCTGCCGGAGAACGAGAAATTCTCGTTCCTGCCCAAGCCTTTCACGCTGAAGCAGCTGGCCACCGTGGTGAAGGACGTGCTGGCGACCTGAGCGCCGGCACCGCCCTGGCCGGCGGTCGCGCTTGCCGACGTGCGGGCGGGCCTTGATGCATTCATGGGCCGGACGCCTGCATGCGCGGGCATGACCCAGGCATTGCCCGTCTCCGGGGCGGTCGGGTGGGGATGGGGCTGGCGAACGCGCGTCAGGCGCACTGGCGTGTCGCGGGAACTGGCGTGTCCCGGGACTGTGTCAGGGACGCAGGGATACCCGGCGCCCTCCGACGATTCTCAAGCTTGCGGGAAATCGCGCCTCAGGCGCCGGCGCCGGGTGCGCCGCAGCCGCCGAAGCGCTCGGCCTTCTGCTTCATGTTGAGCAGGCTCTGGCGCGGATTGTATTCCGGCTGGGTGAGCGCGAAGACCTGTTCCAGCGCCGTGCCCGCATTGTTGACGACGAAGACGTCCTGCACCACCAGCGTGTCGCACTCCTTGCCCTGGAAGCGGATGCGGATGCGGAACTTGCGGTCGCCGTTGTCGGAGGGGCCGAATTCGGAATCGAGCGCCGGATTGGGCTCGGTGACGACCCGTTCGAGCACCACCATGTTGGGCTGGTTCTGCGCGATCGGCGTGCCGCGTTCGGTCGCGCTGGCCAGGATGGTCTGGCGGATCGTGTCGGGGTCGGCCCGGACGGTGACGGATTGCGCCCCGGCCGGGACTGTGAGCACGGCCTGTTGCGGTTCGACATCCGCCGACGGACGGCGGCTCGACTGGCACGCGGCAAGCGCCAGCGCGGCGGTCACGACGACGAAAACGCGAAACATCATGGCGGAAAACCCTTGCGTTGGGCCGCTCGCGCGCACCCGCTGTGCGCCGGATCGGCGGCTGCGGGGTCGGCGGTCCTGTCTGTCAAACTCTGTCAAACGGTTCCGACGATGCGCCAGCAAGGTTAACAAACCCTCTTGGCCGCAGCATCCCGCGTAACGTTACCCGGCGCGCGGTGCCGGATCGCGCGTGTCGGGCCGACCCTGCGTGCGGATCGCGGTCAGAATGTGTCGCCGGTCTCGAAGCCGCCGCCGCCGAAGCCCCCGCCCGAGCCGAATCCGCCACCGCCGAAGCCCGTGTCTCCGTCGCCGGGACCGGGAAAGGTCCCGCCCATGGAGCCCGGCAGGCCGATGCCGCCGGGAAAGCCGACGTTGCGGCCGTGGCGCCCGCGCCGGCGGCGCGACTTCTTCGCCCGGGTCCAGTAGTCCGCGCCGGAGAGCGCGCCCTTGGCCAGTTCCCCGAGCAGGACGCCGGTGAGACTGTCGTCGTCGAAGGTCGTCTCCCAGGTGTCGTAGCGATTGCGGCGGAAGCGCCGGGCGAGCTTGGCGAGATCGTCGCGGCGCCGGGCGAGATCGGCGAGCGAGGCCTGCTCGGCCTCGATGGTGCGGGCGAGACGGTCGATGTCGCGGTCGAGGTCCTTCAGCCGGGCGACGATGCGCTCGTCCTTGGGCGAAGGGGTCGCCAACGCCTCCTGATAAAGGGTCGAGAGGTCCTCCGAGCGCAGCGATCGCAGCAGCGCGGCCTCGGCTTCCTTGAAATCGGTGTCCGTGCCGGCGAGAAACGGCTGTTCGCGCGCGGAAAGATCCTCCAGCGCGGCTTCGAGCGCCTCCAGCTTACCCGTGATTTCCTCGATGCGCGCGTCCGTGGCCTCGATCCTGGCGGCGAGATCCTCGCCGGCGAGATCGGCGGCGGCTGCGCGCGACAGGCGGCCCAGTTCGGCTTCCTCCTCGGCGGCTTCCGCCTCGCGGTCGCTGGCGTAGGCGGCCAGCCGCTCCGGGATCTGCTGCAGCATCGCGTAGTTGGGCCGTGCGTCCTGATAGCGGATCAACCCGGCCACCCAGCGATCGAGCAGGCGCACGAGCCCGCCGGAGGCGTAGGACGACGTGCCGAAGTCGCGCTGCCACAGATAGAGAAACAGCGGATCGTCCTCATAGGCGCGGCCCTTCTCCGCCCGGTCGGCCTCGGCCTGGGTCGCCTTGGCGCGGGCGGCCTCGGCGGTGGCGCGCGCGGCCTGCGCGCGCTCGCTCTGCGCGGCGAAGGCGGGGTCCTGCGCCAGACGCGCGTCCACGTCTTCCAGCAGCGCATCGAGCCGGTCGCTCGCCGCGTCGCGCTCGCGCGTCAGCTTGCGGCGCTCCTCGGTCAGCGTGGCGATCTCGCCTTCATGCGCGGCCACCTCGGCCCGCAGCGACGACAGGGCGAGCTCGCGCTGATCGAGCCGCGCGCGCGCCGCCGCCTCGTCGCGATCGATGCGCTGGCCGAAGGCATGCTTGCCGCCGTCCTTGAGACGAAAGCGGGCCAACTCGCGGAACGCCTCGAGCTCCGCCGTGCGCAGGTCGTTCAACGCGCGCATCGCCTCGTCGACGCGCCGCTTCACCCCGTCTTCCTCGCGCCGGATCTCGCCGAGGGTGCGCTCGATCGATCCGAGCGTCTGGCGTCCGCTCACCATGCGGGAGCTCCTTCATTGGCCGGGATCGCCGGGCCGGTGCGTCGGGCGGTTACCATTGCGTGATCGCGCCCTGCTCGACCGCCGCGCGCCAGGTCGGCTCCAGCCGCCCGCGCACCTTGGTGCCAAGCAGCGCGTCCTGAACGATGCCGTCGGCTTCCTTGTCCCGGCGCACCGCGTCGAAGGTGCTTTGCGGCACGCGCTGCGCCCAAAGGGTCACCGTCGAGGTCTCGCCGGTTTCCTCCGAGGTGATCTCGCGCGGCAGGGCGGTGCCGTCGGGGCCGATCGCCTCGACCACCAGATAGGTGTTGCGCGCCGCGCGATTGGCGTCGGGAATGCGGGTGACGCCGGTCGGCACGCCGGGGCGGGAGACGATGCGCACCTCGAAGGTTTCGAGAAGGCGCGCCTCGAGCGCGCGCAAATCCGCAAGGGCTGAACGCGCGGCGTCCGCGTTGCCGTCGGCGGCGGCTGCCTGACCGCGTGCCACGAGCGTTTGCGCGCGCTCGAGCGGCACGTCCGTCTCCGCCACCTCGGAGATGCGCCCGGCGAGCGCCGCGAGATCGGCCGGCAGCGTCTGCGTCAGTTCGATGCGCAGCGCCTCCGCCGCGCGCTCGCGCGGCTGAACGACCAGGAACCGCCAGGCGAGACCGGCCGCGACCAGCAGCACCAGCGCGATGAGCAGCCATTTGCCCCAGCGCGCGCGGGTGACATAGAGCATGGCCAGCGTGCGCTGAAAGCCGGCGGCCGGCGGCGCATAGACGAAGCGGTTCTGCTTCAGGCTCTCGACGCCCTCTTGCAGGATGCGGTCGGAGACCTCGATGCCCTGGCTTTCGTAGATCTCCCGGAGCCGGGTGATCATGGCCGCGTCGCGGGCGTCGGCGTCGAGTTCCTTCAAGGCAATGCGTTCGTCGTGGCGCAGCGTGTCCACGACGTCCATCGCCATCATCAGTTCGTCAAGCGGCGCCTTCCTGGCGGACTCGGCGGGCATCGATACGCTCCCGTTCGCGGATCCGGATGGGGCGCGCCGGGGATCGCCCGGCGCGCGTGGCTCAGGCGCCGATCATGTTGCCTTGCGCGGCCAGCTTGGCAAGACGGCGCTTGCCGTCCTCCACCGCGTCGCGGATCTCCTCGGAGTTCTTCGTCGACTGAACGCGCATCTCGGCGATGATCTCGCGGGAGTGGACCTGGAAGTTGACGACCGAGTCGACGAGCTTCTTCACGGCGGCCGCCTGAACGGTCGGGCCGTAGCCGGCCTTGAGCGCGGCTTCCTGCACCGCGTCGCCGATATCGGCGAGCGTTTCCAGCGACTTCGACACGCCGTCCTTCATCGCGTTCAGCGTTTCGGTCGACTCATGCAGCCCGTGCAGCCCGGTGAAGGAGGCGTTGAGCGCCGTCAGCACCGAATCATTGGTGGAGAAGAAGCTCACCGACTGCGCATAGATGCGTTCCTTGGCGTTGGTCGTCTGCATCAGACGCGCCATGATCACTTCCGACGTGTTGTAGCCGATGGTGAGGTTGTCGGAGAGGTCCTTGGCGATCTGGTAGCGCTTTTCCTCGTCCTGCATGGCGCGCATGGTTTCGTCGCGGGCAAGCTCCAGCCGCGCCTTGCCGGCGGCGTCGTCGCTCGGGTGGGCCTCCACGGCGGTGTTGGCCGTCTCCAGCTCGGTCTTCGCCGCCTCGAGGCGGGCGGTCGCGGTGTCGAGCACCTCCAGCGCCAGCACCTCGGCCTGTTTCAGCGCGCCACGGAAATCGCGGTAGGCCTCGAGAATGCGGCGCTCGCGCTCGATCTGATCCTTGGTGTCGCGGGCGACGTCGGTGTAGGTGTCGCGGATCTTGCCGAAGCGGTCGGAGATCGTGCCGCGCGTCATGTCGCGCCACTTGTTCGACAGGTTCTCGAAGAAGGAGATCTTGCCGTCGGCGAGCTGGTCGACCATGCCCTTGGCGTCGTCGCGGATCGAGTTGAACGCCTCGGTGATCGCCTCGTAGCGCTCGCCGATGGACATCGCCTGGATCTCGTTGCGCACCACCTCGTTGAAGGTCTGCGCCTGGCCGAGCGTGCGGGTGATGACGGCGATCCTGTCGGGCGACAGATCGGAAATCTGCTCCAGCAGCGCGTTGATCGGGGCTTCGGCGACGCCGTCCGGCATCAGGCCCATGTCCCGCAGGGCGCCCATGGCCCGGTCCAGATACTGCATCGGCGACAGGGCCGTCCCCGTTGCGTTGCCCGTCGCCATCTCCGGCTGATCCATCGTCTGAGACATCCCCGTGTTCCCTGTCCTGTATCGCTCAAGCGGTGCCGCGTATCCGGGCCCGGTGCGAGGCCGTCGCGGTCATCGTGCCGCCGGCTTCGGTGCGTTGGAGTTAAGCATAGAAAATGCGACAGGAACACGTCCACGCCGCCTTCGGGGGATCGTCCGTCCGCGACGGCGGGGCGCAGGGCCGGCCGGCCCGTCACCCGGTCGCGAGATCGGCCGCGGCGATGCGCGCGGCAAGCCGCGCGTTGTTGCGCACCAGCGCGATGTTGGTGGCGAGGCTGCGCCCTTGCGTCAGTTCGTAGATCGCGGACAGGATGAAGGGTGTGACCTGCTTGCCGGCGATGCCGCGCCGCGCGGCCATCTGCACCGCCTTGTCGATCACCGCCGCCATTTCGTCGGCCGGGATCTCGTCGGCCTCCGGCACCGGATTGGCGATCAGCACGCCGCCATGCCCGCCGAGCGCGCGGCGCATGTGCAGCAGCCGGGCAATGGCGTGCGGCTCGTCCATGCGAAAGGGGGCGGGGAGCCCGCTGTCGCGCGACCAGAAGGCGGGAAACGCGTCCGTGCCATGGGCGATCACCGGCACGCCGCGGGTTTCCAGCACCTCCAGAGTCTTGGGCAGATCGAGCAGCGCCTTGGCCCCGGCGGCGACCACGCAGACGGGCGTGCGCGCCAGTTCGTCCAGATCGGCGGAGACGTCGAAGCTCGCTTCCGCGCCGCGATGCACACCGCCGATGCCGCCGGTGGCGAAGACCGCGATTCCCGCCGCATGGGCGGCCATCATGGTCGCGGCGACCGTGGTCGAGCCGGTGCGCCCGGTGGCGAGTGCGATGGCGAGATCCGCGCGCGAGCATTTCATCGCGTCCGTGGCCTCCGCCAGCCGCTCCAGCGTGCCCTCGGACAGGCCGATGTGAAGCTTGCCGTCGAGCGCCGCGACGGTCGCCGGAACGGCGCCTTCGGCGCGGATGTCGGCCTCCACCATGCGCGCCGTCTCCGCGTTCTTCGGCCAGGGCATGCCGTGGGTGATGATGGTGGATTCCAGCGCGACCAGCGGGCGCCCCTGTGCGCGGGCGTCGGCCACCTCCTCGCTGAAGAGGAGCGGCGGGCCAGCGAGGGCGTTTCTGTCTGTTGTCTGGGACATGATCCGTTCCGGTGCGTGCTGTCCGGCGCGTGCGCCGGGTCCACCTATACGCAGCCGCGCCCCCGGCGTCGAGGGATTGCGAGCGCGGTTCGCGGACCGCGCGCGCTGTCGTGGGAATCAATCAATGGATGTGTTACATTCGTTATACGTTTCCAGATTGCAATTGCGTCAAGCTGCCAGTCGTTCAGGCCGTTCCGAGGAGTGGAGGAATAAACATGGTCAAGCTGCCGAATATCGTCCGTACCGTGCTGGGGGGCGTGGCCGTGGCCGTGCTGTCGGGGGGCATGCTTGCGGCCCCGGCGCCGGCGCGGGCGGAAACGCTCACCGTCGCGCTCTACCCTTACGTGCCGCGTTACGAGCAGTTCGTAACGGCCATCACCTCCGCCTGGGCGGCGGTCGAGCCGGGTGTGACGCTCGACTTCGTGCCGAAGGACCAATGGGACGGCGGATACTCCATGAACCCGCCCGACAACGTCGATGTCTTCGTCTTCGACGCGATGTTCTTCAATGACTTTCGCGCCAACGGCTTTCTGGAATCCATCGCCCCGAACGAAGTGCAGAATGCCGGCGACTTCGTCGACTATGCGCGCGAGGGCGTGCAATATCAGGGCAACTATTATGCGCTGCCGCTGCTCGGCTGCTCCAATGTGCTGTTTTACAAGGAGGACGACCAGCAACTCGCCAATGCGACGACCTTCGACGAGGTGACCGGCACGCTCAACCAATGCACCTTCACCAGCCAGATCCCGCCGGACCGGCGCGGGCTGATGCTGGACATGTCCGGCGGCACCACCAATGCCGCGCTCTATCTCGACATCGCCCATGGGCTCACCGGCACCTATCCGCTGCCGCTGCCGCCGAACGAGCAGAGCCTCAACACCGATGCGGTCGCCGATCAGCGCCAGTTGCTCGCCACCTCCAGCTTCTTCAACGCGACCGTGCCGACCGCCGGGGAATACGAGCGGGCGGAGTGGTTCAGCGAGGGCTTCGGCCGCGCGACCATCGGCTACACGGAATCCATGAGCCAGATGAGCGATGCGACGCTCTCCACCATCGCCTTCAAGGTGATGCCCTTCGGAGACGGCACCCAGCGGCCGCTCTTCTATGCCGATGTGATCGGCGTGAACACGACGACGGTGGCGCGCGGGACGCGCGACATGGCGGTGAAGCTCGCCAATGTGATGGCCAGTTCCGACACGATGGTCGCCAGCGTCGGCGCGACGGCGAGCGAGCCGCGCCCGCAGTATCTGATGGTCACCCGCACCAGCGCCTTCCAGACGCTGGGAGCCCAGTTCCCGATCTATCAGAAGATGCATGGACTGGTGACCGGCAACGATCCGCTGCTGTTCACCCTCGATGCCGACGCGCGCGACTGGCTGTCGTCGATGAAGGGCGTGATCCGCAGCGATGCGCGGGAGAATTTTCCCTGCGGTTGCGATTTCAAGGCGGCCACCGTCATTCCCGACAATTCGGCAGCCGCTGCGATCTGCGATCAGACCTGCTCGTCGCACGGGGGATGGAACGGGCAATGGACCAACGACCCGCCGGCGGCGACGGGCGGATCGGTGTGCGGTTGCAACGCCTGTCCGGTGCAGGCGACGCCGAGCCTGATCAGCGTCGGCGTGGAACGCGAGAAGCGCTGACCTTGGCGGCCCGATCTTCGCGATCCGGCGGTCGAGGCACGACAACGGGCGGGCGGCGTCAGGCCGTCCGCCCCATCGCCGTTTCGACGGCCGGCCAGGTCAGCGTCGGCGGGGCGGCCCCTTCGGCCTGCAGCGCGAGGGCGGCGGCGGCCTGGCCGGCGCGCACCGCATCGGCGAGCGGCCATCCCCTGTCGAGGCCGACGAGCGTGCCGGCGATCAGCGCGTCGCCCGCGCCGGTCACGTCGACGATGGGGCCGGAGGGCGTCGCCAGCGTGTGGATGCCGGTCGCGTCGGCGAGCGTCGCGGGCCCCGCGCCGTCGCTGATCACGCAAGCGGCAAGCCCTCCCGCGCGCAAGGCGATTGCAAGCTCCGCCGGGGGCGGCAGATCCGCATCGGCCTGACGGCGTGCACCGGGCTCCCCGCGCAGCGCGGCCACCAATGCCGCCGCTTCGCCGCGATTGCACAGAAGAAGATCGAGGCGCGGCAGCAGGGCCGCCAGACGCGGCGCCTTGGCCCGCGACACGGTGTCGGCGACCAGGCAACGGCGGCGCCTGCCGCCGCGCGCCGCCAGTTCGTTGAGCACGGGGGAGGGCAGATTGGCCTCCAGAAACCAGAGCCCCGCGTCCGCGACCGAAGGCGCGTCGGCATCGAGATCGCCGGGCCGCAGCGCATCGGTGATGGCGCTGTCGACGACGGCCGCCGCAAGCGTGCCGTCGGGGTCGTGCAGCGCGATGTAGCGGCCGGTCGGGTGTTGGTCGCTCCGCCCAATGGCCCGCGTGTCGACACCGGCCCCGGCGAGCCGCGCCAGCAGGCTGTCGCCCTCGGGATCGCGACCGACCCGGCCCACGAGCGCCGCGCTTGCGCCAAGCCGCGCGGCGGCGGTCGCCACATTGGCGGCAACCCCGCCGGGGCGCGCCGATAGCCGGGCCGGCGTCGACGTATCGCGGGCGATTTGGCGCGATCCGCGCGCCAGCGTGTCGAGATGAATGGCGCCGAAGGCGGCTATCGGCATGACGGCTGTCCTCTCACGGCGTGTCGGGCTCTCCGGGGACGCCGCCGGGCGGGCGTCGGCGCGCCGGGATCGCGCGGCTCGGGACCTTTCCTATAGCCCGGGCGCGGCCCCTGGCGCGAAGGCTGATTCTGCCCTGCGTCCGGGTCCACGACGCGACCGTGCCGTCGCGTTTCCGATCGGCGCGCCGGCGCTGCGGAGAACATATTTTGAACATACTATGAAACATATCGCGATATCAATAATTTAATCGTCGTTGCGCAATGAGAACAAATAAGGTACAAAAGCGGAGTTTGAATCGCCGGCCCTGGCATGGAATAAGGAATGCACGCAGATGGCACAGAATTCACTCCGCTTGGTCGAAGGCATTCAAATGGACAAGACGAAGGCGCTGGACGCCGCCCTTTCGCAAATCGAGCGCGCGTTCGGCAAGGGCTCCATCATGAAGATGGGGCAGGGCCAGGTCGTCGAGGTGCAGACGGTGTCCACCGGCTCGCTCGGTCTCGACATCGCGCTGGGCGTCGGCGGTCTGCCGCGCGGGCGCATCGTGGAGATCTACGGACCGGAATCCTCGGGCAAGACCACGCTGGCGCTGCACACGGTGGCGGAAGCGCAGAAGACCGGCGGCATCTGCGCCTTCATCGACGCGGAGCACGCGCTCGATCCCGTCTATGCGCGCAAGCTCGGCGTCAACATCGACGACCTGCTGATTTCGCAGCCCGATGCCGGCGAGCAGGCGCTCGAGATCGCCGACACGCTGGTGCGCTCCGGCGCCATTGACGTGCTGGTGGTCGACTCGGTCGCGGCGCTGACGCCGAAGGCGGAGCTCGAGGGCGAGATGGGCGACAGCCTGCCGGGCATGCAGGCGCGGCTGATGAGCCAGGCGCTGCGCAAGCTCACCGCCTCGATCTCGCGCTCCAAGTGCATGGTGATCTTCATCAACCAGATCCGCATGAAGATCGGCGTCATGTTCGGCTCGCCCGAGACCACGACCGGCGGCAACGCGCTCAAGTTCTACGCCTCCGTGCGTCTCGACATCCGCCGCATCGGGGCGATCAAGGACCGCGACGAGGTCGTTGGCAACCAGACCCGTGTCAAAGTGGTCAAGAACAAGCTGGCCCCGCCGTTCCGCCAGGTCGAGTTCGACATCATCTACGGCGAGGGCGTGTCGAAGATGGGCGAATTGCTCGATCTCGGCGTCAAGGGCGGGATCGTCGAGAAGTCCGGCGCCTGGTTCTCCTACAACAGCCAGCGGCTCGGGCAGGGGCGGGAGAACTCCAAGCAGTTCCTGCGCGAAAACCCCGAGATCGCCGACGAGATCGAGCTGGCCATTCGCCAGAACGCGGGCCTGATCGCCGACAAGATCACCGACGCCTTCTCCGAGGGCGATGGCGACGGCGACGCCGAATAAGGACCTTCACCGCCCGCGATCCGCATCGACGCGGACTGCGGGCGGGCGTCCGAGTGTCTGTCGCCTCAAGTCTTTCAGATGCACCGTGCTCGTGCGTCGACCTGGCGCCACAACCGGCGGGGCCGTACAGGGCGGGGCCGGGCGCCCGGTTCTCCTTCGAACAGGCCGGTGAATGCTCAAGGGGGGCGGCGGCTGCTCGTTTCGCCGCCCGCTCTTTCGACTGCTTCGCCGCACGCGTCCCGCGCTGGACTTGGGGCCGGTGCAGGGCTACAAGCGGCGAAAGATCGAAGGTTCGCGCTCGCTTCGCCTTCTCGCACGCCCGGGCGCCTGTCCGACGCCGGCCGGTCCCGACCGCGAGGAGCATGCGCCCCACGGGTGTGCGGCGGCGAGCGCCCGGCGCAGTGGATGGCAGCTTCATGAGCGGTGTAAACGAAATCCGGACGGCATTTCTCGACTATTTCGCCAAGAACGGGCATGAGGTCGTCCCCTCGGGCCCGCTGGTGCCGCGCAACGATCCCACCTTGATGTTCACCAACGCCGGCATGGTTCCCTTCAAGAACCTCTTCACCGGTCTGGAAACGCGCGACTATCGCCGCGCCGCGAGCTCCCAGAAGTGCGTGCGCGCCGGCGGCAAGCACAACGATCTCGACAATGTCGGCTACACCGCCCGGCATCACACGTTCTTCGAGATGCTCGGCAATTTCTCCTTCGGCGACTATTTCAAGGACCGGGCGATCGAGCTGGCCTGGAATCTGATCACCAAGGAGTTCGGGCTGCCGAAGGACAAGCTGCTCGTCACCGTCTACGCCGAGGACGACGAGGCCTTCGACCTGTGGAAGCGCATCGCCGGGCTCTCCGACGACAAGATCCTGCGCATCGCGACCTCCGATAATTTCTGGGCGATGGGCGACACCGGTCCGTGCGGTCCGTGTTCGGAAATCTTCTACGATCATGGCGAGCACATCTGGGGCGGGCCTCCGGGCTCGGCCGAAGAAGACGGCGACCGCTTCATCGAGATCTGGAATCTCGTCTTCATGCAGTATGAGCAGCTGCCCGACGAGCGGGTCGCGCTGCCGCGTCCGTCCATCGACACGGGCATGGGGCTGGAGCGCATCGCCGCCGTGCTTCAGGGCGTGCATGACAACTACGACATCGACCTGTTCCGCGCGCTGATCGCCGCGTCGGAAAACGCAATCGGCGTTGAGGCCGAGGGGGCTGCGGCGGCGAGCCACCGGGTGATCGCCGATCATCTGCGCTCGGCGAGCTTCCTGATCGCCGATGGCGTCCTGCCCTCCAACGAAGGGCGGGGCTATGTGCTGCGTCGGATCATGCGCCGCGCCATGCGTCACGCGCATCTGCTCGGTGCCGAGGATCCGCTGATGTGGCGGCTCGTGCCGACGCTGGTGCGCGAGATGGGGCGTGCCTATCCGGAGCTCGGCCGCGCGGAAGCGCTGATCAGCGAGACGCTGAAGCTGGAGGAGAGCCGCTTCCGCAAGACGCTGGCGCGCGGCCTGACGCTGCTCGACGAGGCCAGCGCCGATCTCGGCGAAGGCGCGGAGTTCGACGGCGAGACCGCCTTCAAGCTCTACGACACCTATGGCTTCCCGCTCGATCTGACGCAGGACGCGCTGCGCGCGCGCGGCATTTCGGTCGACACCGACGGCTTCAAGGCGGCCATGGAGCGCCAGCGGGCCGAGGCGCGCGCCGCCTGGTCCGGCTCCGGCGAGGCCGCGACCGATACGGTCTGGTTCACGCTCAAGGAGCGGCTGGGGGCGACGGATTTTCTCGGCTACGACACGGAGACCGCGGAGGGCGTGATCGCCGCCATGGTCCGCGACGGCGCGGAGACCATGGAGCTGAAGGAGGGCGAGCGCGGGGTCGTGATCCTCAACCAGACGCCCTTCTACGGCGAATCGGGCGGTCAGGTCGGAGACACCGGCACCATCCGCGGCGAGGGGCTCGAGATTGTCGTGCACGACACGCAGAAGAAGGCCGACGGGCTGTTCCTGCATGAGGTGACGGTGACCTCCGGCAAGGCGACGGTGGGGCTTGCGGTCGAGCTGCAGGTGGACGGCCGTCGGCGCGGCGCGATCCGGGCGAACCACTCAGCGACCCATCTGGTGCATGAGGCGCTGCGGGAGGTGCTCGGCACCCATGTGGCGCAGAAGGGCTCGCTGGTCGGCCCGGACCGGCTGCGTTTCGACTTCTCTCACCCCAAGCCGATGTCGGACGCGGAGCTGCGCGAGGTCGAGGCGATTTCCAATGAGGTCGTTCTGCAGAACGCGGCTGTCGAAACGCGCCTGATGGGCGTCGACGATGCCATCGAACAGGGCGCCATGGCGCTCTTCGGCGAGAAATACGGCGAGGAGGTCCGCGTCGTGTCTATGGGCACGGCGACCCGCGGGTCCAAGACGGGCAAGACCTATTCGCTCGAACTGTGCGGCGGCACCCACGTGCAACGCACCGGCGATATCGGTCTGGTGACGCTGGTCGCGGAAGGCGCGGTCGCCGCCGGGGTGCGGCGGATCGAGGCGCTCACCGGCGATGCGGCGCGGCGCTATCTCGGCGAGCAGGACCAGCGGGTGCGCGAGATCGCCGCCGCGCTCAAGGTCGCGCCCGGCGATGCGGCGGCCCGGGTGGCCGCGCTTGTCGAGGAAAAGCGCAAGCTGGAGCGCGAGCTCGCCGACACGCGCAAGAAGCTCGCGATGGGCGGCGGCGGCGAGGCCGGCGACGCGGGCCTGCGCGAGGTCGCCGGCGTCAAGCTGATGGCGCGCGCCGTGGAGGGGCTGAATCCCAAGGACCTCAAGGGTCTGGCCGATCAGGCGAAGCAGCAGGTCGGCACCGGTGTCGTGGCGCTGATCAACAAGGGCGAGGACAACAAGGCCTCGATCGTCGTCGCGGTGACGGAGGATGCGACCGGGCGCTTCAACGCGGTCGATCTGGTGCGCGTCGGCTCGGCCGCGCTCGGCGGGCGGGGCGGCGGCGGCCGGCCCGACATGGCGCAGGCCGGTGGCACCGACGCCACGAAGGCGGACGAGGCCTTCGAGGCGATCGCCGCCGCGATGGCCGACAGCGCGAGCCTGACGGAGGCCTGAGGCCATGACCGCCGGTCGCGAACGCTCCGAAACACCGGGCGCCGATCGGCAAACATCGACCGAAGGGGCGCAGGGGATTTCGGGCTCTCGTTCGGGCTCTCGGGGGACACAGGCCGGGTCGGAGCCCGGCACGGCGTCGCCCGAGGCGGAGCCGCTGGACATCATCGGCGCCGGGATCACGGAAGGCGCGCGCCCCAGCGGGGTGTTCGCCAAGGCGAGCCCCGCCAAGCGCCGGCTCTACCGCTGGCTGGAACTGGGATCGGCCGGCGACCGGCAGGGCATCTGGGTGGACCGGCTGCTGGTCGTGTTCATCTTCGCCACCGTGGTCCTGGTGGTCCTGGAAACGGTGCCGTCGATCGAGGCGCGCTGGCGCGATGCGTTTCAGATCCTCGAATTCGCGGCGGGCCTCGCCTTTCTGATCGAATATCTGGCCCGGCTCTGGGTGGCCGATCTGCACCCGCCGTTTCGCCGGCTTCGCCCCGTGACCGCGCGGCTGCGCTATGCGGTCCAGCTGCCCGCGATCATCGATCTGCTGGCCGTCCTGCCCTTTCTGCTCGGCTTCGTGCTGCCGGCGGCCGACTTCAAGGCGCTGGTGGTTCTGCGGCTGCTGCGCTTCTTCAAGCTTGCACGCTATTCGCCGGCGCTGCGCTCGCTCGCCAATGCAATCGCCGGCGAGCGTCACGCCCTTGCCGCGAGCCTGGTGATCATCTTCGGCGTCATGCTGCTGGCGGCGACGGCGATGTATCTGGTCGAACGCGACGTGCAGCCTGAAAAACTCGGCACGATTCCCGATGCCATGTGGTGGGCGCTCGCCACGCTCACGACGGTCGGCTACGGCGACGTCACGCCGGTGACGGCGGTCGGCAAGGTGCTCGGCGGGCTCGTCATGCTGATGGGCTACGGGCTGTTCGCGCTGCCCATCGGCATTGTGGCGACGGCGTTCGCGCGTGAGATCCATGCCCGCGATTTCGTGGTGACCTGGGGCATGGTGGCCAGCGTGCCGCTGTTCGAGGACCTGAAAGCCTCGGAAATCGCGGAAATCGCCAAGCTGCTGCGCGCGCTCTCGGTCGATGGCGGGCAGGTGATCACGCGCGTTGGCGAGGAGGCGACGAGCATGTATTTCATCGCGCGCGGCGCGGTCGAGGTGGATCTCGATCACACGCGCGCCCGGCTGGAGGAGGGCGCCTTCTTCGGCGAGATGGCGATCCTGGGCGGACGCCGGCGCCTGGCGTCGGTCACGGCGCTGGAGGCGACCCAGCTCATGGTGCTGGAAGCCGGCGACCTCCACCGGCTGATGAACAGCAAGCCGGAGGTGGCGCGCAAGATCCTCGACGAGGTACGCGAGCGCCGGCGCCGGGGCTTCGCGCCGGGCGACATCGTGCCGGAGGAACTGGTCGGCTCCGATCCGCTCGAGGACGGAACCGTGCGCGACGACCCGGCGGCGTGCGAACCGGACGCGACGCAGGCCGAACTGTTTCCCGAGCCCGGCACCGATCAAGACCGAGAGGACGGCACCGATCCGGCCGCCGCGTCCGATTGCACGCCGGAAACGGACCCGGACGGCCCGACGCGCTGAGGCGGCGGGCCGCACCGAAGTCCGTCAGGCGTCGATCGGCACCTCGATGTCCAGCAGCGGAGCGTATTGCTGGGCGCCGAAGATGTCGGGATCGCCCGGGCTGCCGCTCGGGCGGGGCCGCAGGATCGTGAACTTGATGGCATTCGCCGGATCGTACTCCACGAAATCCGTGATCCGGTTGTCCGAGATGCGGTAAAGCGCGGCGATGGTTTCGCGGGTGAGCACCCGGCTGCGTTTCACCGCTTCGTAGACGTCGCGTTCGCGGAAGATCACGTCGAAGGTGATCTTGTCCGTGCCCGCGTTCTTCGAGCGGATGGTCTTTGCGAGGTCGCTCAGCTTGCGGGGGGCCATCATGCCGTCTCCATGTGATCTGCGCCGACGGTTTCGGTGAAGGTGGGAAAGAGGTCGAGCGGATCGTCGACCGCCATGGTGTGGTTCACGGTCCAGCGGTAGGCGGGGCTTGCCTCCATCACCTCGTCGAAGACAAAGGACACGCCGCCGGCGGTGCCCTTGACGTCCGGCAGCCGGGCGTAGAAGAGCTGGCGGGTGCCGGTCATGGTGAGTTCCTCCGCCATCTCCCGCGTCGGGGCGACGCCCTGGACGAGCACGAGCAGCTCGTGCGCGGGCTTGTCGCGCAGGGGCTCCATCTCGCCCATGATGCCGTCTCGCCCGAAGACATTGTAATGCAGCGACCAGCCGGTCTCGCCGAAGCGCTCGACCACCTGCGCCCGGGCCCAGGCGATCACGTCGTCCACATGGGCGATCGTGTAGGGGTCGCGAATGCCGGCCATGCCGACGAAGCGTTCGCCGAGCTTGCCCGAGCCCTCGAGCTTCACGCGAAATTCGTCGGCCGGCTCGAACCGCATGCCGGTGACGCGGGTGGTCTTCTCCGCGACCTGTTCGTAGTGGCAGTCGGTCATGTCGAGCAGACCGCCGGCCACATATTCGTGGAACGGGTTGGAGCGCTCGTACATGGCGTGGCCGGCGACCGAGGCGATCGTGCAGCGCTGGTCGGGGCTCATGGCCGTGACCTCGACCTTGCCCGGCGCGATCTCGCCCATCACGGTTTCCTTTGCGCCATAGGGCTCGGCGCAAAACGACGCGCACTCCAGGACCTTGCCGAGGTAGTAGGCCTCGGCCTCGGCATGGCCCTCGTGCAGGGCGGCGGAGGCGAAGACCGCGCTGTCGGAGGCGCGCCCGCCGATGATGACGTCGCAGCCCTCTTTGAGGAGCTTCAGGAAGGGATGCACGCCGGCCATGGCGACGATGCGCTCGGAGGCGTCGAGTTCGGCCTCGTCGAGGTCCGCGCGTCCGTCGAGACCGAGCACGCGCGAGCCCGAACGGATCTTGCCGCGCACGATCTCCTTGTCGACCTCGGAATAGAACCAGCCGAGCTTGAACGGCGCGAGCCCGTGCTTTTTCGCAAGGTCGCGAATGATCTGGACGTACATGTCCACGCGGCTGTTGGAGCCCGTGTCGCCCGCCGAGCCGATGATCATCGGCTTTCCGGTCTCGCGGGCGGCCAGGAGCATCGCCTCCAGGTCGTGTTCCTGCCAGGCCCTGGGGCTTGCGCAGGTGTCGCTGCCCAGCGGCACGGGGCCGATGTCGTCGCTGCCCGAGTCGGCGGCGATGTAGTCGGGTCCGGCGTCGACCCCGATGCGGAAGCTCTCCGTCTTGAGGGGCGCGAAGCCCAGATGTCCGTTCGGACAAATGACCTTGAGCGATTTCATGTGGCTTCTCCGATATGAACGCAGTTCACCCGGTGCCAAGCACGGCACGTGCCAATCCGGAGAATTTTTTCAAGTGATTGTTTTCATGATAAAAAATGGAAAATTCAGGGTGGCGCGGCAGAGGCGCGCGTTGAATGCGCGCGGGCCTGCGTGAGATTCACGCAGGCGTCATTCCCAGCTTGATCATCTGATGGCGCAGGGCATGGCGGCTGATCCTCAGCCGGGCGGCCGCCTCCTTCATGTTGTTGCCGGACGCGGCAAGCGCGCGGTCGATGAGGGCCTTCTGATAGGCCTGCGTGGCTTCGTGGAAGCCGAGCCCGGCGGCATCCTCCGTCAGCGCCGGGGGCGGGATCGCCGCGCTCGCCGTGTTCGGGGTGTCCGGGGCCTCGCCGTCGGCGGGGGTGATGGTGCTGCTTCCCGCGCGCACGGTGCGCAGGATGCGGTCGGGCAGGTGGCGGGGCAGGATGACGTTCTCGTCCTCCAGGATGAAGATCCGCTCGAGCAGGTTCTCCAGTTCGCGCACGTTGCCGGGCCAGGGGTACTTGAGGAAGATGTCGGCGGTCTCGTCGCTGAGGCCGCGAATGGCGCGGTTGTAGCGCCGGTTCTTGAGCTCGATGAAATAGTCGGAGAGCAGCAGCACGTCGCGCCCGCGATTGCGCAGCGCCGGCAGATTGATCGCCACCACCTGCAGCCGGTAATAGAGATCCTCGCGGAAGTTCCCCGCCATCACCTCCGACAGGAGAACCTTGTTGGTGGCGGCGACGACGCGGACGTCGACGGCTGTTGTCTTGATCGCGCCGACGCGGCGGAACTCGTGCGTGTCGAGAAGGCTCAGCAGCTTGGTCTGGAGCATGGGCTCCATTTCACGGATCTCGTCGAGAAAGATCGTTCCGTGATTGGCGGCCTCGACGAGGCCGACCTTGCGCTCCACCGCGCCGGTGAAGGCGCCCTTCTCGTGGCCGAACATCTCCGATTCCAGCAGGGCGCTCGGGATCGCGGCGCAGTTGATGTCGACGAAGGGTCGCTGCGCGCGCGACGACAGGCGGTGCAGCATGCGCGCAATCATGCCCTTGCCGGTGCCGGTCGGGCCGTAGATCAGGACGTTCTGGGCCGGGCTTCTGGCCACGCGCGCGATCAGGGCGCGCAGTTCCACCATGCTCGGATGGTCGCCGATCAGATCGTTGTCGTATCCCGCCACGCTGTCTCCCGTCCGGCCCGGTCGTGCGGCGGGGCGGGACACGGTTACAGGGTGAAATGCGTCCAGTCCCCGCGACACGGATTGCCCTCGTGAAAATATAGACGGTGATCGGCAACGCAATAAACCGTCGAGGAAATGGTCCGGGCATCGTCGCCGGCGGGATGCTGGCACAGCGGGCCGGCGTGCGGGGTCTCGTCCGCGTGCTGGGCCATCAGCCGCATCAGCGCCGCCGCCGTCGGGGGTGTTCCGGGCAGCTGCGCCTCAAGCGCTGCGAAACGCCGGCGCGAGTTTTCCGCGACACGGTCGTCGCGCGCCGGCAGGGTGTCGCCGGCAAGCTCCCGACTCACGAAGTGATTGGTGCGCCAGACCGGGGCGGCGCGCTCCACCGCGACCGTCTCGGCGCCGAGTTCGATGGCCGCGCTCGCCCCTTGCGCATCGGCGAGGACCAGCGTTCCGCCGCCGGCATGCGGGCGCGCGCGCACCAGCCGGACGGCGTCGTCCACCGTGCGGCAGGTGGCGAGGATCCGGGTCATGAGGAAATAGCGCAGCCAGCCGACGCGATGCCGGCGCACGCCGACTTGCGTATCCACCAGAACCAGGCCGGCGGCGTTCATGCCGCTGGAATAGGCGCCGGGCGCGCCGAGACTGCCGACACACAGGAGCGCGCCGGTGTCGATGTCGGGGCCCTCGTGGCGCGCCACGCTCTGAACCCCCAGATGCGTGCCGGCGAAGTCGCGGTTCTTCGCGACCAGCGGCCCGGCGTCGTCGCCGACGAGGGCGAGTGCCGAGCAGCCGTCCTCGTCGGCGCGCGCGCCTTGCGCCAGATCGCGCAGGATGCCGAGATGCAGATGCGCGAAGAGGTCGTCGAGGTCGAGACCGAAGCCTTCGGCGATCCCGCGCAGTTCCTCCATGGAGGCGGGATCTTGGGTCTCTGCGAAATCCCGTTGCGCGGCCAGATAGCGCTCCGCCTCGGCGTCGATCAGGCCGTCGGCGCGGGCCTGACTCACGCGGGCGAGCGTGGCCTCGGCGACGGCCGCCCGTGTGACGCCGCTCCGTGCGGCCTGTGCGGCCTGGCCGGCGCCGCGCGCACGGGGCGGGCCGGTCAGCGACAGCGGCGTGCCGCGTGGAAGGTCGGGGGTGTTCATGTCAGGCGGTCTCCAGCAGGGAGATGTTCTCGTGCACGCGGTGGCAGGCGACCCGGTGCCCGGATTCCAGGGTCTCGGTCGCCGGCGCCTCGGACTTGCAGCGCGCGATGGCCAGCGGACAGCGGGTGTGGAACTTGCAGCCCGAGGGCGGATCGAGCGGGGTCGGCAGGTCGCCGGTCAGGCGCACGCGCGCGCCCTTGTCCGTGGCGTCGACATCCGGCACCGCCGACATCAGGCTCTGGGTGTAGGGATGGCGCGGACGGCCGAGGACCGCCTCCACGGGCCCGGTTTCCACGATCTCGCCGAGGTACATCACCGCCACCCGGTTCGCCAGATAGCCGATCACCGAGATGTCGTGCGAGATGAACAGATAGGTCAGCCCCATCTCGCGCTTCAGGTCGAGCAGAAGCTGGATGATCTGCGCCTGGATCGAGACGTCGAGGGCGGACACGGGTTCGTCGCAGACGATGAACTCCGGACCGCTCACGAGCGCGCGGGCGATGCCGATGCGCTGCCGCTGCCCGCCGGAGAACTGATGCGGATAGCGGTCGAGCTGGTTCGCCTTCAGTCCGACCTTTTCCATGATCGCGACGACCTTGTCGCGCGTCTCGGAGCGACCGCGCGCGAGCCCGTGCAACGCCAGCGGCAGGCCGATGATCTCGGCGACGCTGCGGCGCGGATTGAGGGAAGCGTAAGGGTCCTGAAAGATGATCTGCATGCGCCGGCGCAGCGCCTTCATGGCGTCGGGCGACACGTGGGTGATGTCCTGGCCGTCGAAGCGGATGGTGCCGGCGGTCGGCTCGTGCAGCCGCAGGATGGTGCGCCCGAGGGTGGACTTGCCGCAGCCGCTCTCGCCGATCAGGCCGAGAACCTCGCCGCGGCCGACGCTGAGCGACACGTCGTTGACGGCGCGCACGACCATGGGAGGAACGCGGGCGAGGCGGTCGCCGAGCGACAGGCGGCCGCGATAGGTCTTCTCCAGGTGGTCGACCTGAAGCAGCGGGGTATCCGGCGTCGTCATTGGGCGACCTCTCGTGCGGCATGGATGCAGCGCGCGCGGCGGTCCGCGCCGGTGTCGTGCATCCCGATGGGCTGGAGACAGGCGGGCGTGCGTTCGGAACACCGCGAATAGAAGCGGCATTGCGGCGGCAGGCCGATCAGGTCGGGCACCTGTCCCTCGATCGGTTGCAAGGGCTGGCCACGCAGGGACAGGCGCGGGATCGAGGCGAGCAGCCCCTTGGTGTAGGGATGGCGCGGCGCGGCGATGACGTCCCGCGTCGGGCCTTCCTCGACCACCTGGCCGGCATACATCACCATCACCCGGTCGCTGTGTTCCGCCACCACGCCGAGGTCATGGGTGATCAGCACCACGCTCATGCCGAGCTTGCGGCGAATGTCGGAGATCAGCTCCAGCACCTGCGCCTGGATGGTCACGTCGAGCGCGGTCGTGGGCTCGTCGGCGATCAGCAGCTTGGGCCGCGAGGCGAGCGCGATGGCGATCATGATCCGCTGACGCATGCCGCCGGAAAACTCGTGCGGATACTGGGCGAGACGGTCGGCGGGGGAGGGGATGCCCACCAGCCCCAGCATTTCCAGCGTCCGCTCGCGTACCGCCGCGCGGCGCGCCCGGCGTCCGCTCGGCAGCTCCTCGTCGTGCGCGTAGAGCACCTCGGCAAGCTGCTCGCCGATGGTCAGCGCGGGATTGAGGGCAGTGAGGGCATCCTGCATCGTCATGGCGATGTCGCGCCCGCGAATGGCCCGCATCTGGCGCGGAGTGAGCGCGCGCAGATCCCGGCCGTCGAAGCGGATCGCGCCGCCGTCGATGCGCCCCGGGGCGCGGACCAGGCCGAGAACGGAGGAAAAGGTCACGCTCTTGCCCGATCCGGATTCGCCCACGATGCTCAGGCATTCGCCGCGCCGCACGGCGACGTCGACGCCGTCGACCGCGCAGACCGTGCCGTCGGGCGTGTCGAACACCGTGCGCAGGCCGCTGACCTCGAGAAGGGTGTCGGGGGTCGTGCTCATTCGTGGAACCTCGGATCGAAGGCATCGCGCAGGCCCTGGCTGGCGACGTTGATGGCGAGCACCAGGAGGAGAATGGCGATGCCGGGAAAGGTCGACACCCACCAGGCGTCGAGAATGAAGGCGCGGCCGTCGGCGACCATCGATCCCCAGGAGGCGGTCGGCGGCTGAACGCCGAGACCCAGGAACGACAGGCTCGCCTCCAGGATGATCACATGCGCCATGCGGATGGTTGAGACGACGATCACCGGCGACAGGATGTTGGGCAGGATCTCGCGCACCATGATGTGCGCCCGCGAGGCGCCGAGCGCCCGGGCGGCCTCCACATACTCCAGCTCGCGGCTGACCAGCGTCTCGCCGCGCACGACGCGGCAGGTGATCACCCACTCCTTGTAGGCCAGCGCCATGATGACGTTGATCAGGCCCGGGCCGAGCATCGCCATCAGCCCGATGGCGAAGATCAGGTAGGGAAAGCCGAGCAGGATGTCGACAATACGGGAGATCACCACATCGACCCAGCCGCGCAGATAGCCCGCCGCCAGACCGGCGGCGATGCCGATGGTGGTGGCGACCAGCACCACGGCGGCGCCGATGAAGATCGAGATGCGCGCGCCGTAGATGATGCGCGACAGGATATCGCGTCCAAGCGCATCGCAGCCGAG
Organism: Stappia sp.; assembly: GCF_040110915.1. Taxonomy (NCBI): domain Bacteria; kingdom Pseudomonadati; phylum Pseudomonadota; class Alphaproteobacteria; order Hyphomicrobiales; family Stappiaceae; genus Stappia; species Stappia sp. The sequence goes on along the minus strand of NZ_CP157793.1, from coordinate 2,545,607 downwards.
CGGATAGGCCCAATCGCCGCCGACCGCCCAGCCGGGGGGCTGGAGGCGGCGGAAGAGATCCGTCTCGTTGGGGTCGTGCGGGGCAAGCAAGGGGGCGAAGACGGCCAGCACCACGAACAGCAGCACGATGGCGGCGGAGGTCATGGCCAGGCGGTTGGTCGCGAAGCGCTTCATGTTGCGCTGGAAGATCGAGACCCCGGCGCCCGGAGGTGAACCGGGAGGCTGGGTGGCGGGAGAGGTTGCGGTCGCGGCGGTCACAGTTTCACCCTCGGATTGAGCAGCGTGTAGAGGATGTCGGCGAAGAAGTTCAGGAACACGTAGGTCACGGCGTAGAAGAGCACCGCCGCCTGCACGAGCGGGTAGTTGCGCAGGAAGATGCTCTCCACCACCAGACGGCCGAGGCCGGGCCAGCCGAAGACCGTCTCGACGATCATGTTGCCGCCGAGCAGCGAGCCGGTTTCGATGGCGGCGACCGAGACCGTGGGGATCAGCGCGTTCTTCAGGGCGTGGCGGAAGATGATCCGCGTGCGCTTCAGACCCTTGGCCTCGGCGAAGGTGATGTAATCCTGCCGCATGACCTCCAGCATGGAGGTGCGGGTGACGCGCATCAGGATCGCCGTCATCGGAAGCCCGAGGGTGATCGCGGGCAGGATGATGTGCGACAGCGCGTCCCAAAAGGCGTCGAGGCGCCCGTGCAGCAGACTGTCGATCAGCAGGAAGTGGGTGATCGGCTCGACCTCGCTGTCGAAGCCGATGCGGCCCGAGACCGGCAGGATCTGCAAATGCACCGCGAAGAGCATCAGCAACAGGATGCCGAACCAGAAGCCGGGCAGCGACACCCCGAGAAGCGAGCCGACGGTCGCCATCTTGTCGAAGATCGAGTTCTTGCGAATGGCCGCCAGCACGCCCAGCGGAATGGCGGTGACGAGCGCGATGATCAGGGCGACCAGGCTGAGTTCGATCGTCGCCGGCAGCCGCTCGGCGATGACCTCGCTGACCGGACGGCGGTGATAGAAACTCAGGCCGAAGTCGCCCTGAACGGCGTTTCCGACGAAGATGAGAAAGCGCTGGGCGATCGGCTTGTCGAGGCCGAGGTCGCTGCGCAGGGCGGCCTCGTCCTCGGCGCTGACGTTCTGGTCGCCGATCATGATTTCGACCGGGTCGCCCGGCGTGAGCGCCATCATCATGAAGACGATGAGACTGACGCCGAGCAGGACCGGGACGAGGTGGACGAGACGTTCGACAAGCTTGCCCAGTGGCATTTCGATCTCTCCGGGGCTGACGCGATCAGTCGACGCAGGCGTCGTGCAGGTTGATGCGGCTGTCGGCGCTCGGCTGCCACCCGCTCAGGCGCTTGGAGACGCCGTAGAGATCCTGCGGAACCCACAGATAGACGTAAGGCACGTCGGCCGCGGCCATGGCTTCGGCCTCGCGATAGAGGTCGGCGCGCTTCGCCCGGTCCGTTTCAACCGCGGCCGCGTCGAGAAGCGCATCCAGCTCCGGGTTGGAATAGCCGGCGGAGTTGCCGCGGTCGTCGGTGCGGTGGGTGGGGTTGAAGATGCCGTAGGGGTCGAGCGAGCCGTTGCCCCAGGAGGTGAAATACATGTCGCCGGACTTCGCTCCGCCCTTGGTGCGCCACTTGCTGGTCAGCTGGCCGGCCTCGCCGACGGTGACGGTGGTGCGGATGCCGGCCTTGTTCAGCAGCGAGGCGACGGCCTGTGCGGTGTCCTTGTAGGCGCCGGTGGTGTCCATGACGACGTCGATGCCGTCGGGATAGCCGGCCTCGGCCAGCAGCGCGCGCGCCTTCTCCGGATCATAGGGGATGGCCGGCAGTTCGGTGTTCTTGCCGAAGGCGTCGGGGCTCAGGATGCCGCTGATCGGCACGGCGTTGCCGCCCAGGATCCGGTCGACGATCAGGTCCTTGTCGATGGCATGGGCGAGCGCCTGGCGGACCTTCAGGTCGGCGAACAGCTCGTTTTCCATGTTCATCGCGATGAAGAAGGAGCGCGTGCCGTTGACCGCCATGACGTCGGTGTTCGGATTGGCCTTCACCTGGGCGACCGAGAAGGGCGGCAGCTCGTTGATGATGTGGACGTCGCCGGCCAGAAGGGCCGCGACCCGCGAGGCCGACTCCGGGATGAACTTGAAGATCGCCCGCTCGACGCAGGCCGTGCCGACCGGGGGAATGTCGGACGCACCGCCGTAATAGTCCTCGAAGCGTTCCAGGATGATCGCGTCGCCCTTGCGCCAGTCCGCGAGCCTGAAGGGGCCGGTCCCGTTGGTCTGCGTGGCAAGGCCGGCGGTGCCGACCTTCTCGACGAAGTCCTTCGAGACGATCTCCTGGAAGGGCAGCATCGCGGGCAGCAGCGGCCAGGGCGAGGACAGGGTGAAGCGCACCGTCGTGTCGTCGAGGATCTCGACCGCGGTCAGCGGGCCGAGCAGGCTCTTGCGCGGGCTGGTCTGACCGTCGCCCATCCCGCCGTCGGCGATCATCCGGTCGAAGGTGAACTTGACGTCCTCGACCGTCAGCGGCGTGCCGTCATGGAAGGTGATGCCCTCGCGGATGGTGAAGTCGTAGGTCGTCGGAGACACCTGCGTGAAGCTTTCGGCGATCTCGGGAACCACGTTCATCGACGCGTCGCGGGTCACCAGACCGTCGTAGATGTTGCGGATGAGCGTTTCCGTCTCGCGGTTGCGATGGTTCGCCGGGTCGAGCGTGTCGGCGTCGCGGGTGAAACCCACCCGCAGTTCCGACGCCTGCGCCGCCGGCAGCGCGACGAGCAGGGCCGTGGCCGAGGCGATCAGCGTTCTTCTGGCAAGGTTCATGATTGTTCTCCCATTTGGTCGAGCCGTGTTTCGGATGCGCGATACGTGCGCCAAAGCTGGACCTCCCCCGCCGAGCAAACGCCGTGCCAGACGCGAGAAAAAGGAGGGCCTGGAAAATATCAATTAATACAAATGATTATAGGAGGGGGTTTGTCGATCGCTGTCACGATACTCGCGACATGCGTGAGGTTCACGCAGATGTGCGATTCTCACGCGGGGCGGTCGGCGGCGGAGCCGCCGCTGTTCCGCATGCCACTCGCGCCGCTTGCGGCGTCGCCGCGGTGCCGGCGGCGGCGAGGCGGCCGCGGCAGGGCGCCGCCCGGCTCAGCCCGGCACGAGGCCGGGAGGCAACTGGCTGTAGACGGGATCGCCATACCAGAAGACGTCGGTCGGGCCGATGGCATAGTCGACGACGTTCCAGCGGCCGTAGGCCTGCCTCAGCAGCACATAGGTCGTGATGGTGTCCATCACCTCCGCCTGGTCCCGCAAGAGCGTGCGCGACAGGTCGATGGGCACGCCGCCGGGACGCTGCGGCGAGACGATGGCGAAGGCCCAGCCCTCCGACACGCGCAAACGGTCGACCACGAATTCGACCGGTGCGCCGACCCGCACCTCCACGAGGGGGCGGATCGCGTTCATCAGATCCTTGCGCTCCTGCGTGCCGCGCGCCGGCTCATAGGCCGGCTGGGCGTGGGCGCCGGAGAGGGGAACCGTCAGCGTGACCGCCAGGGCGACGAGAAGCGCGACGCCGGCGCACAGGAGGCGCGTCGGCCAGATGGCGGGGAACGGCGGTCGGCGGACGGAGAGTGTCATGGCGGCGCTTCGTATCGGGGCATCGGAGGATCGGGGCGGATGGATCGGCCCCGGCAACGGCGGAACCCGACGGTAGGCCAAAACAAGGGAAGCGGCAAATGCGCCTCAGGCCAAAACGGGCGCGGCAGGTGTGCCGCCGCTCGAAAAAAAGAGGCGGCAAACCTGCCGTCGGTCGAAAAAGGAGCGGCAAACCTGCCGCGAGTCAAAAAAGAAGGGGGCGGCAAACATGCCGCCCCCGGGGGGGGAATCGTTCGTCCCGGTCGTGCCGAGGCGGCCGATCAGCCGGCCATGGCCTTCTGCAGGTTCTCGTCGATCTTGTCGAGGAAGCCGTTGGTGGTCAGCCACTTCTGGTCCGGGCCGACGAGCAGCGCCAGATCCTTGGTCATGTGCCCCGATTCCACCGTGTCGATGCAGACCTTTTCCAGGGTCGCGGCGAACTTCGCCAGCTCGTCGTTGCCGTCGAGCTTGGCGCGATGGGCCAGACCGCGGGTCCAGGCGAAGATCGAGGCGATCGGGTTGGTCGAGGTCTCCTCGCCGCGCTGGTGCTGGCGGTAGTGGCGGGTGACGGTGCCGTGCGCGGCCTCCGCTTCCACCGTCTTGCCGTCCGGGGTCATCAGCACCGAGGTCATCAGGCCCAGCGAGCCGAAGCCCTGGGCGACGATGTCGGACTGGACGTCGCCGTCGTAGTTCTTGCAGGCCCAGACGTAGCCGCCCGACCACTTCAGAGCGGCGGCGACCATGTCGTCGATCAGGCGGTGCTCGTACCAGATCTTCTTGGCTTCGAAGGCGTCCTTGAACTCGGTGTCGAAGATCTCCTGGAACAGATCCTTGAAGCGTCCGTCATAGGCCTTGAGGATCGTGTTCTTGGTCGACAGGTAGCAGGGAACGCCGCGCTGCAGGGCGTAGTTCATCGAGGCGCGGGCGAAGTCGCGGATCGAATCGTCGAGGTTGTACATCGCCATCGCGACGCCCGACGACGGGGCGTCGAAGACCTCGTGCTCGATCTCCGTGCCGTCCTCGCCGACGAATTTCACCGTCAGCTTGCCCTTGCCGGGGAAGCGGAAGTCGGTGGCGCGGTACTGGTCGCCGAAGGCATGACGGCCGACGATGATCGGCTGGGTCCAGCCCGGCACCAGGCGGGGCACGTTCTTCATGATGATCGGCTCGCGGAAGATCACGCCGCCGAGGATGTTGCGGATGGTGCCGTTCGGCGAGCGGTACATGCGCTTGAGGCCGAATTCCTCGACGCGCGCCTCGTCCGGGGTGATCGTGGCGCATTTCACGCCGACGCCGTATTCCTTGATCGCGTTGGCCGCGTCGACGGTGATCTGGTCGTCGGTCTCGTCGCGCTTCTCGATGCCGAGGTCGTAGTACTTCAGGTCGATGTCGAGGTAGGGGTGGATCAGCTTGTCCTTGATGAACTGCCAGATGATCCGGGTCATTTCGTCGCCGTCGAGTTCGACAACCGGGTTTTCAACCTTAATCTTCGCCATAATGCCAATGACCTCGTCTTCTGGGTGGCCTTGCGCGCCGCGCGCGCCGAGAGTCCGTCGGTCGCAGCCGCCGGCCCGGCAGGCCCGCCGCGATGTCCGCGCGGCCCCTATAGCAAAGGGGCGGGCAAACGCAAAGCTAGGCATTCGTCTTGGACCGGAAGCCGCGCCGGCGGCGGGAGGCGCCTCCCGACGCGGGGCCGGCGGACTGCGTCGGCCGCGCCGGCCTTGACGATCCGGCGCCGGCGTCGGACACAATTGGGGGATCCAGCCGAGAAAGGGCGAGGCTCGCGATGAGACCTTTCCGTTGTGCCGTGCCTGTGCCTTGCGTGCCTGTGCCTCGCATGCCTGTGCCTTGTGTGCCGCTGCCTGTCGTACTGGCGCTGTTGCTGGTCTGGTGCCCGTTGGTGTGCGTGGCCGTGACCGCAGGCACGTCCCGCGCGGCGGCCAGCGAGGCCGCGCGGACCGCGCCCGTCGTCCTGTCCGTCGACGGGGCGATCGCCGCCCCCGGCTTCGTGAATTTCACAAGGGCCGACCTGGCGCGCCTGGGGTTGCATCGCATCGAGACGGTGACCCCCTGGAGCGACACCGCGACAGTGTTCGAGGGACCGCTGCTGCGGCGCGTTCTGGAGCATGTGCGCGCGCGCGGCGACACGCTGAAGGCCGTCGCCCTCAACGACTATCGCATTACCATCCCGGTGTCGGATGCGCGGCGGCACGATGTGATCCTGGCGATCTCGGAGAACGGAAAGGCCCTCGGCGTGCGCGAGCGCGGGCCGGTGCGCGTGGTCTATCCCTGGTCGGCCGATCCGGATCTGCGCAGCGAGCTCTATTACTCGCGCGCGATCTGGCAGATGCGGCGGCTCACCGTTCTGCCGAAGGGCGGGTGAAACGTCCGGTTGTGGTTGCGCTTTCCCTCCGCGCGCGCGGGCTGTAAGCTGACAAGGCTGCCCGCGGAGCTTGCCCTATCGAAGGGCGGTCGGGCAGCCGGGGCCGGACGGGGCGAGGACGGAAGGTCGGGCGCATGGATCTCAGCGGCAGGTGGGTGCGGACCCTCTACGGGTCGCTCATGGTGGGCGTTGCCATCATCACGGGCTCCCTCTTCGTCGTGATTTCGACCCTCAACACCCAGAACAACGAAGACAAGGCGGAAACCCGGCAGAGCCTGATCTGGTACAGCGCGCAGCTCGTCGTCGAGTACAAGGACCTGCTGCATGCGCTCGATTCGCTCATTCTGGAGCCGGGCGTGACGGCGCATCGCGCGGAGGTGCAGGCCCGGTTCGACATCGTCTGGAGCCGCGCCATGCGCCTCGGCGACGGGGCCGTGGGACGCGAGCTGGAACGGGTCGACCAGGGGGCGGGCCGCATTCCGGATCTCGCGAGGGCCGTGCGGGAGGCAGACGCCCTCGTCGGACGGGCGGCGTCGGGGGACATGGCGGCGGCCGAGATCCTGCGCGCCGAGCTGCTGACCTGGCGGCCGACGCTGGAGGCTTTCCGCTCCGGCGTCTACGCCATTCAGCGCGCGGCGGCCGAGCGCCAGCGCGCGGTCCTGCGCGGCACCGTCGACATACTCCTGTTTCTGATCATCGGCCTGTTGGTCGCGGGCTTTTCCATGGGCGGGCTGTTGCTGCGCGACCGGAGCCAGCTGATGCGTCTGCGCGGCCAGCTCGAGCGCCGGGTGGCCGAGCGCACCGACGAACTGGCGCAGGCCAATGCCGATCTGCGCGCCGCGAACGACCGCCTCAGCCAGTTCAACAACCTGGCCTCGCACGACCTGAAGGAGCCGGTGCGCAAGATCGGCGTCTTCTCGGATCTGCTGCTGGACGGCATCGCGCGGCGCGATGCGGAGACCATCGACTATGCCGCCGGCGTGATGCGCGCCTCGGCCGGGCGCGCCAAGGCGCTGATTTCCAATCTGCTGACCTATTCGGTCGCAAGCGACCGGGATCTCCAACGGGAGGACGTGGCGCTCGGCGACCTGATCGCCCGGGCGTGCGACAGCCTGTCGGAACAGATCCGAGAGTGCGGCGCGGAGATCGAGGTCTCCGGGGGCGACACCCGCCTCGACGGAGACCCCGTGTTTCTGGAGCAGTTGTTCCAGAATCTCATCGCCAATGCGGTCAAGTTCCGAAAGCCGGACCAGACGCCGCGCGTGTCGATCCGGGTCGCGCGGGGCGAGGACGGACGGCCCCTGCGTGTCCATGTGCGCGACAATGGCATCGGCTTCGACATGGCGCACAAGGCCCGCGTCTTCGAGCCGTTTCACCGGCTGCACGGGCGTGAGCATTTCGCGGGAACCGGCATGGGACTGGCGATCTGCGCGGCGATCGCGCAGCGCCACGGCTGGACCATGGATGTGACCAGCCGCCCCGGCGCGGGGGCGGATTTCTTCATCGATCTCGGCCGGTCCGACCTGAGCCGGGAGGCGCAGGCGCCGGCCTCCGTCGCCACCGCCGCCGAGTGACGGCGCACCGCCGCCGCGGGGCCGGTCGCGGCAGCGCCTGTCTCAGCCGGCCGCCTTCATGCGCCGTGCCGACAGGGCGATGGCGATATAGCTCCAGCCGTTGATCAGCACGGCCGTGCCGGCGAGCAGGCCGAGCGCCCACAGCGCGGACGACGGGAACTCGAACCAGATGCACAGGGCCGCCAGGATCGACAGCAGGCCCGCGGCCAGCAGCCAGCCCCAGCCGTCATGCGGGCGGACCTTGAAGGCGAGCAGGATCTGGGTCAGCCCCTGCGCCAGCAGGATGCCGGCGACCACCAGCGTCAGCGCGAAGGCGCCGATGACCGGGTTGAAGTAGACGGCGACCGCGCCCACCAGCGCGATGACGCCCGTGAGGATATCCCACAGGAAGCCGCTCCAGCCCTTGACGGAGAAGGCGTGCCAGATCTGGGCGGCGCCGCCGATGGCGAAGGCCACGGCGATCACCAGCGTGACGGCGATGGAACTGGCGAGCGGCACCGTGATCATGGCGGCGCCGCCGATCACGAGCGCGATCCCGAGCGCCAGGAACCAGCCCCATTTGTCGCGAACGGTCTCGGTGATGGGAACGGGGTGTGTCTGAGCGGTCATGGGAAGCCTTCCGTGAAAAACGCGTCGAAAACAGTGTCCCATCCTACTCCAGCCGGGATGTCGGTGCGATGGCGTCTTGTCCGCCGGGGCAAAGGTCTGGGGATTGTCGGATCGGAAATTCTCATATATGAGAAAAAATCCCATAACGTGAGGCGGGCGTCCATGCGCGACGAGGATCTGGCTGACCGGTTGACGCGCTTGCGCAAGGCGCGCGGTCTGACGCTGGAGGATCTGGCGGCCTCCAGCGGCGTCAGCCGGGCGAGCCTGTCGCGCATCGAGCGGGCGCAGATCAGCCCCACGGCGGCGACGCTGGGGCGTCTTGCGGCCGCCTTCGGGCTGTCGGTGGCGGAGCTCTTCGCCGGCGTCGCGGTGTCGGAGGCGGCACTTCAGACGCGTGAGGCGCAGGCGGTCTGGCGGGATCCGGAGACGGGCTTCGTGCGGCGCGTCCTGTCGCCATCGACGCCCGGATTTCGCGGCAGTCTGATCGAGGGGTGTCTGCCTGCCGGGGCGGAGATCGCCTATCCGGTCCCGCCCGTCGCCGATCTGGAACACCATCTCGTCCTGCTGGAGGGCGTGCTTGAGCTGTCCCTCGCCGACGAGACCTATCGGTTGAAGCCGGGCGACGGCGTGCGTTTTCGCCTCCGTGGGCCGAGCCGCTACCGCGCGACCGGGGCCCGTGCGGCCCGCTACATCCTGTGCGCCATAGCGCCCTGATCCAGGAGGACAGCCATGAGCGATGCGAATGCGACGGGCGAGGGCCGCGCCCCTTTCGAGCCCGTGATCGAGCGGCTGTCCGGCGCGGAACTCGCCGCGTCGGTTCCGGCGCTGGGCGCGCTGCTCAGGGCCTGCGTGGAAGGCGGGGCGGGCGTCGGCTTCGTGTTGCCGCTTTCCTCCGAGAGGGCTGAGCGGTTCTGGGCGGGGCAAGCGGCGGCGCTTTGCGAGGGAGGGGCCCATCTGCTGGTCGCCCGGTTGAACGGGCGCATCGTCGGCACGGTGATGGTGATCCCGGCGCGGCAGGACAACGGCCGCCACCGGGCGGAGATCGCCAAGATGATGGTGCATCCGGACGCCCGTCGCCGGGGCCTGGCCCGCCGGCTTCTCGCGGCGGCTGAAGATCTCGCGCTGTCGCTGGGACGCAGGCTTCTGGTGCTCGACACGGTCACGGGCGACGCGGCGGAGCGCCTCTATGCCGCGCTCGGGTACCATAAGGTCGGCGTCATTCCGGGCTATGCGGCGGCCGCGCGCGGGGGGCTGGACGCCACCACGGTGTTCTACAAGCAGCTGACGTGAGGCGTGGAGGCGACCCGCAAAGCCTCTTTCAAAGCGGGCGGCCTTCGGCTACATCCCGCGCATGAGCAGAAACGCAAAGATCCGCGAGGAGGCGCGCCGGCTCGACCTGCCACCGCCGGTCGTCATCCTCTGTGAACCGCAGCTTGGCGAGAACATCGGCACGGCGGCGCGCGCCATGGCCAATTTCGGCCTGCGCGACCTGCGCATCGTCAACCCGCGCGACGGTTGGCCGAGCGAGAAGGCCCGCGCGGCGGCAAGCCGCGCCGACCACGTGATCGAGGCCGTTCAGGTGTTCGACAGCGTGGAGGCGGCGATTGCCGATCTGGAGTTCGTCTTCGCCACCACGGCGCGCAGCCGCGAGGTGCCCAAGCCCGTGCGCGGGCCGGACGAGGCAGCGCGCACCGCGATCCGGCTGGGGGCGCAGGGCGCGCGCACCGGCTATCTCTTCGGGCGCGAGCGCTGGGGGCTCAACAACGACGAGGTGGCGCTCGCCGACGAGATCGTGACCCTGCCGGTCGACCCCGACTTCGCCTCGCTCAACATCGCCCAGGCGGTGCTGGTCTGCGCCTACGAATGGCGGCTGAAAGCGGTCGACGGGGCGCTGCCCTTCCGTCTCGACGAGGAGACGAATCCGCCGGCGAAAAAGGACGACCTGCAGCGGCTCTTCGAGCATCTGGAAGGCGCGCTCGACGCGGTGACCTTCTTCCGCCCGCCGGAAAAGCGTCCGTCCATGGTGCGCAACCTGCGCAACATCCTGCAGAAGGCGACGCTCACCGACCAGGAGGTCAAGACGCTGCGTGGGGTGATCGCCGCGCTCGAGCGCCGGCCGACCCGTCCGCACGCCGAAAGCGCGGACGCGCCGTCGGACGGCTGAGGACATGGCCGCGCGCGAGGGCGGGGCGGACCCGGCACGGCCGGTGCTCGTCTTCGACAGCGGGGTCGGCGGGCTCAGCGTGGCGCGCGAGATCCGGCGCCTGACCCTTGAGCGGGCAATCGTCTATCTCGCCGACGATGCCGGCTTTCCCTATGGCGCGTGGGAGGGGGATGCGCTTACCCGACGCTGCGTCGACCTGGTGCGCAAGGCCGTGTCCGAACACGATCCGGCGGCTGTCGTCGTCGCCTGCAACACCGCCTCGACGCTGATCCTGCCGCCGCTGCGCGCCGCTCTCGCCATCCCCGTCGTCGGCACCGTGCCGGCGATCAAGCCGGCCGCGGCGCGCTCGCGGTCCGGCCTCGTCTCGGTGCTGGCGACGCCGGCGACGGTCACCCGCGACTACACATTCGACCTGATCCATCGCTTCGCGCCGGAGACCGCGATCACGCTGGTCGGGGCGGGCGGTCTTGCCGCGCTCGCGGAAGACAAGCTCGCCGGGCGCCCGGTCGACAGGGATCGGCTCGCCGCCGAGATCGCGCCCTGCTTCTGCGAACGGGACGGCGCGCGCACCGATGTCGTGGTGCTGGCCTGCACCCATTTTCCGCTGTTGCGGGAGGAGCTTGAGGCGGTGGCGCCGTGGCCGGTGGACTGGCTCGATCCTGCACCGGCCATCGCCCGCCGGCTTTGCGAGGTGCTGGACGTGGACCCCGGCGCGCGGGCGGCGGGAGGCGCGCGCGGTGCCGTCACGGCCGTGTCGACCTCGGGCCGGGATCTGGCGGTGGTTCGCGCCGTCCTCGACGCCGTCGCACGGTCGTGAGATGGCGCCCCCGGGTCAAAGCAGCGCGGTCAGGTCGTCCCAGGCGACACGCACGCCGGTGACCCGGTGGCCGAAGGGCCTTTCGTCGCAGCGGTCCGTTTCCCGGCCGCCGAGCCGCGCATAGAAGGCGCGGGCGGACCTATTGTCCTCGAAGACCATCAGCGACAGGGTGTGCTCGCCGCGCGCTGTCAGATGGCGGGCGATCTCGCGCATCAGGGCGCGTCCGACGCCGCGTCCCCTGGCGGCGGGAGCGACGTGGAGATTGTCGAGATAGGGCTGCGGCCGGCACCAGACGGCGGCGAAGCCGAGCAGGGGGCCGTCGGCGGCCGCGTCCCGGGCGACCAGCACCAGATCCCGGTCCTGCGGCGTGTAGCTGTGCCAGCGCGCCGTGAGACCCTCGGGCACGTCCCGCGCCAGCACCGCGTCGGGGAGCGTGCCGGCATAGGCCGCCTGCCAGCTGCGGATGTGCAGGGCGGCGATCGCGGCATGATCGGGCGGTTTGGCCGGCCGGATGACGAGGCGCGCGGTGTCCATGCCGCGATCTGAGCACGCCCGGTTTCCGGCCGCAATGCGCGAGCGCGAGGCGGCGGCACGCCCTTTCGCAGGTTTGACAAAGAGACCGGCTTGCAGTAGCACACGCGCACCCGGCCGATCCTGAGCGATCCGCCGGGTTTTCACGCACCCGTGGACCCTCGCGCCGGCGCTGATTGGCCGGGGATCCTGTCGCCGGACCCGCACGTGCTGCGGACTTCGGAAAGGAGGGCGCGTTTCCTTGACACGACAAGAATGCGAAGGAACCGCGTATGTCGAAGCGCCATGGCGTTAAGTACAAGATCGACCGCCGGATGGGCGAAAACATCTGGGGTCGCCCGAAGTCTCCGGCAAACCGCCGCGAGTACGGCCCAGGCCAGCACGGTCAGCGCCGCAAGGGCAAGCTCTCCGACTTCGGCGTGCAGCTGCGCGCCAAGCAGAAGCTGAAGGGCTACTACGGCAACATCTCCGAGAAGCAGTTCCACAAGATCTATGTGGAAGCCTCGCGCATGAAGGGCGACGCCTCGGAGAACCTGATCGGTCTGCTCGAGCGCCGTCTCGACGCGATCGTCTACCGCGCGAAGTTCGTGCCGACCGTCTTCGCCGCGCGCCAGTTCATCAACCACGGCCACGTCAAGGTGAACGGCCGCCGGGTCAACGTGTGCAGCTACCGCTGCCGCCCGGGCGACGTCATCGAAGTGCGTGAGAAGTCGCGCCAGCTGCCGATCGTCATCGAGGCGACCCAGCTCGCCGAGCGCGACGTGCCGGACTATGTGGTCGCCGATCACTCCAAGATGTCGGCCACCTTCCAGCGCGTTCCGACGCTGGCCGATGTGCCGTACCCGGTGATCATGGAACCGAACCTCGTGGTCGAGTTCTACTCGCGTTAAGCGGGATCACACCTCCGCCTCGTCTCCCTCCTGGAGGCGGCGAGGCTGCCGTTCGAAGGGCGCGCCATCGGCGCGCCCTTTGTCGTGTGCGGGGTGTATGTGTCCTCGACAGGAGGGCGGGCGCGTTCGCCCTCCTGCCGCGCCGACCTCTCCGCCTTCCAAAGATCGCGCTTTTCATATTCGGCTGCTCGAATATGATGGGCGCAGAAGAGGGAGGACACAGCATGACGATTTCCAGACGCGGCGTTCTGTCGTCGGGGCTTGCCAGTCCCTTCGTGCTGCGCGGGGCGCTTGCCGGGACGGCGACGCTTGCCGGCGGCGGCCTAGCCGCAACTCCCGCGCGCGCCAATGAGAGCGCGCATCGCTTCACGCTCGGCGACAGCGAGATCACGGTCCTGAGCGACGGCGGGCTGTCGCTGCCGGCCTCCACGCTTGCCACCAATGTGGATGATGCGGAGCGCAGCGCCTTCCTGCAATCGCACGGGCACGACACCGAGACGCGGGCGAGCGCGATCAACGTGACGCTGATCCGCAAGGGCGACGCGCTGATTCTCGTCGACACCGGCGCGGGCATGAACTTCTTTCAGGAGGCCGGATTTCTCGCCGACAATTTCGACGCGGCCGGTCTCGACCGGGACCGCGTCACCCATGTGGTGCTGACCCATGCGCATCCCGATCACGTATGGGGGATCATCGACGACTTCGACGAGAGCGAGCGTTTCCCAAACGCGCAGTATCTGATGGGCGCGCGGGAATGGGACTTCTGGATGAACCCGGACTTTCTTGCCGAGAACCCGGAGGAGCTGCATTCCTTCGCGCTCGGCGCGCAGCGCAATCTCGGCGCGGTGGCCGAGAAGATCACGCGGGTGGACGCCGATCATGCGGTCGTCTCCGGCGTCACCATGATCGCGACGCCCGGGCACACGCCGGGCCATATGTCCGTTCTGGTGGAGGACGGCGGCGCGCAGCTGCTGGTTCTCGGCGATGCCCTTACGCATCCGACCGTGTCCTTCGAGAAGCCGGACTGGCAGCCCTCCACCGACCAGGTCCCGGAGCTGGCCGTGCAAACGCGCAAGACATTGCTCGACCGCGTGGCGACCGACGGGCTGATGCTGATCGGCTATCACCTGCCCTGGCCCGGGGTGGGACGGGCGGAAGCCAAGGACGGCGCCTGGCGTTACGTGGCCGAGGGCTGAGGTCGCGCGCCTCAGCGGCGCGGAGCGGTCGAAATGCCGGCGGAGCGGGTCTCGACCGTGGCGACGCCGTCGCGGTCGACCTCCACGATGGCCGTGCCGACCGAGGCGGAAACGCAGCCGGCGAGCAGCGTGCCGGCCACGAGCATGGCGGCGAGGGGCGCGGCAAGGCGGCTTTGCGCGAGGCGGGCGGTGTATCGGGTGGCGGGCATGTGGTTCTCCCGGGGCGCGGCGCGGTCTTGCCAGAGCGTCGAGGGGCGGGCATTGTCCGCACCGGATGGCGGCCCTGCGGTGGCCTGCCTTGCGTTCAAGATGACACGGACCGCACGGACGCCGGCCGGTACGGCGATCCCGTCCGTGACGGACACGTTCCACAGAGGTGACATGCCGGAGCCAGACCTTCAAGCCCGCCCGCCGGCGGACGCCGCGCGCCACGATGCGGCCGACGGACCCGGCGGCTGCCCGCCGCTGTTTCGCGATGCGCCCGCCTCGGTCGGTTTCAAGAAGCTGCGCAAGCGTCTGCTGCGCGAGGTGCGCGAGACCATCGACGCGCATGGCATGATCGCGGCGAGCGCGCAGGCGCCGCGCTGGCTCGTCTGCCTGTCGGGCGGCAAGGACAGCTACACGCTGCTGGCGGTCCTGTGGGACCTGAAATGGCGCGGCCTGCTGCCGGTCGATCTCGTCGCCTGCAACCTCGATCAGGGCCAGCCCGGGTTTCCGGCGCATGTGTTGCCGGAGTTCTTCGCCCGGCACGCGATCCCGCATCGCATCGTGCGCCAGGACACCTATTCGATCGTCACGGAGAAGGTGCCGGAGGGTAAGACCTATTGCTCGTTGTGCTCGCGGCTGCGGCGCGGGCTTCTGTATCGCACGGCGCGCGAGGAGGGGTGTTCGGCCATCGTGCTGGGCCACCATCGCGACGATGCGCTGGAAACGCTGTTCATGAACCTCTTTTACGGAGGACGTCTTTCGGCCATGCCGCCCAAGCTCCTCAACGACGACGGCGATCTGCTGGTGCTGCGCCCGCTGATCGCCTCGGCGGAGGCCGATATCGCCCGCTTCGCCCGGGCGATGGAGTTTCCCATCATCCCCTGCGATCTGTGCGGCAGCCAGGACGGGCTTCAGCGCGCGCAGGTGAAGGCGATGCTGGCGGAGTGGGAACGCGCCGCGCCGGGACGCTTGTCCGTCATGGCGCGGGCGCTGGCCAATGTCCGCCCCTCGCATCTGCACGATCCGCGCCTGTTCGATTTCGCCGGCCTGATGCCCGGCACCGACGCCGAGGCCCGCGAAGAGGCGGAGCCCTGCGGCGCGAGCGTGGCGATGACGCAGCGGATGTTCTCTCCGCATTAGGCCGCAGTTGCGTCAGCCCCTTGCAGGGAGGGCAGGACCGCCGGCCGGGTCGGGCCGGTGTGGGTATCGGCCGGTGTGCCCCGCTCTCCTTCAATCCCAACCTGGGGCCTGCCGCCCAGAATCCTCGACAAAGGCCGTTGCGCCGGTCCCGTTCGGTGCGTCGGCCTCCGGCGTCTCTTCTCCGCATCTCTCCTCACCGGCGGCCGGGGCCGCCGTCCTCCCCCAGCATTCGCGGACTTCGACATGATCTTGCAACGGCCGTGCGGCATCGACTTCGGAACCTCCAACTCCACGGCCGCGCTTCCCGACAACGGGGGCGGCGCCCGACTGGCGCCCCTTGAGGGCGACAACACGGTGCTGCCGAGCGCGCTGTTCTTTTCCTTCGAGGACAGCGAGTTGCGCGTCGGCCGGGCCGCTGTCGGAGCCTATGTGGA
Source organism: Stappia sp. (assembly GCF_040110915.1). Lineage (NCBI taxonomy): Bacteria > Pseudomonadati > Pseudomonadota > Alphaproteobacteria > Hyphomicrobiales > Stappiaceae > Stappia > Stappia sp. The sequence goes on along the minus strand of NZ_CP157793.1, from coordinate 2,530,026 downwards.
GGGGATGGAAGGGCGGTTGATGCGGGCGCTGAAAAGCGTCCTGGGCTCGCGCACGATGGACGAGCGCACCACCATCAGGGCCCGGCGCTGGACCTTCTCGGAGATCATTCAGGTGTTCGTGACGCAGGTCCGCCGCCGGGCGGAAGCCGCCGCCGGCCACGCCCTCGACGCGGCCGTCTTCGGGCGTCCCGTGCATTTCGTCGACGGCGATCCGGTGGCGGACCGGCGCGCGGAAGACGAGCTGCGGGCCATTGCGCGCGCCGCCGGGTTCGCGTCGGTGGAATTTCAGTTCGAGCCGATTGCCGCCGCGCTCGACTACGAGCGCCGCGTGGCGCGGGAGGAACTGGCGGTGATCGTGGACCTTGGTGGCGGCACCTCGGATTTCGCCATCGTCCGCGTCTCGCCGGAGCGCAGCGGCCGGGCGGATCGGCGCGAGGACATTCTGGCGAGCACCGGCGTTCACATCGGCGGAACCGACTTCGACCGGCTTTTGAGCCTCGCCTCGGTGATGCCGGAGCTCGGCCATGGCACGCGCTCGCGCGATCCCAGACGGGATCTGCCGAACTGGGCCTTTTTTGAACTCGCGACCTGGCACCGGATCAATTTTCTCTACACGCCCCAGATCCCGACGAAGCTGAAGGAGCTGCGGCAGGATGCGGCGGAGCCGGAGAGGATCGAGCGTCTGGCCGCCATCATCGCGGAGCGTCAGGGACACGCTCTGGCCTCGGCCGTCGAGGCGGCGAAGATCGCGCTGTCGGAGCGCGCGGACCATCGCCTGCGGTTCCGGGCCGGCGCGGCCGAGCTCGATGTCTTGATGGAAAAGGACGGTCTGGAGGCCACGATTGCCGGGGCGGTCGGCGATGTCGAACGCGCGCTGGAAACCTGTCTCGCTCAGGCGGGCGTCGGGGCCGGGGAAATCTCCTCGGTCTTTCTGACCGGCGGATCGGCGTCAATCCCCTTCGTGCGCAACCGTCTGACCGGCCTGTTTCCCGAAGCGCAGGTCATTCAGGGAGATGCCTTCGGCAGCGTGGGAACGGGGCTGGCGCTCGATGCGGCCCGCAGGTTCGGGATCGGTTGAGGCGCAGCCGTCCGCGCCGTGTCAGTCGACCACGCGTGCGACACGGCGTCTGGGTTGCCTGTCGCGCCGGCGTCAGGACCCGGCTTCGGCCGTGCGATCGAGACCGACGGACGCGCCGGCGGGGCGGTTGCGGACCAGGATCACGAGCGCGGATGTGGCGGCCCGCGCATCCTTGGCGGCGAGCCCGCCATGGGCGCGGCAGGTGTCGGCATCGCTGACGCCGTTGGCCGGGGCGAAGACCATGAGATCGGCGCAGGCGATGCGGCGCAGGCTGCCGTCGGTTTCGTCGGCGAAGGTCGTCAGGCCGAAGCCCAGGGTGAGGGCGGCGCCCAATCCGGCGAGTTTCGCAAACCGCATGGTCACTTCCTTTCGCTACGCGCTTGGGCTTTCGCTACGCGCTTGCCTCAAGCGCCTGTCGGCCGAAGCCGCGAGCCGTCTCGGTGGAACGTCCGATGACGATCCCGCCGGAAGGCGATCGCGCCCGAAGACGGTGTGGATGTAGCGTGCGGTGCGTGAGCGTGACCTGAAACCGACGTTCATCCTTCGTTCAGATTAGGGTGATTCGGCAAATTTTGCCTAGTCAGTAAATTTCATGAAAAAAAGGGCGGATCCACTTGGATCCGCCCTTTTGGGTTTTGGCGTTAACCATTCGTTAACTTGTCGTCAGGCCGACTGCCGCGTCTCGATGCCTTTTTCGGTGAGATGCGACTGCAGTTCCTGGCTCTGGAACATCTCGCGGATGATGTCGCAGCCGCCGACGAACTCGCCCTTCACATAAAGCTGGGGGATGGTCGGCCAGTCGGAAAACTCCTTGATGCCCTGACGCAGGTCGTCGTCCTCCAGCACGTTGATGCCCTTGTAGGGCGCGCCGATGTAATCGAGGATCTGAACGACCTGGCCGGAAAACCCGCACTGCGGGAAGGCCGGCGTGCCCTTCATGAAGAGCACGACATCGTTGGTGTCGACTTCGTTCTTGATCCAGTCCTGAATGCTCATAGTCCGTCCTTTCGTTCTGCCGGGGTCAAGGTCCAGCGACCGGGGTTCGGCGGGTCAGTCGGGCGCGCTGGTCTGCAGCGCCAGCGCGTGGAGTTCGCCGCCCATGTTGCCCTTCAGGGCCTGATACACCATCTGATGCTGCTGCACGCGCGTCTTGCCGCGGAAGGTCTCCGACACGACCACCGCCGCGTAGTGATCGCCATCGCCGGCCAGATCCCGGATCTCCACCCGGGCATCCGGGAGCGCTTCCTTGATCAGGGCCTCGATTTCGCGCGCCTGCATTGCCATCGTATCGTCCTTCTTGCCGGGTCGCCATGCCGGTCCAGATTGCCGTGACGTCGCTCAGACGCCGCTCATGTAGTCCGCGAACCAAGTGTCGTGGCTGTCGCGAAGCTTTGCAACGGATATGGTGAGAACGCCCTCCACCGTCAAATCCGGTCCGCCGACGCGGCCGATCTCGACGATCTCGAGCCCGGCGTCGCGGGCGTCTTCCAGCACAGCCGCCGCCCGTTCGGGCGTGAAGCTGAGCACATAGCGGCCCTGATCCTCGCCGAACAGCGCGGCATGGGCGGGGGCGGGCACCGAGACCGTGCAGCCCCTGTCCCCGGCCATCGCCATTTCCGCGAGCGCGACCGCCAGGCCGCCGTCGGACACGTCGTGCACGGCGGTGACGCGGCCGGCGCGAATCAGCGCGCGCACGAAATCGCCGCGCCGCTTTTCCGCCGCCAGATCGACCGGCGGCGGCGCGCCGGCCTCCTCGCCCAGGATGTCGCGCTGATAGGCGGAGCAGCCCAGATGCGTGCCATGGCCGCCAACGACGGCGAGGATGTCGCCCTCGTTGGCGAAGGCCAGCGTGGCGCGGGTCGTCACGTCGTCGAGCAGGCCGACACCGCCGATGGCCGGCGTCGGCAGGATCGCCTCGCCGCTGGTCTCGTTGTAGAGCGAGACATTGCCCGACACGATGGGCATCTCCAGCGCCTCACAGGCCGCGCCGATGCCTTTGATCGCACCGACGAGCTGGCCCATGATCTCGGGCCGCTCGGGATTGCCGAAGTTGAGGTTGTCGGTCGCTGCCAGCGGTTCGGCGCCGACGGCGGTCAGGTTGCGCCAGCATTCGGCGACCGCCTGCTTGCCGCCCTCGAAGGGGTCGGCCTCCACGTAGCGCGGCGTCACGTCGACGGAAAAGGCCAACCCCTTGCCGGCCTCGCCGACGCGAATCACGCCGGCATCGCCACCGGGGGAAGCCACCGTGTTGCCCTGGACGAGCGTGTCGTATTGCTCATAGACCCAGCGCCGCGACGCGCCATTGGCATTGCCGACGAGGGTCGCGAGCGCGGCCGCGTAATCGTCCGGCTCCGCCACCTCGGCCGGCGACAGGACGGGCCGCTTCGCGCTTTCCAGATGCGGGCGGTCGTATTCCGGCGCCTCGTCGCCGAGTTCCTTGATCGGCAGGTCGGCGACGGTCTCGCCCTGGTGGTTGACGATGAAGCGCAGCGTGTCGGTGGTGTGGCCGACGACGGCGAAATCGAGGCCCCACTTCTTGAAGATCGCCTTGGCCTCGTCTTCCTTCTCGGGGCGCAGCACCATGAGCATGCGCTCCTGGCTTTCCGACAGCATCATCTCGTAGGCGCTCATGCGCTCCTCGCGCACGGGAACGGCGTCGAGCTCGAGCGTGATGCCGAGATTGCCCTTGGCGCCCATTTCCACCGCAGAACAGGTCAGCCCGGCCGCGCCCATGTCCTGGATGGCGACCACGGCGCCGGTGCGCATCAGCTCCAGACAGGCCTCCAACAGGCATTTCTCCGTGAAGGGATCGCCGACCTGCACGGTCGGGCGCTTTTCCTCGATGGTCTCGTCGAACTCGGCGCTCGCCATGGTCGCGCCGCCGACGCCGTCGCGCCCGGTCTTGGCGCCGAGATAGACCACCGGCAGGCCGACGCCTTCGGCCTTGGAAAGGAAGATCGCGTCCGTGCGGGCGATGCCGGCGGCAAAGGCGTTCACCAGGCAATTGCCGTTGTAGCGGGCGTGGAACTCCACCTCGCCGCCGACCGTTGGCACGCCGAAGGAATTGCCGTAGCCGCCGATGCCGGCGACGACGCCGGACACCAGATGCCGGGTGCGCGGATGCTCCGGCGCGCCGAAGCGCAGCGCGTTCATCGCCGCGACGGGCCGCGCGCCCATGGTGAAGACGTCGCGCAGGATGCCGCCGACCCCGGTCGCCGCGCCCTGATAGGGCTCGATGTAGGAGGGGTGGTTGTGGCTTTCCATCTTGAAGACCACGGCCTCGCCGTCGCCGATATCCACGACGCCGGCGTTCTCGCCCGGCCCCTGGAGCACGCGCGGGCCGGTGGTCGGCAGGGTCTTCAGCCACTTCTTCGACGACTTGTAGGAACAATGCTCGTTCCACATGGCCGAGAAGATGCCGAGCTCGGTGAAGGTCGGCTCGCGTCCGATCAGCTCCAGAATGCGCTGATACTCGTCGGGCTTGAGGCCGTGCGACTCGATCAGGTCGGGCGTGATGGCGATGTCGTTGGGGATCATGGGCGGTCGGCACCTTGGACTGGGAAGATGCCGCCCGTGTAGCAAACCGGGCGCACAAAGGGAATTCTAGACATGTCCGCGCGCGCCGCGCAGGATCGCCCTCCCCGGGGCCGCCGCTTGCGCGGGCTTCGTATCACTGGGCGGGAGACGCTGCATGACCGCATCGCGGGATCTGTTCCTCATTCTCAACGGCAAGGCGGCGGCGCGCGACGACGTGCGGGCGGCCGTCGAGGCGGTGCGCGCGGCCGGGCACGGCGTGGAGGTGCGGGTCACCTTCGACCCCGAGGATGCGACACGCTTCGTCGGTGAACTCGCCGCCCGCGCGTCCGCCGACCGACCCGATGTCGTCGTGGCGGGCGGCGGCGACGGCACGGTCAACGCGGTGGTGTCGCAGGCCGTGGCGCAGGACTGCGCCGACGGGCTCGCCTTCGCCGTGATGCCGCTCGGCACGGCCAATGATTTCGCACGAGGGCAGGGGATCCCGACCGAGGATCCGCAGGCCGCGCTGACGCTTGCGGCCGAGGGGGCTGCGCGGGCCATCGATCTGGGCAGGATCAACGACCGGCTCTTCGTCAACCTGGCGAGCGGCGGCACGGTGACCCACATCACGCGCGAGGCGGACCCGCGCGCCAAGCGGGTGCTCGGCGGGGTCGCCTATCTGCTGGCCGGGGCGAGCCGGCTCGGCGAGCTGACGCCCTCGCAGGCGCGGTTCGAGGCCGAGGACTTCCGCTGGGAGGGGCGGTTCCTGGCCATGGCGGTCGGCAACGGGCCGATGGCGGGTGGCGGCGTCACGCTGTGTCCCGAGGCGGTGCTGGACGACGGCCTGCTCGATCTCACGATTCTGCCCTATCCGGACATGGAAGGCGTGTTGCCGTCCTTGTCGGAGATCTTCAACGGGACCGGCGACGAGGCACGCCGGATCGCGGAGCGCACCCGTGTCCGGACCCTGACCATCGACAGCGCGGCGCCGCTGGCGATCAATCTCGACGGCGAGGCGACGAGCGCGACGCGGATCGAGGTGGAGGTGCTGCCCGGTGCCGTCTCCTTCGTGCTGCCCGCGCGCGGCTGAGCCCCCCTTGCGCAGCACCGGCGGCCCGCCTTGACAAAGATCACGGTGTCGGCGGCACGATCATTTTAGACTTCATGAAACCAACAGGCTTCGCGCGATCCGTCGCGATATCGGCAGGGAGGTTCATGATGCTGGCTCGCACATTCCGTCTGGCGGCCGTTGCGCTCGCCGCTTTGGCGTTTTCACCGATGACCATTGTGCCGGCGAAGGCCCAGGGGGCGTTGCTGGACCAATATGTGGCCTTCATCGGGCCTGCCGATCATTTCAACTCGCGCGGTCAGCGGCTGACCCAGCCCTGGCAGATCCTGCGGCAGGACCGGGCGAACTATCATCGCTTCGGCATCCGCGACGCGGGCGATCAATACGACGGCTACTTCGGCTCCGCGGAAAACCGGGCCCGCATGGAGCGGATGATCCGCAACGGCTACATCAACGCCAACGCCGCGCGCCGGATCGTGAACGGCAATGTCTGGGTGCGCGTGGAGATTTACCGCAACGCGGTCAACGTCACGGTCGAGTGAAGGAGCGCCAAAGGGGGCGCATGTGTGCCCGCCGGGCGGCTCAGCCGCGCCGGTCGAAGGCGGAGGGGCGTTCCATCTGGTAAACGACCTCGCCGACCTCGTCCATGCGGGCGGAAATCGCCGCATGGGCATCGTGCAGGCCCTTGTTGTAGAAGGCCCCGCCGATCTCGCGCGCGAGGAAGCCGAGCAGCGTCTCGGCGTCGAAGGTGCCGAGTGCGACGTCGTATTCGGTGGCGAGATGGGTCTGCAGGCGCTCCACCAGGATCGCGGTCTCCTCGCGGGTGAAGGGATTGTCGGACATGTCGATCCTCCCGTTGCCGTGCCGAAAGGGAAAGGCGATCGCGCGTCGCCTGCGGGAAAGGCCGCGTCAGGCCGGCGCGAGCGTGTCGACGATCCCCTTGAAGAAGGCCAGTCCGTCCGTGCCGCCCTGCAGCGGGTCCACCAGATTCTCCGGATGCGGCATCATGCCGAGCACATTGCCGCGCGCGTTGGTGATGCCGGCGATGTCGTCGAGCGAGCCGTTGGGATTGGTGCCCTCGGCATAGCGGAAGGCGATGCGGTCGCCGTCCTGCAACGCGCGCAGGGTGTCGGCGTCGGCGAAATAATTGCCGTCGTGATGGGCGACCGGGCAGCGCCAGACGCCGCCCTTTTCCAGCGCGCGGGTGAAGGGGCTGGCGGTTGAGGCGGTCTGCAGCTTCACCTCGCGACAGACGAAGGTGAGCCCGGCGTTGCGCATCAGCGCGCCGGGCAGCAGGCCGGCCTCGGTCAGCATCTGGAAGCCGTTGCACACGCCCAGCACGAGCCCGCCCCTGTCGGCGAAGGTCCGTACGGCCTCCATGATCGGCGCGCGCGCGGCGATGGCGCCCGAGCGCAGATAATCACCGTAGGAAAAGCCGCCCGGCAGCACCACCAGATCGACCGCCGGCAGGGTCGTGTCCGCATGCCACACGGCGAGCGGATCGACGCCGCTCGCCAGCTTGAGCGCATGCATCATGTCGCGTTCGCGATTGGAGCCGGGAAAGGTGATGACGGCGGATTTCATGGCGGACGTCCTTCGGGTCAGACCAGGAACACGACGGCGAGACCGGCGGCCAGCGCCGGCAGCAGGATGAAGATCGCCGCCTTGATCAGCAGGAAACGAATGGCTTTCGCGGCATCGTCGTCCATGGCCGGGGCACTTCTGTCGGCATGCCGTCGAAAGGCGCGCGCGCCCGTCGACGGACAGGCGGCATCACAGGATTTCGATGGCGTAATTCTCGATCACCGTATTGGCGAGCAGCTTCTCGCACATCTCGGCGAGATCCGCGCGCGCGGTCTCGGCATTGGCGGTGGCGAGGTCCACGTCGAAGACCTTGCCCTGGCGCACGCTCTCCACACCGGAGAAGCCGAGCGCGGCAAGCCCGCCCTCGATCGCCTTGCCCTGCGGGTCGAGGACGCCGGCTTTCAGGGTGACCGTCACGCGTGCTTTCATGGGGCATCTCCGCAATCGCTGGGGCACCGCGCCCGCTCTCTGGCTGCGCCCGCCCGTCGTCGGCGCCAACTTGGCGGCGCCCGTTCGTCTCGCGCCGCTTCTAGCGCGGCGCGGGGGCGGAAGAAAGCCCCTTTGTCCGGGCGCGTGCGTCCGGGCGCATGCGTCTGGCGACGGCATCAGCCCGCCAGAAACGCCGCGACCCTTGCGTTGAACCACTCCGGGTTCTCCAGGAACATGAAATGGCTGCCGCCGGCCTCAGCCTCCAGGATCGCGAGCTCCGCGCCGGGAATGCGGTCCGCGATCCAGCGTTGCGACTGAACGGAGAAGATGCTCGCCTCGGCGCCGACCACGAGGGTCCGGTTACGGATGGCGGCGATTTGCGGCCGCCAGTCGAGCACGCTGTGATCGTGCAGCAGCCGGGCGGCGAGGTCGCGCGGCAGCTTCACGTTCTCCCTCGCGATCCAGTCGAGCTCGGCCTCTGCAATCGCGGAGGTGAACATGCCGCGAATGAGCTCCTTCGTGGCGGCCGCGGTCGTCGCGCCGCGCACCGCGGCCTCGAAGTCGGCGAGCGCGGTCATGTCGGGGAAGAGGCAGCCGGCATTGGCCCTGGTGGTCTCGTCCCAGCCGGGCTGGGCGAGGACGGCGGGTGCCTGGTCGACCAGCAGCAGCCGGCCGAGCGGACGTTCCGCCTCGAACAGCGACAGATAGGACCAGATCACCGAGCAGCCCATCGAATGGCCCATCACGTCCGGCCGGTCGAGATCGAGCGCGGCGAGGACGTCATGCAGATCCTTGGCGAGACGCTGGATGCGGTAGCCGATTGGCGGCGGCACGGAGGCTCCGTGCCCGCGCATGTCGAGCGCGATCACCCGCCGATCCTGCGAAAACGCCTCGATCTGGTGCCGGAACGCCGCCGCCGATTGCGACCAGCCGGGCACGAGGACCAGAGGGGCCCCCGCGCCGGATTCGGTGACGTGAAGCTCCGCGCCGTCGCCGACGCGAATTGTGCTGTGCTGCATGGTTTTCCTCCCCTCAGATCATGCTCACCTTAGAGCGTGGGAAGGGCGAAGGAAAACCGGAAGTGGAGAACTGGCCGGACCGCACAAACCACCCGCGTGCCTCGCGCCGCAAAAACCACCGACGTGTGCCTTGCGCCGCAAAACAAACTCGCGTGTGCCTTGCGTCGCAAAACAAACCCGCGGGTGCCTGGCACCGCAAAACAAACCCGCGGGCACCTGGCACCGCAAACCAAACCCGCGGGTGCCTGGCACCGCAAAACAAAAAAAGCCCCGGCGTGGAGCCGGGGCCTGTGTCTTGCGTCGCTGCGGCGGGTGCTACTTGACGAGCACCGGGCCGGAGCCGATCGGCCGGTCGTTGTCGTTGAGGATGCCGAGGCGGCGGGCGACTTCCTGGTAGGCCTCGAGCATGCCGCCGAGGTCGCGCCGGAAGCGGTCCTTGTCCAGCTTCTCGTCCGACTGGATGTCCCACAGCCGGCAGCTGTCGGGGGAGATCTCGTCGGCGACGACGATGCGCATCATGTCGCCTTCCCACAGCCGGCCGCATTCGATCTTGAAGTCGACGAGGCGGATGCCGACGCCGAGGAACAGCCCGGTCAGGAAGTCGTTGACGCGGATGGCCAGCGCCATGATGTCATCCATCTCCTGCGGCGTGCACCAGCCGAAGGCCGTGATGTGCTCTTCCGAGACCATCGGATCGTCGAGGGCATCGTTCTTGTAATAGAACTCGATGATCGAGCGCGGAAGCTGGGTGCCCTCGTCGAGACCGAGCCGCTTGGACAGCGAGCCGGCGGCGACGTTGCGCACCACCACCTCGAGCGGGATCATCTCCACTTCGCGGATGAGCTGCTCGCGCATGTTCATGCGGCGCAGGAAGTGGGTGGGGATGCCAATGGCGTTCAGGTGATTGAAGATGAACTCGGAAATCCGGTTGTTCAGGACACCCTTGCCATCGACGATCTCGTGTTTCTTGTTGTTGAAGGCGGTCGCGTCATCCTTGAAGTGCTGGATGAGCGTTCCCGGCTCGGGCCCTTCGTAAAGGATCTTGCCCTTGCCTTCGTAAATGCGCCGGCGGCGGTTCATAGGCACGTACCGTGTTCGTGAGAAGAAATCCATGCGGGTCGGAAGCGCTCCTTCGGGCCGGGCGCCAGACCCTGTCCCTGTCGTCCGGCTGTCGTCAGGAGCCGGCTGTCGTCGGGAGGAGGTCGGGCGTCCAGGGCCGTGGTCGTCGGGTCGTCGCCCCCCGCGCGATGGCGCGGAACCTACACGATCGCCCCGCAAAGTACAATCGAGCCGTTGCGTCCGATGGCGCCCCCTGAACGAATGGGGTGGACCCGGGATTCGCACTGCCGCGCCGGCGGTGCCCTCGCTCCCCGCATCGGGCCGGGCATCGCGCCGGGCATCGTGCCGGGGATTTGCGGCCGATATCGCGTTGATTTGGGCCGCTTGCAGGGATATGCAAGAGCGAACCGAATCCCTACATGTGTTGTGGGTCGGGCCATGGACGGTCGCGACCTGCGCGGGATCCGACCCTTGACCCTTCCGGGACCCGGCGAACAGGCAGGAGAGACACGCATGAGCACGTTCAACCGTCGCGAGGAGGCGTTTGAGAACAAGTTCGCCCACGACGAGGAGCTGCGGTTCAAGGCCGTTGCGCGGCGCAACAAGCTGCTCGGGCTGTGGGCTGCCGAGAAGCTGGGCCTCGACGCCGACAAGGCGCAGGACTACGCCAAGGAGGTGGTGCGCGCCGACTTCGAGGAGCCGGGCGACGAGGACGTCTTCCGCAAGATCCGCAAGGACTTCGACGACGCCGGGGTCGATCAGTCGGATCACCAGATCCGCCGCACCATGGAAGACCTGCTGCATACGGCGGCCGAGCAGATCCAGGCCGAAGGCTGAGACAGCCCCTGCGATCCTCCGGATCGCCCCCGGGAAGCGTTGAGGGTGCGTGCCGCCGGGCGGTGGCGCGCGCCTTGCGTTCCGGACCGTGGACGGTCCTCGCCTGAATGGGCCGCGACCGGGCCTCGTCTCAATGGACCGTGAACGGTCCGTGTCTGAATGGACCTTCGACGGTCCTTGCCTGAAAAAGGACCTCTGAAAGGACCTCTCACATGAGCGACCCGCGCGCGCCCCTTTCCAACTCGCTTGCCGACACGCTCGCGCAGGACACCACGATCGTGACCGCCTGGTCGACGATGGCGGTGCCGGCCGTGGTCGAACTGCTGGCGCGGGCCGGCTATGGCGCCGTAACGCTCGACATGCAGCATGGCGCCCATGACATCGCATCGGTGCGCGACGGGATCGCGGCGGCGGTGCTCGGTGGGGCGGCGGCTCTGGTGCGTCCGCCGGTCGACGATTTCGCGACCGTGAGCCGGGCCTTCGACCTGGGCGCGCAGGGCGTGATCATGCCCATGGTCAACTCGGTGGACGATGCGCTGGCACTCGTCGCCGCCGCCAAGTATCCGCCGCTGGGCGCGCGCAGCTGGGGGCCGCATCGCGCCGCCATGCTGCAGGGCGTGACGCTGGACGACTATCACCGCGCGGCCAATCGCGCGGCGGTCGTCTTCGCGATGATCGAGACGCCGGCGGCTGTCGCGGCGCTCGACGACATTCTGGCGGTGGAGGGGCTCGACGGCGTCTTCATCGGTCCCGCCGACCTCTCGCTCACCCTGTCCGACGGCGCCGAGATCGCGCCGGGCGCGGAGCGGGTGCAGACGCTGGCCGGCGAGGTGGCCGCCAAGGCGCGCGCGGCCGGTAAACATGCCGGGATCTATACCAACAGCGTGGAGGACGCGCGGCGGGCGAAGGCGATGGGCTTCCAGCTGATCGCGCATGGCTCGGACGCGGGCATCGTGCTCGAGACCGCCGGACGGATGGCACGCGACCTCGACTGAGCGGGCGACCGACGCGGGCGAGGGGCGCGCGGGCGGGCAGGCGACGCCGGGCTCCGCAATTTCCCCAAGAGGGCGATCCCCGAGCGGCGGGGTGTCGCATTAAGTTTCGGGTTTCGCTATCTATCTTGGAGCCATCGAGCGGTGCGCTCCGGCGATGCCTGTCCAGGGTGGCGGCGTCGACGTGTCGCGCCGGAAACCGTTTTCGGAGCGCTCACCCATGTGGAAGCTCGCCGCCGTTCTGCTCATCGTCATCGCGCCGACGCTCGCGGGGATCTTCGCGCTGATCCCGATGACCTACTTCGGGATCAACGATTACGAGCCATGGCTGCTGGCTGCCTTTGCCGGTGCCGGGGCGCTGGTCGCGTTCCCCGTCAGCTATTTCGTTGCCGGGCGCATTCTGGCGCTGATCAACGAGAAGCCGCGCGCCGCGAACTGACGCGGCCCAGAGAAAAAGCCGCGAACTGACGTGCCGCGTGCGCGCGTCGGTCGATCAGTCGAGTCCCTTCATCAGATAGGCGAAGGTCATGAGCCCCTCCGGCCAGGGGCCGTGGCCGCTTTCGTGGTTGAGGTGCCCGCTCTCGCCCGCGTCCTGGAAGTGCGCGCCCCAGGCGTGGGCCCAGTCCTTCGCCGTCTCGAAGGTGCAATGCGGATCCGTTCGGCTCGCGATCACGCGGGAGGGGAAGGGCAGGGGCCCGCGCGGCAGCGGCAGAAAATCTCCGACATCGAAGGCAGGCTTCGGGCTCTCGCGGGCAAGGTCCGTCGGCGCCACCAGAAAGGCGCCGCGCACCGCACCCTTCGGCAGGGTGCGGGCCGCATGCACGATGGTGTTGACGCCGAGCGAATGCCCGACCAGCACCACGGGGCGTTCGGCCCCGTTCACCGCCTCCTCGAGCGTTTCGACCCAGGCCTTGCGCACGGGTCGAAAGCGGTTCGGCAGGTCGATGAGACGCGCGGAGGGCATTTTCGCCCGCCAGCGCGTCATCCAGTGGTCGGCCGGGGTTTCGCCATAGCCCGGCACCAGCAGAATGTCGGCATCGGCGATCTTCATCGGCTCACGCCTCCCCGAAGACCCGCGCGAAGATCGTGTCCACCGCCTTGGTGTGGTAGCCGAGGTCGAAGCGGGCGCGGATGTCCTCTTCCGACAGGGCGGCGCGCACGTCCGCGTCGTTGAGCAGTTCCTCGAGGAAGTCGACCTCGGCGCTGCCGCGCGTCTGGTAGCTGTCCCAGACCTTCATCGCGTTGCGCTGGACGAGGCGATAGGCGTCCTCGCGCGACACGCCAGCCTGGGTCAGCGCCAGCAGGATGCGCTGCGAATGCACCAGGCCGCCGAGGCGGTCCATGTTGGCGATCATGCGCTCGGGGTAGACCACGAGCTTGTCGATCACGCCGGTGAGACGCGCCAGGGCGAAGTCGAGGGTGACGGTCGCATCCGGGCCGATCATGCGCTCCACCGATGAGTGCGAGATGTCGCGCTCGTGCCACAGCGCCACATTCTCCATCGCCGGCATCGCGTAGGCGCGCACCATGCGGGCGAGGCCGGTGAGGTTTTCCGTCAACACCGGATTGCGCTTGTGCGGCATGGCGCTGGAGCCCTTCTGCCCCGGCGAGAAGTATTCTTCCGCTTCCAGCACCTCGGTGCGCTGCAGGTGACGCACTTCCGTCGCCACGCGCTCGATCGAGGAGGCGATGACGCCAAGCGTGGCGAAGAACATCGCATGGCGGTCGCGCGGGATGACCTGGGTCGAAACCGGCTCGACGGCGAGGCCCATCGCCTTGGCGACATGTTCTTCCACGCGCGGGTCGATATTGGCGAAGGTGCCGACCGCGCCGGAGATCGCGCAGGTGGCGATTTCGGCGCGCGCGGCGAGCAGGCGCGTGCGGCAGCGGTCGAACTCGGCGTAGGCCTCGGCCATCTTCAGGCCGAAGGTGACCGGCTCGGCGTGGATGCCGTGCGAGCGGCCGATGCAGACGGTGTCCTTGTGCTCCAGCGCGCGGCGCTTCAGCGCGGCGAGCAGCGCGTCGAGATCGGCGAGCAGCAGGTCGGCGGCCCGGGTAAGCTGGACGTTGAGGCAGGTGTCGAGCACGTCGGAGGACGTCATGCCTTGATGCACGAAGCGCGCGTCCGGGCCGACGATCTCGGCCAGATGCGTCAGGAAGGCGATGACGTCGTGCTTGGTCTCGCGCTCGATCTCGTCGATGCGCGCGACGTCGAAGGTCGCCGCGCCGCCCTTCTCCCAGATGGTTCTGGCCGCGTCCTTGGGGATCACGCCGAGCTCCGCGAGCGCGTCGCAGGCATGCGCCTCGATCTCGAACCAGATGCGGAACTTGGTCTCGGGCGACCAGATGGCGACCATCTCGGGCCGCGAATAGCGCGGAATCATACGTGAAGCCTCGTGAGCGGGAGAAAACTGCGGCTCTCCTAGCAGACGTGGCCGTGCCGCTCAATCCGGAGCCGGAGTCATTCCGCCGAGCGGGGCTTGATGCGCGCGAAATACCAGGCGGCGGCGAAGAGCGGCACCAGCATGACGGGAAGAAGCATGCGCGCGCCCATCACGCCGAAGATGTAGCTCGAGGTGGCGGCGGTGAAGGCCGTTTCCCAGAACATGCGCATGGACAGGGCGTTCGTGTGCCAGGGATCGTAATAGGCGCGCATCTGCAGGAAGAACAGGAAGCCGGTGATCCCGGCGGTTCCGACCGACAGGGTGATCAGCATGGCCGCGAAGCGTGCCACGGGCCGGCGCCGGCGCGGCCACGACAGGATGCGCGCCGCCCCCCAGCCGAGCCAGCCGCCGAGGAAGCTCCCCAGGCCGAAGACCGCGAGCACGGCGAGCGAACGCCCCGACAGCCCCTCGTTGCGCAAGCCGAGCGTCAGCGCGGCGACGGCGGCGGTGATCAGGCAGGCCCACACGAGGGCGAAGACGAACGGGCGCACGGGCGGGGCTGATCCTGAACGGGAAACGGGCGGCGCGGGAGAGCGGGCGGCGCAGGCGCGCCGCCGGACGCTCACGATACGCTAAAGAGTGGCGGCAGTGCGACGCAGGGTCAAGCGCGCGCGGCTTCGGCGGCCGCGCGGATCGCGTCGATGTTGGCGCGGTAGCCCGCGACGCCGTCGCCCCTGAAGACGGCGGAGCCCGCGACAAGCACATTGGCGCCGGCGGCGGCGACCAGCGGCGCCGTCTCCGGCGTGACGCCGCCGTCGACCTCGATGTCGATCGGCCGCTCGCCGATCATCGCCTTGATGCGCGCGACCTTGTCGACCATTGCGGTGATGAAGGACTGGCCGCCGAAGCCCGGATTGACGCTCATCACCAGGATCAGGTCGAGCCGGTCGAGCACATATTCCAGCACGCTTTCCGGCGTGGCCGGGTTGAGCGAGACGCCGGCCTTCTTGCCGAGCGCGCGGATCGCCTGCAGCGAGCGGTCGAGATGGGGGCCGGCCTCGGCATGAACGGTGATGATGTCGGAGCCGGCCTTGGCGAAGGCCTCCAGATAGGGATCGCAGGGCGCGATCATCAAATGCGTGTCGAACACCTTGTCGGTGTGCTTGCGCATGGCCGCGATCACGTCGGGTCCGAAGCTGATATTGGGCACGAAATGGCCGTCCATCACGTCGAGATGGATCCAGTCGGCGCCGGCTTCCACCACGTCGCGGACCTCTTGGCCGAAGGCGGAGAAATCGGACGCGAGCATGGACGGGGCGATGGTGACCGGGCGGGACATGGCGATGAAAACTCCGCAAGGGGCGAGGGGAGCTTGGCGCTAGCACAGGCGGGGGCCGGCGACAAGACATCGGCGGGCCGTCCGCGCGCGGTATGCCGATGGAGTGGGCCGCCTATCCGTCGGGCTCGGATCCGGTGCGTGGGGCCGGGTTTTCGTTCGCTCGCTCCGGCGCGCCGGCGAGCGCGCGGTCGGCGAGCGGTTTGAGGATCCAGGGCAGCAGATAGATCGGCAGTTGTCCCAGACCGAAGTAGAGCCACGCGAGATCCGGCAGCGTGCCGCCCAGGGCGGCGACAAGAAGCCCCATGTTGCGGTTGCCGGTGGCATGCGCCAGCACGAAGGCGCGGTCGCTCCCGGCCGGCCGAAACACCAGGAAGGTGACCGCCATCTGGGTGAGGGCGACGGCGAAGGTGAGCGCGCCGATGCCGAGCGTGAGAAGGGGCCGGGCCAGAAAGCTCTCCGCCACGCCGTCCATCACGGCGACGGCGAAGACGAAGAGCAGCGCCACGTTCAGCCCGTCGATATGGGTGCGGGCGGCGACGATGCGCCGTGCGCCGAAGACGCGGCGCAGGATCGCCGCCACGGCCGCCGAGGCGGCGAGCAACCCGGCGAGCCGCAGCGCGAGGCCGCCGGCATCGACGGGCAGCGTGTCGCCGAGCAGCAGCCCCGCGATCAGCGGCGCGGTCAGCGGCGCGGCCAGCATGGTGGCGCAGACGAGCGCCAGCGCCAGCGCGCCGTCGAGCCCGATCAGCGCGACGAAGGCCGGTGCCGACATCACCGGCGGCGCCGCGGTGACCAGGAAGGCGGCCATCGCCAGTTCCGGATAGGCGGCGGCCACGCCCGTCGTGGTGAGCGCCAGCGCGGTCGCGACCGGCACGGCGAGCAGCATCCACACACCGGCCGGCGCGACGAGACGGGGCGCGCGCAGATAGGCGGTCACCGCCGCCGGATCGACCCGCAGAAAGGCGAGGACGAGCAGCAGGAAGATCGCTTCTTCCACGAACGGGCGGAACAGCGCGGACAGCGGTGGCAGGAAGAGGCCGACGAGGGCGCTTACCGCTACGGCACGCGTGCCCTGGCGGCCGAGCCAGGCGAGGCAGCGCAGGGGCAGATGAAGCGCGGACATGACGGATTTCCTGACCGCGGGCCGGACGACTCGCGCTAAGGGATTGGAGGGAAACCAACAAAATTTGCGCGAACAGTATCGCCGGACGCGACTTCGGCTTGCAAGCGGCCCGTGTTCGGTGTGGATAGGCGGCATGCGCACCTTCGACGCCATCGTACTCGGCGGGGGACTCACCGGTCTCAGCGTGGCCCTGCATCTGCAGGCGCGCGGCTGGCTGTGTCTCGTGCTGGACCGGGCGGGACCGGGAGAGGAGGCGTCCAGGGCCAATGCCGGCATTCTGGGCTGCGATGCCTTCCTGCGTCCGGATCTGCCGCTCACGACCGGCGAAGTGCTGCTGCGCCTGGTGCGCCCCGGCGGCGCGACGCGGATCGATCCGCGCGCGCTGGCGTCGCTGATTCCGTTTCTCAAGGTGGCGGGCGCCTTCGACGCGCCGCGCGCGGTGTCGGGCGCCGCGCGGGCCCTGGCGCCCTTGCAGGCGGCGGCGATCGGCGAACATCTGGCGCTGGCGCGCGCGGCGAGCGCCCTGCGCTTCTTCCGCCGCACCGGCTGGGTCAAGCTCTACCGCCGCCCGGCGTCCTTTCAGGCGAGCGAGCAGGACCGGCATTTCGCCCGCATCTTCGGCGTGTCCTATGCGGTCCTGTCGGACGACGACCTCAGGGAGATGGAGCCGGATCTGGCATGGCCGGATCTTGCCGCGATTTCCTGGCCGGACAGCCAGTCGGTGTCCTCGCCCGGCGGGGTGGCGAAGGCCTACGCGCGGCTCTTTCGCGAGCGCGGCGGCGCGGTGGAAACCGGCAATGCGGCAACGCTGGTGCGGATCCGCAGCGGCTGGGCCGTGCGCGGCGCGCGCGGCGAGGCGCGGGCGCCCGTCGTGGTCGCCGCGCTCGGTGCCGCGACGCCGGACATCCTGCGTTCGCTCGGGGTGTCGCTGCCGGTTGCCGGGTTGCGCGGCTATCACCGTCATTTTCGCGCCGTGCACGGGGTGCGCCTGTCACGCCCCGTCACCGATGTCGACGGCGGGTTCACCCTGACGCCGATGGATCGCGGCGTGCGGCTCGTCGGCGGCCATGAACTGACGCATGCGGACGCGCCGCCGCGCGACACCGCGCTGGAGCGGGCGGAACGCGCGGCGCGCGCGCTGTTTCCGCTCGGGGCGCGGGTGGAGGAGACGCCGATCCCGGCGGTGCGCGCCTTTCTGCCGGACGGGCTGCCGGTGATCGGCGCGGTGCCGGATCTGCCGGGCCTGTGGCTGGCGGTGCCGCATGCGCGCGACGGCTTCGCGCTGGCGCCGGCGCTCGGGCGTCTGCTCGCCGAGACGATGGCGGGAGAACGTCCCTTCGCCGACCCCGCGCCCTTCGCCCCGACGCGGTTCCTGTGAGATCGATGCGGTAAGACGGCCGCGCCTCAGGTCTCGCGCAGCGGCAGGGCGACGGTTTCCTTCACCGTGTTGACCACGATGCGCGACTGCACGTCGGAGACGAGCGTGTTGTCCAGGAGCTTCAGTCTCAGAAAATCGTCATAGGCCTTGATGTCACGGGTCACGACCTTGATCAGGTAGTCGACGGCGCCGGTGACGCGTTCGCAGATCACCACCTCGGGCCAACGCTCCAGATACTTGTCGAAGGTCTCCATGTTCTCCCGGCTCGGCACGGCGAGCTTGACGAAGGCATAGGCGACGAAGTTCAGGCCCACCGCCTCGCGGTCGACGACGGCGACCACCTGACGGATGACGCCGTTCTCCTTCAGCTTCTTGATCCGTCGCCAGCAGGGCGTCTGGCTCATGCCGGCCTCGCGGGCGACATCGGCGATCGACAGCGATGCGTCGCGCTGGAGAATCTGCAGGACGCGGATGTCCGAGGGGTCGAGAAGGGATTTTTCGCTCATTCCGCTCTTTCGGGGAAGGATATTGTCGCTAATCGGGTGAGGGCCGGCATGTTAGCACAGAAATTGACCCGGAACAGGACCATAATGGTGTCATGCAAACATCAGGCGCAGCCGACCGATGTCGGGCCGCGCCGGGCAGGCGGGCGCCCGCGACCGATTCCGGCCCGCGCCCCGATGCTCATGATCTGACGGAAGAGGAGGCCGTCGCCATGAACGCCATCACCCGACCCGTGACGCTCGACGACAAATATGTGGCCACCCATGGCCGCGTCTATCTCAGCGGCATTCAGGCGCTGGTGCGCCTGCCGCTCGATCAGGCCCGGCGCGACGCGCAGGCCGGTTTGAGGACCGGCGGGTTCATCTCCGGCTATCGCGGCTCGCCGCTTGCCGGATACGACAGCGAACTGATGCGCGCGCGCCGGCACACGGACGCCGCGAACATCGTGTTCAAGCCCGGCGTCAACGAGGAACTGGGCGCCACCGCCGTGTGGGGCTCGCAGAAGGTCGGCCACCACGGCAAGGGCTCCGACTACGACGGTGTCTTCGGCATCTGGTACGGCAAGGCGCCGGGGGTCGACCGTGCCGGCGACGTGCTGCGGCAGGCCAACGCCAGCGGCACGGCCGAACACGGCGGCGTGCTGGCGCTCGCCGGCGACGATCACCTCGCCAAGTCGTCGATCCTGCCGGCGCAGTCGGAGTTCTTTTTCGAGCATGTCGAGATGCCGGTGCTCAATCCGTCCGACATTCAGGAAGTGCTCGACTACGGTCTGCACGGGATCGCCCTGTCGCGCTTTTCCGGCCTGTGGACGGGCATGATCTGCCTCGCAGACACGATGGACGCCTCGGCGACGATCTCGGTCGATCCGCGCCGCCTCGCCTTCGTTCACCCGCGGGAGAAGGATCCGCGCCGGCACCATGATCTCAACCGGGTGCTGCTGCTCGGCAACCGGCTGGAGACCGAGCGGCTGTTGCGCGACATCCGCGTGCCGGCCGCGCAGGCCTATGTGCGCGCCAACGGGCTCGACCGGGTGGCTTTCGGCGCCACGCGTCCGCGCATCGGTCTGGTGGCGACCGGCAAGGCCTATCGCGACCTGCGTCAGGCGCTCGACCTGATCGGCCTCACCGAGGCCATGGCCCGCGACATCGGACTGGCGATCTACAAGGTGGCGATGCCCTGGCCGCTGGAGCCGACCGGCGTCACCGAATTCGCCCGCGGGCTCGAGCGGCTGATGGTCGTGGAGCACAAGCGCGCCTTCCTCGAACCGCAGATCAAGGAGCTCGCCTACGGTTGGCCGGACGGCGCGCGGCCAAGGGTCTGGGGCAAGACGCGCCCTGACGGCACGCCGTTCCTGACCGACGTTCTGGAACTGACCGTCGCCGAACTGATCCCGGCGCTTCTCGCCTTCCTGCCGGGGGAGATTGTCACGTCCGAGATGCGCGCCGTCGCGGAGCGCATGAACAAGCAGGTGATGTGGTCGCAGGGTCATGCGGAGCGTGCCGCGCGCGTGCCCTATTTCTGTTCCGGCTGCCCGCATTCCACCTCCACGCTGGTGCCGGACGGCGCGCGCGCCATGCCGGGCATCGGCTGCCACGCCATGACCGAGGTCGCCGGGCGCACCACCGACGGGCAGATCGCCATGGGCGGCGAGGGCGCGCTGTGGGTCGGCCAGTCGGCCTTTTCCAACGACACCCATGTCTTCGCCAATGTCGGCGACGGCACCTACTTCCACTCCGCGATCCTGGCGATCCGCCAGGCGGTCGCCTCAAAGGTCTCGATCACCTACAAGATCCTCTACAACGACGCGGTGGCGATGACCGGCGGCCAGCCGGTCGACGGCACGCTGACCGTGCCGCAGATCACCCGCCAGCTCGAGGCGGAAGGGGTCGAGCGCGTCGTCGTCGTCAGCGAGGAGCCCGATGCCTATCTTGGCCGCCACGATCTGGCGCCGGGCACGGATGTGGTGCATCGCGACGAGCTGATGGCGGTGCAGCGTGATCTGCAGGCGGTCGCGGGCGTGACCGCGCTCGTCTACGACCAGACCTGTGCCGCGGAAAAGCGCCGGCGCCGCAAGCGCGGCAGTTTCCCCGATCCCGACAAGCGGCTCTTCATCAACGACCGCGTCTGCGAGGGCTGCGGCGACTGCTCGGTGCAGTCGAACTGCCTGTCGGTGGAGCCGGTCGCGACGCCCTTCGGCGAGAAGCGGCGGATCAACCAGTCCTCCTGCAACAAGGACTTCTCCTGCGTGAAGGGCTTTTGTCCCTCCTTCGTCTTCGTGGAGGGCGCGGAGCTGCGCAAGGCGGAGGCCCATGGCCTCGACATCGACGCGCTGGTCGCCGCGCTCGATCCGGCGCCGGTCGCGCCGCTCGACGTGACGCTCAACGCGCTGATCGCCGGGATCGGCGGGGCCGGCGTCACCACGCTGGCCGCCGTGCTCGCCATGGCCGCCCATATCGACGGCAAGCAGGCCTCGACGCTCGACATGACGGGTCTGGCTCAGAAGGGCGGTCCGGTGACCTCGCATCTGCGGTTTTCGACCGCCGACAGGGCGATCGAGGGGCCGCGCGTGCCGACCGCGAGCCTCGATCTGCTGATCGCCTCCGACATGGTGGTGGCGACCAATGCCGAACAGCTGGCGCTGATCGACCGGTCGAAGACCGCCGGCTTCGCCAATTCCCGCGTCGCGCCGACAGCGGAGTTCGTGATGAAGCAGACGCTCTCCTTCGACGAGGCGCGCATGCGTCGCACGCTGGAGGAGGCGTGTCCGCTCTTCGTCGGCCAGGATGTGGCGAGCCTCGCCGAGGCGCTCTTCGGCGATGCGATCTACGCCAACATGATGCTGGTGGGCATGGCGCATCAGGCCGGCCGCCTGCCGCTCGGCACGGCGGCCATCGAGACCGCGATCCGGCTCAACGGCGCGGCGGTGGCGAAGAACCTCGCCGCCTTCCGCGCGGGCCGGGTGCTCTTCGCGACGCCCGAGGCGATCCTCGCCGCGATGCCGTCGCCCGAGGCCGACGAGGGGCCGGAGGAGATGGAGCTCGGGGATCGTATCGCCTATCTGGCGCGCGAGCTCACGGCCTATCAGGACCGGGCCTACGCGGAGCGCTTCCTCGCGGCCATTGACCGGGTGCGGGCGGCGGACGCGCAAGGCGGCAACGGCACCATGCGGCTCACCCGCACGGCCGCCGACATGCTGTACAAGGTAATGGCCTATAAGGATGAATACGAGGTCGCCCGGCTTTATTCCGACCCCGCCTTCAAGGGGAAGCTCGCCGCCCAGTTCAAGGAGCCGGGTAAACTGAAAGTGATGCTCGCCCCGCCGCTGATCTCGCGCGCGCTCGATCCCAGGACCGGCCGGCCGAAGAAGATCGCCTTCGGGCCCTGGGTGTTTACCGCCTTCGGCCTGCTTGCGAAACTGAAGGGCCTGCGCGGCGGACTGTTCGACCCCTTCGGAAAGTCTGCGGAGCGGCGCGCCGAGCGGGCGCTGATCGCAAGCTATCTGGCGGACCTGGAGCGCATCGCCGGCGCGGTCGGCTGCGTCAACTACGGGCTTCTCGTGGAATTCGCCCGGGTGCCGGATCTGGTGCGCGGCTTCGGTCCCGTGAAGGCGGCCAATCTGGAGAAGGCGGCCGCAAAGCGGGCCGATCTGCTCGCGCGGTTCGACGCAAGCGGGACGATGCCGCATCTGGAGGCGGCCGAGTAGGGCGCCTCGCGCGCGTTGCCGTCAGCCGCCCTCGGCGAAGCGTGTTTTCCAGGTGGGGAGCGTATCGCCGGGGGCGGGGGTCGCCGCATGGACGCCGCGCGCGATCGCGCGGGCCATGACGGCGGCGGCTTGCGCGCCGGCCTCCACCGTCTCGGCGAGCGGGTTCGTTAGCGGGCGTTTGCCCGTCGACAGGGCGAAGACCAGATCCCCGTCCAGCGGGGTATGCGCCGGCCACAGGGCCCGGGCGAAGCCGTCATGCGCCATCACCGCCAGCCGTTTCAGCGCCGACTTGTCGAGATCGAGATCGGTGGCGATGACCGCGATGGTCGTATTGGCGCCCTCCGTCATCGCGTCGAGCTTGGTGCGTATGGTGGCGCAGTCCGGCGTCCACGCGGGCAGGCCGAGCCCGCCGAACTCCCCGTCGCGCTCGAAGGGCGCGGCCCAGAAGTGGGGTCCGTCGCCCATGATCGGGCTGCCGAGCGCATTGACGGCAACCAGCGCGCCGAGCGTCGCGCCGCTCGACAGCCGCACGGAGGCCGAGCCGAGCCCGCCCTTGAGGGTGGCCGTCGTCGCGCCGAGGCCGGCGCCCGCCGTCCCGATCTCGAAATTCTCCGCGGCGGCGCGCACGGCGGCGCGGCCGAGCGCGGCATAGGGGTTGGTCTCGCCCCACTCCTTGTCGCCGCCGTTCAGCAGATCGAAGAGGATCGCGGCCGGCACGATCGGCACGCGGACGTCGCCGACGGCGAAGCCGCGCCCGTGTGCCGCCAATTCCATTTGCGCGCCGGAGCCCGCGTCGAGGCCGAAGGCGGAGCCGCCCGACAGCACCAGCGCGTCGACCTGCTGCACGGTGAAACCCGGATCGAGCAGGGCCGCCTCGCGCGTGCCGGGCGCCCCGCCCTGGATCGCCACCGAGGCGGTGACCGGCGCGTCGGGCAGAACCACGGTCACGCCAGACTTGAGCCGCGTGTCGCCCGCGTTGCCGACCCTGAGGCCGGGCACGTCGGTGAGCAGATTGCGCAAGGCGGGCATGGCGCGTCAGATGCGGTGATAGGCGCGGTCGAGATAGATCAGCGCCGGCCCGCGCTCGCCGAGCGCGATGTCGACGATCTCGCCGAAGATCACGGAATGCGTGCCGATCTCGGAAATTTCCGTCACCCGGCAGTCGACGGTGACGCGCGCGCCGGCAAGCGCCGGGGCGCCGGTGGTCAGCTTCGTCCAATCCGCCATGGCGAAGCGGTCGTCGAGCGGCAGGTCGCCCTTGCCGGCGAAGGCGTTGGACAGCTCTTCCGCGTCCGCCGGGAGCGTGTTGATGGCGAACAGGCCGTTGGCCTTGATGAGGGCGTTGATGCGGGCCCGCCGGTTGACGCAGACGAGCACCGTGGGTGGTGCGTCCGACACCGAGGTGACGGCGGACACGGTGGTGCCGCAGCGTCCGCCCGGGCCGTCGGTGGTGGCGATATGCACCGCCGTGCCGAGGCGGCTCATCGCCTCGCGAAAGGATTCTGCGTCCACGCGGGGCTCCTTCCAGCGACTTCCGTCGCTCATCGCCAGCCGTGCGGCAAGGCTGTTCATCATTCGGTCCTTTCACGGCCCGTCCAAAAGGTCAGGCACCGGGTGCGTGCCGCGCCAGCGAGACCGGGGCGTCGTCTTTGGGCAGTCGGTTCACGCTCGCCATCGGTAACGCTAACGAGGCTTCGTTTCAAATACGTTGCTCAGTCCGCGCGGTTCAGTCGAAGCGACGGACCGGGCCGTGCAGGCGCTCATATGTCGGACGGCGGCGCGCCGGCAACCCCAGCGCGTTCACCTTAACGGGCGAATCTTCCGCCCGCCCCGTTCAGTCGCCGTCCGGTCTTGCGTAAACTCTTCGTTAAAGATCGAAGGGGGAGTGCGGGATGGGCCGGCTTGTCTGGGGAATGGTCGCGCTGTATCTGGCGATCGGGATCGCCTTGTGGTCGGCACCCGTCTTTGCGTCGCCGGAGGTGGTGCATTTCGCCGACGCGCGCGTCGCGCCCGGCACCATCCTGGTCAAGAACCGGGAACGCCGGCTCTATCTCGTCCAGCGCGGCGGCACCGCGCTGCGCTACCCCGTTGCTGTCGGCAAGCGCGGCAAGGCCTGGGTCGGACGGACCTATATCAATGGCATGCATGTGCGTCCCGCCTGGTCGCCGCCGGCGGCCGTGAAGCGCGATCTGCCGCATTTGCCCGACGTGATCCCCGGCGGCGCGCCGAACAACCCGATGGGCGTCGCCGCGATGACGCTGGCCGGCGGCGAATATGCGATCCACGGCACCAACCGGCCGGGCCTCATCGGCCGCGCCGTGTCCTACGGCTGCATTCGCATGCGCAACTCCGATATCGCCGATCTCTTCCGCCGGGTGCGGGTGAACACGCCGGTGATCGTCGTCAACTGACGCAAGGTCGCGCCCCGCCCGGCGCCACATGGGCCGGTTACGGGTTCCTGCGGATTATAATGTTCATACTTTCGAATATTATTTCGTACGATTTGAACGGAGTTATCCCATGTTGTCACTCTCCAGGCGAAGCTGGTCGCCCTATGTGGCCGGCGTGATCATCGGCCTGCTGCAGATCCCGGCCTTTCTGCTCGTCGACACCGCGCTCGGCGCGTCGTCCTCCTTCGTCACGGCGGGCGGCTGGCTCGCCGCCCTCGTCGATCCGGCCGCGTCCGAGATCGCCTATTTCTCCAAGTACATGGTGTCGGAAAAATACTTCTGGCAGTCGGCGCTGGTCGCCGGCATCGCGCTGGGCGCGTGGCTGTCGTCCAGCGTGTCCGGCTCGCGTCGCGCGGGCTTTTCGCCGGCCTGGACGCGGATGACCGGGGTCACGTCGCTGGCCGGCCGCATGGCCTGGGGGTTTGCCGGCGGCTTCGTGCTTCTGCTCGGCGCGCGCATTGCCGGAGGCTGCACGTCCGGACACGGCATCTCCGGCATGGCGCAGCTTGCCGTCGGGTCGACGGTCGCCGTTGCGGCGATGTTCGCCGGCGGCATCCTGACCGCCGCCCTGTTCAAGAAGGTTTGAGGAGACACACGATGTCGATTGCCTGGCTCGTCCTGCTCGGCCTGACCATGGGCCTCGTCTTCGGCGTGGCGCTGGAGAAGAGCCGCGTGATGGAACCCGGCGTTCTCGTCGGCCAGTTCCAGTTCCGCAACTTCACCATGCTGAAGATGTTTCTCGCCGCCACCATCACGGGGCTGGTGGCGCTGGCGGTGCTGAACGGCGCGTTCGGGGTCGCCTTGCATCCCAAGACCTTCGCGCTCGGTCCCGTCCTCGTCGGCGGGCTGATCCTGGGGGTGGGCATCGCGCTCGCCGGCGCGTGCCCCGGCACCGCGCTCGCGCAGGCCGGAGCCGGCTATCGCGACGCCTGGGCGGTGATCGCCGGCGGTATCGGCGGCGCGATTGTCTTCGGCTATTTCAAGGCGCCCATCGACGCCGCGCTCGACTGGGGCTCCTTCGGCAAGATCACCTTCGCCGATCTTCTGCCGGTGCCCTTCTGGGCGCTGGCGCTGGGCTTTGCGGCCGTGCTCGCCGTCGGTCTCGCGGTGCTGGAGCGGCTGGTGCCCTGGCAGGCGGACATGGACAAGGCCGAGGACATGCTCGGCGATCCCTCCCGTTCCGATGGCGGTGCGCGCCCCGCGCCGGCGGAATAGGAGACGTCGGGTCCGATCCACCCGAACGTGCGCGGCTCCGGTCGGTCTCCGGCCGGAGCCGTCTGCGTTGCGGCGCGTCCCGTCGCCTTGCGTCCGCGTACAGTCTCTTTCGCGCGTGCGGCCCCTTGTGCGCAGGCGCGCCGCGCCGCACGCTTGCCGCGTGACGGCGACACATGACGGAGGGCAGGCGATGCTGGGTGCGCTGACGGTCATTTTGAGCTGCCAGCTGATCGGCGAGATCCTGGTGGCGGCGAGCGGGGCGCCGGTGCCGGGGCCGGTGGTCGGCATGGTGCTGCTGTTCGCCGGGCTGATGGTGCGCGGACGCATCCCGGACGCACTCGCCCGGGTCGGCGACGCGCTGCTCACCAATCTCGCCCTGCTGTTCGTGCCGGCCGGCGTCGGGGTCGTGCTGCATCTCGGGCTGCTGGGGCGCGAGGGGCTGGCGATCACGGTGTCGCTGCTGGTCTCGACACTCGTCACCATCGCCGTCACGGCGCTCGTCATGCGCTGGAGCTTGCGCGGGGACGGCGGTCCGACCGATGTCTCGGTCGAGCCCGCGAAAGACGAGGACCGGTGATGGAGGCGCCGCTTGCCGACGTCTGGGTCTATCTCTCCGCGAGCCCGCTCGCCGCGCTGACCTTCACGCTGATCGCCTATCAGATCGGGCTCGCGCTTGCTCGCCGCGCGCGCCTGCATCCGCTGGTCAATCCGGTGCTGATCGCGGTGGCGCTCATCGCCGGGCTGTTGATCGCGACGGATACGCCCTATGAGACCTATTTCGACGGGGCGCAATTCGTGCATTTCCTGCTTGGCCCCGCGACCGTGGCGCTGGCAATCCCGCTCTACCGCCAGTTCGACAAGGTGCGGCGCTCCGCCTTCGCGATTCTCGCAAGCCTGCTGACGGGATCGGTGACGGCGGCGGCGTCAGCGGTCGGCCTCGCGGCACTCTTCGAGGCCGCGCCGGAAACGCTTGCCTCGCTCGCGCCGAAATCGGTGACGGCACCGGTCGCCATGGGCATCTCCGATGCGCTGGGCGGGCTGCCTTCGCTGACCGCCGTTCTTGTGATCCTGACCGGCATCCTGGGGGCCGCGCTCGGCCCGCTGGTGCTCGATCTCGTGCGGGTGCGCGACTGGCGGGCACGCGGCTTCGCAATCGGCGTCGCGGCCCATGGCATCGGGACCGCGCGGGCCTTGCAGGTCAACGAGACCGCCGGCGCCTTTTCAGGGCTTGCCATGGGGCTCAACGCGCTGGCGACCGCGCTGCTGCTGCCGCTGCTCTGGCGCCTCGTCTTCTGACGGCGCAGAACTCCGGGTGCCGTCAGGGGCAGTCGTTGTCGCGCACGTAGCGCGCCTTGACGTAGCCATCGATGACCGCATTGCCGTTGGAATGCGTCACCGGGCACCAGCGCTGCCCCCAGGGCCGGGACGTCGGGATGCAAGGGCCCCGCAGGGCGATGATGCCGTGGCGGCCGGGCGGCAGGCGGTCGACGATGGCCGAGCGCGCCGAGGCGCCGGCGCGCATGTTCAAGACATCGCCTTGCGCGACATTGACCACGCGCAGGCAGCCGGGGCCGCTGGTGGCGCCGGCGGGGGGCGCCGCGCCGGCAAGGAGAAGGGCGGCGAGCGCCAGAGGGGCGACCGCGAAAGAGGGGCGAACCGGAGATTTCATCGATGGAGTCCTGTCGGGGTTTCTTCTTCCCCGGTATCCTTGGCGCAGATCGTGGCGGCCGCGGGGCAGCCGGGCGCGCTCAGGCGCCGGCGGCCCGCAACCATGTGCGCGGATCGACCTCCGGGCGCCGCCTGGTCGTTCCCGACAGGGCCTGGCAGAGGTCGGCGACCGCATCGAGGGAATGCACCGCTCGGAACTCGTCGACATGCGGCAGCATCGCGCGCACGCCCTTGGCGCGGGCCTCGAAGCCCTCGAAGCGCAGGAGCGGATTGAGCCAGATCAGCCGCCGGCAGGACCGGTGCAGCCGGTCCATCTCGCGCGCCAGATCCTCGTCGGTGTCGCGTTCGAGCCCGTCGGTGACCAAGAGCACGATGGGGCCGCCCGACAGGACACGCCGCGACCAGTCCCGGTTGAAGGCATGCAGCGCGGTCGCGATCCGGGTTCCGCCCGACCAGTCCTCGACGCCCTCGCTGCAGGCGATCAGCGCCTCGTCCGGGTCCTTCATCCGCAACTGGCGGGTGACATTGGTCAGCCGCGTGCCGAACAGGAAGGTGTGGACGTTGCGCCGCTCCTCGGTCAGTGCATGAAAGAAATGCAGCAGGATGCGTGTGTATTGGCTCATCGAGCCTGAGATGTCGCACAGCGCGACGACCGGAGGGCGGCGCAGGTCCGGCTTTCGGTGACGCAGGTCGATCATCGCGCCGCCGGTGCGCATGGAGGCGCGCAGCGTGCGGCGCGGGTCGACCCGTCCGCGCGCAGCGGCGATCAGACGGCGCCGGCGGATCTTCTCCATCGGCAGAACCATGCGCCGCAGCGCCTCCTTCGCGGCACGGATCTCGTCCGCGTCCATCTGCGCGAAGTCCTTGGTCTGCAACACCTCCCGGCCCGACACGGTGAAGCGCGCGTCGATCTCCAGTTCCTCGCGCTCGGTCTCGGCCTCGCGTTGGCGGGTCGCCTGAAACGCCTGGGCGACGCGGGTCTGTCCGGCCTTGGGCTTTTGCGGGTCGGAGCGCGCCGGGGCGACCGGCGAGAGGATCGACAGGAGCTTTTCGACAAGCCCGCGCGATTTCCAGTAGATGCGAAACGCCTCGTCGAAGACCGCGCGATGCTCGCGCTTGCGCACGAAGACGGCATGCAGCGTCCAGTAAAGATCCTCGCGGCTCCGGATCCCGGCGATTTCCACCGCCTCGACCGCATCCACGACGCTCGCCGGCCCCACCGGCATCCCGGCGCGGCGCAGGGTGCGGGCGAAATGCACGATGTTGTCGGCGATGCGCCCGCGCCGGTCGTCCTCGCCCGTCGGGCCGTCCGGGGGCGCGCCGCCGTGGTGTGTGCCGTCGGTCTCGCGCATGGGCGTCAGACCGCCGCCGCCTGTTCGCGGTCGAGATCCTGGCGGATCTCGTCGACGATCTGCCGGGCCTTCGAGCCGCGCACGCGCTCGATGTCGTCCTGATACTTGAGCAGCACGCCGAGCGTGTCGGAGACCATGTCGGGGTCGAGCGCGATCTCGTTCAGCTCGGTCAGGGCGGTTGCCCAGTCGAGCGTTTCGGCGACGCCGGGCTGCTTGAACAGCTCCTCGTCGGCGCGCAGCTTCTGCACGAAGGCCACCACCTCGCGGGCGAGGCGTTCGTCGGCGCCCGGCACCTTGCGGCGCACGATTTCCAGTTCGCGGGCGGCGTCGGGATAATCGACCCAGTGGTAGAGACAGCGCCGCTTCAGCGCGTCGTGGATCTCGCGGGTGCGGTTGGTGGTGATGATCACGATCGGCGGCGCCTCGGCGCGGATCGTGCCGAGCTCGGGGATCGTCACCTGATTGTCGGCAAGCACCTCCAGCAGGAAGGCCTCGAAAGCCTCGTCGGCGCGGTCGAGCTCGTCGATCAGGAACACCGGCGGGCCGGCGAGCGAGGGCTGGAGCGCCTGCAGGACGGGACGCTTGATGAGAAAACGGTCGTCGAAGACGGACTTCGACAATTCCGCGTGGTCCATGTCGCCGGCCGCCTCGCTGACGCGGATTTCCACCATCTGGGCGGCGAAATTCCATTCGTAGACAGCGGTGGAGACGTCCAGCCCCTCATAGCACTGCAGGCGGATGAGATCGCGGCCGAGCGCCGCCGACAGCACCTTGGCGATCTCCGTCTTGCCGACGCCGGCCTCGCCTTCCAGGAACAGCGGGCGCTTCAGTTTCAACGCAAGATGCAGCACCGTGGCGAGCGCGCGGTCGCCGACGTAGCCCTGGCTCTCCAGGAGGGACAGCGTGTCGTCGATGGAGGCGGGCATCGTCTTTTCGGCCGGGTGGGGCGTGTCGGAGGGGGTCTGCGAGGTCATCGGATCTCCCTGATCGCTCGCGCGGGGCGGCGCAAGCGCCCGCGTCGTCGTGTTCTCGGAGGGCATCCTAACCGCCCGGCGGGCCGCTTGTCAGGTGGACCATAGAGCCATAGAGCCATAGGGGCGCAAGGCGACGCGGGGACTCGCGACCCGGGCAGAGCCTGTGACCATTTACGATACGTTAACCATGTCGGGCGGAGCATGATTGTGCGAGGGGGCAAGTGGAGGATCCTGTCATGACGACATCGGACTTCAAGCGTCAGCTCGACGGCTACGGTCTCCTGACCGCGCAGATCCTGTATCACCTTCCCGACCATCCGAAGCTCCTGCAGAGCTTTCTGTGGCAGACCTTCGACAAGGCGCCCGATTTTCCCGAACTCACGCGGTTTCTTCATTTCTGGGAGCGCGATATCGAGGGGCGGCTGCATTCGGTCACCGTCTCGCACCGCGATCTGATCGGGCCGACCGACTGGCGTCTGCTCGAGGCGAACCCCGTGCTGCATTGAGTCGCGCGGGGTCTTGCGCCGGGCGCCGGGCCGGCCGGGTCAGCGGCCCGGCAGGTCGAGCCCGGCCCCCTCGCGCATGACGGCGCGGGCCTCAGCCGTGAACTCGGAGCCCGCGCCGTCGTGCAGCACGAAGCCGGGCAGCAGCCGCAGGGGCGCGCGGCTTGCGCGGATCGCGCGCACGATCACGCGGGTCGCCGCCGCCTCGGCCCGGGGTCGGAGCGGGATCACGTCGAGCGCGCCGAAGCGGCCGGGCAGCACCTCGAGGATCTCGCCGAGCCCGTCGGCGCGGAAGATCAGCGTCAGCGATCCGCCCACGCGCAGGAGATCGGCGGCCGTGCGCGCCCAGGGCTCGAGCCCGCGCGCGTCGAGCACATGGGCACTGGCGCGCGCCGCCGCCGGCGAAGTGCGCACCTGCCCGTCGGCATAATAGGGCGGGTTCATGATCACGTGATCGGCGAGACCCGGCGTCAGCCCGGCGGCATGGCGGTCACGGCCCTTGCCGGTCACATCGGCGGCGAGCAAGGCGATGCGCCCGGCAAACCGCATGTTTTCGGGCAGGGCAAGGGCGGCGCGGGCGAGATCGAGGGCCGACTCGTCGCGATCCACCAGCGTCACGCGGATCTGCGGCAGGCGCGCGGCGAGACAGAAGCCGGCCGTGCCCACGCCGGATCCGAGATCGACCACATGGCCCGTCGCGGTCGCCGGCACGGCGGCGGCGAGATAGACGGCATCGAGCCCCGCGCGATGCCCGCCGCGCGCGGGCTGCAACACCTGCACCCGGCCGCCGAGAAAGGCATCCTGCGTGATCTCGCCCGCGGGCGGGGTCCCGTCAGTGGCGTCCTCCGCGACGCTGCCCGTCGCGAGCCTGTCAATCACGAGGTCTGCCCGCCCTTGGCGGCATCGTCGGAGAGTTCCTTCTCAAGGCCGGCCTCGACGAGCACGCGTCGGGCGGCGGCGAGATCCTCGTCCTCGATCATCACGCGGCGGGCAAGGATGCCGATCGAGCCTTCCATCATGCTCATGTTGGAATCCAGCACGAGGTGGGGAATGCCGGCGTCGCCGAGCAGGGCCTCGACAAAGGAAATCAGCACGGGGTCGTTGGTGCGCAGCAGGGGGAGCATGCTTGTCCTTCGCGTCCTTGTCCTTTGCGTCGGGCGGCTTCGCGCCACCATAGACGAAAGCGGCCCCCGGGGCGATGCCGCGATACAGCGGCGGCCAATGCGAAGCGGCGCCTTCAACAGTCGGTGCGGCGAAAGATGGCTTGCCCGAGCAAGGGGGCAGACCTATTGTCCCCGCGACATGAAAACAGGAAAGGCCTGACATCGTGGGCGCAGTCGTTCCCTTGCGTGAAAACCGGTCCGAGCCGGCGAGCATCCAGCACCTGGTCGATCTCACGAGCGCCGGAATGCAGGCGGTCAACGAGGTGATCCTGTCGAAGGCCGGCTCCAACGTGGAGCTGATCCCGGAAATCGCGCGCCACCTGATCTCTTCGGGCGGGAAGCGCCTGCGGCCGATGCTGACGCTGGCCACCGCCGAGATGTACGGCTATCGCGGCGAGGGCCATGTGGCGCTGGCGGCGAGCGTGGAGTTCATGCACACCGCGACGCTGCTGCACGACGATGTCGTCGACGAAAGCGACATGCGGCGCGGCAAGCTGGCCGCACGCAAGCTGTGGGGCAACCAGGCGAGCGTGCTCGTCGGCGACTATCTGCTCGGCCAGGCCTTCAAGATGATGGTCGACGTCGGCTCGCTGGAGGCGCTCGACATTCTCGCCAGCGCGTCGGCGGTGATCGCCGAGGGCGAGGTCATGCAGCTCGGCGCGGCGCAGGATATCACCACCACCGAAGAGCGCTACATGCAGGTGATCGAGGCCAAGACGGCGGCGCTCTTCGCGGCCGCCGCCGAGGTCGGACCCGTGCTGGCGGGCGCGGACGCGGAGGCCAAGCGGGCCGCGCGCGCCTACGGCATGGCGCTCGGTCTCGCCTTCCAGCTGGTCGACGATGCGCTCGATTACGGCGGCACCGCCAGCGATCTCGGCAAGGACATCGGCGACGACCTGCGCGAGGGCAAGATCACGCTGCCGGTCATTCTCGCCATCCGGCGCGGCAAGCCGGAGGATCTGGCGTTCTGGAAGCGCTGTCTGGAAGAGCGCGTCGTCGAAGAGGCCGATCTGGAAAAGGCGATCGCCCTGATGCACGACACCGAGGCACTCGCCGACACGGTGACCCGGGCGCGCGGCTTCGGCGAGGAGGCGAAGGCGGCGCTTGAAACCCTGCCCGCCGGGCCCCACCGCGACGCGCTCGCCGAGGCGGTCGACTTCTGCATCTCGCGGGTGAGCTGAGGCCGGTTTTCCACCGGCAGGCGACCGGGAGACCCCACGGCCCAAATGGGCCGTGCCGCAGGGCACGCCGGCGCTTCGCTCGGGCGACGTGGGAGTTTGTCGCGGCCTGTCGCCTCCCCCGCCCGCGTCATCCCGCACGCAGGCGCAGCCGGAGATGCGGGATCGGGGAGGCACGGCGGCTTTGTCGACTTTTCGCGTTGACGCGGCCGCTCCGGGTCTAAGCGGCCCTTCCGGGGCTCTCCGATCCCGGGTCGCGCTGACGCTTGCCCGGGATGACGGCGGAGGGGAGAGGGGGCGCCCGGCGTTCTCGGAATGATCCCTTCGTGCCTGTGGTCCAGACCCCATTCGCCCATGCATTTGCAGGCGAGCAGCCTGCCGCACGCCGGCGCTTCCATCCGGCGACGTGGGAGTTTGTCGCGGCCTGTCGCCTCCCCCGCCCGCGTCATCCCGCACGTAGGCGCAGCCGGAGATGCGGGATCGGGGAGGCACGGCGGCTTTGTCGACTTTTCGCGTTGGCGCAGCCGCTCCGGGTCTAAGCGGCCCTTCCGGGGCTCTCCGATCGCGGGTCGCGGCTGCGCCTTGCCCGGGATTGTTCGTTTGAAGGAGTGTTAGAGTGGGGGCGGTCTCCCGGCCCATAGATTGCCGGGAGACCGGTGGCAGGCGACCGTTCCGGGATTGGGTTTCCACCCGTCGTCATCAGGGTCCCTGCCGCTTCCTTTTCCCGCTTGGAGAGTTGATGGGGCCTCTGGCTGTCACCACGCCCGCGAACAATCCGAAGCCTGATCAGGATACCACCGCCATGGCTTTTCTGGAACATGCCCCACCCCATGTCGTCGGCATCGATGTCTCGAAGCAGACGCTGGCCGTCTCCGCCTGTCGCGGCAATGCGGCGCGCAGCGTCGCCAACACGACCCGCGCGATCCGCAAGCTCGTCGCCGGCCTGCCTTCCGGCACGCTGGTCGTCTGCGAGCCGACCGGCGGATATGAACGCCTGCTGCTGGTTGAACTCAGGGCCGCAGGGGTCCCCTGCCACCGGGCCGACACCTTGAAGGTCAAGGCTTTCGCACGCTCCTTCGGACGCCTGGCCAAGACCGACGCGATCGACGCCGGTCTGCTCGCCGCCTACGGGCAGGAGCGCTGGCAGCGCCTGTCGCTGCATCAGCCAAGCGGAGACACACAGGCCAGGCTGGCCGCGCTCGTGGCCCGTAGGCAGGATCTCATGGCGATCCGGGTCGCCGAGCTCAATCGGGCCAAGTCTCCGGGCTGCGCGTTGATTGCCTCTTCCTGCAAGGCGCTCCTGCGGACGCTGGACCGGCAACTGGCGGCGCTCGATACAGCCATCGACGCGCTGTGCGTCCGCTGCAGACTGCTTGCCCGGCGCATCGCTCTTTACCGCAGCCTTCCGGGCGTGGGGCCGCGAACCGCCATCGCACTCGCCGCCACCATGCCCGAACTGGGGACGATGACCGGCAAGCAGGCCGCCTCTCTCGCTGGCCTTGCTCCGCACCCCAGAGACAGCGGGACACTCCGGGGCTACAGAAAGACCCGCGGCGGACGCCCGCAGATCCGCTCCCTCCTGTTCATGGCCGCCCTTGGCGCGGCACGCAGCAAGGGCCCGTTAAAGCCCTTCTATCAACGACTTGTCGAAAACGGAAAGAAGAAGCTCGTCGCTCTCACGGCCGTCATGAGAAAGATCGTCGTCATCCTAAATGCACGCATGAGAGACGAACTCAACGCAATGAGTTGATGACGACGCAGCGTGGGACGGGGCGCCCTGCGCTCTCGGAGTGATCCCTTCGTGCCTGTGGTCCAGACCCCATTCGCCCATGCATTTGCAGGCGAGCAGCCCGCCGCACGCCGGCGCTTCCATCGGGCGACGTGGGAGTTTGTCGCAGCCTGTCGCCTCCCCCCGCCCGCGTCATCCCGCACGCAGGCGCAGCCGGAGATGCGGGATCGGGGAGGCTCGGTGGCTTTGTCGACTTTTCGCGTTGACGCGGCCGCTCCGGGTCTAAGCGGCCCTTCCGGGGCTCTCCGATCCCGGGTCGCGCTGACGCTTGCCCGGGATGACGACGCAGCGTGGGACGGGGCGCCCTGCGCTCTCGGAGTGATCCCTTCGCGCCTGTGGTCCAGACCCCATTCGCCCATGCATTTGCAGGCGAGCAGCCCGCCGCACGCCGGCGCTTCCATTGGGCGGCTTGGGGGGGACGACGCTTGTCGCTTCCCCGCCCGCGTCATCCCGCACGCAGGCGCAGCCGGAGATGCGGGATCGGGGAGGCACTGTGGCTTTGTCGACTTTTCGCGTTGACGCGGCCGCTCCGGGTCTAAGCGGCCTTTCCGGGGCTCTCCGATCCCGGGTCGCGCTGACGCTTGCCCGGGATGACGGCGGAGAGCGGGGGCGGGTCGCCCGGCGCTCTCGGAGTGATCCCTTCGCGCCTGTAGCTCAGATACCGCTCAGCCCATGCGTTCGGAGGCGAAGCTGCCCGGGCTTGCGGGGAAGACCACCGTCTTGTTGCCGTTGAGGAACACGCGCCGGTGGATATGGGCGTGGATGGCGCGGGCGAGCACCTGGCTTTCCACGTCGCGGCCGAGCGAGATGTAGTCCTCCGGCGACTGCGCGTGGGTCACCCGGACCGTGTCCTGCTCGATGATCGGCCCCTCGTCGAGATCGGTGGTGACATAGTGGGACGTCGCGCCGATCAGCTTCACGCCGCGCTCGAAGGCCTGCTTGTAGGGATTGGCGCCCTTGAAGCTCGGCAGGAACGAGTGGTGAATGTTGATGATGCGGCCCGACATGGCGGCGCACATCTGCTCCGACAGCACCTGCATGTAGCGCGCCAGCACGATCAGCTCGGCGCCGGTTTCCTCGATGATGGCCATCTGCCGGGCCTCGGCCTCGGCCTTGTTGGCCTTTGTCACCTTGATGTAGTGGAAGGGAATGTCGTGGTTCACCACGACTTTCTGGTAGTCGAGGTGGTTCGAGACGACGCCGACGATGTCGATCGGCAGGGCGCCGATGCGCCAGCGGTAGAGCAGGTCGTTGAGACAATGGCCGAAGCGCGAGACCATGATCAGGACCTTCATCCGCGCCGATTCGTCGAAGAAGGTGTAGTCCATGTCGAGGCTCTTCGCGCGCTCGGCGAAGCCGTCCTGAAGCCCGTCGAGCGTCGCGCCGGTCTCGGAATTGAAGCTGACCCGCATGAAGAAGCGGCCCGTCTCCTTGTCGTCGAACTGGGCGGCGTCGGTGATGTTGCAGCCGTTGTCGGCCAGATAGGACGAGATCGCGGCGACGATCCCGCGCCGGGAGGCGCAGGTGACGGTAAGAGCGAAGGCGGTCATCGACGGTTTCCCCGGTTCGCGACTGTCATGATTGCAGGATGCTCGAATGCAGGATGGTGCCCGGCCGTCGCGGTCGGGCGTCGTGGTCTCGACGCCGGCGGCCGGACGGCTTGCAAGTCTTGGCATTCGTCGCAGGCCGTACCACCGTGGAAACCGGCGCGAAACAGAAAAATCCCGACCTGAGACGCGCAAAATGCAGCGACGGACGGGCGACGCAGCGGCAGGCCTGCGTGGCAGGCACTTCGGAAGAGGCGCCGCTGCGACGGCTGGGCGCCTCAGCGGGACGGCGGCGCGACGGCCGCGACCGGCGCGGCGGCGATCCACCAGTCCGCATGCGCGCTCCGCAGCCGCGTCTCTCCCGCCTGCGCGGCGGCGAGATCGTCGAACAGGGCGAAGCAGGTCGCGCCGGAGCCGGACATGCGCGCGACGCGCACGGCATCGAGGCCCTCAAGCGCCGACAGCACCGTGCCGATCTCCGGCGCGAGCGCAAGTGCTGCCGCCTGAAGGTCGTTGCGCGTGCCGCCAAGCCAGGACCACAGCGCCTCGCGGCTGGCGAAACCGGCGTCGTCGATGGCGGGAAGCGGGGCATTGTCGCGCCTCTCCAGCGCCTTGAAGACGGCGGGCGTCGACACGGCGACGCCGGGATTGACCAGCAGCACGGCATGCGCGGGGAAGGGGCTGAGCGGGCTCAGCACCTCGCCGATGCCGGAGGCGCGCACCGGCCGGGAGGCCAGGCACATCGGCACGTCGGCGCCGAGCTCCAGGGCAAGCGCCGCGAGGTCGTCGTCCGCGAGATCCGGCTGCCAAAGGTCGCGCAGCAACATCAGGGCGGCCGCCGCATCGGCCGAGCCGCCGCCGATGCCGGATGCGACGGGCAGGGTTTTCTTGAGATCGAGGGCGACATCGGGCGTCTCGCGTCCCAGATGCGCCGCCAGACGGCGGGCGGCCTTCCAGACGAGATTGTCGTCCGTCGGGCCGGCTGCCTCGAGGGCGGCGGCGAAACGGCCGCTCACTGCCAGACCGGGCGCCGGGGCGGGGCGCAGCGCAAGCCGGTCGCCGATGGCCGGGAAGGCGGCGAGCGTGTCGATCAGGTGGTAGCCGTCGTCGCGCCGCCCGGTGACATGCAGGGCGTAGTTGATCTTGGCGCGGGCAAGACGCGCGGGAACACCGGCGGACCCGGAAGACGCGGGCAGGGACATGTCGTCGATCTCAGCCGCCGTTTTGCGCCGGGTCCGTGGCGGCGGCCGGCGTGCCGTTCTCCTCGGGCAGACCGTTTTCGATCTTCTCGAGGATCTTCGGCAGTTCCTCCGGCTCCGGATCGAGATCGCGGGCATGATTCCACTGGAAGCGGGCCTCGATCCGACGTCCCACCTTCCAGTAGGCATCGCCGAGGTGATCGTTGATGATCGGATCCTCGGGGCGCAGTTCCACGGCCCGTTCCAGCTCCCGCACGGCTTCCTCGTAGCGGCCGAGCCGGTAGTAGGCCCAGCCGAGGCTGTCGACGATGTAGCCGTCGCGCGGGCGCAGATCGACGGCCTTGCGGATCATGTCGAGCGCCTCGGGCAGCTTCAGGCCCCGGTCGACCAGCGAATAGCCCAGATAGTTGAGGACCAGCGGCTGCTCCGCCGACAGCGCCAGCGACTGCCGGAAATCGGCTTCCGCCGGCCCCCAGTTCTTCAGCCGCTCGCGGCAGATGCCCCGGTAGTAGTAGAGCGGCCAGTGCTCTTCCGCGGGCGCGTCGATGGTCGCGATGCCGCGGCTGTAGACCTCTTCGGCCTCCTCGAACAGCTTGTGCGAGCGCAGCACGTTGCCGAGCGCGGTGATCGCGTCCAGGTCGCTCGGGTCGCTTTCCACGAGCGCTTCCAGATGCGCGCGGGACTCCTCGAGGTTTTCCAGCGCGTTGTAATTGATGCCGATCTGGATTTCCGCGTCGCGCTTCAGGGGCGAGGTGTCGGAAATGCCCTCCAGCACCTGGATCGAGCGGTCGAACTTGCCGAGCTGATCGAACAGCCCGGCCAGCGCGATGGCCGCCACGTCGGCATCGCGGTCGAGGTGCAGCGACAGCTGGAGGAAGACGGCCGCCAGTTCCTCGCCGCCGTCGCGGGCAAGGGCCGCGCCCAG
The DNA here is from genome assembly GCF_040110915.1 of Stappia sp. Taxonomy (NCBI): domain Bacteria; kingdom Pseudomonadati; phylum Pseudomonadota; class Alphaproteobacteria; order Hyphomicrobiales; family Stappiaceae; genus Stappia; species Stappia sp. The sequence continues at coordinate 2,492,049 of NZ_CP157793.1, read as the reverse complement.
CCCGTAGAGGACCTCCGCCGCCCCGCTCACCGGATCGCGGGCGACGGTGCCGAGTTCCGCGCCGGAGGCGATGGCCTCGCGCGTCGCGAGGATCATCGGATGTCCGCGCAGCAAGGTGTTGTAGTCGTCGAGCACCTTGAGCGCCGCGTCGCGCTCGCCGAGGCGGGCCAGCACCCGCGCATAGGCATCCGTGACCCTGAGCGCGCCGGGGTCTGCCTCCGTCGCGATGGCCAGATTGTCGCGCGCGGCCTCCAGCCGGCCGGCGTGATCCTGGATTAGGGCCGAGTGATAGGCCATGAAGACCGTGTACCAGTCCGGGCCGTCGAGGGCTGCGATCGTGTCGAGGGCGAGATCCGTCTCGGCCTTGGCCTCCAGCGCCCAGGCGGCGACCAGCCCGGAGGCAAGCGCCGCGAGCGGGCCGCGCCCCTCGTTCTCGAGATATTCGCGGGCGGCGGCGGCGCGGTTGTCGCGCAGCGCCTCGGCCGCGACCATCAGGCGCGCCAGGAAATGATCGGGCTGTTCGGCGAACAGCCGCTCGGCAAGGGTGAGGGCGTCGGCCAGATCGCCGTTGGCGAGTTTCAGCACGAAGGTCCGGTCGAGCAGGAACGGGTTGCCCGGGTCCTGGTCCAGCGCCTCGCCGAAAAAGGCGGCGGCATTGGCGAGATCCCGGGACTGACCGGCGAGCCGTCCGGAGAGATAGCTGCCGCTGAGCGTGATCGGGAGCCCGGCCTCCGTGCCGGTCGGCTGGCTGGCGATCTCGGCCGAGGCGGGGGTCGCGGCCGGCAGCGTCGTTGCGAGCGTCATCGCGATGGCGAGCACCGCCGCGACAGGGCCGCGCGCGGATCCGTGCAGCGGCGTGGAGCGGGGCGGGGGAGTGGAGCGGGATCGGATCATGATGTCGGTCTTGGGTCCCCGGATCTTGCTGATGGCGACACGAGTCACGCGCCTCACTTGTCGAGCCGAGCATGGCGGTATTGTGTCCGCGCCGCAAGCGACGCTCCGTCACTGTGCCGCAAAGTGCGCCGGGGTGGCCGCGCACCGTGCCGCAGAGTGCGCCGGTGGCCGCGCACCGTGCCGCAGGGTGCGCCGGTGGCCGCGCCGCTCGCCGTGCCCGTTTCGTCCTGCGAGATATGGTGCGCAACCCGTCCGCGACAACGAGATGCGGGCTTCGCCTTGCGGAAAACCCTTTGTTTCATGCACTGCATCATTTAAGGGGGGAACGTCCGGGACGGGACGGCCCCGACCGGACTGTGGCGTGCTGGCGCGGCACGCGGGCGGACGGGCCCGCGATGCGGCGCCGAGAAAGGGATGTGCGGGCAATGACCAAATGGGTCTACGGTTTCGGTGACGGCAAGGCCGAGGGAACCGCCGAGATGCGGAACCTTCTGGGCGGCAAGGGCGCGAATCTGGCCGAGATGTGCAATCTCGGGCTGCCGGTGCCACCGGGCTTCACGATCACGACCGAGGTCTGCACCTATTTCGATGCGCACGACAAGACCTATCCCGAGGGGCTGAGCGAGCAGGTCGACGCGGCGCTGGAGGCGGTCGCCGCCATCACCGGCAAGCGGTTCGGGGATCTCGACAATCCGCTGCTCGTCTCGGTGCGCTCGGGCGCGCGCGTGTCGATGCCGGGCATGATGGACACCGTCCTCAACCTCGGCCTCAACGACGCCACCGTGCCGGCGCTCGCCAAGGCCTCCGGTGATCCGCGCTTCGCTTACGACAGCTACCGCCGCTTCATCCAGATGTACGCCGATGTGGTGATGGGGCTCGACCATCACGCCTTCGAGGAAATCCTGGAGGCCTACAAGAGCGAGAAGGGGCACACGCTCGACACGGATCTGTCGGCGGACGAGTGGACGGTTCTGATCGCGCGCTACAAGGCGCTGGTCGAGGAAGAGCTGGACACGCCCTTCCCGCAGGATCCGCACGAGCAGCTCTGGGGCGCGATCAGCGCCGTGTTCCGCTCCTGGGAGAGCGCGCGGGCGATCACCTATCGCCGGCTGCACGACATCCCCAACGACTGGGGCACGGCGGTCAACGTGCAGGCCATGGTGTTCGGCAACATGGGCACGGATTCGGCCACCGGCGTCGCCTTCACGCGCAATCCCTCCACCGGCGAGAAGGCGCTCTACGGCGAGTTCCTGATCAACGCGCAGGGCGAGGACGTGGTCGCGGGCATCCGCACGCCGCAGGACATCACCGAAGCCGCGCGCATCGCCGCCGGGTCCGACGCGATGTCGCTGGAAACGGCGATGCCGGAGGCCTTCGCCCAGTTCCAGGAGATCTGCGCCCGTCTCGAGGGCCATTATCGCGACATGCAGGACCTGGAGTTCACCATCGAGCGCGGCCGCCTGTGGATGCTTCAGACGCGTTCGGGCAAGCGCACGGCGCGCGCCGCCCTCAAGATCGCCGTCGACATGGCCGACGAGGGCCTGATCACGCCGGAGGAGGCGGTGATGCGCGTCGATCCGGCCGCCCTCGACCAGCTTCTCCACCCGATGATCGATCCCAAGGCGGAGCGCGACGTGCTCGCCAGCGGTCTGCCGGCCTCGCCGGGCGCGGCCTCGGGCGAGATCGTGTTCTCCTCCGACGAGGCCGAGGAAGCGCGCGGCGCCGGCCGGCCGGTGATCCTGGTGCGCGTCGAGACCAGCCCGGAGGACATCCACGGCATGCATGCCGCGGAAGGCATCCTGACCACGCGCGGCGGCATGACCAGCCACGCGGCGGTGGTGGCGCGGGGCATGGGCAAACCCTGTGTGTCGGGTGCCGGATCGCTGCGCATCGACTACCGCGCGGGCACGCTCACCGTGGCCGGGCGGCGTCTGTCGAAGGGCGAGCGCATCACCATCGACGGCACCAGCGGGCAGGTGCTGGTCGGCGAGGTGCCGATGCTGCAGCCGGAGATGTCCGGCGAGTTCGCCCGGCTGATGGAATGGGCCGACGCGCGGCGGCGCATGGCGGTGCGCACCAACGCCGAAACGCCGGCCGACGCGCGCGCCGCGCGCGAGTTCGGCGCCGAGGGCATCGGCCTGTGCCGCACCGAGCACATGTTCTTCGACGGCGAGCGCATCCTGGCGGTGCGCGAGATGATCCTCTCCGACAGCGAGGACGGCCGGCGTGCCGCCCTCGACAAGCTGCTGCCGATGCAGCGCGGCGATTTCGCCGAGCTGTTCGAGATCATGCAGGGCCTCCCCGTCACCATCCGCCTGCTCGACCCGCCGCTGCACGAGTTCCTGCCGCACACCGACGAGGAAATCGCCGAGGTGGCGTCCGCGATGCAGGTGTCCGTCGAGCGGCTGCGCGAGCGCGCGCTGGAGCTGCGCGAGTTCAACCCGATGCTCGGGCATCGCGGCTGTCGGCTGCTGGTCTCCTATCCGGAGATCGCGGAAATGCAGGCGCGCGCCATCTTCGAGGGCGCGGTCGCGGCCGCCAAGGCGACCGGCGCGCCGGTCACGCCGGAGATCATGGTGCCGCTCGTCGGCATGAAGGCGGAGCTCGATCTGGTGCGCGCGCGCATCGACGCCATGGCGGAGATGGTGGCGCGCGAGACCGGCACCGCCGTCGCCTATCAGGTGGGCACGATGATCGAGCTGCCGCGCGCCGCCCTGCGCGCGGCCGAGATCGCGGAATCGGCGGAGTTCTTCTCCTTCGGGACGAACGACCTGACGCAGACGACCTTCGGCATCTCGCGCGATGACGCGGCCTCCTTCCTCGGCAGCTACCAGCGCCTCGGGGTGGTGGAGCGCGATCCCTTCGTCACGCTCGACCGCGATGGCGTCGGAGAACTGGTCGAGATCGGCGCCAATCGCGGGCGCTCGGTGCGTGCGGATCTCAAGCTCGGCATCTGCGGCGAGCATGGCGGCGATCCGGCCTCCATTGCCTTTTGCGAGTCGCTCGGGCTCGACTATGTGTCGTGCTCGCCCTTCCGCGTGCCGATCGCGCGGCTGGCGGCGGCGCAATCCGCTTTGTCGCGGGCGCGCGAGGCGCGCGACGCGGCCGAATGATCCGCCGTCCGGACACCGTCGAGGCCCTGCGCGCGGGCGGCAAGGCAGCCCTGACCCGCGCCCTCACGGCGGTCGAGACCGAGACCGACCAACAGGCGCTGGCGCGCTTTCTGGACGCGGCCGAGGGCGCGGCGCGCGCCCGCGTGCTCGGTCTCACCGGGCCGCCGGGCGTGGGCAAGTCGACGCTGACCAATGCGCTGATCAAGGCCTTTCGGGCCCGTGGCGAGACCGTCGGCGTGATCGCCGTCGATCCCTCGTCGCAGATCACCGGCGGCGCGCTGCTCGGCGACCGCACGCGGCTCAGCACCGATCCTGAGGACACAGGCGTCTTCGTGCGCTCCATGGCCGCGCGGGACCGTCTCGGCGGGCTGTCGGATCACGCCATCGCCGGCGTCGTGCTGATGCGCGCGGTGATGGACCGGGTGATCGTGGAATCGGTCGGCATCGGCCAGTCGGAGGCGGATGTCGTCCATGCCGTCGACACGCTGGCCCTGTGCATCCAGCCCGGATCCGGCGACAGCCTTCAGTTCATGAAGGCGGGCGTGATGGAACTGCCCGATCTCGTCGCCGTCACCAAGGCCGACATGGGCGCGCTCGCCCGCCGTGCGCGGGCGGATGTGGAAGGGGCACTTTCGCTGTCGCGCCCCGCCGGCGCGGGGCCCTTGCCCGAGGTGCTGCTGGTGTCGGCCGCGAGCGGGGAGGGGCTCGACGCCTTCGTCGCCGCCTGCGATACGCATCTCGATGCCGCGGAGGCCGACGGGCGATGCGCGAGGCGCCGGCGCGCCCAGGCGCGCCATTGGGTGGATGACACGATCACCCGCCGCTTCGGCACGGTGGGACGGGCGCGCTGCGACGTGGAGCGGGCGATCGCGGAGACGTCGGGGCCCTTCGCGGCCATCGCCGCCCTGGATGCGGACATGCGCGCGCGTCTGGCGGCGGGACCGCGGCGCGCGGATGGCCGCGCGGAGGACGGCGGGGAGGTCTTCAGGCGCTGAGCTGGACGCCCCGCTCCTTCCGTGACTCGTGCCCCTCGAGCCGCGCGACAACGGCCGGCACCTCCCCGGGCGGAACGGGCCGCGACAGGTAGAAGCCCTGAAGCCGGTCGCAGTTGGTGCGCTGCAGGATCGCCGCCTGCTGGCGGGTCTCGATGCCCTCGGCGACCACCTTCATGCCGAGCGCCTCGCCCAGGTCGATGATCGTCGACAGGATCGCATGCGCATGCGGGGCGACCTCGAGGTCGGCGATGAAGCTGCGGTCGATCTTGAGCGTGTCGAAGGGGAAGCGGCGCAGGTAGCTCAGGCTCGAATAGCCGATGCCGAAGTCGTCGAGCGCGACGCGAATGCCGAGCTCCTGCACCTGCTGCAGCACCTGGAGGATGTCGACGTCGCTGTCGGCGAAGACGGTTTCCGTCACCTCGATCTCCAGCCTCCGCGGCTCGAACCCGCAGGCCGACAGCGTGTCGCGCAGATCCTCGATGAAGCGGGGATGGCGGAACTGGCTCGGCGAGACATTGACCGCCAGACCGAGCTCCGGCCAGGCTGCCGCGTCCCGGCAGGCCCGGCGCAGCACATAGAGGCCGACTTCGTTGATCAGGCCGATTTCCTCGGCGATGGGAATGAACACGCTGGGGCTGACGCTGCCCATCACCGGATCGTTCCAGCGCAGAAGCGCCTCCACGGAGAGCACCTTGACCCCGTCGATGGTGGTCTGGGGCTGATAGACCACGTCCAGCCGGTCGTGCGCGATGGCGTCGCGCAGGGCATGGGCGAGGTTCTCGCGCGTGCGCACGTGCTCTTCCATGCCCTCGTCGAAGAAGGCCCAGCGGCCGCGCCCGCCCGCCTTGGCGGAGTAGAGCGCGATATCGGCCTTGCGCAGCAGTTCTCCCATGGACAGGCTGTCGTCGGGCGCGATCGCCGCGCCGACGCTGAGACTGACGTGCAGATGCGTTCCGTTGACGAACATCGGCACCGAAAAGCGGTCCTGAAGGCGCTTGAGAATGTACTCCAGGGCGGCGCGCGACGCGCAATTCGGCAGCACCAGCGCGAATTCATCGCCCGAGATGCGCGCCAGCGTCGCGTTTTCCGGAACGAGCACGCGCAGCCGGCGCGCCGCCTCGCGGATCACGTCGTCGCCGGCCGCGTGGCCGAGCGTGTCGTTGATGTCCTTGAAGTGGTCCAGGTCGATGTAGAAGACGCCGATCAGGCCCTTGTTCTCGCTCCAGTCCGTCAGTTCCTCGCGAAAGCGGTTGGCGAAGAACTCGCGGTTGGCGAGCCCGGTGAGACTGTCGTGCAGGGCGGCGTGTTGCGCGCGTGCCTCGCTTTCCGCCAGGCGCCGCGTGTTCTGCCGGGTGTAGAAGAGCACGACGCCGGTGAGGCCGGCGATGGTCGCGGCCAGGAAGAACAGCATCGGCCCGACACCGGTCAGGATCTGCGTGCCCGGCGTGGTGGCGTTCCACGACAGCCAGCCGACCGGAACGCCGAGCGGCGACGACAGCGTGAGATGGGCGGAGGCGGGCGACGGGGCGCTGTCGACCCTCGCGCTCAGGCCCGTGACGCCGGCGCGGCTTTCCAGTGCCGCGAGCCGTTCGCCGGTGAGCTTCTTGACGCCGACCAGCACCGCCGGGGCGCGCCGCTCGGGCACGAACTGCTTGAGTTCGGGGGAGATCGCCGTGACCGCCACATAGGCCGGCACGCCGTCGACCGAGGCGAAGCCGGTCTCGTGGATCGACCGCGTGAACGCGTTGGCCGGGCGCTCGATCACATAGAGACCCGATGGCAGGCGGCGAAAGCTGGTGATGAAGCGCGCCCGGGTGCGCGCGATGAGCGGCCAGATGTCGGCCACCAGATCGCGCATCTGCTGCGGGTCGACGCTGCGCCCCTCAAGTGCCGCGTAGAGCGGTGCGCCGTCCTCGCCGACCACAACCACCGTGTCGTGACCGTGATTGGGATAGAGCCACTGGCCGAGATTCACGTCGAGCCAGTCGATGTTGAGGCTCAGCGGACGCGTGTAATAATCGGTGAGATCCCAGACGGCCGCGCCTTCCTGCTCCTTGGCCAGCAGTTCCAGTTGCAGGTGCGCGCTGTTGTCGAGCAGCTGGCGCTCGCTCTCCAGCGCCGCCCGGTCGGCGGACTGCGACGTGTAGGCGATCAGTGCGACCGAGAAGGCAATGGCAAGCAGCACCAGCCCCACGACCGGGAACAGGATCGCGTTTGCCAGTCGTGCGCCGTGGTCAGTCTTCGTCGCGACCATTCAAATCCCTCTTCAACCCGACCGAGGGTTGCACGATCCCTTTAATAAATGACATCGAAAACTAGTTAACCACCCTCAACCAAGGTGACCGTTTTCTTTTGATTCGCAAAGACCTGACGCTGGGTTACTTGGGCTGCGAGGCAGACCGGCGGCGTTGGTCGCGGCAGCGCTTCGAGCAGGTGCGCACCGCCTCCCAGTCGCGCGCCCACTTGCGCCGCCAGGCGAAGGGCCGGCCGCAGACCGCGCAGATCTTGCGAGGCAGGTCGCCCTTGCGGCGCATCTTCATGCGCGGGACCCCGGAGTGTCGTCGGGCGGGCCGAAATCCAGCGACAGCTGCGCGGTGCCCGTGGCCGGTCGACTTGCCCGCTGGCCGCGTTGCTTCAGGCCGCTCTTGCGGCTGCCGTGCCGGTTTTGAATGCGATCCGCCTGCGCCCGAAAGGCCGTGCCGTCGCGCACCGCCCAGATGCGCTCGCGGGCGGCCCGCGCGGCGGCGAGGTGATCGACCACCGGCCGGGGGTAGCGCGTGCCGAGCAGCCCTGCGGCCTCCGGCCACTTCCAGGGCTCGTGCAGAAAGGCGTCCGGCACGCCGCGAAGCTCCGGCACCCAGGTCCGGGTGAAGGTGCCGGCCGGGTCCTGATCCAGCCCCTGCTTGACCGGATTGTAGATCCGGATGGTGTTGATGCCGGTGGTGCCCGACTGCATCTGCACCTGCGGCCAGTGGATGCCCGGTTCGTAGTCGACGAAAAGGCGGGCGAGATGGGCTCCGGGGGCCTTCCAGTCGAGCCAGAGGTGATAGCTTGCCACCGCCATCAGCATGGCGCGGGCGCGAAACGGCAGCCAGCCGGTCGCCGCGAGCGCGCGCATGCAGGCGTCGACGAAGGGGAGGCCGGTTTCCCCGCTGCACCAGGCGGCGAGGCGGGCCGCGTCGCTTTCGGCCGGGCGCAGGCCGTCATAGGCGCGATGCAGGTTGCGGTGCTCGATGGAGGGCGCGTCCTCGAGTTTCTGCATGAAATGCCCGCGCCAATGCAGCCGGGCCTCGAAGGAGGACAGCGCCCCGCGCCAGGCGCCGTCCGCCGCGCCCAGAGCCTCGCGGCGGGCGCGGGTGGCGTGCAGGGTCTCGCGCAGCGACAGCGTGCCCCAGGCGAGGTGCGGCGATAGGCGCGAGCAGGCGCGTGCGGCCGTGACCGGGCTCGACATCGCCCGGCGATAGGGCTTGCCTCGGTCGGTGAGGAAGCTGTCGAGGCAGGCGCGCGCCGCGCGGCGACCGCCTGTCTGGCGCCCCGCGCAGGCGTCGGGCGCAAGGCCGAGGCTGGCTGCCTGCGGGATCGCGCCGGGGTCGATGCCGGCGAGCGGCGTCAGCGCGGGTGCGGGCGCGGGCGGCTCCGCCATCTCCCGGTCGAAGCGGCGGGCCCAGCCGCTGCGGCTGGCGAGCCGGCGCACGACACCGTCCTGACGCACTTCATGCCAGGCGATGCCGCGCTCGGCACACCAGGCGCCGACCGCGCGATCGCGGGCGTAGGTCCAGCCGTTGCCGGTTTCCTGATGCGACCACAGCGCCGCGATGCCGTGGCGTGCGGCAACCGCCTCCAGCGTTTCGATGACACCGCCGACGCGCACCACCAGCGGCTGACCGAGGTCTGCGAGCGCCGTGCGCAGGTCGTGCAGGCACTCGGCCACGAAGGCCCATTGGCGCGCCGACATGTCGGGCGCCTGCCAGAGGCCGGGCTCCACGACGAAGAGCGGCAGCACCGGACCCCGCGCGGCCGCCGCGGCGAGCGGGCGGTGATCCTGACAGCGCAGGTCGCGCTTGAACCAGACGACGTGAAGCGGGGGGCGAACGATTGTCATGAACTGTGGCGCGGCGTGGAAGGGGACAGCGGAGGTCGGAGGGCTTCACCAGAATTCGGTGCCGGGGCGGCCCTTGAAGGGGCCCGCGATCCAGGAGGTGATCCAGCCGCCATAGAAGCGTCCGTCCTGCGCCCGCACCCGCTCGGCGCCAACGAAGCAGGCCAGTTCGGGCACGGCATAGAAGGCGAGATGGTCGCGCAGCTGCGCGAAGGCGCCGGCAGCGGCCGCGTAGCTCCAGGCAATGCCGTCGAGCGTCGGGCCGCCGCCACGCACCGACCAGTAGGTCGCCATGCCCTTGAATTCGCAGTAGCTCGTCTGGACCGCGCGCTCCAGGGCGCTCATGTCGATATCGGCGACCGGCAGATAGTAGGTCGGCGGATGGCTCGTTTCCAGCACCCGGATCGCGGTCCGCGTGTCGGCGAGGACGCGCGCGCCGCACTCGACCCGCACGCGCTCGGCAACCGCCTCGAGACGCGGCGGGCGCGGGTAATCCCACACGGATTCGACCGGGCGCGGCCCGCCGCCCGGGCCGGGCTCATCCCGCATGGGAGCGGGCCTCGCACTCCGCGCGCGCCGCGCGGTGGCGCTGCTGCCAGGCCAGGAAGCCGCGATAGCCGAGTTGCGCGAGCTGACGGATGCCGGGCACCGAGAAGATCCAGGCCGCATGCCGAAAACCCGGAAGCGCGCGCCAGATGCGGGCGAAGGCATCGACGCCCACATGCCAGGTGCCGTCTGGGTCGCGCACGTGAAAGCGTCCGAGCAGATCGTCGCGCGTCTTGCCGACCGGCAGTTGCGCGTCGCTCAGCGTCAGAATATCGGTCCAGCGGATCGCGTCGTCGCGGTCGATCCGGCTGTAGAAGCGGATTTCCATGCGGCAGACGGGGCAGTCGCCATCGTGGAAGACCTCGAGCGCCGGGCGGTGGTCATCCTGCGTCACGACGCGCCTCCCGACGCAAGACTGCGCTCGATGGCGCGGCGCAGGCGCGCGGAGTCCGGCGTGGTCATCGGCGTGAACCAGTCGACCAGCCGGCCGTCCGGGCCGATCAGATATTTGTGGAAGTTCCAGCGCGGCTTGCCGAGCGGACCGGCCTGCGCGCTCGCCCACTTGTAGAACGGCGTGGCCTTGTCGCCGACCACCGTGGTCTTGTTGGTGAGCGGGAAATCCACCCGATAGGCCGACTGGGTGAAATGCTCGATGTCGGCTTCCGTGCCCGGCTCCTGACCGCCGAAGTCGTTGGACGGCACGCCGATCACCACAAGGCCCTTGTCGCGATGCTCCTCATAGAGCGCCTGCAGCGGCGCATATTGCTGGGTGAAGCTGCAACGCGACGCCGTGTTGACCACCAGCACCGTCTTGCCGCGATAGGCGGCGAGCGGCATCTCGCTGCCGTCGATCGCGGTCAGCGAGAAGTCATGCGCGGTTTGCTCGGGGTCGGCGGCGGCCGACCCGGCGAAAAGCGATGCGATCAAAGCCATGGCAAGCCTCGCAAGCATGTCGGGTCTCCCTCTTTGCTTGAGGGAGACTACGGCCTCGCGCGGGGCGCGGATCGCCGCGGCCTTTCGGACGTGGGCGGGGCAAAATGTCGCAAGGGCGGGCGCGGACCGGCCCGTCAGATGAGCTGAAGGCCCCGGAAACTGGCGTGTCCGTCGCGGCCGACGATGATGTGGTCGTGCAGCGCGATGCCGAGCGGCTTGGCGATCTCGGCGATCTGATTGGTCATCTGGATGTCGGCGCGCGAAGGTGTGGGGTCGCCGGAGGGATGATTGTGCACCAGAATGATCGCGCTTGCGGAGAGTTCCAGCGCGCGCTTCATCACCTCGCGCGGATAGACCGGCGTGTGGTCGACCGTGCCGCGCTGCTGCACCTCGTCGGCGATCAGCGCGTTCTTCTTGTCGAGAAACAGGATGCGAAACTCTTCCCGGTCGGAAAAGGCCATCGCCGTGCGCACGTAGTCGAGCACCGCCGACCAGGAGGAGAGGACCGGCTTCTTGCGCACTTCCTCGCGCAAAAAGCGCTGCGAGACGGCATGGGCGAGCTTCAGCTGGTCGACGACCCGCTGGCCCACGCCCTTGACCTCCATAAGCCGCGCCGGCGGGGCGGCGAGCACATCGGCGAAGGAGCCGAAACGGGCGATCAGCGCCTTGGCGATCGGCTTGGTGTCGGCGCGCTTGATGGGCGAGAAGAGCAGCAGCTCCAGCATCTCGTAGTCCTGCAGCGCCTCATGTCCGCCGTCGCGAAAGCGCTGGCGCAGCCGGTCGCGGTGCCCGTGATAGTGCGGCGCCGCGCTGGCGTCTGAGAACCCGCTGTCGTCGGTGCCCATCGTCGGCCTCCCTCGGTGCGCTCAACGCGATCCTTGCGCCACCGGGTTGTCGAGGCCGGCGGGCGAGAGGGTGAAGATCTCGCAGCCCTCTTCCGTGATGCCGACCGAATGCTCGAACTGCGCCGACAGCGAGCGGTCGCGCGTCACCGCCGTCCAGCCGTCGCCGAGCACCTTCACGTGCGGACGTCCGAGGTTCACCATCGGCTCGATGGTGAAAATCATGCCGGGCTTGAGCTCGATGCCCTCGCCGGGCCGGCCGTAGTGCAGGATGTTCGGCATGTCGTGGAACAGCCGGCCGACGCCGTGGCCGCAGAAATCGCGCACCACGGAACAGCGCTCGGCCTCGACATAGGACTGGATCGCCGCGCCGATATCGCCGGTGGTGTTGCCGGGCTTCGCGGCGGCGATGCCGCGCAGCAGCGATTCATAGGTGACCTCGATCAGTCGCTCGGCGGCGCGCTTGGGCTTGCCGACCGCATACATGCGGCTGGAATCGCCGTGCCAGCCGTCGAGGATGAAGGTCACGTCGATGTTGACGATGTCCCCGTCCTTCATCGGCTTGTCGTTGGGGATGCCATGGCACACCACGTGGTTGATCGAGGTGCAGCACGACTTGGTGTAGCCGCGATAGTTCAGCGTGGCGGGAACCGCGCCGTGCTGCTTGCCGAAGGCGAAGACGAAGTCGTCGATCTGCTGCGTGGTGGCGCCGGGCTGCACCAGCTCCGTCAGCGCGTCGAGGCAGCGGGCGGTGAGTTGCCCGGCCTTGTGCATGGCGGCGAAATCCGCGGGATCGTAGAGCCGGATCTGGCCGGTGTTCTTCAGCGGGGCGGTGGCGGCGTCGATGTAAGTGACCATCGGTTTCTCGTGTTGGGCGCGGGCTCGGCGCGCACCGCGACGGGCGCGCGTTGGCCGTTCGCCGGTCTCGTCATGGGCGTCCCCGACAGATCCGGTGTATCCGGGACCGGTCCGGGACGTTCGGGTCCGGTCCGGGGCCGGACTGCGTCGAAAGCGCGCCGGGAGGACGTCCGGACTGGTCCGGACCGCCTCCACGTCTCGATCCCGGCCGACGCGCGACCGGTCACGGCGGTTTGCAGGTTTTCATAGCCTTAAAACGACGCGCGCGCCCGCGCAATCGGCTTTCGCGGACTGGCTGCACCCGCGCGCTTCACACCATGCGCTTGCCTCTTGCGCGCGCCCGCGCGGAGGGGTACCCAAAGACGGACGCGGACGTGGTGGAACCGGTAGACACAAGGGACTTAAAATCCCTCGGCCTTGCGCCATGCGGGTTCGAGTCCCGCCGTCCGCACCATGTGCCGAGCCGTGCGTAGCATGTTCCGAAAAGGGGTGCCGGGGTCCCGCAAAAGACGCGCGGCGTCCTGTATGACGGATGCCGGGTCGTGAGGGGCGCGCGGGCTTCGAGGGGGCGCGCAGCGCGGAAACTCCGCGACCGGCGGGACTGCCTGACCACAGACGACGAAAGACGCCGATACGTGATCTCGCTGCGCCCCGTTCTCAACGTTCTCGGCTTCCTCTACGTGGGCCTGGCGACCGCCATGCTGATCCCGGCCATGGTGGATGTAGCCGCGCGCAATGCCGACTGGCAGGCCTTCGTCATGTCGGCGCTGATCACCGGGCTGATCGGCCTCCTGATGTCCGTCGCCGTCGGCGGGTCGCTCGCCGAGGGGCTGAACATGCGCCAGACCTTCGTGCTGACGACGCTGTCCTGGATCACGCTGCCGGCCTTCGGCGCGCTGCCCTTCCTGTGGCTTGGCGTGGGCTATGCGGATGCGGTCTTCGAGGCGGTGTCGGGCTTCACCACCACGGGGTCGACCGTGCTGTCGGGGCTCGACGGATTGCCGCCGGGCCTGCTCGTGTGGCGCTCGCTGATGCAGTGGATGGGCGGCGTCGGCATCATCGTGATGGCGATCGTTCTGCTGCCGCATCTGCGCGTCGGCGGCATGCAGCTCTTCCAGACCGAAAGCTCCGACCGCAGCGAGAAGATCGTCGCCCGCTCCATCGAATTGGCGCGGCTGATCGGCGTGTCCTACCTGTTCCTGACGTTCCTGTGCGGCGTCGCCTACTGGGTCTCCGGCATGAGCGTCTTCGACGCGGTCAACCACGCCTTCACGACGATCGCCACGGGCGGCTATTCCACGCACGACCTGTCCTTCGGCTATTTCACCAATCCGGCGACCGCCTGGGTCGCCATCGTCTTCATGGTGATCGGCTCTCTGCCCTTCGTGCTGATCATCCAGGCGCTGAGGGGCGAGCCGCTCGCGCTGTGGCGCGACCCGCAGGTGCGCGCCTTCATCGGCTTCGTGGTTCTGGTGTCGCTGGCCGTCACGGTCTACCTCGGCCTGCAACACCGGGTGCCCTTCGCCGATGCCTTGCGCATGTCGGCCTTCAACATGATCGCCGTCGTCACCGGCACCGGCTACGCCTATGGCGACTTTACCACCTGGGGGCCGCCGATCGTTGTGCTCGGCCTGCTGCTGATGTTCGTCGGCGGCTGTACCGGCTCGACCACCGGCGGCATCAAGATCTTCCGCTTTCTGGTCTTCTTCGGCACCGTGCGCGCGCATCTGCGGCGCATGGTGCGGCCGAACCGGGTGCTGCCGGAATCCTACGGCAAGACGCGGCTGACGCCGGAACTGTCGTTCTCGGTGCTGGCCTTCCTCGTCGTCTACATGGGCACGGTCGGCGTGATCACGCTGCTGCTGGCCGCCTTCAACCTCGATCTGGTCACCGCGCTGTCGGCGGCGGCGACGGCGGTCGGCAACGTTGGCCCGGGGCTTGGTCCGATCATCGGGCCGGCGGGCAATTTCGCGCCGCTGCCCGACGGGGCGAAATGGATCCTGTCCTTCGCCATGCTGATGGGGCGTCTGGAACTCTTCACCGTCATCGTGCTGCTCGACCCGGACTTCTGGTCGCGCTGACGGCCGGCGTCCCCGCCATCGTTATCGGGAGGATGTCCCTTGCGCTTTCCCTCAGCCCTCGTTCCGGGCCGCCTCGTGCGGCGCTACAAGCGGTTCCTGGCCGATGTGGTGCTCGACGAAACCGGCGAGGAGATCACTGCCCATTGCGCCAATCCGGGCTCCATGCTGGGGCTGAAGGAGCCGGGCCTGCGCGTCTATCTCTCGCGCTCCGACAATCCCAAGCGCAAGCTCGCCTATTCCTGGGAACTGGTGGAAGCGGATGGCGCGCTGGTCGGCATCAACACGGCCCACCCCAACCGACTGGTGGAGGAGGCGCTTCTCGCCGGCGCGATCCCCGAGCTTGCCGGTTTCGCCGACCTGCGCCGCGAGGTGAAATACGGGAAAAACAGCCGCATCGACATCCTGCTGGAGCAGGGCGACGGGCGGCCGGTCTACGTGGAGGTGAAGAACGTCCACCTGATGCGCGACGCGGGGCTTGCCGAGTTTCCCGATTCGGTCACCGCGCGCGGAGCGAAGCATCTGGTGGAGATGGGGGACATGGTGGCCGAGGGCGCGCGCGCCGCGATGGTTTATCTGGTCCAGCGCCCGGACTGCTCGGCGCTGTCGCTTGCCGCCGACATCGATCCGGCCTATGCGGCGGCCTTCGCCGAGGCGCGCGCGCGCGGCGTCGAGGCCTATGCCATCGGCTGCCGGGTCACGCCGCAGGAGATCGTGGCGGAGCGTGCGGTCACGCTCCGCGTGTGACCGGGTTCGTTCGGGAGCGCGGGGGAGCGTGCGCGCCGGTCAGGCGACCGCGTCGCCGCCCTGCTGCACCACGATCAGGCTGCCGTTCGGCACCCGCGCGGCGAGATCGATCACATCCTGGTTGAGCAGCCGCACGCAGCCCGAGGACACCGCCTTGCCGATGGACCATTCCTCCATCGTGCCGTGCACGCGGTAGAGCGTGTCGCGGCCGCCTTCGTGGATGTAGAGCGCGCGGGCGCCGAGCGGATTGTCGAGGCCGGGCTCCATGCCGTTTCGGTATTTCTCGAGTTCCGGTTCGCGCGCGATCATGTCCGCCGGCGGTGTCCAGCGCGGCCAGGCGCGCTTGTAGGCGATGCGCGCGCGTCCGCCCCAGGAGAAGCCCGCGCGGCCGATGCCGCAGCCGTAGCGCATCGCCTGGCCGTTCTCCATCACCAGATAGAGAAACCGGTTGGGCGTATCGACGACCAGCGTGCCGGGCTTCTCGGGCGTGGCGTAGGGCACGATCTGCCGGAAATAGACCGGATCGACCTTGCGCAGGTCGACGGCCGGAACAGGGAATTCTTCCTGCGGCATCGCCGCGTACATCGACAGATAGTAGGGGTCGATCGCGGGCCGTGCCGGCGTCGTGACGGCGCCGTAACGCGCGCTCCCCGTGGTCTGGCTGGTGCAGCCGGCCGCTGCGAGACTGGCGGCTCCGATCAGGAAGCCGCGTCGGGAAAGGGCACCGGACGAGGTGCGAAGCGTATCGGTCATCGGGATCACATTGCATGAGAAAACGACACGACCGTGTCTGCGGTCGCGGCGAAGAGGGAGACGGACGGGCGGCTGTCTCAGCGCGGCGGCGGCGTTTCGATTGCCATCGCGGTGGCTTTCGGCGGGCTGACCGGCGTGTGCGCCCGTTCGACGGGGGCGGGGTGCGGAGCGACGATCCTCGGTCCGTCGGGCAGGATGTAGGGCGTGCAGGCGGTGACGCGCTGGCAGCCGGGCATCGCCATGATGTTGCCCGGCGCGGGCGCCGGCGCCGCGATCATTGGCGGTTCGCCCAATGACGGTTCGCCCAATGGCGGCTCCCCGGCGCGAAGGGGCGACGCGACGCCGGATGCGTCCCCCGCCGGTGCGGCCTGCGCAAGCGAAAGCACACCGCCGGCATGGGCGGTGAAGGCAAGCAGCAGAAGCGCGATCAAGGCGCGCCGAATCCGGGAGCCGACGTCCGTCATGGCGCTTTAGTGCCCTCGGAATTGCGTCGAAATATGGACGCCCGGGTCACAATTGCGCGATGGGGAAGCTGCCCTGCGCGGCGCGCATGGCCGCCGAACGCGTCAGCCCTGCGTGCTCGTCGCGATGGGGGGCTGGAACTGCCAGCCCATGTCCCAGGGGAAATAGATCCAGGTGTCCTGCGAGACCTCGGTCACGAAGGTGTCGACCAGCGGCCGGCCCATCGGCTTGGCGTAGACGGTGGCGAAATGCGCGTCGGGCAGCATGTCGCGGACCACGCGGGCGGTTTTGCCGGTGTCGACGAGGTCGTCGATGACGAGCACGCTCGACCCCTTGCCGCCGTTGAGATCGATCACCTTGGGGTCGACCGGCTTGATGACCTTCAACGACCCTTGCGTTTCATAATCGTGATAGGAGGCGACGCAGACGGTCTCGATCATCCGGATGCCGAGCTCGCGGGCGACGATGGCGGCCGGAACGAGCCCGCCGCGCGTGATGCAGACGATCGCCTCCCACGATCCCTGTCCCGACAGGCGCCACGCAAGCGCCCGGCTGTCGCGGTGAAACTGGTCCCAGGAAACGGGAAAGGCCTTGGGCTGGTTCGGGTTTTCCATCGCGTGTCGGTCCTGTTGCGGCGAATCGGGTCAGGGGGCGAGAAGACTGTCGACGGCCGCGCGGACCGCCCGTTCGGCGGTCTCGAGCAGGGCCGTGTCGCGGGCGCGCACGACGACCTGCGTCGAGAAGCGGCCGTCGTTGGAACGGGGATAGGAGCCGATCATGACGCCGGGATGCGCGTCCTGGATCTCCCTGAGCGCGCCGGCGAGGCGGCTTTCGGGCAGATCGGCGTCGATCGCGGCGGTGTGCATCTTCAGCCCCGTCTTCAGCGTCGGGGCGATGGCGTCGAGCATCGCCTGCATGACCGCCGGCACGCCGGCCATGACATGCACATTGCCGATCCGGAAACCCGGCGCCCTGGAGACCGCGTTCTCGATCAGCTCCGCGCCGTGCGGGATGCGGGCCATGCGCAGCCGCGCTTCCGTCAACTGGCCCTCGGGATAGAAGGCGCGCAGGATCGCGACCGCGCGCGGATCGTGATCGATGCCGACCCCGAAGGCCCGGGCAATCGCATCCGCCGTGATGTCGTCGTGGGTCGGGCCGATGCCGCCGGAGGTGAAGACATAGGTGCACCGTTCGCTCAGCGCCCTGACCGCCTCGACGATGCGCTCCTCGACATCGGGCACGACGCGGACCTCGACCAGATCGATGCCGATGGCGGTGAGAAACTCCGCCAGATAGCCGATGTTCTTGTCCTTGGTGCGTCCGGACAGGATCTCGTCGCCGATAACGACGAAGCCCGCCGTGACGATATCTCTTTGCGGATCGGTGGTCATGCGCGTGTCTTCCAGGGTTCGGGCTCGGGCGGCGTCAGCGCGCCTGCGGCGGGCGCCAGCCATACAGCCAATCGAGCCGCGCGAGAAGACGCTCGCCCGACAGGGCGCGCATCACCATGTCGCGCCCCACGGCCAGCGGTCCGGCCAGGTGATAGACGCGGTCGTTGGCGCGCGCCAGGCGCAACACGCGCTCGGCCCGGTCCTGGCGTTCGTGCTGATAGGCGGCGAGTGCGCGGGCCGGGTCGTCGCGATGCGCCTCGAGCTGGCGGGCCAGCGCCTCGGCGTCCTCGATGGACATGCCCGCGCCCTGTGCCGCGAAGGGCAGCATCGCATGGGCGGCGTCGCCGAGCAGGCCTATGCGGCCGTGCACCCAGGTGGTGCCGGGGTCCATCCCGCACAGCGCCCACTTCAGCCAGTCCTGCGGCAGCGCCAGAAGCTCCCGGACCTCCGCCGCCCAGCCGGAGAAGCGGGCCTTCAGCGCCTGCGGGTCGGCCGGGGTCGACCAGGTTTCGGCGTCCCAGTCCTCCTTCACCAGCGCGACGATGTTGAACTGGCGGCCGGCGGACACGGGATAATGCACGACATGGGCATCCGGCCCGAGCCACAGGCCGGTCACGGTGCGCCAGCGCTGTGGCACCGCATCGATCGGCAGCACCGCGCGATAGGCCGTGCGGCCGCTGAAGACCGCCTGACGCAGCCCCAGGATGCGCCGGCGCACCGTGGACCAGACGCCGTCGGCGCCGATGAGCGCGGCGGCGCGGGCGTGATCGCCGGCCTCGTCGGTCTCCAGATCGAGCCGCACGGCGTCGTCGTCCTGCTGCGCGTCGCGCACGCGGGTGCCGAGCCTCAATGTGATGTCGGGGGTGGCGCCGGCGGCGTCCAGCAGCACACGTTGCAGGTCGCCGCGATGGATCACCAGATAGGGCGCGCCGTAGCGTGCTTCGGCGGTGCGTCCCAGCGGCACCTCGGCGATGGCGGCACCGGAACGCCCGGACAGGATCTTGATGGCCTCGGGCGCGACCGCGAGACGCCGCAGCGGCTCCTCGAGCCCGAGATCGCGCAGCACGTGAAAGGCGTTCGGGGAGATCTGCAGGCCGGAGCCGACCGGCTCCAGGCTGGGCGCGCGCTCCAGCACGGTGACGGGCCGGGAGCGGCGCGCGAGGGCAATGGCGGCGGTCAGTCCGCCGATGCCGGCGCCGGCGATGTAAAGCGGATCACGCATGAGCGACTGGAATCCGAAGAGGGGCGCGCCGCCCGCAAGTCACCGTCCTTGCGGTGCGAACGGGCGGGCCGGGCGATCAGGCGGCGCTGCTTTCCGGCGTCCACACACAGTGCGCCGGATCGGCCTCGCCGGGCGCGAGATCCGGATTGTAGCGGTAGAGGGTCGAGCAATAGGGGCACACGATCTCCGTCTCGTCGCCCATGTCGAGATAGACGTGGGGATGATCGAAGGGCGGCTTGGCGCCGATGCACTGGAATTCCTTCGCGCCGATCTCGATCTTGTCCAGGCCGCCGTCGTTTTGAAAGTGGGGGACGACACCATCCGCCATCGCATCCATCCGTCTTCTTGAGTGGGTTGCCGAGTGCGCGGACCATACGCAGGAACGGCCTGCTTGAACAGGGGGCTTGAACCGCGCCAGGCGGAACCGGCCGGGCAGGTTCGTGCGCCGCCGCAATGCTGCAGAAAGCGCGGTCGCTGCCGCGTCCGCCCGGTCGCCGCGGGTACGGCAGGGGGTTTTCATTTTCCGCGCGGGCGCCTATCGTGAAGCCCGCCCCGTATTACGTTTACGTCAAGGTAAATACCCGGATGCCCCATTTCGACTCCGCCGGCCTGAAGCTCGCCTATCTCGACGAGGGGCGCGGCGATCCGATCCTTCTGATCCACGGGTTTGCCTCTAACAAGGCCGTGAACTGGGTCTATCCCGGCTGGGTGGATGTGCTGACCAAGGCCGGACGGCGGGTGATCGCCATCGACAATCGCGGTCACGGCGAGAGCACCGGCACCCATAATCCCGACGACTACGGCGCGCCGACCATGGCGGAGGATGCCCGGCGGCTGCTCGATCATCTCGGCCTCGCCCGGGTCGATGTCATGGGCTACTCGATGGGCGCGCGCATTTCCGCCTTTCTGACGCTCAATCACCCGACGCGGGTGCGCAGCGCGGTGTTCGGCGGCCTCGGCTACGGCATGGTCACCGGCATCGGCAATCCCGAGCCCATCGCCTCGGCGCTGGAGGCCGAGCGCTTTTCCGACATCACCGACCGCACGGGGCGGGCCTTTCGCGCCTTCGCCGAGCAGACCAAGTCCGACCGGCTGGCGCTGGCCGCCTGCATGCGCTCCTCGCGCCAGAAGATCAGCGAGGCCGAAGTCGCGCGCATCGCGCAGCCGGTTCTCGTCGCCGTCGGCACCAGGGACGAGATCGCCGGCTCGCCGGCGGACCTTGCGAAACTGATGCCGCGCGCCGGCGTGCTCGAGATCCCCAACCGCGATCACATGGTCGCGGTGGGCGACAAGGTGTTCAAGGCCGGCGTGCTCGACTTTCTCAAGAGCGTCGAGGGGGGAGGGGCTGCATGAGCGATCGCACGCGGAGTTTCACGGGCGCGGACGGCAACCGGCTGGTCGCCGACGAGTTTGGCGACGGCGGCCGTCCCGCGTTGCTGCTGCACGGGGGCGGGCAGACCCGCCACGCCTGGGACGCGACCGGTGTGCGTCTCGCCGAGCGCGGCCTGCATGCCTGGAGCGTCGACCTGCGCGGCCATGGCGACAGCGACTGGGTGGCGAGCGGGGCCTATGACTTTCTGGACTACGCGCGCGACGTCGTGGCGCTGTCCGACACGCTTGCCGGGGAAACGGGCCAGCGGCCGATCGCCATCGGCGCGTCGCTGGGCGGCATCGCCTCGCTGATGGCGGAGGGGAAGCTCAGGCCTGGCGCGCTGTCGGCCCTGGTGCTCGTGGACATCACGCCGCGCATGGACCCGTCGGGCGTGAGCAAGATCCTCTCCTTCATGGCGGACCGCGTCGAGGACGGGTTTGCCACGGTGGAGGAGGCCGCCGACGCCATCGCCAGCTACCTGCCGCACCGCGCCCGTCCGTCCAGTCTCGACGGGCTGGCGAAGAACCTGCGCCAGCATTCCGACGGGCGCTTTCGCTGGCACTGGGACCCGCGGTTCATCCAGAACAAGCATGCCCACGACGAGGACCCGCATCGCGCGGAGGAGGATCTGGTCGCCGCCGCCCGGGCCCTCGACCTCCCCGTCCTGCTGGTGCGCGGCGGCAAGTCGGAGCTCGTCACCGACGCGCATGTGGAGGAGTTCCTGACGCTCGTGCCCCATGCCGAGGTCTCCGATGTGGCCGGCGCCGGCCACATGGTCGCGGGCGACCGCAACGACGTCTTCGCCGGCGCGGTTGTCTCCTTCCTCGACCGTCTCGCCGCCGCCTGACATCTTCGCGAGCCGAGGGCGCCGCCGCCCGTCCGCGCTTTCGCGGGCCTTGCGCGAGGTGGCGCGCGCGTGGCCTTCCGCCGGTCGCCCGTCCTTTGAAATCCCCGATATCCCCGCAGTTTCGCTCCTGTGGACGCCGCGCCGGCGCGGGGAACGTACGCGGACTGTCGCCGCATCCTGTGAATTTAGTAGAAGCCAATTATATCAATATTTTACATGGTTAATCGAAAGTTAAACCTGCATGTGAGCGTGCTTGAGGATCGCTTGAAGACGGGGCTTCAAGGCACTTTAAATTCACAGGTTTCGAATATTTGGAGCGGCGGGTGGTTTCGGCGGTCTTCAAGTGTCGCTCGAGGTGCCTGCCAGACAGAATCAAGCCGTGCTCGCCGCGACACGGAATCAGTCCGGCGCGGCCGCGTCAAGGCGGCCCCGCGCGCTCTTGGGACAAGGCTGAGCGGAATCGGTTAACGAAATGATTCCGTCGTTTGGAAGCCGCCGGAATGCCGGCGGCTTCGGTCATCGTTTCCGTTCGTCGACCCTGGCCGCCGCGCCCGCGATCACCGGCCGTGAAAGACCGGCGTGCGCTTTTCGAGAAAGGCCGTGCGCCCTTCCTTGAAGTCGGCGCTGTCGAAGCAGGCGTCGGCGAGCGACTGGCAGTGGGCGAGCGCCTGGGGGTCGAGCGTTGCGGTCAGCGCGTCGATGCCCGCCTTGGCCGCGCGGAGCGTCAGCGGCGCGCCGCTGGCGATGGCCTCCAGCATGTGCGCGGTCTCGGTGTCGAGCTCCTGCGGGGCAACCACCTGATCGACCAGGCCGAGTTGCCGGGCTTCCTGTGCGTCGATGCGGCGCGCGGTGAAGAACAGGAGCTTGGCGCGCGCCGGTCCCACGAGCCGCACCACATCGGCGAAGGCGGTGGGCGGATAGCCGACGCCGAGGCGCGCGGCCGGAATGCCGAAGCGCGCGCTTTCGTCGGCGATGCGGATGTCGCAGGCAGCCGCGATGCCGAGCCCGCCGCCCAGGCAGAAGCCGCGGATCATCGCCACGGTGGGCAGAGGGCAATCGCGCAGCGCGTCGAAGGCGGCCGCGTTGCAGGCTTCATAGGCCCGCGCCGAGGTTGCGTCGCGGCGCACGGTCTCGAACTCGGAGATATCGGCGCCCGCGACGAAGGTGGCCTCGCCCGACCCGCGCACAGCGATGACGCGCACGCCCGGCGTCGCGGCAAGCGCGGCGAGGGCGTCGGGAATGGCCCGCCACATGTCGAGGGTCACGGCATTGCGCCGGGCCGGATTGTCGATCACGAGCCAGCCGATCGCGCCGTCGACGCGGGTGGCGATGGCGGGCGTGGCGGTCTCGCGCGGGGCGGAAGAAATGTCGGACATGCAGGGCTCCAGATCGGACCGACGGGTCCATGTCTTCAGGCTCTCGTGTTTTGGCAGGCGCCGCGCCGGCTGTCCACGCGACGCCCGCCTGGCGCCTCCTATGGTCATCGGCCCCCGGATCGCTATATGATGCGTCCAACGCCGGCCCGGCGTGAACCGGGCCCGCCGTGGTGGGCTGCCGTGCCCGAGCGGGCGAGGATCCGGGCCACCGCGTCACGATCAGGAGGCTGCGATGCCGCAATCCACGTCACTTCCGGATGCCGCCCGGCTGCCGCGCCACGATCCCGTGTGGGAGCGATTGCGCGAGGAAGCGGAGGCCATGGTGCGCTGCGAGCCGGCGCTGTCGTCCTTCGCCTATGAGACCGTGCTCAATCACGACCGCCTGGAGGAGGCGGTGGTGCATCGCCTCGCCGACCGGCTCGGCCATGTGGTGGTGTCGCCGTCGCTCATTCGGCAGACCTATCTGGAGGCGCTGGCCGACAGTCCCGAAATCGTGGATGCGTTCCGCGTCGACATCGTTGCCGTCTACGATCGCGACCCGGCCTGCACGCGGTTTCTCGAGCCGCTGCTCTACTTCAAGGGGTTTCACGCGCTGCAGACCCACCGCCTCGCCAACTGGCTATGGAAGCGCGGGCGGCGCGATTTCGCGCTCTATCTGCAAAGCCGCAATTCCGAGATCTTCCAGGTCGACATCCACCCGGCGGTGCCGGTCGGCAACGGCGTCTTCATGGATCATGCGACCGGGATCGTGATCGGGCAGACCGCCCAGATCGAGGACAATGTCTCGATCCTCCAGAACGTGACGCTCGGCGGCACGGGCAAGGAAGAGGGCGACCGTCACCCCAAGATCCGCCATGGCGTGCTGATCGGCGCGGGCGCCAAGGTGCTCGGCAACATCGAGATCGGTCATTGCTCGAAGGTGGCGTCCGGGTCGGTCGTGCTGATCGACGTGCCGGCGAACTCCACCGTGGCGGGCGTGCCGGCGCGGGTCGTCGGCAAGGCCGGATGCAGCGAGCCGTCGCGGACCATGGATCAGCTTCTGGTCAGCGACGAGGGAAGCGGCGCGGCCGCCGACTGAGGCGTCAGAGGGTGTCGCGGGCGGCAGGGCGTGGAACGGGGTCCTTGGGGAAAGGAGCCGGTTCGCCCTTGGTTCGCCGCGCGGAATATGGTGGTGTGCGCGCTTCATGGCGGGGGGCGCCCGCCGGCGTCATCAGATCACCGGAACCGGCGCGCCGGTCAACCGAAGGGAGTTTTTCGTGAAGCCTGACGAAATCCGCAAGCTTGAGGCCTATCTGCAGAAGAAGTTCGAACTGCCGAAGCTTGCCGTCCGGGCGCGGCCGAAGAAGGACGACTCGGCCGAGGTCTACATCGGCGACGAATTCATCGGCGTGCTGTATCGCGATGACGACGACGAGGACCTGAGCTGGAATTTCCAGATGGCCATTCTCGAATTCGACCTCGAGGAAGGCTGAGCGGTCCGCCGCTGATGTTCACGATGTCGCGCCTTGCGGGGGGCGACGGTTCGGAACGGGATTTGACGGGGCGGGATGGGCACGCGGGATCGCGTCGCCGTCCCGCCCCGTTGTGTTTGCACAGGTGGAGAGCACAGGGGGCTTTTACTGGGTGTTTGCACGGCGCGTTTGTACCGGGCGCATGAAACGGCCCAGTTGAACGGAATGCTTCCGCGTGGTGGCCGCTGGCGCGGCCTCAGTTGCCGCGCACGAAGGACGCGACAAGGCCGCGCATGGCCCCGTCCAGTTTCCGCCAGTCCGCAAGATGCGCCTGGCGGAAGCGATAGCTGACCACGAGGCCGGTTTCGCTCCTGAGCGTGCGCTGGCAGGTCGCCGCGAGATTTCGGTCGCGCGGGGTGAAGCAGCGCGCGGCGAACAACTGCCCGTTCTCGCTGCGATGGGCAACGAAATCCGTGCCCGCGCTGCTGTCGGCGACAAGCGGCAGCAGGGCAAGCCCCGCCGGGCCCGGCAAGGCATCGCCGGCCGCCAATGACAGCCACACCTTCTCGAAGCGCGTGTTGGTGTCCATCTGCCCGTCGTCGGCGCGCAGCGCGACGGACATGACGGGCGATGTGTCTCCGAAGTCGGCGAAGGCGTCCGCGTTCGCCTGCGAATACCCCTCCATCGACGGCCAGAGAACCGTGAGATCGAGACTGTCGCTGGCCCGGTCCGCCCCGGCGGGCGGCAGGCCGTGGCGCAGCATGTTCCCCGGGATCGACAGGGCAAGGCCTGCCATCTCGGTCTCCAGGGAGGTCCGGGTTTCGCTGAAGGAGGAGGGTGTGCGGGCATAGGACACCCACCCGCGAACGGTCTGCGCGACAAGCGCCGTTCCGGCGAGCGCAAGGGCGAGAACCAGGGGCGTGAAATGCCGCGCGCGCATCCCTGTGCCGGTCGGCAGCGTGATCGGCATCATGCGCGGTCTCCGGCCCCGGCGGCACAAGCCTGCGGCCCGCGGACGCGGGGCCTGTCCCGGTGCGGGACGCGTGTCCCGTCCTGAGGCGGGAGAAGGCAGGCGGCGTTCGCCATTTTCTTGGTTACCAGTCGGTTAATGCGCGAAGCCAAACGGCACGCTATTTGCTGGAAGCAAAGGGCGCTTGCGCTTAAGGTTCCGTGAAGATTGGTTAACGAGGGGTTAACGGGGTTATGATCGACTTGGCGATCGCCGCTTACATCGGTGCTGCCGGCTTCGTGATGGCAGGGATTCTGGGAAGTTTCTATCAGCTCGTGACGGGCGAGCCGTTGCGGTTTTCGATTTCGTTGGAAACCTGGTTGAAAGGCGTGGCGACCGGCTTCCTGTGCGTGTTCGCCGGGCCGTTCATCATCATGCGCAATGCGATTCGGGGGCATCGGATCGAGCATCGCCCGCTCGGCTGGCTGGTCGCGTCGTCGACCATCGCCGGGATGTGGAGCATCTGCTCCGGCGTCTTCGTGCTGCAGCTCGCCTTCACCGTGCTCTTGTGAGACGGGGTGGGGATCGGTAAACGGGGCCACATTCCGACAGGTCCCTGAAACCGTCCGCGAGCGAGGTAGGAATGCCCCTTTACCGACTGGACGCGCATGTTCCGGAAGTGCCCGACGACGGGGCGGTCTGGATCGCGCCGGATGCGACCGTGATCGGCCGCGTCGTTCTCAAGTCGCACGCCAGCGTCTGGTTCGGCGCCGTGCTGCGCGGCGACAACGAGGCCATCACCATCGGCGAGACCTCAAACGTTCAGGACGGCTGCGTTCTTCATACCGACATCGGCTATCCGCTGACGGTGGGCCGGGGGTGCACCATCGGCCACAAGGCGATCCTGCACGGCTGCGAGATCGGCGACAATTCCCTCGTCGGAATGGGGGCGACGGTTCTCAACGGCGCGCGCATCGGGCGCAACTGCATCGTCGGCGCCAATGCGCTGATCGCGGAGGGCAAGGTGATCCCGGACAACTCGCTGGTCGTCGGCATGCCCGGCAAGGTCGTGCGCCAGCTCGACGCGGCCGCGATCCAGGGCATCGCGAAGTCGGCGGCCGGCTATGTCCGCAACTGGCAGCGCTATGCGGCCGGGTTGGCGCCGGTCTCATAAAAAAAAAGCCGGTCCCGAAGGACCGGCCCTGGCAACCCGGTCCGGGGTGGGGAGGGGTTGGCCGAGTTGCCAAAAGGTGGTGGCGCAAAGATGCGACCTCGGGAGTGTCCCCTCAGTCGGAGATGCTGGCGACCGTGCTGACGCGCTGGTCGCTGATGGCGGCCCATTTCGCGGGATGCCGGGTGGATTGCCGTTTCACGAAACGATACGGCGCGGAATACCAGGGCAGGACCGCCTCGATCTGGTTGTCGAGGATGACGTCGCCCTGATCGGTGCGCACGGTCAAAACCGCGTGCCCGGAATTGTTGGTGTCCTTCACGACGGTGATGAGCAGGGCACTGGCCGGCCAGCCGCGGGCCCGCAGCACGCGCTGTTTCTCCAGCACATATTCCTCGCAGTCGCCGGCCCCTTCCGTCGGATAGGTCCAGTATTCCTCGACGCCGAAGAGCTCCTGGTCCGTCACGGGGCGGACCTGCCGGTTCACTTCCGCGTTGACCGCGACGAGCTCGTTCCACCGCGCCCGGTCGAGCTTGACCACCACGGCGGAGTCGTTTGCCGTCCGACATTCGTCCGGGTTTTCCGAACAGAAGCCGACATGGCCCACCGGTGCGCGGGTCGCCGATCCGACTTCCATGAAACGGCCGGTGTTGCGGTCCGCCTGCGCCGTTCCACTGGCGAGCACGATACAGGCGGCAATGGCGTACTTCAGTTTACTTGTGTGTTTCATCATGTCTACGCCCTCCCCAAGGCTGCGTAGACATTGACATTTGCGATTTTATTTCATGCAAAATGCCGAAGTTGATCTTTATGAAAGTAAAAAACGATTTTTACTTAAATAAATACTTGTTTTTATTCAAGTTGGATGCGAATTCGATTCAAGTTTTATCGATCCCGGATTTCCGCCGTTTCGCTGCTGTCGTACCGCGCCCGCATGTCCGTGCCCGGCCCCGAACCGGGGCGCGGCGACGCTGGCGGATGGGCTGCGGGGGTTGAAAAAAAGTGCCGAAAAAATGCGCCGGCGGAGCGTGGCCGGGCCGGCAGGCGGGGCGTGGATCGCGACGACCGGTGGCGGGGCCGCCGGCAATGCATCCGGGATCGTCCAGCGGTCGTCGGAAGGGGCCTGGCGCGTGCCGGCGCGCGCAGGCGCGGCGCGGTCGGGTCATACAGGGTGATGAAAGGAGGAAAAACCGCGAAAACGCGCCGGAGCGGGTGTCGGCACCCGCCGCGACCGCTCGGGGCCCGCTTTGGGGCGGGCCAAGTCAGGAGCCGGTCAGGTCAGGATCGGGTCAGGAGATGTGTTTTTCCAGCAGATCGCGGTTCTGGACGTTGGCGAATTCGACCGCGATTCCGTCTTCGGTGTGACGCACGACCCGGGCGCGCATTTTGCCGAGCGCGATGGAAATGCCGATTTCCGGCTTGACCTCGGTCTTCAGCGACGCCCCCGAGAGCGAGACGTCTACGATGCGGCACTTGTAGCTGCGGCCATCGGGAAGAACGATCTGGGTGAACGGGTTCTTCGGTGTGAAGCGCTCGTGGCGGCGGTCTTCCGGCAGGTTCAGGACGTCGCGATTGGCAAGCCATGTCAGGACGTTGGCCAGTTTGTCGCGTTTGCGCAGCGGGGCGTTGATGCGCATCGCGAAGCCGCCCTCGATCTCGCGCACCACCTCGCCCTCGATCCGGCCGATATGGTCGAGATACGCGATCACCTTCTCGCCCACGCGGGCGCCGACGGGGGTCACCAGCGACACGCCACCCGGCGACATGTCGAGGGTCTGGCACGGGTATTCGCGCCGGTTCTCCAGCATGAAACGTCCCAGGACGCTGACCTTGACACGGCTATGCCGGCGACGATCCAGCCGCCGGGCGGCGGCAGTCGTGCGATATGTAAGAGCCGTGGCCTGCGCCATCCGTCGTCGACCTTCCCTGGAGCACAACGGCCGCGCGTGCCGTTTTGTCGGTGCATCCCGAAAAGTAGTCCCGGACGGTTAACACTCGGTCAATCGCCGTCACGCGCGCGCCGGGCCGCCTCTTGATCGCGGCCCGGGCGGTTCAGTCCTCGATCACGCGCCGGCGGGCTTACGACTTGCCGCCGTCGATCACCGTCAGATGCTGGATGCGGCGTCCCGCCTGAACCGCCGCCGGAGGCGGGGTGAAGGCGCGTTCGGCCGTCATCACCGGCACGGGGCTTGCTGCCCGGTGGGGGGCGCCGGTGTTGGTCGCGCTCAGGAAGGCGGGCTGCTCGTCCGGCCACAGAAGGCGAACGCTCTTCACCGACTGGGACAGGATCGGATGCATGCCGACCCAATAGGGCTGTTCCAAAGCGACACAGGCGCCGAGCACGCGGCTGCAGCCTTCGCCGGGGATGTGCAGCGGCAGGAGCAGCATCTCCATCTCGATGCTCTGCTCGCGTTCGGTGTAGCCGGACAGGCCGAGCACGGCGGCGGCCGCGTCCTCGGTGACGGCGGCGAGCAGCGTCGACAGGGCCTCGTGGTCCTCGCGCGACCAGCCGCGCAGGATGTTGCGGTTCTTCAGCTCGCGGCAATGCAGGGTGCACAGGCGCGTCCCGGCCAGGCGGTAGCGATAGGTCTCGCGGTCGACGAGTTCCAGAATGAACGTATCGCCGAGCAGGCTGCGGATGCTGCCCGGTTCGATCTCGCTGCGATCGGGCGCGGGGCGGCCGTCCCTCAGCGCGTCCCAATACTCGTATAGGCGCTGCGTTACCGGGTGTTTCATCTGTCCTGCCCCTCGCTGTCCTGCGGTTCGAAAGGCGCCGTGCCGGGGGGGCCTGCTCGATGTGTCCCTGATCGGAACAGGACGGGACCGGCGCGCCGTTTGCGGGGATCGGTGCAGATGGCATGCCACTTGGCCGGGGCGGGCGCGTTTACCGGTCTTTAAGGTTAACAAAGGGTTTCGATTGTCGGGGGCGGGCCGCGCGGTCAGTCTCGAGGCGTTGGCTCATTGCGTCGAACCGGGCATTGACGACTTCGACGTGGCGTCGGGCGCGCCTACCGCGCGGTGACAAAGAGACACGCATCACCGATCCTGATCCGCTCCGCCCGCGCCCGATGCGCGGCGGGGCGTTTTTTTGCGCGGCGTCCCGCTCTTGATCTTGGGGCGGAATGGTCCAAGTCTCGGACGCGGCCGCCCGGCCGCCGTTTCGCGGTTCGGGCGTCGGTTTCCGGCGCGTCGCCGTTTTCCGCCTGTCCAGCCCGGATCTCCCAACCCCCGGATCTCCCAACCCAAAGGCCCGCCCATGTCCGATCCCGCCCCGCACGATCCCTTCACCCGCATGCCGCCACCGCCCGCGCAGCCGGTGTTCAACCTGCCGCGCGTGGTGACCTGGCTTGCCGGGCTGCTGATCGGCATTCATGCGGTGGTCGACTGGGGCCTGTCGCGGGAGGGCGAACTCGACGTCCTTCTGACCTTCGCGTTTCTGCCGGCGCGCTATGCGCTGGACGGGCTCGCGGGGATGAGCCTGCCGGGCGGGACGGCGGCGAATGTCTGGACGTTCCTGACCTATGCCTTCCTGCATGGAAGCTGGGGGCATCTGATCATCAACGTCGTGTGGATGGCCGTCTTCGGCAGCGCGCTGGCCCGCCGGCTGGGGCCGGGCCGCTTTCTGCTGCTGTCGGCGATTTGCGCCGTCGCCGGGGCGGCGCTGCATCTTTATCTGCACTTCGGCGAGCCGGTGCCGATGATCGGGGCCTCGGCGGCGATCTCGGGACAGATGGCGGCGGCAACACGCTTCGTCTTCCAGACGGGCGGACCGCTGGGCGCGGTGCGGCGAACCGATGCGGCAGCCTACCGCGTGCCGGCGACGGGCTTCCTGGGGGCGCTTTCCAACCCGCGCGTGGCGATGTTCCTGACGGTTTGGTTCGCCATCAACCTCATCTTCGGCGTCGTGACGCCGGGGCTCGGCGGAACCGGCGGCTCGATCGCCTGGGAGGCGCATATCGGCGGCTTCGTGGCCGGTTTCGTATTGTTTTCCCTGTTCGATCCGGTGCGGCGCGCCGGGCCGTGACGCGCTCCGGCGCGCGCATTGCCGATTGCGCCGCACGGCAGATTTGTCATGATACGGGCCTGCGGCGTCCTCCGGGGCGCCGAACCGGAGACAAGATCGGCTTCAGTCGGGAGGAGGCGCGCATGACGGTCGCATCGATTTTGAACGAGAAGGGACGGGACGTCGTCACGGAGCGGTCCACGACCCAGATGCGCGAAATCTGTGCCATTCTCGGACGGCGCCGCATCGGGGCGCTGGTGATCGCCGACGACGATGCGCCGATCGCGGGCATCATCTCGGAGCGCGACGTGGTGCGCGCGATCTCCGAGGATGGCGTCGATGCCCTCGACAAGCCGGTGTCGGCCTATATGACCGCCGAGGTGGTGACCTGCCAGCCGCAGGAGACCGTCAACACGGTGATGGCCCGGATGACCGGCGGGCGCTTCCGCCACGTGCCGGTGCTGCAGGACGGCAAGCTCGCCGGGCTCATTTCCATCGGCGATGTCGTCAAGCACCGCATCGCGCAGATCGAGCGCGAGGCGGAGGAGATGCGCAATTACATCGCCATGACCTGAGGCGGGCCCGCGAAGGGCGACGACCTGAGGCCACCGCCTCGAGCGCAATCGGTTTTCCGCGCCGCCGTCAGCGTCCGGCGGCGCGAAAGCCGTGTCAGCCGTAGATGTCCTTGGGATCGTAGACGCGGGCCCCGCCGGCGTGTTCCAGCGCCGTGGTGCCATCGTCGCGGCGCACAAGGCGGCGATAGAAGCACGCGCGGTAGCCGACGTGACAGGTGGCGCCATTCCCCGCCACCCGGACACGCAGGACGAGCGCGTCCTGATCGCAGTCGGTGAGGATCTCCACCACCTGCTGCACCTGGCCCGAGGTCTCGCCTTTCTTCCAGAAGGACTGCCGCGAGCGGCTCCAGTACCAGGCTTCCCCGGTCTCGAGCGTGCGATCGAGGGCTTCCGCGTTCATGTAGCCGACCATGAGTACGGTGCCGTCGTCCGCGTCGGTGACGACGCAGGCGATCAGCCCGTCGGCATCGAATTTCGGCTGGAAGGTCGACCCCTGCTCGACCTCGCCCTTGTCGCCGCGCGTGGCGAACTTCGTTTCCGTCATGTCCCGATCATGTCCCGATTGAAGTGCTGCGCCGGACCGGGCGGGCCCACGCGATCACGGACCGCGCGGCCCAGGCGGTCTGGTCCGCGCGGTCCGGTCGATGAGGGGTAGGGGTGCCAGGCCCGCCGCGTCAACCGCGGCGGGTGTCGCGCACCAGGTTCATGAAGCGGACCTGTTCGCTCGGATCGTCGCGGAAGACGCCGGTGAACTGGGTCGTGATGGTCGACACGCCGCGCTTCTGCACGCCGCGCATGGTCATGCACTGGTGCTCGGCCTCCAGCATGACCGCGATGCCGCGCGGCGCCAGATGGGTGTCCATCGCCTCGATGATCTGCGCCGTCAGGTTTTCCTGGGTTTGCAGCCGCTTGGCGTAGATGTCGACCACCCGGGCGATCTTCGACAGGCCGACCACGCCTTCGGAGGGGTAATAGGCCACATGCGCCTCGCCGACGAAGGGCAGCACATGGTGCTCGCAATGCGAGAAGAAGGGAATGCCGCGCACCAGAACGATGTCGTCGTAGCCGCCGACGTCCTCGAAGGTGCGCTTCAGGTGTTCCGCCGGGTCCTGGAAGTAACCGGAGAAGATTTCCTCATAGGCCTTGGCCACGCGCTTGGGCGTGTCGATCAGCCCCTCGCGGGCCGGGTCGTCGCCGGCCCAGGCCAGCAGCGTGCGCACGGCGGCCTGAGCCTCCTCGCGCGTCGGGCGTGTCTGGGACGGTTCGGCACGGTCGGCCCTTTCGCTGACCGGCTTCAAGATAGCGTCCATTGCGGGATCCCCCGTTTGAGCTCTGTTCGGCATCCGATACGCTGCCCTTACCCCTTCGGACCACCTGGTCCGTCTGCATTTTCGAACGCGACCCGCGCAGCCCTAGCGTGGCATTCGGTTCGAAATAGGGCGCCCCGGACGGGCGCCCCGCTGTCTCTGCCGCCTTCGGCGCCGTTGTTTGCCAGGCGCCCCCTCATGCGGCAAGGCCCCGCCCCACGTGCGCGTTTCCTTCCGGCGTGGCGACCTATATATAGGGGACGAGAACGCTGTGAAGCCGTTTCGCGACCCTCACACGGTGTTGAAGAGGCGCCCATGCTCGACGACGTTTACAATGCGAAGATCCTCGAACTGGCCGGAAACATTCCGCGCCTCGGCCGGCTCGACGCTCCGGACGCCAGCGCGCGGGCGCATTCGAAACTGTGCGGATCGACCGTCGACGTCGATCTGTGCATGCGAGAGGGAGTTGTAACCGATTTCGCGCACGACGTGAAAGCGTGCGCGCTGGGCCAGGCGGCCTCCTCCATCATGGCGCGCCATGTGATCGGCGCCACGGCCGGGGAGTTGCGGCAGGTGCGCGCGCAGATGCGGGCCATGCTGAAGGAGGGCGGTCCGGCTCCGACGGGCCGCTTCGCCGAGTGCGCCTGCCTGGAGCCGGTGCGCGACTACAAGGCGCGCCACGCCTCGACCCTGCTCACCTTCGACGCCGTCGTCGAGGCGCTCGACAAGATCGAAGCGGCGCGCGGGTCCGACGCGGCCTGATGCCGCCGGCGCCGGTTTCGCTTCATCGGGACGAGCGCGGACCCCGTTTCGCCCCGTCTGCCGCATGGTTCTCATGACGTTCGACCCCCCATCTTCGCCCGCGGCGCGACGCGGTGTCGCGGCCTGGATCATGCTGGCGCTGATCCGCGTCTATCAGCTGACGCTCTCCGCCTTCATGGGGCGCACCTGCCGCTATGCGCCAACGTGCTCGGAGTACACGGCCGACGCGATCCGCCGCTACGGCGCCTGGGCGGGCGGATGGATGGGCCTGGCGCGTCTGCAACGCTGCCGGCCGGGCGGCTGCAGCGGCTTTGATCCGATCCCCGAGGCGCTGCCGGCCGACGCGTGCTGGTCTCGGCCCTGGCGCTATGGGCGCTGGGGCTGCGACCACATCGATCCCGCGACCCGGCTCGACTGAGTGCGCCGCCGCCAGCCATGCGGTTTCGGGAGCGGTCATGCGTTCGCGGAAGAGGACTTTCCCGCGCTTCCGGACTATGCGCAAACTGCCTGTAAACCTGTCCGGGGCGATCGACGGATGCCTGCTCGACCTCTTGCCACACTCTCAGAAGCCGTGACGACGCGCCGGGCCACGCCGGCCGATCTCGCGGCCTTGATTCGCATCGAAACGCAGGCCTTCGCGGGCGACCGGATCTCCCGTCGCAGCTTCCGGCGCTTTCTCGACGCCGAGACCGCCTCCTGTCTGGTCGCCGAGCGGAAAGCGGGCGATGGTGCCGGCGAGATCCTCGGCTACGTCCTTTTGCTGTTTCGCCGTGGCACCGCGCTTGCGCGGCTTTACTCGCTGGCGCTGGCGCCATCCGTGCAGGGGCTCGGATACGGCCGGGCGCTGCTGGCGGCGGCCGAGGCCGACGCCTTCGAGCGCGAGCGTCTCGTGCTGCGGCTGGAAGTGCGCGAGGACAATGCGGCGGCACGCGCGCTCTATGAGCGGGCGGGCTACCGGCCGCACGGGCGGATCTCGAACTATTACGAGGACGGCTGCGCCGCCTTGCGCATGGAAAAGCTGCTCTACGGGGCGCGGCCGCCGCGGGCCGCGCCGCCGTTCCTGCCACAGTCGACCGAGTTCACCTGCGGCCCCGCCTGCCTGATGATGGCGCTCGCCCATTTCGATCCGGCGACGCCGGCCGGCGCGCGGCTCGAGCTGCGGCTGTGGCGCGAGGCGACGACGATCTTTCTGGCCGCCGGTCACGGCGGCTGCGGCCCCTATGGGCTCGCGGTCGCCGCCGCGAAGCGCGGGCTGTCGGTCGAGGTGCGGCTGTCGCCGCCGGGGCCGGTGTTCCTGTCGAGCGTGCGCGATCC
Source organism: Stappia sp. (assembly GCF_040110915.1). Lineage (NCBI taxonomy): Bacteria > Pseudomonadati > Pseudomonadota > Alphaproteobacteria > Hyphomicrobiales > Stappiaceae > Stappia > Stappia sp. The sequence continues at coordinate 2,457,989 of NZ_CP157793.1, read as the reverse complement.
GGCCAAGCGGCGGGTGATGGAGATCGTTCAGGCGGACTATCGCGACGAGGCGGCGGCGCTCGGTATCCCGGCGCGGGACGATCCGCTGGACGCGCGCGGACTGGCCGAGGCGGTGGCCGGCGGCGCGCTCGCCATCGTGCTGATTTCGGAGAACGTGATGTTCGCGCGACGCGGGGCCCATTGGCTGCTGGTGCATGGCTGCGACGCGCGCCATCTCTTCGTGCACGATCCCTGGCTCGGCGGGGAGGGGCTGGAAACGGCGCAGGACGCCGGCACCCTGCCGATCCCGCTCGATACCTTCGACCGCATGGCGCGCTGGGGCAAGCCGCCGGTGCGCGCGCAGATCCTGTTGAGAAAGGTCTGATCGTCCATGGCGACCTGGGTGGTGCTCGTCGACAATCCCAAGGACCTGTCGAACGCCGACACGCCGCACAAGGTGATGAGCGTGCGCGACTACATGATGCGGCCGAAGCTGTTTGCCGGCACGCATCCCAAGATCATCAATCTCGCGCGGTCCTACGGCTATCAGGGCGCGGGCTATTACGCCTCGCTGCTGGCCGAGGCGCGCCAGCATCGCGTCCTGCCGACGGTCGAGACCATGCTGGAACTGTCGCGCAAGGCGCTGTACCGCCACGCGCTGCCGGAACTGGAGGACAGTCTCAACCGGGGGCTGGCGAAGAGCGGCGCGCCGCTCGCCGCCACCCGGCTGCTGGTCTGCCTCGGCCGCACCCGTGATCCCGCGCTGGAGGCCTTCGCGCGGCTGCTGTTCGACTGGTACCGATCGCCGGTGGTGCAGGTCGATCTGCGCCCCGGCGAGTGGGTGACGATCGCGCGCATCCGGCTCGTGAGCATCGCCGATCTCGATGCCGAAAGCCGTGCCTTCTTCCTGGAAAGCCTCGACCGCTACACCCAGCGCGCCTGGCGGGCGCCGAAACAGCGGCTTGCGATGAAATATGCGCTCGCCGTGCTGTTCGATCCACGCGAGGAACTGCCGCCCTCGAGCCAGACGTCGCTGCGGCATCTCGCCCGTGTCGCCGCGCGCCAGGGGGTGGAGATCGTGCCCATCGGCAAGGGCGATCTAGACCGGCTGGCGCAATATGACGCGCTGTTCATCCGCGAGACGACGAACATCGACACGCATACCTACCGCTTCGCCCGCCGCGCCGTGCAGGAGGGGATGCCGGTGATCGACGACCCCGTGTCGATGATCCGCTGCACCAACAAGGTCTATCTGTCGGAACTGATGGAAACGCACGGCATTCCGGTGCCGAAGACCGCCGTGCTCGCCTCGGTCGCGGAGGCGAAGGGGATCGAGGCCCGGCTCGGCAGCCCGGTGGTGCTCAAGATCCCGGACGGCTCCTTCAGCCGGGGCGTGTTCCGCCTCGCCGGCGAGGCGGCGATCGCGGACAAGGTGAAGGACCTGCTGGAGGACAGCGACATCATCCTGGCACAGGAATACTGCCCGACCGACTTCGACTGGCGGATCGGCGTGCTCGACGGCGAACCGCTCTTCGCGGTCCAGTATCTGATGGCCAAGAAGCACTGGCAGATCGTGCGCCACGAGGACGGCAAGCCCGCCGTGGAGGGCGGCTTCAAGACGGTGCCGCTGGCGGAAACGCCGCCCGCGGTGGTCGACACGGCGGTGCGGGCCGCCCGGCTCATCGGCGACGGCTTCTACGGCGTCGATCTCAAGGCGGTGGGCGATCGGGTCGTGGTCATCGAGATCAACGACAACCCCAATCTCGATCACGGCGTGGAGGATGCGGCGGAAAAGGACATGGTGTGGGAGCGCCTGGTGCGCTGGTTCGTCCGCCGCATCGAGGCGCGTTAGACATTAAGTGAAATGAGAAACGAATGGCCATCTAAGTCTATAAAATAATATACAATAAATGTATTTTTAGTTAATATATCTATATTTATATTTTACTTAGATGTTGGGGTGGGGTGAATTTATTACTGAAAGTTAATAGAAAATGATCGAAGTTTCATTTGAAAATGAATGTTGTGATTTGGATCGACTTGTGTTGGGAGTGGGAAAATTTCAGATTGCAGAATTAGCTCATGCTACTCTAAGATATCGTTAACGTAGTATGCGAGCTAGTGTGGGGCTAAGGTGATTTCGAGATACCTTGTTGTTTTTGTTTTCTTATTTGTCGTTGGTGCGTGCAACTCGGGTCCAGATCCGGCGGATATTGTGTCGATTGAGCGCGCTGATGAATTGAAGACTCAGACTGCTTCTTCTGGCGGCAGCAAGACTCTCAGCACTGCATACAGTCCTTCTCAAGTTGACGCTTGCCTTACGGCATCTGAGGCGCGCAGTTGGGCCGGCGGGGTAGATGACCCTATTGGACTCAAACAGTTGTTCGATGATTTAACTTCACCTGTGGTAAGTTTGGGGGGGGCGCTTTTGATCCCGAGCCACATGACGAATACAACCGGGATCATCGTCTCGGCTTTAAGTAATAGGGCTCCTTCATCTGGAACGCCGATTTGTGGTAATTGGTGCGGTCAAGGGCACCCTGCGGCTGGACGCAACCCGCCAGTTACAGATCCACTGGATGCCATCTGTCGTGCTCACGACCTCTGTTATCGGGATCGGGGAATGTATGATTGCGGTTGTGATCAGACGTTGGTTGATTCAATTTTAGCAAATCAGACATTTATAGATCTGAACAATAATGGTAAAAAAATAGTTACCGCTCTTAGATCTTCTCCCTGTTTCAATGGGTGTAAAGTATTTGAAGGTCATAGAATTTGTGGCGATAGGCGGATTAGGTGATTCATGAATATAAATTATATTGAATTTTATATTGAAATTGGAGATAAGATAGATACTTTATGGAATATGTTTATTGCGATTCATATTGCTGCATTTGGATTTATTTTTCTATCTAGAAGGCATAAAAATTTTTTAACAATTTTATTTTGCCTTATTGGTTACGGATTTTTCTCATATATCAATATGAATGCACTTGTATCAAGTTATGAATTGTTGAATTATATAATTTTTGATATAAAAATTATGGTGGAAAGCGGTATTTTTAATGGCGATCATAAATCTATATCTTATCTTATTAGTAAAGATTACAGTAATAGAAGGCTAACTGTTTTATATATTCATATAATAGCCTTCATTTTTATTATTTATATTTTGTTCAGCGGATGGCGTCCGAAATTCATCGATCGGGCTTCGGGTTAGTGCGATCCTTGGGGTCTTGCTTAGCGTTTTCAAATACTCTACCCCGGCTTTGTTTTGCGCCCGGGGAGTTGCGCGCTCTCACAGGTACAGAACCGTTTACGTTCTAGATGCCCACCCACGCTTACCTGCCGCGTTTGCAGGAGTGAGCCCGGAGAGATGCCATGATCCATCTGACCTTTCCCGACAAGTCCGTGCGCGATTTCGACGCCGGCGTGACCGGCGCGGAGATCGCCGCCGGCATTTCCAAGTCGCTCGCCAAGAAGGCGGTCGCGGTGACGCTCGACGGCGAACTCGCCGACCTGTCGCTGCCGATCAGGCGCGACGCGGCGATCGAGATCGTCACCCGCGACGACCCGCGCGCGCTGGAGCTGATCCGCCACGACGCCGCCCATGTGATGGCCGAGGCCGTGCAGGAGTTGTGGCCGGGCACGCAGGTCACCATCGGCCCGGTGATCGAGAACGGCTTCTATTACGATTTCAAGCGCGACGAGCCCTTCACGCCCGAGGACCTGCCGGTCATCGAGAAGAAGATGCGCGAGATCATCCAGCGTGGCGAGGCCTTCACCCGCGAGGTGTGGTCGCGCGACGAGGCCAAGCGCCACTTCCTGTCGAAGGGCGAGACCTACAAGGTCGAGCTGATCGACGCGATCCCGGAAGATCAGGAGCTTCGCATCTACCGGCAGGGCGACTGGCTCGATCTGTGCCGGGGGCCGCACATGGCCTCCACGAAGCAGATCGGCGACGCCTTCAAGCTGATGAAGGTGGCCGGCGCCTATTGGCGCGGCGACGCCAACAACGAGATGCTCACCCGCATCTATGGCACCGCCTGGGCCAATGAGGCAGAGCTCAAGGCCTATCTCCACATGCTGGAGGAGGCGGAGAAGCGCGATCACCGCAAGCTCGGCCGGGAGATGGACCTCTACCATTTCCAGGAGGAAGGGCCGGGCGTCGTCTTCTGGCACGCCAAGGGCTGGACGCTGTTCCAGACGCTGGTCAATTACATGCGCCGGCGGCTCGAGGCCGATTACGACGAGGTGAATGCGCCGCAGATCCTCGACAAGGCGCTGTGGGAGACCTCCGGCCACTGGGACTGGTATCGGGAGAACATGTTCGTCACCGAGACCGAGGACGAGCGCGTCTTCGCGATCAAGCCGATGAACTGCCCCGGTCACGTTCAGATCTTCAAGCACGGGCTGAAGTCCTACCGCGACCTGCCGCTGCGCATGGCCGAGTTCGGTGCGGTGTCGCGCTACGAGCCCTCCGGCGCGCTGCACGGGCTGATGCGCGTGCGCGCCTTCACGCAGGACGACGCGCATGTCTTCTGCACCGAGGAGCAGCTGGCCGACGAGTGCCTGAAGATCAACGACCTGATCCTGTCGACCTATGCCGACTTCGGCTTCGAGGAGATCGTGGTCAAGCTCTCGACCCGGCCGGAAAAGCGCGTCGGCTCGGATGCCTCCTGGGACCACGCCGAGGCGGTGATGGCCGAGGTGCTGAAGATGATCGAGGCGCGCTCGGGCGGGCGCATCAAGACCGGCATCCTGGAAGGCGAGGGCGCGTTTTACGGACCGAAGTTCGAATACACGCTGCGCGACGCCATCGGCCGCGAATGGCAGTGCGGCACCACGCAGGTCGACTTCAACCTGCCCGAACGCTTCGGCGCCTTCTACGTCGATGCCGACGGGACCAAGAAGACGCCGGTCATGGTGCACCGGGCGATCTGCGGGTCGATGGAGCGCTTCCTCGGCATCCTGATCGAGAACTACGCCGGTCATTTCCCGCTGTGGCTCGCGCCGCAGCAGGTGGTGGTGGCGACCATCACGTCGGATGCCGACGACTATGCGCGCGAGGTGCTGGCGGCGGTCAAGAAGGCGGGGCTTCGCGCGGAGATCGATCTCAGGAACGAGAAGATCAACTACAAGGTCCGCGAGCATTCGCTGGCCAAGACCCCGGTCATTCTGGTGTGCGGCAAGCGCGAGGCGGAGGAACGCACGGTCAATGTGCGCCGTCTCGGCTCCAAGCATCAGACCGCCATGGGGCTTGACGAGGCGATCGCGAGCCTGTCCGACGAGGCGGTGCCGCCGGATCTGAAGCGGGCGGCCGGCGACGTCTGACCGGCACGGGACACCACGTGATGCGCGCCCGGCGGGTCCTCCCGCCGGGCGTTTTCGTAAAACGGCACCTTCGCCAAACCGTCACGCAGTTTGTCTACGTATACTTGTTCGGGGAATCGGCTTAAGCGACCGGGACAGACGAGAACGGCCTGAGGGTTTGCGGTGCACGAGACGGAGTTGAGCTACGCCAACGCGGATCACCCGTGGGTGAAACGCTCTCTCATCCGGGTCATCGAGACGCTGTCCGGGCGCCGTGTGCTGCTCGGTTACTACCGCTACTGGCGCGATGCCATCGCCTCCACCTCCGCGACCAAGTGGAGCGACCTGCTGGCGCTCGTCGGCGTGGAGATCGTGGTGGAGGAAGGCCATTGGCCTCCGCCGGTGCTGCCCGAGGGGCCGCTGGTGATGATCGCCAATCACCCCTATGGCCTCGGCGACGGGCTGGCGGTGCTATCGCTCGCCGAACGTCTCGGGCGGCCCTATCGCATCCTGATCAACAACGAGCTGCTCAAGGCGCCGGAGATCCGCCCCTACGCGCTGCCTATCGACTTCGAGGAAACGGAAGCCGCCCTTCGGACCAACATGAAGACGCGGCAGGAAGCGCTGAAGCTCCTGAAGGAGGGGGTGACGATCGTCGTCTTTCCCGGCGGCGGCGTGGCGACGGCGGACAAGCCCTTTGGCCGCGCGCAGGAACTGCCGTGGAAGACCTTCACCGCCAAGATGATCCGCGCGTCGCGGGCAACCGTGCTGCCGGTCTATTTCGACGGGCAGAACTCGCCGCTGTTTCATCTGGTGTCGCGTTTTTCGCTGACCCTGCGGCTGTCGATGTACATCCGCGAGTTCCGCCGCATCATCGGCTCGGATCTCGCCGTGCGCATCGGCGCGCCGATCCCCTTCGAGGATCTCGCCGTCTTCGGCGATCAGCGCAAGATGATCGAGCACCTGCGCCACCGCGTCGTCTCGATGGCGCCGCCGGAGATGCGACGCCGGCGCGCGGTGCGGCGGCCGTCGCGGCCCGCCATCTGAGGGGCGCTGCGGGACGGCGCGCCGGTTCCGCGTTTGCGGTCCTGCGTCCCGGCTACTGCTTCAGGACCTGGGAGGTCAGCACCTCCACCTCGCCATGTTCCGCGGTCTTGACCTTGAACTTGCGGGAATAGAGCTGATCGTCGTTGCGGGCGATCACCTGGTATTCGCCCGAGGCCAGGACGAAGGCGGGAAAGGCGCCGTTGGCCTCCGCCACCTGGTCGCCGCCGGGCGTGAGCACGCTCCAGGCGGTGTTGGCGAGCGCCTCGCCGCCCGGTTCGTCCACGAGCTTCAGCGTCACCCGCGCCGCGTTGTGATAGACCGTGGCCTCGGTGAGCTTGCCCGGTTCGACCCGGATGTCGGCGCGCACGGTGGCGTTGATGGCGCCGTAGCGGCTGACCACGTGATAGGTGTCGGCGTTCAGCCGCACGATCTCGCCCGGCGCGATATCGCCGGCGACCAGCTTGCGCTCGCCGCGATTGTCGAACTCGCGTTCGTAGATATCGAAGCGTACCCGCCCGACCCGGATATCCTCGTGCCCGGAAAACTGGGCGTCGAGCTTCATGCCGCCGGCGTTGAGCAGCATGGTGCGGCTTGTCACGCCGGTGCCGACCTCCAGCCGGCTGGTGCGTCCGGCATAGCCGAAGGCGGCATGCACCAGATAGCTTCCCGGCTCCAGACGGAGATCGGCGTCGCCGCCGTCGACGCTGGCCACCAGATCGAGCGTGCCGTCATCGCCCGGCGTGTCGGAGTAAACCCGCCAGGCAACGCCCTGCGTCAGCGTCGGGCTCGTGTCGCTGAGGCGCGCGACCAGATACACCGGGGCCGGTCCGCCGACGCTGGGCATGCCCGTCTGCGGCGTGATCGCGGGCGCATAGGGGACCGCGGGCGTCAGCGCGCCGCGCACCAGGCCGCCACCTTCCAGGAGCGCGTCGAGCGGCGGGTCCTCGGACCCGTTGAGCGGCGGATCGTCGGGCAGGTCGGCGTTGCCGCTTTGGGCCTGGAATTCGTCGGGCTTGGGCGGCGGCGTGACGCTTTCCTGCGCCGTGGCGGGCGCGACCAGAAGCGCAAGGGCGATCAGGCCCGCAAGCGTCGAAGGGATGGCCCGCATGGGGGAGGCGTGTCCTCTGTGTCGTAGGCGTCGTCGCAATGAAGCTTTTCCGTTTCTTCCCCAAGACTGGGGCGATTTCAAGTCGCGCGGGGCGGGGCGCCCGCGCGACGCGCGCGCGTCCCTGCGCCGGGACCGTCGCCCCGTCCCGATTGACAGCGTCGCCAGTCCGGTTAGGTGAAGGGGACGCCGACCGTCTCCGGTCCGAGAAAGGAACGCCATGACCTCTCCTTCGCCCGATCTGATGTCCCATCTGCTGACGCGCCGCTCGCATCCGGCGGCGACGCTCGCCGAGCCCGCGCCGGACGGCGACGTGCTGACCCGGATGCTGCAGGCGGCCGCCCGCGTGCCCGACCACGGCAAACTCGCGCCCTGGCGATTCGTGCTGATCCGGGGCGACGCGCGCCATGCGCTCGGCCGCAAGCTGGTGGCGTTGCTGGACGCACGCGGCGAGGCCCTGTCGGACGAGCGGCGCCAGCAGGAGGAAACCCGCTTCTCCCGCGCGCCTCTGGTCGTCGCGGTCGTCAGCAAGGCGGCGGTGCACCCCAAGATCCCCGTGTGGGAGCAGCAGCTTTCCGCCGGAGCGGTGTGCATGAATCTGATCCATGCGGTGCATGCGGGCGGCTTCGCTGCGCAGTGGCTGAGCGAGTGGATCGCCTTCGACGACGAGGTCGCCGGCCTGCTCGGACTGGCCGAGGCTGAGCGAATCGCCGGCTTCGTGCATGTCGGCACGCCGACCCAGACGCCGAGCGAGCGTGCCCGGCCCGATCTCGAGGCCCTCATCACGGAGTGGACCGGCGCATGAGCACCTATTCCTACAAGGTCGCCGACGGCCACGGCCTGCCGCACAATCCGTTCAAGGCGATCGTCGCGCCGCGCCCGATCGGCTGGATCTCGACGCGCCATCCGAACGGCAGCCTCAATCTCGCGCCCTACAGTTTCTTCAACGCGGTCAGCGACAGTCCGCCGATCGTGATGTTCTCCTCCTCCGGCTACAAGGACAGCGTCACCAACGCGGACGCCGGCGGCGACTTCGTGTTCAACCTGGCGACGGAAGATCTGAAGGTGGCGATGAACCGCTCCTCGGCGCCCTATCCGCACGGCGTGTCGGAGTTCGACAAGGCCGGGCTGACCCCGCTCGACAGCGATCTCGTCTCCGCGCCGCGCGTCGGAGAGGCGAAGGCGGCGCTGGAATGCCGCACGCTGCAGACGCTGCGTCTCACCGGTCTGGACGGTGAGATGTCGGACAACTGGGTGGTGTTCGGCGAGGTCGTGGCGGTCCATATCGCCGAAGACGTGCTTGTCGACGGGCGGTTCGACGTGACAAGGGCCCGCCCGCTGTCGCGTCTCGGCTACATGGACTATGCGGTGACGGACGCGGTGTTCCAGATGACGCGGCCGAAGGCCGACTGACGGGTCTCGAAAAGACGAGACCCGTCGGCCGCGTCCCGGCAGGGGATGCGAAGAGGGCGCGCACGGGCGCGCCCTTGAGCTTGATGACAAGGGATGGGAACTCTTTTGTCGTCATACCGGGCAAGCGTTAGCGCGACCCGGTATCGGGGAGCCAATAGTCTTTCTACTGGTCAAGAGTTTCCCGCGCGTGCTCCCTGCCTCCCCGATCCCGGATCTCCGCTTCGCGGCGTTTGGGATGACGACCGCGCATGGCGGTGTCAGCAGTCCGAGGGCGCGCCCTTTTCGGTCTCCGCGTGTCGATGGCCCGGGTCGATGGCCCGGGTCGATGGCTTGTGTCGGCTCAGCTTCCGCCGTCGGCGGCCCGCGCCCGGGCGATCACCTTCTCCGCGCGCCGCAGATGCGGCCGGTCGAGCATCTCCCCGTCGAGGCCGACGACGCCCGGATCGCCGGCTTCGGCGAAGGCGTCGATGATGCGCCGGGCCTTGGCGACCTCCTCGGGCGAGGGCGTGAAGACCGCGTTGATCACCGGCACCTGGGCCGGGTGGATCGCCATCTTGGCGGTGAAGCCGTCGCGCAGCGCCTCCTCGGCCTCCGCGCGCAGGGCCTCCATGTCGCGGAAATTGGTGAAGACCGTGTCGATGGGCGTGGCCCCGGCGGCCACCGCGCCGAACAGGCAGAGATTGCGGGCAAGCCGAAACGGCTCGGTGAAGGCGCCGGCCGCATCGCGGTTGCCGAGCGCGCCGATGTCCGCCGACAGATCCTCCGCGCCCCAGGCAAGCCCTTCAAGCCGCGGGCTCGCGCCGGCGTAGCTGCCGAGGCCGAACAGCGATCCGGCCGTTTCCGTCGCCACGACGAGGATGCGGGTCGCGCCGTCCGGCCGCTCGGTCTCGGCCTCATACACGGCGAGCTTGGCGTCGAGATGCTGCACGTCGCGCCCCGATTGCGCCTTCGGCAGCATGATGCCCTCGGGCCCGGCCGCCATGACGGCGGCGAGGTCGGCGTCGGTCTCTCCCGTACCGAGGGCGTTCACGCGCACATAGAGGCGGGGGCGTCCGGGTGTGTCGCGGGCTTCGGCGAGGAAGCGCGCCGTGATCTCGCGCGCGCTCTGCTTGGCGTCGAGCGCGACGGAATCCTCCAGATCGATCAGCAGCACGTCCGCGCCGCTGCCGAGCCCCTTGGCGAGCTTGCGCTCGCTGTCGCCGGGGACGAAGAGAAGCGAGCGCATGATCAGGCGCCGCCCGACCGCTTGCGCATGAAGGCCTGCCGGCGGCACACGGCGACGAGGTCGTCGGTCTGGTTGAAGGCCTTGTGCTCGAATTCGACGATCCCCGCGTCGGGACGCGAGCGCGATTCGCGCTTGGAGATCACTTCGGTGGTGCAATGCACGCTGTCGCCCTGGAACAGGGGATGGGGGAACTTCACGTCGCTCATGCCGAGATTGGCGATCGTGGTGCCGACCGTGGTGTCATTGACGGAGATGCCGATCATGAGCCCGAGCGTGAACAGGCTGTTGACCAGCGGTTGGCCCCATTCCGTCTGGGTCTCGCAGAAATGGCGGTCGATATGCAGCGGCTGCGGATTGAGCGTCATGTTGGAGAAGAGCATGTTGTCCATCTCCGTGACCGTGCGGGTCAGCGTGTGATGGAACACGTGTCCGACCTCGAAGTCCTCGAAATGCAGTCCGGGCATGGGGGTCTCCTCTCCTGTTTTGACGCATGCTGTCGCGTTTTGCGAATCGGCTCTGACGATTTAACGGGCAAAAGCCTTGAGGCAACAAGGCGTAAGCGTCGTTAACTCCTCGTTAACCAAATCGGCCCGACCCTTAACCAAATCCTAAGGCATGCGTTTGTGAGGAGTGCGGAGCATGAAAGTGGGCGAGCCGTTCTCGATCGCGTCCAGGATCGAGCAAGCTTTCCAGTCCGCAAGCACCACCACCGGAGCGTCCTTCGACTATCTGGTGAAGACGGCGCAGCGGGAATCCAACTTCGACGAGGACGCCAAGGCACGCACCTCCAGCGCGTCGGGACTGTTCCAGTTCATCGAGAGCACCTGGCTGGAGACGGTCAAGCAATCGGGCCACAAGCACGGTCTGGGGCATTATGCCGACCAGATCCAGCGCACCTCCAGCGGGCGGTACAGGGTCGCCGATCCGGCGATGCGCACCGAGATCCTCAATCTGCGCGACAATGCCGAAATCGCCTCGCTGATGGCCGGGGAACTTACCCAGAAGAATGCCGACTACCTGCGCAGCCGGCTCGGCCGCGAGCCGAACGAGGGCGAACTCTACATCGCGCACTTCCTCGGCGCCGGCGGCGCGAACAAGCTGATCCGGCTTGCCGAGACGCAACCCGATCTCGCGGCCGACCGGGTGTTTTCCCGTCAGGCGCGGGCCAACAAGCCGATTTTCTACGACCGGGGCGGGGCGCGCACCGTCGCCGAGGTCTATGCCAATCTCGTCGCCAAGCACGGCGGGGCGACGCCCACCATTCCCGGCGCCGGGCTGACCCGGGTCGCGGCGCTGCCGCAGGTCAAGCCGGGGGAGGGGATCGCGCCGGGCGGCCCGGCGAGCGGTCTGACGGTCGCCACCGCCACGTCCGATGTGACCGCGCCCTCGACCGCCTCGGAGGCCGAGCGCGGGCTGACCATGGGCGATCCGACCCGGCGGGTGCTGACCGCCTGGTCGGCGACCGACGAGATTTCCTCGCCGTTTCACGCGCTCTTCCGCAACGGGATCGAGGCGCAGCGGTCCAAGTTCGAATCCACGTTCCTGACCGCCTTCGCCGCGCAGGAAGAGGGTCAGCGCGAGGCGCTGCAACGCGCCGCGCAGCGTCAGGAGGTGGGCACCGACGCCTACAGCGAACGGCGCTCGCGCGTGCTTGCGCAACTGGGCAGCACGCAGCCCGGCCGCATCGGCGACGGTCAGCCGATGGATCTCACCGGTTTCCTGAGTTATCGCCCGAACGTCCAGCAGAAGGATCTGTTGCCTCCGGTCTGACGCCCTTCGGGGCATGGCCGCCCTCTTTCGTCTCCTGCCGCCTGGCCGCCTTGGCGCGCGCAATCTCCCGGTTGCGCGCGCTTTTTCTTGCCGGGCGCCCCCTTGCGGAGCGGTCTCGGCCCATCCTGCAATCATGGTGAACGAAGCATTAAGCCTTTGCCGGCATACTGAAGCCGCGGCCGGGGAAAGCCGCACGAAGGGATGTCGCGAGATGATCGTTCAGCAGTTCCTGCGATGGGTGGCGAGCGCGCCGGAGGCGCGGCGGGCCGAGGCCACGAGCGCGCTGGCGCGGGCCTATCTCTATTCCGATCTCGACGCGGACGACCGCGAGGCGGCCGAGGCCGCGATGATCCTCCTGCTGGACGATCCGAGCGCGAAGGTGCGCAAGGCGCTCGCCGAGGCGCTGGCGCGCAGCGCGGACGCGCCGCGCGAGGTGATCCTGGCCCTCATCAACGACCTGCCGCAGATCGCCGCGCCGGTATTGCGCTATTCGCCGATCCTGCTCGATGCGGAACTGGTCGAGGCCGCGACCGGCTTCGCCGACCCGCTGCCCGAGGCGATCGCGCGCCGGGCGCATCTGGCGCCGTCGGTCGCCGCCGCGATCGCCGAGGCGGGCGGGGCGGATGCCTGTTTCGCGCTGCTGACAAATCCGACCGCCGTGGTGCCGGCCGCGAGCCTGGCGCGGATCGCGCAGCGGCACGGGGCGACGGCGGCCATTCGCGAAGCGCTGATGGAACGCGGCGACACGCCCATCGCGGTGCGGCAGATGCTGCTCCAGCAGGTCGGCGATCTGTTGCGACATCATCCGCTGGTTCGCCGGGGGTTGCGCGAGGATCGCGCCCAGGCCGTGGTGGCGGATGCGCGCGAACGCGCCACCGTGTCGCTCGCCGACCGCGCCGCACCGCAGGACACGCAGGCCCTCGTCGCCCATCTGGTCGAGACGGGGCAACTCACGACCGCGCTGCTGCTGAGAGCCCTGTGCACCGGCAACGCCGCGCTCTTCGAGGCCGCGCTGGTGCATCTCTCCGGCCTTTCGGGGCACCGGGTGCGGGAGGTTCTGGCCGGCGGGCGGATGCCGGCGGTGCGGGCGCTGCTCACCAGGGCGGAGATCCCGGCGCGCACGCATCCGCTGTTCTGCGCCGCCGTCGAGGTCTGGCGGGAGATCGCGGTGGAAACCGCGCATCTGCCGGAAACCGGGCGCACGGTGACCCTGGCGCGGCGGGTGATCGGCTCCGTTCTGGAGCGCTACGCGCGGATGGACGGGGTGGAGGCGGACGATCTGGTGGTGATGCTGCGCCGGTTTTCCGCGGAGATCGCGCGCGAATCGGCACGCACCTACGTGCAGCGGCAAATGGCGGCCTGACGGGCCGCGCGCTCATGCGTCGCGTGCAGGCGCAACGTTCAGGCGCAACGTTCAGGCATCCGGGGCTTGCGGATCGCCGGGCGCGGTTCGGGCGATGAAATCCTCGGTGACATCGACGAGCCGGTCGACCAGCGCGCGGGCGGTGGCGTTGTCCTCCTGCTGCGCCGTTTCGGCGACCATGGCGCGCACCGCGTCGACATGCTGTTCCACCAGCTTCAGCGGCAGATCCTCGCGGGGCACATGCTCAATCAGGTGGCACAGGTTGCCCGCCACGGAGCCGACCAGCGGATAGCCGAAGGTGCTGGCCTGTCCCTTGATGTCATGCGCGGCGCGAAACAGCGTGGCGCAGCGCTCTTCGGTGAGGCCCTGGTCGCGGATCTCGGTCCAGGCGGTGGCAAGGGTGTCCGCCTCACTCGCCATCCAGCCGTCGAAATCGTTCGACAGGCGTTCCAGCGCGGCTTCGGCCGATTTCACCGGGTCGAAGCGCGCGGCCTCGCGGTCGCTCATCACGCGGACCTTCGAGCGCAGGTCGCGGGGCGGCTTGACGATCTCGGCGCCGTCTTTCGATTTGCTGGAATCGCTCGCCATCTGCGTGTCCCTCGCCGGGTTGTCGGGGCAGGTTGTCCGGGCGCGCGCCCGGGGGGCGGATCTCCCGTTCCTGCCGTACCGAACGCTCTTGCCGGACCGAATCGCGCACCGCATCGCGGTGCCGACGATCAGTGAAAGGTCGACTCGGGCTCCCTGTCCACCCCCTGACTGTGGGGGATGTCGTCGCCTCCGTCCAGAACGTAACCGTCGTCCTCGCCCTGGCCGCGCCGTTCCGGACCGAGGAAGGCGGGATGCTGGAACCGCCGCCGGTCCGGGCCGATGAAGGCGCGAGTGCGCACGAAATCGCGCGGATGAAGCACGCAGTTCGCGATGCGCAGATAGAGCCCGCGGGGCGAGACCGGCTTGCACAGGATTTCCGTGACGCCGCTGTCGCGGGCGGCAAGCACGCGCCGCTTCTCGGTGTGGGAGGTGATGGCGATGATCGGCACGAAGCAACCCGGGCTCTGCCCCTGCCGCAGCATGCGGGTGAGCTCCGCGCCGTCGAGAATGGGCATCAGCCAGTCGAGGAGAATGAGGTCCGGATCGCGGCTCTGGGCGATCTCCAGTGCCGCCGCGCCGTCCTCCGCTTCGTAAACCGTGCGCACGCCGAAGCCGGAAAGCATCATGCGCAGGATCTGGCGCATGTGCGGATTGTCTTCTGCGATGAGAACCCGAAGATCCGCGAGATCGAGAAGAGGAAGGGCCATTGATACCTGAACGACTGTGGCGACACGGACGGCGCGTCCCCCCGCGCCCGGTCCGGCGACAGCCGACCCGGTGACGACAAGACGCGTTTGGGCGCAATCGTATCCGGCAAAGACTTTACAAAAAATTGCAAGTATGGCGCGCCGCACCCGGAAGGCGGTCGCCGCCCTCCGGCGTCAGTAGCGGAACATCTCGGACAGGATGCGCTCGTCCCAATTGTGGTCGGCGTCGAAGAGCGCGAGGCTTTCCGAGTTCGTTTCCTCGCGCACCCGCACGTCCGTGACGTTGCGGATTTCGGTGTAATCGGCGGCGGCGCTGACCGGGCGCTTGCTGGTTTCCAGCACGGTGATGCGCACGCTCACCCTGTTGGGCAGGAGCGCGCCGCGCCAGCGCCGGGGCCGGAAGGCGCTGATCGGCGTCAGCGCCAGCAGTTGCGCGTCGATCGGCAGGATCGGGCCGTGGGCCGACAGGTTGTAGGCGGTGCTGCCGGCCGGGGTCGCGACGATCACGCCGTCGCACACCAGTTCCTCCATGCGCACGCGCCCGTCGACGGAAATGCGCAGCTTCGCGGCCTGGTGCGTCTGGCGGATCAGCGACACCTCGTTGATCGCGAGGGCGGAATGGATGTGTCCCAGCGCATCGGTCGCTTCCATCACCAGCGGGTGAATGCGGCTGACCACGGCCCGTTGGATGCGCTCCAGCAGATCCGTCTCGTGGTATTCGTTCATCAGGAAGCCGACCGAGCCGCGGTTGAGCCCGTAGATCGGCTTGCCGGTGTTCATGAAGCGGTGCAGCGTCTGCAGCATCAGCCCGTCGCCGCCGAGCGCGACGATCACATCCGCCTTCTTGGGATCATGCGCCCCGTAGCGGCGTTCGAGAGCGGCCCGCGCGGCGTCGGCTTCCTCGGTCTCGCTTGAGACGAAGGCCAGTTTCTCGATAGGGTGCATGAGCCGATCCATGCGATCGATCTAGCACTTTCCGCCGGCCTTTGGGAATTCGTCTTGCGATGAAATCGACCACCGACATCCGTCTGATCTATTCGACCTTTCCCGACATGGAGAGCGCGCGCGACGCGGCCGCCAAACTGGTGACGCTGCGCCTTGTTGCCTGCGTCAACATGTGGCCGGGCATGGTGTCGGTCTATCGCTGGCAGGGCGCGGTGGAGGAGGGCGCGGAGGTCGTGGTGCTTGCCAAGACCAGCGCGGCGCGGCTGGAGGAGGCGATGGCGGCCATCGTCGAGTTGCACCCGTTCGACGAACCGGCCGTGCTGGCGCTCGACGTGGCGCACGGCAGCCCCTCGTTCCTCGACTGGATCCGCGCCGAAACGCGCGGCGGCGCGGTCGACTGACCTTCGCACCCGGACCTGTCGGGTCCCGGGCGATGGTCCACGCGGCGCTCAGGTCCGCCGATCCGGCTCACCGCCCAGGTCTGCCGATCTGGCCTGCCGCTCAGGGGAGCGGGGCAATCGCCTTCAGATAGGCCGCGACGGCCCGTCGATCCTCGTCTGGAACCTTCGCCCAGTTTTCCTGAACCGAGGCCATGCTGCCGCCGACCGAATCGAAGTCCGGCGTGAAGCCGCTTTCGAGGTAATAGGCGATGTCGGCCGCCGACCAGCCGCCGATGCCCGCCTGCGAGGGCGTGATGTTGGGGATCGCCCCGTCGCCGCCTTCCGGATCGGGACCGCCGGCGAGCCATCGCGCCGAGTCGAGCCCGCCAAAGGCGTCGCGCGGCGTGTGGCACTCCGCGCAATGACCGGCGCCCGTGACCAGATAGGCCCCGCGCGCCACCAGCGGATCGTCGCTGTCGGGAACGGGCGGCGCCGGCTGGCCGAGATAGAGCAGCTTCCACGCGCCCAGCCCGGCGCGGATGGAGTAGGGAAAGGCGAGATCGTGATCGCCGTTGCGCGCGTCCGACGGCGGCAGCGTGTCGAGAAACGCCTTCAGGTCGATGAGATCCTCAAGGCGCATGTGCCGGTAGGACGCATAGGGGAAGGACGGATAATAGTGCCGCCCGTCCGGCGAGGTGCCCTTGACCATGGCGGTGACGAAATCCGCGTCGCTCCAGCCGCCGATGCCGGCCTGCGGATCGCTCGACAGATTGGGGACCGTGAAGCTGCCGAAGGGCGTCTTCAACTCCAGCCCGCCGGCAAGCAGCAGCTTGTCCTCCCCCTTCGCGCCGGGGGCCGCATGGCAGGAGGCGCAGCCGCCGGCCCAGAACAGGCGCTCGCCGTTGGCGAGATCCGCCTCATGCGCGGGAAGCTGTGCCGCATCGATCCGCTCGGGCCAGGTGAGGTAGACGGCCGCGGCGACCGCGAGCAGAACGAGCGCGAGTGGCCAGACGAGCAGGCGCAGGGACATGCGTCTCTCCATGATGGGCGAGGGATCGGCGAAAGGCCGGTGTGCCCGGCCGGGGCGGGCCGGCGGACGGGGATGCCGGTGCAGGCGGGGTCGCCTCCGGCGACGTTCCGCCCGTGTGCCCCGCCCGCCTGTACCCCCCCGCCGGTGTACTGAAGGGCGCCGTCAGTTCTTCGAGACGCGGTAGTCCTCGTGGCAGGCCTTGCAGTTCTGCGCGACCGATCCGAAGGCGCCCTTCAGGGCGTCGAGGCTTTCGCCGGCGGCCGGGATCGCGGCGCCGGCCGCCATCTGCATGTCGGCCGCGACCTTCTCGAAGCCGGCCCGGTCCTCCCAGATGGCGGGCGCGGCCTCGGTGTCGCCGCCGGTCTGCGTGCCGTCCGGGAACATGGTCACGAAGCCGGCCGGCGCGGCGAAGAGCACGCGCATGGCCATGCTGGCGAGTGCCGCGTCATACTCCGTCTCGCCCTTGATCATCTTGCCGAGCGTGCCGGTTGCCGCGCCGACGGATTTCATCAGCTGCTGGCGGGTGTCGATGGGGTCCGCCGCAGCCGGACCGGCGGCCAGGGCAAGCGGCATGGCGACGGCGAGGCCGCGAATGCACATCTTCAGCATGTGTTGTCTCCCTTCAGGATCGGCGGGCGCTTCCGCCGCGATTATCCTCGGGGGCCGGGCCGTCGCTCTCAAGCGCCGCGCGATCACGAAACCGTGAGATGGCGGGCGCCGAAACGCCGTCGATCCCGGGAGCGGGATGCGCCGGATCAGACGGCAAATTCGGAGATCCCGCCGTGCGCGCCGGACCAGCCGAGCGGGTCGGCGAGGAAGGCTTCGACGGCGTCGAGCGTGGCTTGCGGAAAATGCGCCCCGGCGCGGGCCTCGGCGAGCACGTCGCGCCAGGTCGCCAGATAGTGCAGCGTCAGCCCCTCGCGGGCCATGGCGTCATGCGTTTCGGGGAAAATATCGTAGAAGAACAGCACGATGGTGTGATCGACCCGGGCCCCGGCGGCGCGCAGCGCCTTGGCGAATTTCACCTTGCTGCCGCCGTCGGTGGTGAGATCCTCGACCAGCAGCACCCGGTCGCCCTCGTTGAGCACGCCCTCGATCTGCGCGTCGCGGCCAAACCCCTTGGGCTTCTTGCGCACATACTGCATGGGCAGGCCCATGCGCTCGGCGATCCAGGCCGAGAAGGGGATGCCGGCGGTCTCGCCGCCCGCGACCGCGTCAAGCGATTCGAAGCCGACCTCGGCGAGAATGCGCGCGGTGGCGAAATCCATCAGCGTGGCCCGCAGGCGCGGGTAGGAAATCAGCTTGCGGCAGTCGATATAGACCGGGCTCGCGAGACCGGACGTCAGCTTGTAGGGCTCGTCGGCGCGAAAATGCACGGCCTGGACCTCGAGCAGCATCTTCGCGGTCTGGCGCGCGACAAGGGCGGGATCGGGGAAACCGGTCGGGAGCATGGGCTCTCTTTCCTCCAGTCGGGCGCGGGCCTCAAGTCGGGCGCGGGCCTCAGGTCGGGCGCGGGGGCGCGCCGGTCGGGTCGGGTGCCGCGCCCCTGTGTGCCGTTGTGAGGCACCGGTTTCGGGCGGTGTCCTTCCGGGCGGCGGGGGGCTCGGACGTCGGAACGCACGACTTGCGGGCAACACCGCGGTCCCATGGAAGGCGGGAAAGCCCGATGGAGCGGGGAATATGGTGCCGGCAGCAGGATTCGAACCCGCGACCCTCTGATTACAAATCAGATGCTCTACCAGCTGAGCTATACCGGCGACGCCTTGGGCTTTAGCACAGGTTTTCGGGCCGCGCATCCCCGTCCTGCGCGGTTTTCGACGGGTTGTTGGCGACCGGTTTCAGGACCCGGTCGCGGTGCCGCGGAAAAGCGCCTGGCGCACGATGTAGAGCGACAGGACGGCGGCGTTGGACACGTTGAGCGAGGCGATCTCGCCCGGCATGTCGAGGCGGGCCAGCGCGTCGCAGGCCTCGCGCACGCCTTGGCGCACGCCCTTGCCTTCCGAGCCGAGCACCAGAAGCACCCGGTCGCCGAGCTCCGTGTCCTCCAGACGCGCCGGTCCGGCGCTGTCGAGCGCCACCGCGCGAAAGCCGGCCGCGCGCATCTCGCCGACGAAACGGGCCATGTTCTTCACCCGCACGTGGCGGATCATGTCGAGCGCGCCGGAGGCGGATTTGGCGAGCACCGGGCCCTCCTCGGGCGCATGGCGCTCGGTGGTGACGACCGCATCGGCGCCGAGCGCCACGGCGGAGCGCAGGATCGCGCCGACATTGTGCGGATCGGTGACCTGATCGAGCGCCAGCACCATGCGCGCGCGGGACAGATCCTCCGCGCCGTAGGCGGGCAGGGGATCGGCTTCCAGCACCACGCCCTGATGCACCGCGTCGCGGCCGACCATCTGGTCGAGCTTGCGCGGCGGCAGGATTTCGACCGGCACGTCGGGCGCGATGTCGCGTTCGGTGAGCCGGCGCAGGGCGTTTTCCGTCGCATAGAGGCGATGGCGCCGGCGCGCGGGATTGCGGAAGGCGGCCTCCACCGTGTGCAGGCCGTAGAGCCGCAAGGGACCTGCGTCGGCCGGGTCGGCAAAGCGGCCCGCCGGCTTACGGCCCCTGTGGGGGCCGCGCGGCAGTCTGGCAGATGGCGGTTTGGCGGATCGGGTCATGCGGCATGCGCTTACTCTTCCTCGTCACGGCCGGCAAGCCAAAAGCCGGGCGGGGCTTCGGGACGGGTCGATGAAGCCCCCGGGCGAATTTGTGTCCACAGGCGGCGAAATGGGCGTTGACACCCTCAGGCGGTATCTGCATAACACCGGCCACGGGAGCGGCCTCGCGATTGTTTCGCGGGGCGTTTTCGTGAAGCCATCCAGGACGCTTCGGCGACGGGGACGGTGACTCGGAGGAGTGCCCGAGTGGTTAAAGGGGACGGACTGTAAATCCGTTGGCTTTGCCTACGTTGGTTCGAATCCAACCTCCTCCACCATCCCCCGGCCGGCGGCGGGTGTAGCTCAATGGTAGAGCAGCAGCCTTCCAAGCTGACGACGAGGGTTCGATTCCCTTCACCCGCTCCAATCATGAGCTTTGCACATCGTCCGGTCCGGAGGTGAAGCGGAAACGGCTTTCCGAGCCACCAGTATCCGCCGCCTCGAGGCGGTCGGGTCTTCATCGAGTTTGATAGACTTAACCGCAAGTTGGACAGAGAGCGACGCCGATGGCGAAAGCAAAGTTTGAGCGGACGAAGCCGCACGTGAACATTGGCACGATCGGCCACGTCGACCATGGCAAGACGACGCTGACGGCGGCGATCACGAAGTCGTTCGGCGACTTCAAGGCCTACGACGAGATCGACGGCGCGCCGGAAGAGCGGGCGCGCGGCATCACGATCTCGACGGCGCACGTGGAGTACGAGACGGAGAACCGTCACTACGCGCACGTCGACTGCCCGGGTCACGCCGACTACGTGAAGAACATGATCACCGGTGCGGCGCAGATGGACGGCGCGATCCTGGTGTGCTCGGCCGCTGACGGCCCGATGCCGCAGACGCGCGAGCACATCCTGCTCGCTCGCCAGGTCGGCGTTCCGGCGCTGGTGGTATTCCTGAACAAGGTCGACCAGGTGGACGACGAGGAGCTGCTGGAGCTCGTCGAGATGGAAGTGCGCGAGCTTCTGTCGTCCTACGAGTTCCCGGGCGACGACATTCCGATCGTGGCCGGCTCGGCGCTTGCCGCGCTCGAGGGCCGCGACGCCAACATCGGCGAAGAGAAGATCAAGGAGCTGATGGCGGCCGTGGATGACTACATCCCGACCCCGGAGCGTCCGAAGGATCTTCCGTTCCTGATGCCGATCGAGGACGTGTTCTCGATCTCCGGCCGTGGCACGGTGGTGACCGGCCGCGTGGAGCGCGGCGTCGTGAAGGTGGGCGAGGAAGTCGAGATCGTCGGCATCCGCGACACCAAGAAGACGACGGTGACGGGCGTTGAGATGTTCCGCAAGCTGCTCGATCAGGGCGAGGCGGGCGACAACATCGGCGCGCTGATCCGCGGCATCGGCCGCGAGGACGTGGAGCGCGGCCAGGTGCTGTGCAAGCCGGGTTCGGTGACGCCGCACACGAAGTTCAAGGCCGAGGCCTACATCCTGACGAAGGAAGAGGGCGGCCGTCATACGCCGTTCTTCACCAACTACCGTCCGCAGTTCTACTTCCGCACGACGGATGTGACGGGCGTGGTGACGCTTCCCGAGGGCACGGAAATGGTGATGCCGGGCGACAATGTGTCGGTCGACGTCGAGCTGATCGTGCCGATCGCGATGGAAGAAGGCCTGCGCTTCGCGATCCGCGAGGGCGGCCGCACCGTGGGTGCCGGCGTCGTCGCGAAAATCGTCGAGTAATCTGCGTGTCAACGCGCGGCGCCACACGGCGCCGGCGGCGACACAGGCATGTTTCACGGGGCGCGTCCTGAGAGGGGCGCGCCCCGTTGCATGTGCGGACCGACCGCGCCGGGCGACGGCGAGCGGGTCCCGGACCGGCGCAGGGCGGTAAGGTGCAAGTGGGGGCGACGCCCGGCCGCCGGTACCGTCTGGCGGGCCCAGGGAGCCTTCAGCGAGCCTTCAGCGGAGCGGTAAGGGAGCGCGCCGGGGCGTCGCGCGGCCGCCCGTGCGGCGGGGGCAGGTCCGGCCGGGGCGGGTCGGCCTCGGGCCGCGAGACGCGATTGCGTTGCCGTCCTCGTTTCGGGCTTGATCGCGGCGCGCGGCGCGGGGATTTCGCGACCCTTTCGTCGAGAGGACGGGTCGGCCGGACGAGAGGAAACGCGGCAAGCTTGTGAATTAATTCACGTCATGCGCATTTCTCGCTTGAAGCGACGGCAAAATTTATTTACCTCCTGCACTCGAAAGGTCTAGGGGTGTAGCTCAGCTGGTAGAGCATCGGTCTCCAAAACCGAGGGCCGGGGGTTCGAGTCCCTCCGCCCCTGCCACCTTTGCTCTTGATCGCAAGGCCGTTAGGTCTTAATTAGGGCTTTCGACCAAGGCGCGTGGATCGTTCCGCGCGCCTGCGTGTCGTGACAAGACCGGCAGTTGAATGGCGAAGACAAATCCTTTCACGTTCATCCAGCAGGTGCGTTCGGAAACGTCCAAGGTGACCTGGCCGACGCGTCGGGAAACCGCGGTGACCACCGTCATGGTGTTCGTCATGGTGTTTCTTGCCGCCATCTTCTTTCTGCTCGCCGACTGGCTGATGGGCCAGGGAATCGGCTTGCTTCTGGGTCTTGCCGGCTAGGTGCGGCCCTGCTCACAATCGGCTTGAGGGATTATGGCCAAGCGTTGGTACATCGTGCACGCCTACTCGAATTTCGAGAAGAAGGTGGCGGAAGCGATTCGGGAAAAAGCGGCGCAGCAGGGACTTGAGGAGCTCTTCGAGGAGATTCTCGTCCCGACCGAGAAGGTCGTCGAAGTGCGTCGTGGCCGTAAGGTCGATGCGGAGCGCAAGTTCTTCCCCGGCTACGTGCTGGTGAAGATGGAGATGACCAACGAGGCGTTTCATCTCATCAAGAACACGCCGAAGGTGACCGGCTTCCTCGGCTCCGACCAGAAGCCGATGCCGATCCCGGACGCCGAGGCGATGCGCATCCTGCACCAGGTGCAGGAGGGCGTGGAGCGCCCGAAGCCGTCCGTCAGCTTCGAGATCGGCGAACAGGTGCGCGTGTCCGACGGTCCGTTCGCCTCCTTCTCCGGCCATGTGGAAGAGGTCGACGACGTGCGGGCCCGTCTGAAGGTCGCGGTGTCGATCTTCGGCCGCGCGACGCCGGTCGAGCTGGAATACGGGCAGGTCGAGAAGCTCTGAGACTTCGAACATCCGGTGCCGTCTCTCGTCGAGGGCGGCGCCGTTGGCATGTCGGGCCCCGCGCCCGGCGGGTCGCTCCGGCGGCCGTCCCGGGAGACCTGACGGTTTCCCCTCCCTGGTGGGAGACAGGATGCGCAAGGTTCGCCAGGCGTATCGGTCGCACCACCTGATCTGAAGATGTCGCACATGCGGCAGCGCCAGTTGGAGACTACGAATGGCGAAGAAAATTGAAGGCTACATCAAGCTGCAGGTGCCGGCCGGCTCCGCGACTCCGTCGCCGCCGATCGGTCCGGCGCTTGGTCAGCGCGGCCTCAACATCATGGAGTTCTGCAAGGCGTTCAACGCGCAGACCCAGGATGTCGAGAAGGGCGCTCCGTGCCCGACCGTGATCACCTACTACTCGGACCGCTCCTTCACCTTCGTGGTGAAGACGGCCCCTGTCAGCTTCTTCCTGAAGAAGGCCTCCGGCCTGAAGTCGGGGCACAAGACGCCGGGCAAGGGCGGGTTCGTCGGCAAGGTCACCCGTGACCAGGTCCGCGAGATCGCGGAAGCCAAGATGAAGGACCTGAATGCCGTCGACGTCGACGCCGCGATGCGGATGGTCGAGGGTTCGGCGCGGTCCATGGGTCTCGAGGTCACGGAGTAAGACGATGGCGAAGGTTGGAAAGCGCATCCGCGCCGCGCGCGAGGGCATCGACCGCAACAAGCTCTATCCGCTCGACGAGGCGCTCGCGCTCGTCAAGGACCGGGCGACCACGAAGTTCGACGAGAGCGTCGAGATCGCGATCAATCTGGGCGTCGACCCGCGTCATGCCGACCAGATGGTCCGCGGCGTCTGCGTGCTGCCGAACGGGACGGGCAAGACCGTCCGCGTCGCGGTGTTCGCGCGTGGCGACAAGGCGGATGAGGCCAAGGCCGCCGGGGCCGACATCGTCGGCGCCGAGGAGCTGGTCGCCGAAGTGCAGTCGGGCAAGATCGACTTCGATCGCTGCATCGCGACGCCGGACATGATGCCGCTGGTCGGCCGTCTCGGCAAGGTGCTGGGCCCGCGCGGCCTGATGCCGAACCCGAAGGTCGGCACGGTGACGCCGGACGTCACCTCGGCGATCAACGACGCCAAGGGCGGCGCCGTCCAGTTCCGCGTCGAGAAGGCGGGCATCGTGCATGCCGGCGTCGGCAAGACGTCCTTCGAGGCGGACAAGCTGGGCGAGAACATCAAGGCGATCGTCGACGCCATCATCAAGGCGAAGCCGACGGGCGCCAAGGGCACCTACCTCAAGCGGGTGGCGATTTCCTCGACCATGGGCCCGGGCCTGAAGGTCGATCCGTCGTCGATCACCGCCTGAGGCGGCGTTGCCGGGCGCATGCCCGGCCCGGGATGTGCCTCGGCGCATCCCTTTCAAGAATTCCGGCCGGGGCGACCCGGTCGGATCGTTCGCCGGAAACGGCGGACGTCCTGTCCGAGACTGCAGGTGGGGTCGCGCTCGCGCGGCCGCTTAAGCCACACGGGCCTGCATAGACGGGTACGAACCGAATTCGCGGCTTAAGGTCGCCGGTTCGAACCGTTTGTCCTTGCCGCGCCGCTTCGGTGGCTCAAGCGAGGGGACAGGATCCTCGGTGTTGTCCGCCGGCGGTCCATTCCGGGCATGCCTGCGGGCGGCAGAGACAAACCGGCGGCCCTGGCCGCCAAACGGAGATGGCAAGTGGAAAGAGCGGAGAAGCGCGAGTTCGTGGCGTCGTTCAACGAGGTGTTGCAGAACACCGGCGTTGTCGTCGTTGCGCACTATGCCGGTCTTTCGGTTGCGGACATGACGGCCTATCGGGCCCAGGTTCGCGCAGCCGGCGGATCGGTCAAAGTCGCCAAGAACCGTCTTGTGAAGCTTGCCCTTCAAGGCACCGAGCTCGAGCATATGGCGGACCTGTTCCGCGGACCGACCGTGATCGCCTATTCGGACGATCCGATCGCCGCGGCCAAGGCCACCATGGCTTTCGCCAAGACCCAGGAAAAGCTGGTGGTTCTTGGCGGTGCGCTCGGCGCGACGCATCTGGACGCGAACGGGGTGAAGGCGCTTGCCGACATGCCGTCGCTGGATGAGCTGCGGGCGAAGCTGGTGGGCATGATCTCCACCCCCGCGACGCGCATCGCTCAGGTCGTCAACGCACCGGCCGGGCAGGTTGCCCGCGTGCTCGGCGCGTATGCCGCGAAGGACGAAGCCGCATAAGGCGGATTGCTTACACTGTCTGGACCGAAACGGTTCGAACCATAGGAACTTGAGAAAATGGCTGATCTCGAAAAGATCGTTGAAGAACTCTCCTCGCTCACCGTCATGGAAGCGGCCGAGCTGTCCAAGATGCTCGAGGAGAAGTGGGGCGTGTCCGCCGCCGCTCCGGTCGCCGTCGCGGCTGCCGCCGGTGGTGGTGACGCGGGTGCCGCCGCGGCCGAGGAAAAGGATGAGTTCGACGTCATCCTGGCCGATGCGGGCGCCAAGAAGATCAACGTCATCAAGGAAGTGCGTGCCATCACCGGTCTTGGCCTGAAGGAAGCCAAGGACCTGGTCGAGGGCGCGCCGAAGCCGGTGAAGGAAGGCGTGGCCAAGGACGAGGCGGAAGAGCTGAAGAAGAAGCTCGAGGAAGCCGGCGCCAAGGTCGAGCTGAAGTAATCAGGCCGCGTGCCTGTGCGGTCCCGGTTTCGGCCGGGACCGCGTTTTCGACCCCGGCGGGAGATCCTGACCGGGGCTTTGGTCCCTAAGACGGGACGGTTCTCCGAAGGGCCGCCACCACGGTCCGCGGTGCCGGGATGTGGTCCGGTACGGCTTTTCGGAGAGCCGTGTTAGATCGAAACGAGGAGCGACAATGGCGCACACGTTCAACGGTCGCAAGCGGATCCGGAAAATCTACGGATCGATCCGCGAAGTCGCCGCGATGCCCAATCTCATCGAGGTCCAGAAGGCGTCCTACGACCAGTTCCTGCAGGTGGACAAGCCTGAGGCGGGGCGTGCCGAGGACGGGCTTGAGGCGGTGTTCAGGTCCGTCTTTCCGATCTCGGATTTCGCCGGGACCGCGCTTCTCGAGTTCGTGTCCTACGAGTTCGAACAGCCGAAGTACGATGTCGAGGAGTGCCGCCAGCGCGGCATGACCTTCGCCGCGCCGCTCAAGGTGACGCTGCGCCTCATCGTGTTCGACGTCGACGAGGACACGGGCGCCAAGTCGGTCAAGGACATCAAGGAGCAGGACGTCTACATGGGCGACATGCCCTTCATGACGGACAATGGCACCTTCATCGTCAACGGCACCGAGCGCGTGATCGTGTCGCAGATGCACCGCTCGCCGGGCGTGTTCTTCGACCACGACAAGGGCAAGACCCATTCGTCGGGCAAGCTGCTGTTCGCCGCGCGCATCATCCCCTATCGCGGGTCGTGGCTCGACATCGAGTTCGACGCGAAGGACATCGTGCACGCGCGCATCGACCGCCGCCGCAAGATCCCGGTGACGTCGCTCCTCAAGGCGCTCGGTCTCGACGGCGAGGAAATCCTCAACACCTTCTACAAGCGCATCGACTACACCCGCGCCGGCGAGAACGCCTGGCGCGTGGCCTTCGACGGCAACCGTCTGAAGGGCACCAAGGCCGGCTTCGACCTGATCGACGCCGACAGCGGCGAAGTGGTCGTCGAGGCCGGCCGCAAGATCACCGCGCGGACGGTGCGTCAGCTCACCGAGAAGGGCGTGACCGCGCTCAAGGTGGTCGACGAGGACCTGCACGGGCAGTATCTCGCGGAAGACATGGTCGATCCGTCCACGGGCGAGATCTACGCCGAGGCCGGCGACGAATTGAACGAGAAGGTGCTCGGCGCGCTTCTCGAGCGCGGCTACGACGAGATCGCCGTGCTCGACATCGATCACGTGACGACGGGTGCCTACATTCGCAACACGCTGGCCGTCGACAAGAACGAGAGCCGCGAGGACGCGCTGTTCGACATCTACCGGGTGATGCGCCCGGGCGAGCCGCCCACGCTCGACACGGCGGAGGCGATGTTCGCGTCGCTGTTCTTCGACGCCGAGCGCTACGACCTGTCGGCGGTCGGCCGCGTGAAGATGAACATGCGTCTCGACCTGCAGTGCGAGGACACCGTGCGCACGCTGCGCAAGGAGGACATCCTTGCCGTGATCACGCTGCTGCTCGATCTGCGCGACGGGCGCGGCGAGATCGACGACATCGACAACCTGGGCAACCGCCGGGTGCGCTCGGTCGGCGAGCTGATGGAAAATCAGTACCGCGTCGGTCTGCTGCGCATGGAGCGCGCCATCAAGGAGCGCATGTCCTCGGTCGAGATCGACACGGTGATGCCGCAGGATCTGATCAACGCGAAGCCGGCGGCCGCCGCCGTGCGCGAGTTCTTCGGATCCTCGCAGCTGTCGCAGTTCATGGACCAGACCAACCCGCTGTCGGAAGTGACCCACAAGCGGCGCCTGTCGGCGCTTGGCCCGGGCGGCCTGACGCGCGAGCGCGCCGGCTTCGAGGTGCGCGACGTGCACCCGACGCACTACGGCCGCATCTGCCCGATCGAGACGCCGGAAGGCCCGAACATCGGTCTGATCAACTCGCTGGCGACCTTCGCGCGGATCAACAAGTACGGCTTCATCGAAAGCCCGTACCGCAAGGTGAAGAACGGTCAGGTGACGGCCGAGACCGTCTATCTGTCGGCGATGGAAGAGGCGAAGTATCACATCGCCCAGGCCAACGCGGAGATCGACGACGAGGGCCGTTTCGTCAACGAGCTGATCACCTGCCGCCACGCGGGCGAGAACATGCTGCTGCCGCCCGAGCGGGTGGAGTTCATGGACGTGTCGCCGAAGCAGCTGGTGTCGGTCGCCGCCTCGCTCATTCCGTTCCTGGAGAACGATGACGCGAACCGCGCGCTGATGGGCTCGAACATGATGCGTCAGGCCGTGCCGCTGGTGCGTGCCGAGGCGCCGTTCGTCGGCACCGGCATGGAGCCGGTGGTGGCGCGCGATTCCGGCGCGGCCATCGCGGCGCGGCGCACGGGTGTGGTCGACCAGGTGGACGCGACGCGTATCGTCATCCGCGCGACCGAGGAACTCGATCCGTCGAAGTCCGGCGTCGACATCTACCAGCTGATGAAGTTCCAGCGCTCCAACCAGAACACCTGCATCAACCAGCGTCCGCTGGTGCGGGTGGGCGACGAGGTGCGCAAGGGCGACATCATCGCCGACGGCCCGTCGACGGATCTCGGCGATCTGGCGCTCGGCCGCAATGTGCGCGTCGCCTTCATGCCGTGGAACGGCTACAACTTCGAGGACTCCATCCTGCTGTCGGAGCGCATCGTGCGCGACGACGTGTTCACCTCCATCCACATCGAGGAATTCGAGGTGATGGCGCGTGACACGAAGCTCGGGCCGGAGGAAATCACGCGCGACATTCCCAACGTGTCGGAAGAAGCGCTGAAGAACCTCGACGAGGCCGGCATCGTCTACATCGGTGCCGAGCTGAAGCCGGGCGACATTCTCGTCGGCAAGATCACGCCGAAGGGCGAGAGCCCGATGACGCCGGAGGAAAAGCTCCTGCGCGCGATCTTCGGCGAGAAGGCCTCCGACGTGCGCGACACGTCGCTGCGGCTGCCGCCGGGCGTGACCGGCACGGTCGTCGAGGTGCGCGTCTTCAACCGCCACGGCGTGGAGAAGGACGAGCGCGCGATGGCGATCGAGCGCGAGGAAATCGAGCGTCTCGCCAAGGACCGCGACGACGAACAGGCGATCCTCGACCGCAACGTCTACGGCCGTCTGGCCGAGATGCTGCTGGGCAAGGTCGCCGTGGCCGGACCGAAGCAGTTCAAGAAGAACACCGAGGTCACCGGCGACGTCCTCAACGAGTTCCCGCGCTCGCAGTGGTGGCAGATCGCCGTCGAGGACGAGAAGCTGATGAGCGAAGTGGAAGCGCTTCGCGGTCAGTACGACGAGAGCCGCAAGCGTCTGGAACAGCGCTTCATCGACAAGGTGGAGAAGCTGCAGCGCGGCGACGAGCTGCCGCCGGGCGTGATGAAGATGGTCAAGGTCTTCGTCGCGGTGAAGCGCAAGATCCAGCCGGGCGACAAGATGGCCGGCCGCCACGGCAACAAGGGCGTGGTGTCCAAGATCAAGCCGATCGAGGACATGCCGTTCCTGGAAGACGGCGAGCACGTCGACATCGTGCTGAACCCGCTTGGCGTGCCGAGCCGCATGAACGTGGGGCAGATTCTCGAGACGCATCTCGGCTGGGCCTGCGCCGGCATGGGGCAGCGCATCGGGGCGCTCTACGAGGAGTACAAGCGGTCGGGTCAGCTGGACGCGCTGCGGAAGGAAATCGTGGAGGTCTTCGCCGATACGACGAAGAGCGAGCCGGTGGCCGACTATGACGACGAGTCGCTGCTGCGCCTCGCCGATCAGCTCAAGACCGGTGTCCCGATCGCGACCCCGGTCTTCGACGGCGCGCGCGAGCCGGACATCGTCCGGATGCTGGAGCAGGGCGGCTACAAGGGCTCCGGCCAGTCGACGCTGTTCGACGGGCGGACCGGCGAGGAATTCGACCGCCAGGTCACCGTGGGCTATATTTACATGCTCAAGCTGCACCATCTGGTCGACGACAAGATCCACGCCCGTTCGATCGGCCCCTACTCGCTGGTCACCCAGCAGCCGCTCGGCGGCAAGGCGCAGTTCGGCGGCCAGCGCTTCGGCGAGATGGAGGTCTGGGCGCTGGAAGCTTACGGCGCCGCCTACACCTTGCAGGAGATGCTGACGGTGAAGTCGGACGACGTGGCCGGCCGGACCAAGGTCTATGAAGCGATCGTGCGTGGCGACGACACGTTCGAGGCGGGCATTCCCGAAAGCTTCAACGTGCTCGTGAAGGAAATGCGCTCCCTCGGTCTCAATGTCGAGCTGAAGGACGAACAAGTGCCCCTGACGGACGAGACGGGGGTCCCGGCGGTCGACGCGGCGGAGTGACCTTCGCCTGATGCCGACCGCCGCCACAAGATGCCGCATTGCCGGAGAGGGGAGCGGGGCCGCGAGCCCGCTCCCCGTCCGCGCATTCGAGGAGAGAGCCCATGAATCATGAGGTCATGAACCTGTTCAATCAACAGGCTCCCGTGCAGACCTTCGACCACATCAAGATCTCGATCGCCAGCCCCGAGAAGATCCTTTCGTGGTCCTACGGCGAGATCAAGAAGCCGGAGACGATCAACTACCGCACCTTCAAGCCGGAGCGGGACGGTCTGTTCTGCGCTCGGGTGTTCGGGCCGATCAAGGACTATGAGTGTCTTTGCGGCAAGTACAAGCGGATGAAGTACAAGGGCGTCATCTGCGAAAAGTGCTCCGTGGAGGTCACTCTGTCGCGCGTGCGCCGCGAGCGCATGGGCCATATCGAGCTCGCCGCGCCGGTCGCCCACATCTGGTTCCTGAAGTCGCTGCCGAGCCGCATCGGTCTGCTGCTCGACATGACGCTGAAGGATCTGGAGCGCGTTCTCTATTTCGAGAACTACGTGGTGCTCGAGCCGGGCCTGACGCCGCTGAAGCCGAACCAGCTTCTTTCGGAAGAAGACTACGTGCGCGCCCAGGACGAATACGGCGAGGACGCCTTCACCGCCATGATCGGCGCGGAAGCGATCCGCGAGATGCTGATGTCGCTCGACCTGGAGAAGGAGCGCGACCAGATCCGCAAGGAGATCGCCGAGGCGACGACGGAGCTGAAGCCGAAGAAGCTCGCCAAGCGGCTCAAGGTGGTCGAGGCCTTCATCGAGTCCGGCAACCGCCCGGAGTGGATGATCCTGACCGTCGTGCCGGTGATCCCGCCGGACCTGCGCCCGCTGGTGCCGCTCGATGGCGGCCGCTTCGCGACGTCGGACCTCAACGACCTATACCGCCGCGTGATCAACCGGAACAACCGTCTGCGCCGGCTGATGGAGCTGCGCGCGCCCGACATCATCATCCGCAACGAGAAGCGGATGCTGCAGGAGTCGGTCGACGCGCTGTTCGACAACGGCCGTCGCGGCCGGGTCATCACCGGCGCCAACAAGCGTCCGCTGAAGTCGCTGAGCGACATGCTCAAGGGCAAGCAGGGCCGCTTCCGCCAGAACCTGCTCGGCAAGCGTGTCGACTATTCCGGCCGTTCGGTGATCACCGTGGGTCCGGAGCTCAAGCTGCATCAGTGCGGCCTGCCGAAGAAGATGGCGCTGGAGCTGTTCAAGCCCTTCATCTACTCGCGGCTCGACGCCAAGGGCTATTCCTCGACCGTGAAGCAGGCGAAGAAGCTCGTCGAGAAGGAGCGTCCCGAGGTCTGGGACATCCTCGACGAGGTGATCCGCGAGCACCCGGTGCTGCTCAACCGCGCGCCGACGCTGCACCGTCTGGGCATCCAGGCCTTCGAGCCGACGCTCATCGAGGGCAAGGCGATCCAGCTGCATCCGCTCGTCTGCGCGGCGTTCAACGCCGACTTCGACGGCGACCAGATGGCCGTGCACGTTCCGCTGTCGCTGGAAGCGCAGCTTGAGGCGCGCACGCTGATGATGTCCACCAACAACATCCTGCATCCGGCGAACGGCTCGCCGATCATCGTGCCGTCGCAGGACATCGTTCTCGGTCTCTATTATCTGTCGATCATGGCGGAAGGCGAGCCGGGCGAGGGCATGGTGTTCGGCAACACCGGCGAGCTGCACCACGCGCTCGAGACCGGCGCCGTGACGCTGCACACGAAGATCAAGGGCCGGGTCCACTCGATGAACGCGGAGGGCAACCTCGTCAGCCAGATCGTGGAGACCACGCCGGGCCGCATGCTCATCGGCGAGCTGCTGCCCAAGCACCACGAAGTGCCCTTCGACGTGTGCAACAAGCTGATGACCAAGAAGGACATCAGCCGCATGATCGATTCCGTCTACCGTGCCTGCGGGCAGAAGGAGACGGTGATCTTCTGCGACCGGATCATGGGTCTCGGGTTCAACCACGCCTGCCGCGCCGGCATCTCCTTCGGCAAGGACGACATGGTGATCCCGGACACCAAGGCGGACCTGGTGGAGCAGACGGCCGAGCTCGTGAAGGAATACGAGCAGCAGTACAACGACGGCCTGATCACCCAGGGCGAGAAGTACAACAAGGTCGTCGATGCCTGGGCCAAGTGCACCGATCGCGTCGCCGACGAGATGATGAAGCGCATTCAGGCGGTCGAGTTCGACGAGGAAACCGGGCGGCAGAAGCAGATCAACTCGATCTACATGATGTCGCACTCCGGTGCCCGCGGCAGCCCCGCCCAGATGAAGCAGCTTGCCGGCATGCGCGGCCTGATGGCCAAGCCGTCGGGCGAGATCATCGAGGCGCCGATCATCTCGAACTTCAAGGAAGGCCTGTCCGTGCTGGAGTACTTCAACTCCACCCACGGCGCGCGTAAGGGTCTGGCCGACACGGCGCTCAAGACGGCGAACTCGGGGTATCTCACCCGCCGTCTGGTCGACGTCGCCCAGGACTCCATCATCCTGGAGGTGGACTGCGGCTCGGAGAACGGCATCACCGTTCAGGCGATCGTCGATGCCGGTCAGGTCATCGCCTCGCTCGGCCAGCGCGTGCTCGGCCGGACGGCGGCGGAGGACGTGATCAACTCGGCGACCGGCGAGGTCATCGTTCCGCGCGGCACCCTGATCGAGGAGAAGGACGTCGAGCAGATCGAGGCGGCCAACGTCCAGATGATCAAGATCCGCTCGGTGCTGACCTGCGAGACCAAGCGCGGCGTCTGCGCGACCTGCTACGGTCGCGACCTGGCCCGCGGCACGCCGGTCAACATGGGCGAGGCGGTCGGCGTCATCGCGGCGCAGTCGATCGGCGAGCCGGGCACCCAGCTCACCATGCGCACGTTCCACATCGGCGGCACGGCGCAGGTTGTGGATCAGTCGTTCATCGAGTCCAACTTCGAGGGCACGGTGACGATCCGCAACCGAAATGCGGTGCGCGATTCCGACGGCAACCTCGTCGCCATGGCGCGCAACATGGCCATTGTCATCACCGATGGCGATGGCAACGAGCGCGCGGTGCACCGCATCGCCTACGGGTCGAAGATGCATGTCGACGAGGGCGACACGGTCAAGCGCGGCCAGCGTCTGGCCGAGTGGGATCCCTACACCCGTCCGATCCTCACCGAGGTCGACGGTGTGGTCGATTCCGAGGATCTCGTGGAAGGCGTCTCCGTGCAGGAGACGGCGGACGAGGCGACCGGCATCACCAAGCGCGTGGTCACCGACTGGCGCACGTCGCAGCGCGGCAGCGACCTGAAGCCGGCGCTCGTCGTCAAGGACGCGGACGGCTCGATCAAGAAGCTGCCGCGTGGTGGCGACGCCCGTTCGCTGCTGTCGGTCGACGCGATCCTGTCGGTCCAGATCGGCGCCGAGGTCAAGGCGGGCGACGTGCTTGCGCGTATCCCGATGGAAAGCGCCAAGACCAAGGACATCACCGGCGGTCTGCCGCGGGTGGCGGAACTGTTCGAGGCGCGGCGTCCCAAGGATCACGCGATCATCGCGGAGATTGACGGCACGATCCGCTTCGGCCGCGACTACAAGAACAAGCGCCGGATCATCATCCAGCCGCATGAGGAAGACGCGGAGCCGGTCGAGTACCTGATCCCGAAGGGCAAGCACTTCCATCTCCAGGAAGGCGATGCCATTGAGAAGGGCGAATATCTGCTCGACGGCAACCCGGCGCCGCACGACATCCTCGCCATTCGCGGCGTGGAGGCGCTGGCCGCCTATCTCGTCAACGAGATCCAGGAGGTCTACCGGCTGCAGGGCGTGGTGATCAACGACAAGCACATCGAGGTGATCGTTCGCCAGATGCTGCAGAAGGTCGAGATCACCGACGCGGGCGACACCGACCTGCTCAGCGGCGAACAGATCGACCGGCTCGATCTCGACGAGATCAACGAGCGTGCCATCGACGATGCGCGCGCGCCGGCCTCCGGCGTTCCGGTTCTGCTCGGCATCACCAAGGCGAGCCTGCAGACCCGCTCGTTCATCTCGGCGGCGTCGTTCCAGGAGACCACCCGCGTGCTCACCGAAGCGGCGGTCAACGGCAAGCGGGACACGCTCGAGGGCCTCAAGGAGAACGTCATCGTCGGCCGCCTGATCCCGGCGGGCACCGGCGGCATGATGGCCCGCATCCGCCAGGTGGCGCAGCATCGCGACGATCTCATCCTGGAGGCGCGCAAGGCGGCCTCCACGGCGGAGGAGAGCGACCCGATGCTCGAGGACATGACCGGCCCGGCGGAGTAACCGCCGTCGCCATCGCGACCCGGTCGCGACCGATCGGGAAAGGGCCGCCATCGCGCGGCCCTTTTTCGTGGTCAACCCGCGACGGGGCACTTTCCCGCGCGCGGAGAGGGACGGAACGATTGACGAAGCGGGGCCGGGCGGCGACGGTTCCGGCCGCGGATCAAGGACGCCCGGAAAGGACAGGCGAGATGACACGGTTTTCCGACGATGACGGCGGTGCGAATGTCTTCATCATTCTTGGCACGGCGCGCGAACCGGGCGAGGGCGATGCGCTGGCGGACGTTCCGGTGAACATTCTGCTTCAGGCGCCGGACGAGGACAGCGCGGTGCGGGCCGCGCTCGAGGCGCTCGGCGGGCAGGGCTTCGTGGAGGTCGATCTGGACCAGATCGGCGTGATCCTGGAAGAGCCGGACGATCCGACGTTCGAGGCGGCCTATGAGGATGCGCTCGCCGGGGAAGTCGCCGTCATTACCTATCGCGAGTGAACTGCCGCGATTGCAGACGCGCGAATCCCGCGCCGGAATCGCAGGCCTCGGCCCGGGCGGACCCCGCCCGCCGGACCCGAATCCCGCCCCGCGGGAACCGGAAATGGTTTGGAATTCCTTTAAGAATCCCCATGGGCGACGCGCCGCCCGCCGGACGGTCTCTGAGGTGATGGGACGTTGCCGGCACGGCGCGAAAGAAAAATGCGCGAAAGGGGTCTTGAGAAACATTATCGGTCGCGCGACGCCGGTCGCGCGATGCAAGACGCAAGGGAAAGGTGTCGCAGGCCGTCGACGGCAGAATCTTGCGCGTTTCACTTGACGGGGGAGGGGGGTGTCTGTAGGTTCCGCCCATCCCGAAGGCAGGCGGTAAGCACTTGTTCGCTCCGATGCGACGCGCGTTGGACTAAGGAGCGCTTAGACGCTGCCGGGATTACGAGGCGAAAAACATCGTATGCATGACCGCTCGGCAACGGGTGGTCCTCTCGATTGGCGGCGCCTTTCCCGTGAGTTTCACGGGAAGTGGCGCGATTCCGCGTGCGTCGTGGAATCGACCGGTGGACGATCACCGCCGCAACGCCGCTCCGGTTCACGCCGGGGACTAGGAGTTTTGCGTCCCTTCGGGGCGCCCGTCACGTCTCGGGGGTCCTGGATGGGGTCGCCGGGCAGCGCAAAAAGGCCAGCCCCGGGTTGGTACTTTGAGAAGTCAAGGTCTGAGGATCTGCCATGTCACGCCGTCACAGGGCTGAAAAGCGCGAAATCATCCCCGATCCGAAGTTCGGGGACGTGGTCGTCACCAAGTTCATGAATTCCATCATGTACCATGGGAAGAAGTCGGCCGCGGAGCGTATCGTTTACGGTGCGTTCGACATCATCGAAGGCAAGCTGCGCGAGAACCCGGTCGAGGTGTTCCACGCCGCGCTGGACAACGTCATGCCGCAGGTCGAGGTTCGCTCCCGCCGTGTCGGTGGTGCCACCTATCAGGTGCCGGTCGAGGTCCGCACGGACCGTCGTCAGGCGCTGGCCATTCGCTGGCTGATCTCCGCCGCGCGCAACCGCAACGAGACCACGATGGTGGATCGTCTGTCGGGCGAGCTGCTGGATGCCGCGAACAACCGGGGCTCCGCCGTCAAGAAGCGTGAAGACACGCACCGGATGGCGGAAGCCAACCGCGCGTTCTCGCACTACCGCTGGTAATCGCACCGCAAGAGGCTGGCACCATGTCGCGCACGCATAAGATCGAAGACTATCGCAACTTCGGGATCATGGCCCACATCGACGCGGGCAAGACCACGACGACCGAGCGGATCCTGTTCTACACCGGCAAGAGCCACAAGATCGGTGAAGTCCACGATGGCGCCGCCACCATGGACTGGATGGAGCAGGAGCAGGAGCGTGGCATCACGATCACCTCTGCTGCGACCACGGCGTTCTGGAACGAGAAGCGCCTGAACATCATCGACACGCCGGGCCACGTCGACTTCACCATTGAAGTCGAGCGGTCGCTGCGCGTGCTCGACGGTGCCGTCGCCCTGCTGGACGCCAATGCCGGCGTCGAGCCGCAGACCGAGACGGTCTGGCGCCAGGCCGACAAGTATCATGTCCCGCGCATGATCTTCGTGAACAAGATGGACAAGCTCGGTGCGGACTTCTACCGCTGCGTCGAGATGATCAAGAAGCGTCTGGGCGCCACGCCGCTGGTTCTCCAGCTGCCGGTCGGTGCCGAAAACGAGTTCGCTGGTCTCGTCGATCTGATGAAGATGAAGGCCCTCATCTGGCGCGACGAGTCGCTCGGCGCGCAGTGGGATGAGGTCGATATTCCCGCCGATCTCGTCGAGAAGGCACAGGAATACCGCGAGGCCATGATCGAGACCGCCGTGGAGGCCGACGAGGCCGCCATGGAAGCCTATCTCGAAGGCAAGGAGCCGAGCATCGAAGAGCTCAAGGCGCTGGTCCGCAAGGGCACCATCGCCGGCGACTTCGTTCCGGTCCTGTGCGGCTCGGCCTTCAAGAACAAGGGCGTTCAGCCGCTCCTCGATGCCGTTGTCGACTTCCTGCCGAGCCCGGTGGATGTGGCCGACATCCGTGGCATCGACCCGAAGACCGAAGAAGAAATCACCCGCAAGTCCGGCGACGAGCAGCCGCTCGGCATGCTGGCCTTCAAGATCGCGAACGACCCCTTCGTCGGCTCGCTGACCTTCTGCCGGATCTACTCGGGCGTCCTGACCAAGGGCGTGTCGCTGCTGAACACGGTGAAGGGCAAGCGCGAGCGCATCGGCCGCATGATGCAGATGCACTCCAACTCGCGTGAGGACATCGAGGTGGCCTACGCGGGCGACATCGTGGCCGTCGCGGGTCTGAAGGAGACGACCACGGGCGACACGCTCTGCGATCCCAACAAGCCGGTGATCCTGGAGCGCATGGAGTTCCCGGATCCGGTCATCGAGATCGCGGTCGAGCCGAAGACCAAGAGCGACCAGGAGAAGATGGGCATCGCGCTCAACCGTCTGGCGGCCGAGGACCCCTCGTTCCGCGTGAAGACGGACGAGGAAAGCGGCCAGACCATCATCGCCGGCATGGGCGAGCTTCATCTCGACATCATCGTCGACCGCATGAAGCGCGAGTTCAAGGTCGAGGCCAACATCGGCGCGCCGCAGGTGGCCTATCGCGAGACGATCACCCGTCAGGCCGAGGTGGATTACACCCACAAGAAGCAGACCGGTGGTTCGGGTCAGTTCGCCCGCATCAAGATCGTGATCGAGCCGGCGGAAGCCGGTGAGGGCTTCTCCTTCGAGAGCACCATCGTCGGCGGCTCGGTGCCCAAGGAGTACATCCCGGGCGTCCAGAAGGGTATCGAGAGCGTCATGACCTCCGGTCCGCTGGCCGGCTTCCCGATGGTCGACATCAAGGCGAAGCTGATCGACGGTGCCTACCACGACGTCGACTCCAGCGTTCTCGCCTTCGAGATCGCCGCGCGCGCCGGCTTCCGCGAAGCCATCGCCAAGGGCGCTCCGAAGCTCCTCGAGCCGATCATGAAGGTCGAGGTGGTGACGCCGGAAGATTACATGGGCGATGTCATCGGCGACCTCAACTCGCGGCGCGGTCAGATCACCGGCACCGAGAACCGGGGAGTCGTCACCGTGGTGAATGCCATGGTGCCGCTGGCCAACATGTTCGGCTACGTCAACAACCTGCGCTCCATGTCGCAGGGACGTGCCCAGTACTCGATGGTGTTCGACCACTACGAACAGGTTCCGCAGGCCGTCGCGCAGGAAGTTCAGGCGAAGTTCGCCTGATTGCTGCCAACGCCACTTAGGTTAAAGAACGAAGGTACGGAGAAATCCGATGGCGAAAGCAAAGTTTGAGCGGACGAAGCCGCACGTGAACATTGGCACGATCGGCCACGTCGACCATGGCAAGACGACGCTGACGGCGGCGATCACGAAGTCGTTCGGCGACTTCAAGGCCTACGACGAGATCGACGGCGCGCCGGAAGAGCGGGCGCGCGGCATCACGATCTCGACGGCGCACGTGGAGTACGAGACGGAGAACCGTCACTACGCGCACGTCGACTGCCCGGGTCACGCCGACTACGTGAAGAACATGATCACCGGTGCGGCGCAGATGGACGGCGCGATCCTGGTGTGCTCGGCCGCTGACGGCCCGATGCCGCAGACGCGCGAGCACATCCTGCTCGCTCGCCAGGTCGGCGTTCCGGCGCTGGTGGTATTCCTGAACAAGGTCGACCAGGTGGACGACGAGGAGCTGCTGGAGCTCGTCGAGATGGAAGTGCGCGAGCTTCTGTCGTCCTACGAGTTCCCGGGCGACGACATTCCGATCGTGGCCGGCTCGGCGCTTGCCGCGCTCGAGGGCCGCGACGCCAACATCGGCGAAGAGAAGATCAAGGAGCTGATGGCGGCCGTGGATGACTACATCCCGACCCCGGAGCGTCCGAAGGATCTTCCGTTCCTGATGCCGATCGAGGACGTGTTCTCGATCTCCGGCCGTGGCACGGTGGTGACCGGCCGCGTGGAGCGCGGCGTCGTGAAGGTGGGCGAGGAAGTCGAGATCGTCGGCATCCGCGACACCAAGAAGACGACGGTGACGGGCGTTGAGATGTTCCGCAAGCTGCTCGATCAGGGCGAGGCGGGCGACAACATCGGCGCGCTGATCCGCGGCATCGGCCGCGAGGACGTGGAGCGCGGCCAGGTGCTGTGCAAGCCGGGTTCGGTGACGCCGCACACGAAGTTCAAGGCCGAGGCCTACATCCTGACGAAGGAAGAGGGCGGCCGTCATACGCCGTTCTTCACCAACTACCGTCCGCAGTTCTACTTCCGCACGACGGATGTGACGGGCGTGGTGACGCTTCCCGAGGGCACGGAAATGGTGATGCCGGGCGACAATGTGTCGGTCGACGTCGAGCTGATCGTGCCGATCGCGATGGAAGAAGGCCTGCGCTTCGCGATCCGCGAGGGCGGCCGCACCGTGGGTGCCGGCGTCGTCGCGAAAATCGTCGAGTAATCTGCGTTCGCCGCGCGGCGCCAAAAGGCGCCGGCGGCCCGCATGGGGATTGAGACATGAACGGTCAAAACATTCGGATCCGTCTCAAGGCGTTCGACCATCGGGTTCTCGATGCGTCGACCCGCGAGATCGTCAGCACGGCGAAGCGGACCGGTGCA
The DNA here is from genome assembly GCF_040110915.1 of Stappia sp. Classification (NCBI taxonomy): domain Bacteria; kingdom Pseudomonadati; phylum Pseudomonadota; class Alphaproteobacteria; order Hyphomicrobiales; family Stappiaceae; genus Stappia; species Stappia sp. The sequence goes on along the minus strand of NZ_CP157793.1, from coordinate 2,418,835 downwards.
CAAGTGCGCGGCCCCGTGCCGCTGCCCACGCGGATCGAGAAGTACACCGTGCTTCGCGGCCCGCATATCGACAAGAAGAGCCGTGATCAGTTCGAGATGCGCACCCACAAGCGCCTCCTCGACATCGTTGATCCGACGCCGCAGACCGTGGACGCGCTGATGAAGCTCGACCTCGCCGCCGGTGTCGACGTCGAGATCAAGCTGTAAGGCGCTCACAAGGGGACACGCCATGCGTTCTGGAGTGATCGCACAGAAGGTGGGAATGACCCGCATCTACAACGATGCAGGCGAGCATGTGCCGGTGACGGTGCTGAAGCTCGAAAACTGTCAGGTCGTCGCCCACCGGACGGAAGAGAAGAACGGCTACACCGCGCTGCAGGTCGGCGCCGGTCTGGCCAAGGTCAAGAACACGCCGCGCGCCGCGCGCGGTCACTTCGCTGTCGCGAAGGTGGAGCCGAAGCGCAAGCTCGCCGAGTTCCGCGTCTCTCAGGACAACCTGATCGACGTGGGCGCGGAGATCACCGCCGACCACTTCGTCGAGGGCCAGTTCGTGGACGTCACGGGCACCTCGATCGGTAAGGGGTTCGCGGGTGCGATGAAGCGCCACAACTTCGGCGGGCTGCGGGCCTCGCACGGTGTGTCGATTTCGCACCGTTCGCACGGTTCCACCGGTCAGTGCCAGGACCCCGGCAAGGTGTTCAAGGGCAAGAAGATGGCCGGTCACATGGGCGCCGAACAGGTGACCACGCAGAACCTGAAGATCGTGCGCACGGATGTGGAGCGCGGCCTCATCATGATCCAGGGCGCGGTCCCGGGGTCGAAGGGCGGCTGGATCCTCATTCGCGACGCGGTGAAGAAGGCCCTTCCGGACGGTGTTCCGATGCCGGGTGCGTTCCGCACCGGCGACGCGCCGGCGGCTGTGGTCGAGAAGGAGAGTGAGTGATGGAACTTGAGGTGAAGACCCTCGACGGGGCCGCCGCCGGTTCGATCACGGTGTCGGATGAGATCTTCGGTCTCGAGCCGCGCACCGACCTGATCCATCGGGTCGTTCGCTGGCAGCTTGCCAAGCGGCAGGCGGGCACCCACAAGGCCAAGCAGCGGGCCGAGATCAACGGGTCGACGAAGAAGTTCGTGCGCCAGAAGGGCACGGGCGGCGCGCGTCACGGCAACAAGAAGGCTCCGCAGTTTCGCGGCGGCGGCAAGGCCCATGGGCCGGTCGTGCGCAGCCACGAGCACGATCTTCCCAAGAAGATCCGTGCCCTCGGCCTTCGCCACGCCCTGTCGGCCAAGATCAAGGCCGATGGCGTGATCGTGCTGGACGCGGCGAGCGTCGACGGGCCGAAAACCAAGGCGCTGAACGAGAAGCTGAAGCAACTCGGTCTGTCGAATGCGCTCGTGGTCGATGGCACCGAGGTCGATGTGAACTTCCGTCTGGCGTCGCGCAACATTCCGGCGATCGACGTGCTGCCGGTCGAGGGCATCAATGTCTACGACCTGCTGCGGCGCGAGAAGCTGGTTCTGACGAAGGCGGCCGTGTCGGCCCTGGAGGAGCGGTTCAAATGAGCACTCTGAAGCACTACGACACGATCGTCTCGCCGGTGATCACCGAGAAGTCGACCTACGCCTCCGAGCAGAACAAGGTCGTTTTCAACGTGTCTCCGACCGCGACCAAGCCCGAGATCAAGGCCGCCGTCGAGAAGCTCTTCGGCGTCAAGGTCACGGCCGTGAACACGCTGGTCCGCAAGGGCAAGCAGAAGCGGTTCCGCGGGCGCCTGGGTCAGCAGTCGGACGTCAAGAAGGCGGTCGTCACGCTGGCCGAGGGTCAGTCCATCGACGTGACTACGGGTCTGTAAGGGCGGAGAAGGAAAAATGGCACTCAAGACCTTTAATCCGACATCGCCCGGCCGCCGTCAGCTGGTTCAGGTCGACCGGTCCGCGCTCTACAAGGGCAAGCCGGTCAAGACGCTGACGGAAGGCCTGTCGAAGACGGGCGGGCGCAACAACCACGGCCGGACCACCGCGCCGAACCGCGGTGGCGGGCACAAGCGCCGCTACCGTCTGGTCGACTTCAAGCGCACCAAGGCCGACGTCCCGGCGACCGTCGAGCGGATCGAATACGATCCGAACCGCACGGCGTTCATCGCGCTGGTGAAGTATGCCGATGGCGAGCTGTCCTACATCCTGGCGCCGCAGCGCCTCGGCGTCGGTGACACCGTGGTGTCTGGCAAGTCGGTCGACGTGAAGCCGGGCAACGCGATGCCGCTGGCCTCCATTCCGGTCGGCACCATCGTCCACAATGTGGAGATGAAGCCGGGCAAGGGCGGTCAGATCGCGCGCTCCGCGGGCGCCTATGCCCAGGTGGTCGGTCGCGATCAGGGCTACACGACGATCCGCCTGCAGTCGGGCGAGCAGCGTCGCGTGCTCGGCACCTGCATGGCCTCGATCGGCGCGGTGTCGAACCCGGATCATTCGAACATCAACCACGGCAAGGCCGGTCGCAGCCGCTGGCTCGGGCGTCGTCCGAACGTGCGCGGTGTCGCGATGAACCCGATCGACCACCCGCATGGTGGCGGTGAGGGCCGGACCTCCGGCGGTCGTCATCCGGTGACCCCGTGGGGCAAGCCGACCAAGGGCAAGCGCACGCGTTCGAACAAGGCGACGGACAAGTACATCGTCCGCAGCCGGCATCAGCGCAAGAAGTAAAGGGGGCCGACCATGGCACGTTCAGTTTGGAAGGGCCCGTTCGTCGACGGCTTTCTGCTCAAGAAGGCAGATAAGGTGCGCGAATCCGGCCGCAACGAAGTCATCAAGATCTGGAGCCGGCGCTCGACCATCCTGCCTCAGTTCGTGGGGCTGACCTTCGGCGTCTACAACGGCCAGAAGCACGTTCCGGTGTTGGTGTCGGAAGACATGATCGGTCACAAGTTCGGCGAGTTCTCGCCGACCCGGACCTATTATGGCCACGGCGCCGACAAGAAGGCGAAGAGGAAGTAACCATGGGCAAGCCGAAGGGCGGGCGTGCGCTCGCCGATAACGAGGCGAAGGCGGTCGCCCGGATGCTGCGGGTTTCTCCGCGCAAGCTGAACATGGTCGCGGCCACGATCCGCGGCAAGAAGGTCGAGAGCGCCATTTCCGATCTCACCTTCTCGCGCAAGCGTATCGCCGGCGACGTCAAGAAGGCGCTCATGTCGGCCATCGCCAACGCGGAGAACAACCACGATCTCGACGTCGACAATCTGGTCGTCGCCGAGGCGCATGTGGGCAAGGCGTTCGTGATCAAGCGGTTCCAGGCCCGCGCCCGTGGCCGGGTGGGTCGGATCGAGAAGCCGTTCTCGAACCTCACCATCGTTGTCCGGGAAGTCGAGGAGACCGCCTGATGGGACAGAAAATCAATCCGATCGGCCTGCGGCTTGGCATCAATCGCACCTGGGATTCGCGCTGGTACGCGGACAAGGGTGAGTACGGCCAGCTGCTGCACGAGGATTTCCGCATCCGCGAGTACATCCTCAAGGCCCTGAAGCAGGCGGCCGTGTCCAAGGTCGTCGTCGAGCGTCCGCACCGCAAGTGCCGCGTCTCCATCCACTCGGGTCGTCCGGGCGTGGTGATCGGTAAGAAGGGCGCGGACATCGAGAAGCTGCGCAAGGCGCTGGCGAAGATCACGAACTCCGACGTGCACATCAACATCGTCGAGGTTCGCAAGCCGGAAGTCGACGCCCAGCTCGTCGCCGACAGCATCGCCCAGCAGCTGGAGCGCCGCGTCGCGTTCCGCCGCGCCATGAAGCGCTCGGTCCAGTCGGCCATGCGCATGGGCGCCCAGGGCATCCGGATCAACTGCGGCGGCCGTCTCGGCGGTGCCGAGATCGCCCGTACCGAGTGGTATCGCGAAGGCCGTGTGCCGCTGCACACGCTGCGCGCCGATATCGACTACGGCGTCGCCACGGCGCATACCGCCTATGGCACCTGCGGCGTGAAGGTCTGGATCTTCAAGGGTGAGATCCTCGAGCACGACCCGATGGCGTCTGAGCGCCGGGCCGTGGAGGGCGACGGTTCGAACCAGGGCGGCGGTCGCCGCGAGCGGGGCCGCGCCGCCTGAGAGCGGTGAGCGGGTCTCGGACAGACAAGAAGCGAGAGAGAGAAGATGCTGCAACCGAAGCGAACGAAGTTCCGCAAGCAGCACAAGGGCCGGATCCACGGCGCAGCCAAGGGGGGCACCGATCTCAACTTCGGCGCCTTCGGTCTGAAGGCTGTCGAGCCTGAGCGGGTGACCGCGCGCCAGATCGAGGCTGCCCGTCGTGCGATGACCCGTCACATGAAGCGTGCGGGCCGTGTGTGGATCCGGATCTTCCCGGACGTGCCGGTGTCCTCGAAGCCGACCGAAGTGCGTATGGGTAAGGGCAAGGGCTCGCCGGACTATTGGGCGTGCAAGGTCAAGCCCGGGCGGATCATGTTCGAGATCGACGGCGTGCCGGAGGATACGGCGCGTGAGGCGATGCGTCTTGCGGCGGCGAAGCTGCCGATCAAGTGCCGCTTCGTCCAGCGTATCGCGGACTAAGGCGGACCAGGAGAATTAGAGCCATGAAGGCGACAGACGTTCGGGCAAAGACCCTGGACGAGCTCGGCACGGAACTCGAAGGCCTGAAGAAGGAGCAGTTCAACCTGCGCTTCCAGAAGGCGACCGGCCAGCTCGAGAACACGGCGCGGGTGCGCCAGGTGCGGCGCGACATCGCGCGCATTCAGACGATCATGCGCGAAAAGCGCGTGGCCACCGGCGCGTAAGGAGACGATCATGCCGAAACGCGTGCTGCAGGGCGTCGTGGTGAGCGATGCCAACGAAAAGACGGTGACGGTCCGCGTTGAGCGCCGGTTCACCCATCCGCTGTTCAAGAAGACCGTGCGCCGGACCAAGAAGTACCGGGCGCACGACGAGGCCAACGCGTGCAAGGTGGGCGACACCGTCCTCATCCAGGAATGCGCGCCGATCTCGAAGAACAAAACCTGGACCGTCGTCGAAGGTTCGACGGCGGACTGACATGACTTCCGGGCTCGAAGCGCGGGCACGGTGATAGACAAACAAGGCGGCCAGTCATGATTCAGATGCAAACAAACCTCGACGTGGCGGATAATTCCGGCGCCCGTCGTGTCATGTGCATCAAGGTGCTCGGCGGCTCGAAGCGGAAGTATGCCAGCGTCGGCGACATCATCGTCGTCAGCGTCAAGGAGGCCAGTCCGCGCGGCCGTGTGAAAAAGGGCGACGTGATGAAAGCGGTCGTCGTGCGTACGGCGAAGGATATCCGCCGGCCCGACGGCTCGGTGATCCGGTTCGACCGCAATGCGGCCGTTCTGGTCAACAACAACAAGGAACCGGTGGGAACCCGTATTTTCGGCCCGGTTCCGCGTGAGCTGCGTGCGAAGAACCACATGAAGGTGATTTCGCTCGCTCCGGAGGTGCTGTAATGGCCGCCAAGATCAAGAAGGGCGACACGGTGGTCGTGCTGACCGGCCGTGACAAGGGCAAGACCGGCGAAGTGGTCGAGCTGCTGCCGAAGGACAATCGCGCGGTGGTGCGCGGCGTGAACGTGGTGCGGCGCCATCAGCGCCAGACCGCGCAGGCCGAGGGCGGCATCGTGTCCAAGGAGCTGCCGATCCACCTGTCCAATCTGGCAGTCGCCGATCCGAAGGACGGAAAGCCGACGCGTGTCGGTTTCCAGGTGAAGGACGACGGCACCAAGGTGCGCGTGGCCAAGCGCTCGGGGGATCTGATCGATGGCTGAAGCAAAGACCCTGCCGCGGCTGAAGACGCAGTATCTCGAGCAGATCCGTCCGCAGCTGCAGGAAAAGTTCAATTACAAGAACCCGATGCAGATCCCTGCGCTCGAGAAGATCGTTCTCAACATGGGCGTGGGCGAGGCGGTCGCCGACAGCAAGAAGGCGAAGATCGCCGCCGAGGACCTGGCCCAGATCGCCGGCCAGCGGCCGGTGATCACCAAGGCGCGCAAGTCGATCGCCACCTTCAAGGTGCGCGAGGGCATGCCGCTCGGTGCGAAGGTGACGCTGCGCGGCGAGCGCATGTATGAGTTTCTGGACCGGCTGATCACGATCGCGCTGCCGCGCGTTCGCGACTTCCGCGGACTGAACGCCAAGAGCTTCGACGGTCGCGGCAATTACGCGATGGGCATCAAGGAGCACATCGTGTTCCCGGAGATCAATTACGACAAGGTCGACCAGATTTGGGGCCTTGACGTGATCGTGTGCACGACCGCGGACAACGATGACGAGGCGCGCGAGCTTCTGCGCGCGTTCAACTTCCCGTTCCGCAAGTAAGCGGCGGGAAAGGAACGAGGACAGACGATGGCGAAGAAGAGCGCGATCGAAAAGAACAAGCGGCGCGAGCGGCTCGTTAAGAAGTATGCGGCCAAGCGCGAGGCGCTGAAGGCGGCGGCCAACGACGAGAGCCTCTCCCTGGAGGAGCGGTTCGCGGCGCGGCTGAAGCTTGCGGAGCTCCCGCGCAACTCCGCCGCGGTGCGTCTGCGCAACCGCTGCGAGGTCACGGGGCGTCCGCGCGGGTATTACCGCAAGCTGAAGATGTCGCGTGTCGCGTTGCGTGAACTTGGCTCGAAGGGCTTGGTCCCGGGCCTGGTCAAGTCGAGCTGGTAAGGAGAGTCCGATGGCGATGTCAGATCCCTTGGGCGACATGCTCACCCGCATCCGCAATGCGCAGATGCGGCGCAAGAACAAGGTTTCCTCTCCCGCGTCCAAGCTGCGCGAGCATGTGCTCGACGTGCTGGCCGCGGAGGGGTATATCCGGGGCTATTCGACGGTGGAATACGACGGCGGCAAGTCGGAGCTCGAGATCGAGCTCAAGTATTTCGACGGCGAGCCGGCGATCCGCTCCATCGAGCGGGTGTCCAAGCCGGGACGGCGGGTGTATTCCTCCGTCAAGAACATCCCGCGGGTCGCCAACGGCCTGGGCGTGTCGATCCTGTCGACGCCGCGTGGCGTCATGGCGGACCACGATGCGCGGGAACACAATGTGGGTGGCGAGGTTCTCTGCCGCATCTTCTGATGCGGCGGCGGTCTCGCCGTGAATGAACTGGACAGGTTGGTCATATGTCTCGAATTGGCAAGAAGCCAGTCCCCGTGCCGAGCGGGGTAACGGCAACGATCAACGGCCAGACGGTTGAGGTGAAGGGGCCGAAGGGACAGATGTCCTTCGTGCTCAACAGCCTCGTTCTGGCCGAAATGACGGAAGACGGGATCAAGGTGGATCCGCGGGTCGACAGCAAGCCGGCGCGCGCGATGTGGGGCATGTCCCGCACCATGATCGAAAATCTCGTCACCGGCGTGAGCAAGGGCTTCGAGAAGAAGCTGGAGATCACCGGTGTCGGCTATCGCGCGCAGGTGCAGGGCCGCAATCTGCAGCTGGCGCTCGGACTGTCGCACGACGTGGTGCATGTGATGCCGGACGACATCACCGTCGCCTGCCCCAAGCCGACCGAGATCGTGATCTCCGGCATGGACAAGCAGCGCGTCGGGCAGGTGGCGGCCGAGATCCGCGCCTACCGTCCGCCCGAGCCCTACAAGGGCAAGGGCATTCGATACGCGGGCGAATACATCGTTCGCAAGGAAGGCAAGAAGAAGTAACGGACGCAATCATGGCGAAGACCCAATCCGGCTTCGAACGCCGTCGCGACCGCGTCCGTCGTTCGATCAAGAAGGTGCTCAACGGGCGTCCCCGCCTGTCGGTGTACCGTTCTTCCAACCAGATCTATGCCCAGGTCATCGACGATGCGAAGGGTCACACGCTGGCCGCCGCCTCGACGGTCGAGAAGGACCTGCGCGGCACGCTGAAGAGCGGCGGCAACGCCGAGGCGGCTGCGATCGTCGGCAAGGCGATCGCCGAGCGCGCGAAGGCGGCCGGCGTCACCAAGGTCGTGTTCGATCGCGGTGGCTACATGTACCACGGGCGCGTCAAGGCTCTGGCCGAGGCAGCGCGCGAGGGCGGTCTGGAATTCTGATCGTCGTTGGAAGACGCTCACAGACAAACGGAAGCGAAAATTATGGCGAGACAGGATACACGGGACCGCGGAGGCGAGCGCGACAGCGAGTTTGTCGACAAGCTCGTGCACATCAACCGCGTCGCCAAGGTCGTGAAGGGCGGCCGTCGGTTCGGCTTTGCCGCGCTGGTGGTGGTCGGCGACCAGAAGGGCCGCGTGGGCTTCGGTCACGGCAAGGCGCGTGAGGTGCCGGAGGCGATCCGCAAGGCGACGGAAGCGGCCAAGCGGTCGATGATCCGGGTGCCGCTGCGCGAGGGCCGGACGCTGCATCACGACGTCAACGGCCGTCATGGCGCGGGCAAGGTTCTGCTGCGGGCTGCTCCGGCCGGTACCGGCATCATCGCCGGCGGTCCGATGCGTGCGGTGTTCGAGACGCTCGGCGTCCAGGACGTCGTGGCCAAGTCGCTCGGCTCGGCGAACCCCTACAACATGGTGCGGGCGACCTTCGAGGCGTTGAAGCAGGAAGACAGCCCGCGTTCGGTCGCGGCGCGTCGCGGCCTCAAGGTGTCGCAGATCCAGGCCCGGCGCCGGGACATCGACGACAGCGTCCAGGCCGCCGAGGCTTGACCTCGGCGCCTTCCGTTCCCAGCTTGAATGAGGCTTGGTTCCATGGCGAACAGCGAAAAGACCATTACGGTCGAGCAGGTGGGTAGCCCGCTTCGGCGTCCGAAGGATCAGCGTGCCACGCTGGTCGGCCTCGGCCTGAACAAGATGCACCGCCGTTCGACGCTCAAGGATACCCCGGAAGTGCGCGGCATGATCCGGAAGGTTCAGCACCTCGTTCGCGTCGTCGACGGCGCGTAAGAGGGGCGAGGAGAGACAGATGAAACTCAACGATCTCCGGGACAACCCGGGTGCGGTCAAGGAGCGGACGCGCGTTGGTCGCGGCATCGGCTCCGGCAAGGGCAAGACTGGCGGACGTGGCGTCAAGGGCCAGAAGTCGCGCTCGGGCGTGGCCATTAAAGGCTTCGAGGGCGGCCAGATGCCGCTGCATCGCCGCCTGCCGAAGCGCGGCTTCACCAACATCTTCGCCAAGTCCTTCAGCGTCGTGTCGCTCGGTCGCGTCCAGACGGCCATCGATGCGGGCAAGCTGGACGCCGGTCAGACGGTGACGGCCGAGGCGCTCAAGGCGGCCGGCGTGATCCGCCGGGTCAAGGACGGCGTGCGCCTCCTGTCCGACGGCGAACTCAAGACCGCCGTGTCGTTCGAACTCGCCGGGGCCTCCAAAGCCGCCGTCGAGGCGGTCGAGAAGGCCGGCGGCAAGGTGACGATTATCGGAGCCCAGGCTGAATAAGCCTGGGTTTCCCAGTTCCTGCATTCGAATTTGACCGGAGCCTGGAATGGCATCTGCTGCCGAACAGCTAGCGGCTAACCTGAATTTTTCAGCCTTCGCCAAAGCCGAGGAATTGAAGAAGCGTATCTGGTTCACACTGGGTGCGCTTCTTGTGTATCGGTTCGGCACCTACGTGCCGCTGCCGGGGATCAACCCCGAAGCCTTCGCCCAGGCCTTTGGCCAGGCGCAGCAGGGGATCGTCGGCCTGTTCAACATGTTCACCGGCGGTGCCGTGGAACGCATGGCGATCCTGGCGCTCGGGATCATGCCCTACATCTCGGCCTCCATCATCATTCAGCTGCTGACCTCCGTCGTGCCGACGCTGGAGCAGCTGAAGAAGGAGGGCGAGCAGGGCCGCAAGGTCATCAACCAGTACACCCGCTACGGCACGGTGGTGCTGGCGACGTTCCAGGCCTACGGGATCGCGGTGGGGCTGGAAAGCGCCACCAATGTGGTGACCGATCCGGGCTGGTTCTTCCGCATCTCGGCGGTGATCACGCTGGTCGGCGGCACGATGTTCCTGATGTGGCTCGGCGAGCAGATCACGTCGCGCGGTATCGGCAACGGTATTTCGCTGATCATCTTCGCGGGCATCGTGGCGGGTCTTCCCTCGGCCATCGCGGCGACGCTGGAACTCGGGCGTCAGGGCGCGCTGGCGACGCCGATCATCATCGGCGTGATCCTGCTGTCGATCGTCGTGATCGCGCTGATCGTGTTCATGGAGCGCGCGCAGCGCCGGCTGCTGATCCAGTATCCGAAGCGGCAGATGGGCAACCGGATGTTCGAGGGCAACACCTCGTTCCTGCCGCTGAAGCTCAACACCGCGGGCGTCATTCCGCCGATCTTCGCCTCCTCGCTGCTCCTGGTGCCGGCGACAATCTCGGGTCTCGGCGCGACGGGCGGAGAGGACGGCTGGCTGACCACGATCACGGCGCTGCTCGGCCACGGGCAACCCCTTTACATGCTGCTCTACGCGGTTCTGATCGTGTTCTTCTGCTTCTTCTACACCGCGATCGTGTTCAATCCGTCGGACACGGCCGACAATCTGAAGAAGCACGGCGGCTTCATCCCCGGCATCCGGCCGGGCGAGCGGACGGCGCAATATATCGACTATGTGCTGACACGCGTGACGGTTGTGGGTGCGATCTACATCGTTCTGGTCTGTCTATTACCCGAATTCCTCATTTCCGCGACCGGCGTTCCGTTCTACTTCGGTGGCACGTCCCTGCTGATCGTCGTCAGCGTGACCATGGATACGGTGTCCCAGATCCAGGGCCATTTGCTCGCGCATCAGTACGAGGGACTTGTGAAGAAGTCGAAACTGAGGGGGAAGCGTCGATGAGGTTGATTTTTCTCGGTCCGCCGGGGGCCGGCAAGGGGACGCAGGCCGCGCGCCTCGTCCAGAAGCACGGCATCCCGCAGCTTTCGACCGGCGACATGCTGCGCGCCGCGGTTGCGGCCGGAACGCCGGTCGGGCTGAAGGCGAAGGCGGTGATGGATGCCGGCGGGCTCGTGTCCGACGACATCGTCATCGGGATCGTGGCCGACCGGATCGAGGAAGACGACGCGAAGACGGGCTTCATTCTCGACGGCTTTCCGCGCACCGTCGCGCAGGCCGAGGCGCTCGACGCGATGCTGGCCGACAAGGGGCTGAAGCTCGACGTCGTGCTCGAGCTCGACGTCGACCAGTCGAAGCTGGTCGACCGCATCGTGAAACGGGCGGAAGAGGCCAAGGCCAACGGCCAGCCGGTGCGCAAGGACGACGACCCGGAGGTCTTCAAGCAGCGGCTCGAGGCCTACAACCGCGATACTGCGGTCGTGGCGCCGTTTTACCGCGAGCGCGGTCAGTTGAAGGTGGTCGACGGCATGAAATCCATCGACGAGGTCTCGGCCGACATCGATTCCGCTCTTGACGCCATCGAGGTTGCGGGCTAAGGCTCGCCCCCTGCCGCAAAGTCGATGCATGATCCCGCGCGAGGAGCGCGGGATTTGTGCGTCTTGGCGGCGCATAGAGATCTCCCCGCAGGGGCCGGCCTCCACCGGACGCGGGGCAACCCGCGCGCCTTGTGGCGCGCCTTAACATGGAGACGGCAGTGGCCCGTATCGCAGGTGTAAACATCCCGACGAACAAGCGCGTCGTCATCGCGCTTCAGTACATTCACGGCATCGGCCCGAAGTTCGCGCAGGAAATCATCGAGAAGGTGAATATCGCGCCGGAGCGTCGGGTGAACGAGCTGTCGGACGCCGAGGTTCTGGCGATGCGCGAGACCATCGACCGCGACTATCTGGTCGAGGGCGATCTGCGCCGCGAGACGGCGATGAACATCAAGCGTCTGATGGACCTTGGCTGCTACCGCGGCCTGCGTCATCGTCGCGGTCTGCCCGTGCGCGGTCAGCGCACGCACACGAATGCCCGCACCCGCAAGGGTCCGGCCAAGCCGATCGCCGGCAAGAAGAAGTAGTCTTTCGGCGATACGGCCCGGTGGAGCCGCCGGTTGTGACGGCGGTGACGAGATCGATCAAAGGAAACAGAAATGGCAAAAGACACCACGCGCGTGCGTCGCCGCGAACGGAAGAACATTTCTTCCGGCGTTGCGCATGTGAATTCGACCTTCAACAACACGATGATCACGATCACGGATGCCCAAGGCAACGCGATCTCCTGGTCGTCCGCCGGCGCGATGGGCTTCAAGGGCTCGCGCAAGTCGACGCCCTACGCCGCCCAGGTCGCGGCCGAGGACGCCGGCAAGAAGGCGGCCGAGCACGGCATGCGCACCCTCGAGGTCGAGGTTCGCGGCCCCGGTTCGGGTCGTGAGTCCGCCCTGCGCGCGCTCCAGGCCGCCGGCTTCGTGGTGACCTCGATCCGCGACGTGACGCCGATCCCGCACAACGGGTGTCGTCCGCGCAAGCGCCGCCGCGTCTGATCCCAGACGTTCCCTCCCGACTCATGGCACAGCATGGCCGTTCCGGAACCGGGGCGGCGGGACAGCCGGAGGAAAGAGATTTGAGCATTCACAAGAACTGGCAGGACCTCATCAAGCCGAACAAGCTCGAGGTGAAGCCGGGATACGATGCGCGGCTGACGGGCTCGGTGGTCGCCGAGCCGCTGGAGCGGGGCTTCGGCCTGACGCTCGGCAACGCGCTGCGTCGCGTGCTGCTGTCGTCGCTTCAGGGCGCGGCCGTGACCGCGGTGCAGATCGACGGCGTGCTGCATGAGTTTTCGTCGATCCCCGGTGTGCGGGAAGATGTCACCGACATCGTTCTGAACATCAAGGAGATCGCGCTGCGCATGCAGGGCGAGGGTCCCAAGCGCATGGTCGTGCGCAAGCAGGGTCCGGGCATTGTGACGGCCGGCGATATCCAGACGGTGGGCGATGTCGAGGTTCTCAACCCCGATCTCGTGCTCTGCACCCTCGACGAGGGCGCGGAGATCCGCATGGAGTTCACGGTCAACACCGGCAAGGGCTATGTTCCGGCCGAGCGCAACCGTCCCGAGGACGCGCCGATCGGTCTCATTCCGGTCGACAGCCTCTACTCGCCGGTCAAGAAGGTCTCCTATAAGGTCGAGAACACCCGTGAGGGCCAGGTTCTGGACTACGACAAGCTCACGCTGACGGTTGAGACGGACGGATCGGTGTCGCCGGAAGACGCGGTCGCTTTCGCGGCGCGCATTCTTCAGGACCAGCTCTCGATCTTCGTCAACTTCGAGGAGCCGCGTCGCGAGGTCCAGGAAGAGTCCGTTCCGGAGCTGGCGTTCAACCCGGCGCTTCTCAAGAAGGTGGACGAGCTCGAGCTGTCGGTGCGCTCGGCCAACTGTCTGAAGAACGACAATATCGTGTATATTGGCGATCTCATTCAGAAGACCGAGGCGGAGATGCTGCGCACGCCGAATTTCGGCCGCAAGTCGCTCAACGAGATCAAGGAAGTTCTCGCGCAGATGGGTCTGCATCTGGGCATGGAAGTGGCCAACTGGCCGCCGGAGAACATCGACGAGCTCGCCAAGCGCTACGAAGACCATCAGTACTGATCGCGCCCCCAGGCGCGGTCAAGGGATACGGGCATCAGGCGGCCGGGCCGCCGTGACAGGTACAGCAGGCGGCCGGGCCGCCGTTACAGGAAAAGGAGAGAGCCATGCGCCACGGCAATCGCGGCCGCAAGCTCAACCGCACTTCGAGCCATCGCAAGGCGATGTTCGCGAACATGGCGGCATCTTTGATTGAGCATGAGCAGATCGTGACGACGCTTCCCAAGGCCAAGGAACTGCGGCCGGTGGTGGAGAAGCTCATCACCCTTGGCAAGCGCGGCGACCTGCATGCGCGCCGTCAGGCGATTTCGCAGATCCGCGACGTCGCCATGGTGCGCAAGCTGTTCGACACGCTCGCCGATCGCTACAAGGAGCGCAACGGCGGCTACACCCGCGTGCTCAAGGCGGGCTTCCGCTATGGCGACAACGCGCCGATGGCCGTGATCGAGTTCGTCGATCGCGACGTCGAGGCGCGCGGCGCGGCCGACCGGGCGCGTGCCGAGGCCGAGGAAGCGGCGGAAGCCGCGGCCTGATCCGTCTCCACGGATCGAGAGAAACAGGAAGGCGGCCTTCGGGTCGCCTTTTTTGTTACCTTGGCTGGGCCGAACCATCGGCCAACCTGAGTCGCGCCGCCCGAGGGCGGGTGCGCATCGTTCTGTCCGGGATGTTTTGCCATGACCGTATTCGCAAGCGGCGCCGTTCGGGGTGCCGCCCTCGTCGGGATCGCGACGCTCGCGCTGGCGCTCGGCGCGCCGACCTCCGGCGGCGAGGCGATGGCGCAGGAGCGCGTGGTGCCGCGCTCGGCCGCCGAATTGCGCCTGTCCTTCGCGCCGATCGTGCGCGAGGCGACGCCTGCGGTGGTCAATGTCTATGCCAGTCGCACGGTGCGCCAGCGGCAGGTGTCGCCCTTCTTCGACGATCCCTTCTTCCGCCGCTTCTTCGGCGGTCCGGGCCCGGGGGCCGGACGGCAGCGGGAGCGGGTGGAATCGTCGCTCGGCTCGGGCGTGATCATTTCCGCCGACGGGGTGATCGTGACCAACCATCACGTGATCAAGGGGGCGGACGAGGTGCGGGTCGCGCTCTCCGACCGGCGCGAATTCGACGCCGAGATCATCGTGCGCGACGAAAAGACGGATCTCGCGATCCTCAAGGCGCGTGGTTTCGACGGGGAGCTTCCGCATCTGGAGTTCGCCGATTCCGACGGGCTCGAGGTCGGCGACGTGGTGCTGGCGATCGGCAACCCCTTCGGCGTCGGGCAGACGGTGACGCAGGGCATCGTCTCGGCGCTCGCCCGCACGCGGGTGGGCGTCACCGACTATCAGTTCTTCATCCAGACGGATGCGGCGATCAACCCGGGCAACTCCGGCGGCGCGCTGGTCGACATGCAGGGCCGACTGGTCGGCATCAACACGGCGATCTTCTCCCGCTCCGGCGGCTCGAACGGCATCGGCTTCGCCATTCCCTCCAACATGGTCCGCTTCGTGGCGAGTGCCGCGCAGGGCGACGGCACGGTCCGCCGGCCCTGGCTCGGGGCCGCGCTGCAGACGGTGAATGCCGAGATCGCGGAGGCCATGGGTCTTGACCGGCCGCGCGGCGTGCTGGTCACGGCCATCGCGCCGGAGAGCCCGGCGGCGCGGGCCGGCCTGCGGGTCGGCGATCTGATCACGCAGGTGGCCGGCGCCGATGTCACCGATCCCAACAGCTTCGGCTATCGCTTCGCGACGCAGGAGATCGGCTCGCGCACGCGGTTCAGCGTGATGCGCGGGGGCGAGGCGCGGGAGCTGACGGTGGCGCTCGAGGCCGCCCCGGAAACCGTGCCGCGCGATCCGCGCCGCATCGGCGGCTATTCGCCGTTTGCTGGCGCGACCGTGCTCAATCTTTCGCCGGCGGTGGCGGAAGAACTGCGCCTCGACACCTTCGAGGAAGGTGTTGTCGTGTCCGACATCGAGCCCGGCTCGACGGCCAACCGGGTGGGGCTGCAGGTTGGCGACATCATCCTGGCCGTGAACGGCGCCGAGGTCGCTTCGACGCGCGGGCTCGACCGCATCGCGCGGGGCGATCCCGGCATCTGGCGGCTGGAGATCAAGCGCGGCGAGCGCGTGATGCGCATCGCGCTGCGCGGCTGAGCGAAGCCCGGTCCGACGGATGACAGCGCGATGAGCGATCTCTTCGAAAGCGCGGGCCTGGAGCGGGCGGCGACGCGTCCGCTGGCCGACCGGCTGCGCCCGACCGCCCTGTCGGAGGTGGTCGGTCAGGATCACCTGATCGGCCCCGACGGCGTGCTGGCGCGCATGCTGGAGACGCGCACGCTCGGCTCGCTCATCCTCTGGGGGCCGCCGGGCACCGGAAAGACCACGGTCGCGCGGCTCCTGGCCGATGCGACCGATCTCCGGTTCGAACAGATCTCGGCGATCTTTTCCGGCGTGGCGGAGCTGAAGAAGGTCTTCGAGGCGGCCCGTGCCGCGCGCCGGATGGGGCAGGGGACGCTGCTCTTCGTCGACGAGATCCACCGCTTCAACCGCGCCCAGCAGGACAGCTTCCTGCCCGTGATGGAGGACGGCACGGTCACGCTGGTCGGCGCGACCACCGAGAACCCCAGTTTCGAACTCAACGCCGCGCTTCTGTCGCGGGCGCATGTGCTCACCTTCAAGACGCTGGACGCGGCGGCCATCGAGCAGCTTCTGGCACGCGCGGAAGCCGAGGAAGGGCGCGCCCTGCCGCTCGACGCGGACGCGCGGGCGGCACTCGTACGCATGGCCGATGGCGACGGGCGCTCCGCGCTGACGCTGGCCGAGGACGTGTGGCGGGCCGCGCGCGCCGACGAGATCTTCGACGCGGAGCGGCTGCAGGCGCTCGTCCAGCGGCGCGCGCCGGTCTACGACAAGTCGCGCGACGGCCATTACAATCTCATCTCGGCGCTGCACAAGTCGGTGCGCGGCTCGGATCCCGACGCCGCGCTCTACTGGTTCTGCCGCATGCTCGACGGCGGCGAGGATCCAATGTTTCTCGCCCGCCGGCTCATCCGCATGGCGGTGGAGGATATCGGGCTCGCCGATCCGCAGGCACTGGCGCAGGCCAATGCCGCGCGCGATGCCTATCAGATGCTGGGCTCGCCCGAAGGCGAACTGGCGCTCGCGCAGTCGGTCGTCTATCTCGCCACCGCGCCGAAGTCGAACGGCGTCTATACCGCCTACAAGGCGGCGATGCGGCTTGCCAGGCAGAACGGCTCGCTGGCGCCGCCCAAGCACATTCTCAACGCGCCGACGAAGCTGATGAAGGCGGAAGGCTACGGCGCCGGCTACGCCTACGACCACGATGCGCCCGACGCCTTTTCCGGGCAGGACTACTTTCCCGAAACGCTCGGCCGGCACACGCTCTACGATCCGCCCGAGCGCGGTTTCGAGCGCGAGATCCGCAAGCGGCTCGACTATTGGGCGCGGCTGCGGCGCGAGCGCGGCGGCGGTTGAGCGCCGCACCGGGACGACCGGCGCGGATGGTCGCTTGCGCAAGGGCGCGAACGGGTCGAGCATGGGTCAAGTGACTCGGATCGGGCCGTCATGAAGCACATCGAACTGCGCCTTGCCCTGGTGCTCTACGGCGGCGTGTCGCTGGCCGTCTACATGCACGGGATCACCCGCGAGTTTCTCAACCTCGTGCGCGCGTCGCGGCGGCGGGAGGCGCGGGGGCTCGGCGGGGCGGGCCTGCGCGCGGAAGACAGCGTCGTCGCCTATGAGGAGTTTCTCGAGCTCTTCGCCCCGACGCTCGATCTGCGCGTCGTCGTCGACGTGATTTCGGGCGCGTCGGCCGGCGGGGTCAACGGGGTGATGCTGGCCCGCGCGCTGGCGCATAATCTGCCGCTCGACAGCCATCGCGACCTGTGGCTGGAAAACGCCGACGTCACCCGGCTCGCCAACGATCCGGTCGGCCTGACGCGCTACCTGAAGGGCTCCATCGCGCCGGTGCTCGACCGGCTCGTTTCCATCGCGCTCAAGGCGGAGCTGGACGACGGCGAGGCGCGGACAAAGCTGCGGCAGTTCATGCAGTCGCGTTGGTTCACGCCGCCCTTTTCCGGCGAGCGTTATGTCGGCTGGATGCTGGACGCCTGCCGGTCGATGACGCGGGCCGGCGCGCGGGAAAGCGAGCCGGCGAGCCTCGTGCCCCAGGGGCAGGCGCTCGATCTCTTCGTCACCATGACCGATTTTTTCGGCGCGCGGCGGCGCTTCGCGATCAGCGCGCCGGGCGAGGTGGAGGAGACCGAGCATCGCCTGATCCTGCGCTACCGCGCCCAGGCGCCCGGCGACGGCACGCTGCGCTCCGACCTCGATGCGGAGCGCATTCCCGACCTCGTCTTCGCCGCCCGCGCGACCTCCGCCTTTCCCGGCGCCTTTCCGCCGATGACGGTCGGCGAGATGGACCGCGTGCTGGCGATGCGCGGGGAGACATGGACGCATCGCGACACCTTCTGCCGGCGCGCCTTCGGCTCCGTGGAGGCGGGCGAGGCCCGCGTTCTGGTGGACGGCAGCGTGGTGATGAACAAGCCGTTCCAGCCGCTGCTCGACGCGATTGCCGGACGCGCGGCGGGGCGCGAGGTGGTGCGCCGCATCGTCTATGTCGACCCGACGCCCGAGGAGGCGGCCCGGGCCGGCCGCGCCCCGGATACAGCACGTGACGGCGTGCCGCCGTCCGCTCACCTCCCGTCCGTCCGGTCCCCCGCCGCTCAACCGGCGCAAGCCGCGCTGCCCGGGTTCTTCCGCGTCATCCTGTCCTCGCTCGCGCATATTCCGCGCAACGAACCGATCGGCGACGCGCTGGAACAGGTCGCCGAGTACAATCGCGAAATCCGGCGCATCGCCGATGTGATCGGCGGGGCCGAGCCCATCGTCGAGCGCGAGGTGCGCGCGATCCTGCGCCCCGACGACGCGCGGCCGATGACCGTGCAGGAGCTGACGCGCTGCCGGGCGATGGCCAACGAGCGGGCGCATGTCTCCGCCGGCTATGCGGCGCGCGGCTATCAGAGCCTGAAACTGTCCGGTCTGGTGGAGCGGCTGGGGCAATTGTGCGCCGCGATTTCGCAACGCGGGTCGACGCCCGCGAGCGCGCAAGCCTTCGCCGCGCGCTTCGAGGCCTGGATCGCCGAGGCCCGGGACGACGCGGGGGCCGCGAGCGGTACGAGCGAACCGCTCCTGCGCCTGCTGCGCGGCCTCGACGTCGATTACCGGGTGCGGCGGTTGCGATTCGTGATCCGCCGTCTCAACCGGCTCTACCGGGCCTCGCCGGAACAGGTCGCGGTGCGTGCCGCCGACATGGACGACCTCAAGTCGACGCTCTACGAGCAGATCGACCGGCTGCTCACCCGCTGGACGCCGGAGGCCTATGGCGCGGAGATCGACCAAGCGCTCGCGGCCCTCCTGTCGTCTCCGCCCGACGACACGCGGGCGACAGGGCGCCTCATCGACGCGTTGTCGCAGGCCATGGGGCTTGCCGAGCTCGACCGGCTCGCCGACGACGTCTTCTCGGTGATGGTGCTCAACTATCTGCCCGAGCCGCTGCGGCTCGCGCTCGTCGGCGGCTACGTCGGCTTCGCCTTCTACGATCTGGTGACGCTGCCCGTCCTGCGCGGTACGGTGATCGCCGAATACAACGAGATCAAGGTGGACCGCATCAGCCCGGCGGACGCCAACACGCTGCGCCCCGGGGGCGTGCGGCTGAAGGGGGCGAGCCTCAACGCCTTCGGCGCCTTCTTCAACCGGCGCTGGCGCGAGCACGACTACCTGTGGGGTCGGCTCACCGCCGCCGACCGGCTGATGAGTCTGTCGCTGGCGGCCGCCGGCGAGGTGGTGCGCCCGGATCGCGCGGCGGTGCGCGCCGCGCGGCGCCGGGTCTTCGAGGCGATCCTGGACGAGGAGCGCGGGCGCCTCGCCGCCGATCCGGAGCTGGTGCCGGCGCTTGCGGCGGAGGTCGAGCGGGTGCTCGGCGCGCAGGCCGAGACTGGTGTCGGGGAGGCTGGCGCGGCGGCTACGCCGCCGCCGGATCGGGCCCGCGCGTCCGGGTGAGTTCGATGCTGACCCGTCCGCTGGCGATCGGCAGCGGCGCGCCGGGCTTGTGCACCCGCACGCGCACCCTGGCGATGCGGGCGTCGACGTCCAGCACGGCCTCGGCGATGGCCCCGCCGAGCCGCTCGATCAGCTGGAAGCGGGCCGTCGTGACCGCTTTCTCGACCGTTTCCACCAGCGTGCCGTAACACACCGTGTCCTGATAGCGATCCGACCGGGACACGGCGGTGAGATCGATCCAGCACGTTAGATCGACATGAAAGCGCTGCCCGAGGCGGGCTTCCTCGGCGTGGACGCCGTGATAGGCGTAGAACGCGAGGTCTTCGAGATGGATGGCATCCATGCGTCGTCGGGTCCGCCGTTGGGGAAGGGGAGAATGAGCCTTGCAGGGCGGTGCTCTAGCAGGCCGCCGGGGGCGTCCGCAACACAATTGCTTTTTTCGCGACCGTGTGCCGAGCCGGTCGCTGTTTAAGCCTGGCCGCGTGCGGAGCCCGCCGGCTTTGATGCCTTGCCGCGTGCACAGCCCGTCGGCTTTGATGCCTTGCCGCGTGCGGAGCCCGTCGGCTTTGATGCTTGCCGCGTGCGGAGCCCGTCGGCTTTGATGCTTGCCGCGTGCGGAGCCCGTCGGCGTTTTTGCGTGGCCGCGTGCATAGCCCCGCCGGCTTTGATGCTTGCCGCGTGCACAGCCCGCCGGCTTTGATGCTTGCCGCGTGCACAGCCCGCCGGTGTTTAAGCCTGGCCGCGTGCACAGCCCGCCGGCTGTGGTGGGAGCGGCTGGCGAGCTCAGCGGCGGGTGCAGACCTGCGTGCCGGAGATGTCGCGCAGGCCCGTCAGGCGGAAGCCGGCATAGCGACCGTCGTCGAACAGCACCTGCATGAAGCGGCCGAAGCGCATCTTCTCCCAGAGCCAGACCGCCTGATCGGCGCAGGTGAGGCAATTCGTGCGGATGAACCCATGCGCGTCGGCGCGCAGCTTGATCATCGACCTGTCGATCACGATGCGCACGAGCTGATCGGCCGGGGCCGGCTTCGCGTCGATGTCGATGTCGATCACGGCTCTGGGCCCGCGCCCCCGATCCTGACACCAGACCGCGAAGGACGCGCCGCGCTTGCTCTCGATCCAGAAGCGCGGCACGCCCGCGCGTTCCTCGTAGCGCCACTCGCTCGCCACGAAGTCGCTTTCGGCGCGCGCGGGAGATGGAGCGACCGGAAAGAGGGAAAGCCCCGCGAAAAGGATCCCCGCGAATAGGAATGTGAGGACGATGGGGGAAAGCCTCCGCGCCGCGCGTGGCATGTTCCGCGGTTTCGCCGCGCATCGCAGACGCATGCCGTCGAGGCCGACCGAATCGCGCACACCGTTTCCTCGATAGATTCCCTTGCGGAAAGATAGCCGCTGGCCGCGCGCCCGTGCAAGGCTGCGCCGGTGGCTGCGTCGGGCCGGGGGCGGGGGACGCCGGGCGGGCCTCAGGTCAGGCTCGGGGCCGCGACCGGAGTGGTCGCGCCGAAGCGCGCCTCGAAAGTGCGCTTGAGCACCAGATCGACGTCGGGAAGCGTCACCGGCAGCCCCAGATCGACAAGGCTTGTCACGCCGTGCTGCGTCACGCCGCAGGGGACGATGCCGGTGAAATGCTCCAGATCCGGGTCGACGTTGAGCGCCAGCCCGTGAAAACTCACCCACTTGCGCATGCGGATGCCGATGGCGGCGATCTTGTCCTCGACCTCCGCCCCCTTGTCCGGCCGGCGTACCCAGACCCCGACGCGATCCTCGCGCCGCTCGCCGCGCACGTGATGCTCCCACAGGGCGGCGATCAGCCAGTCCTCCAGCGCGGCCACGAAGGCGCGCACGTCCGGCGTCCGGCGCTTCAGATCAAGCATGACGTACACCACGCGCTGACCCGGGCCGTGATAGGTGTATTGCCCGCCGCGCCCGGTGCGGTGGACGGGAAAGCGGTCCGGCGCGATCAGGTCGGCGGGGTCGGCGCTGGTGCCGGCGGTGTAGAGCGGCGGATGCTCCAGCAGCCAGACGCGCTCGGCCATGGTGCCGTCGGCGATTCCGGCGACGCGGCGGTCCATTTCGGCCAGCGCCACCTCATAGGGGACGGGCGCGTCGCTCACCGCCCATTCGACCGGCGGGCTGTCGGGCGCGGGCAGGAAGTCGCGGGCGATGTCGGCGCGCTGTGTCATTTTGCAAGTCCGTTAGGGCTTTGTTAACCACAGCCCGGCGATGGTCGTCCTGTCAGCGGGCGCGGATCGCGCCTTGCGGCCGGCGCCGGGTGTCGCGCCGGTATAGACGAAAACGCGCCGGGATTGCCATCCTCGATCGGGACCGTGCACGCAATGGGTATCTTCGACAATATCTCCATCGACATCTCCGTGGTTCTGGGCACGGCGGAAATGCCGATTCACCAGCTGCTGCGCATGGGCCGCGGCGCGGTGATCGAGCTGATGGCGCGCGAGGAGGACGACGTGAAGATCCTCGCCAACAACATCCCCATCGCGCGCGGCCAGGTCGTCCTGCAGGGCGAACGCATCGGCGTGTCGGTGACCGAGGTGCTGGTGCGCCCGCCGGAAATGCGCCCCATGCGCACCGACGGTCCGGTCTAAAGCCGCGCCGGTCGCGTCCTCGCGCGCCCGATGCACAAGCATGTGAATATCCCGCCGCAATTCGCTTGCACCGCAGAATCCGATTTGCTAGACGAAGGCTCCGCAGCGCGCTGGCGCTGTCACCCACGAGCGGTCGTGGCGGAATTGGTAGACGCGCAGCGTTGAGGTCGCTGTGGGGTAAAACCCGTGGAAGTTCGAGTCTTCTCGACCGCACCAAAAACCCGGCCTTCGAGCCGGGTTTTTTGTTGTTTGTCAGATATTCGGGTTTCGAAGAGTGCTGCGCGCGGGGCGGGGTGCGCCCCGCGCGCTGCCTCACAATGCGGCCTGGGGATAGACCGGGCCCTGCGCCACGATAAAACCGCCGTCGACGACCAGGGTTTCGCCGCTGACGAAACTCGCTTCGTCGCTCGCGAGGAAGAGCGCCGCGGCCGCGACCTCCTCCGGCTTGCCGAAGCGGGCGAGCGGTGTGGCGCGCGTCACGCCCTCGACATAGGTCCGGGAAGACATCAGCGGCTGCGTCATGGCGGTCTCGATGGAGCCCGGCAGGACGGCGTTGCAGCGGATGTTGCGGTGCCCGTACTCATAGGCGATCGCGCGCGTCAGGCCGACCACGGCGGCCTTGGCGGCGGTATAGCCGGCGACGGGGCCCGCGCCCGGAGGTCCGCCGCCCATGAGAGCGGCGATGGACGCCTGGGTCACGATGGCGCCGCCGCTCTCCGGCATCAGGGCGACCGCTTCGCGGCAGCACAGCCACGTGCCATCGACATTCACGCGGAACACCCGCTCCCAGTCCTCGCGCGTCTGCGCGGCGATGCCGCCGATTGCGCCCGAGATGCCGGCATTCGTATAGAGAATGTCCAGCCGGCCCTCGCGCTCGCGGATGTCGCGAAACAGGGCCGCGACCTGCGCCTCCTGCGCGACATCGCAGGGAATGGCGCGCACGGCGCCGCCGGCCGCCTCGATCTCCCGACACACGGGCGCAAGGGCCGATGCGTCGAGGTCGGAGGCGATGACATGCGCGCCTTCCCGGGCGAAAAGCCCGGCGCTGGCGCGACCGATCCCGTTCGCCGCGCCGGTGATCAGCGCGACCTTTCCTGTCAGTCTCATGATGGATCCCGTCGTTGGTGGAGAGGGGCGTGTCAGGTGCGCGGCACGTCTTCCAGATGCGCGAAGGCATTGTTTTCGCGCACCTGGTCGATCATCCAGTCGACGTCCACCAGACCGGCGATGGAATCGTCCTCGTTGAGCCCCACGACGGCGCCATACATGAAGCCGAGCAGCGTGCAGCCGTCGGGATGAATCTGCGGCGTATGGGACACGCCGCCCGCCTCGACCATGAACTGCCCGGCGCGGATCGTGCCGTGTTCGTAGGAAAAGCCGCCTTCGAGAATGAAGGCGTTCGCCGCGCCCATGTGCTTGTGCCGCACCGCCGGTGCGTCGGGCGAGATGCGCAGCAGGATGACGCTGTAGGAGCGGTTGCGGTCATAATCGAGCAGCTTGAACTCGGTGCCCGGCAGAGCCCATTCGGTCCAGGGAATGTGCTCCGCCCGCACCAGCGTCGAGCCGTCCTCGAAATATTGATGCTGTGTCGGCGCGGCCGGGATTTCCGTCATTTTCTGCGGCACATAGCTGTTCATGATTTCCTCCGCTTTATTCAAGTCGTTGATGGAGCGTGTTTTTTCATCGCTCACAGCAAAGGCTATTGTCGGACAAAGCGGGACGGAAATACCCTTTGGGTATATCGCCATACCGGGGAGGGGACTGAGCGATGCGTCCGACTGTCGAGCAACTGCGCCAGCTCGTCGCGCTTGACGACTTGCGCAACTTCACCCGTGCGGCGGCGTTCTGCGGCATTTCGCAGCCGCCGTTCTCGCGCAGCATCCGCCGGTTGGAGGAGGTCGCGGGCATCGCTCTGGTGGCCCGCGAACAGGGGCGGGTGGAACTCACCCCGGCCGGGGCGGAACTCGCGGGGCGGGCGCGACATATCCTGGCCGACCTCGATGCCGCGCTGCAGTCCGTGCGCGAGCTGACGAGCGGTCGGCGGCGCATCCGGATCGGCATCCTGGAATATGTCTATGCGTTGATCGAGCCCCTCGGTCTCGACACCTGCGCGCATCTTTTTGCCGGGCGCCTGCTCGAGCCGGTCGACCTGGGCGGCATGCGTCCCGATCGGGCGGTACTGTCCGGCGATCTGGATCTGGCATTTGCCGCCGGGTGCGATGGCGAGGGCCAATGGGCGCATGGCGTGGCCGCGACACCCCTGCACACCGAGCCCATGGCGGCGATGGTGCGGTGCGATCATCCGGTCGCCCGGCTGGACAGCGTCGGGCTCGGTGAGCTGGCGGACAACTCCCTCGTGGCGTTCGACCGCGGACATGCGCCGTTTCTGCATGACCGGCTGGCGGACGCGCTGGCGCGGGCCGGCGGGCGGGCGCAGCTCGATCACCACGTCGCCACGCTGGAAAGCATGGTCAATGCGATCCGGGCAAACGGCGCGGTGGGGCTCGTGCCCGCGTCCGTGCGCAATCGTCCGCTGCGCGACATCGCCGTCGTGCCTTTCGCGGATGCCGGCAGTCCGCGCATCACCCTGATGCTGCTGTGGCGCCAATGTGAAACCCAGGCCTCCTACCGCGCGTTCGGCGCCTGGATGCGCAAGGCGATCGAAGGCCGGCAGGCAAGCCCGTCCGGGACCTTCGAGCCGGCGTGAGCGTGTTCGGCGCCGGAGAGGCTACGGCGTCGACCCGGACCGGTCGCGCGGGTGGCTTGAAAAAGGCGCACCTGGTGCGTATTTTGTGACATCTGCGCCGGTTCGGGGGGTAAGCGCGCGGCCATGCGCGCAGGGATGCGCTGCGCCGGGCCGTGGCATGTCCGGTGCGTGTCCAGCGGCGTGTTTCTCACCGCGCGCCCACAGGAAACCGCCATGAGAGCGTTGGTGGCGTTCCGACTTTGCCCTAAGACTGTCGGAGTGAGCTGTCACCCGTTTCGCAACGTAACCCGACAGGCGCGGGGCGCGTCGCGCAGACCTCGACGTATCGCAGCGCGCACGCCGACGCTGCCCGCAAGGACGCACCGCAGCACGGGAGGGGATCGTGGCCCAGGCCGACCACATCGAGACGTCTGATCCTGTCCTGGAGATGCCGCCGGTGCGCGACGAGGAGGGCCGCATTTCCGGCGACTTCCGCGCGCTGGTCGAGGCGGGCGTGGATGCCGGCGACACGGCGGCGCTGATCGGGCTCGTCGGCGATCTGCACGAGGCTGATGTCGCCGATCTGATCGAATCGCTTGACGCCGACCGGCGCGGACCCTTCGTCGCGCTGCTCGGCGAGGAATTCGACTTCGCCACGCT
The DNA here is from genome assembly GCF_040110915.1 of Stappia sp. Classification (NCBI taxonomy): domain Bacteria; kingdom Pseudomonadati; phylum Pseudomonadota; class Alphaproteobacteria; order Hyphomicrobiales; family Stappiaceae; genus Stappia; species Stappia sp. Next base: position 2,393,422 of record NZ_CP157793.1, on the reverse strand, counting down.
CACCGAGCTCGACGAGGCGGTGCGCCTCAAGATCCTCGAGGCCCTGCCCGCCGACACGCTGGCGGAGGGCATCGGCGAACTCGATTCCGACGACGCCGTCTATATTCTGGAGGATCTGGACGAGCGCGAGCAGGCGGCGATCCTGGAGCAGCTGTCCCATTCCGACCGGGTCCAGCTGCAGCGCTCGCTCGATTATCCGGAGGAATCCGCCGGCCGTCTGATGCAGACGGATTTCATCGCGGTGCCGCCCTTCTGGAGCGTCGGCCAGACCATCGACTACATGCGCGAGGCGGAGGATCTGCCCGACACCTTCCACGAGATCTTCGTGGTCGATCCCGGGTTTCGCCTGATCGGCACCATTCCGCTCGACAAGCTGTTGCGCACCAAGCGCGGCACCAAGATTTCCGCGATCATGCAGGAGGACGTCTACCCCTTCACCGCGACGGAGGATCGGGAGGAGGTGGCGCGCAGCTTCGAGCGCTACAATCTGGTCTCCGCCGGCGTGGTGGACGACGCCGGCCGGCTGGTCGGCATGATCATGGTCGACGACATCGTCGACGTCATCCAGGAAGAGGCGGAAGAGGATCTGCGCGCGCTGGCCGGTGTCGGCGACGAGGAGATCTCCGACGCCGTGCTCGCCGTGGCGCGCCCGCGCTTCGTCTGGCTCGTCGTCAATCTGGCGACCGCGATCCTCGCCTCGGTGGTCATCTCGCTGTTCGAAAACACCATCGAGGCGATGGTGGCGCTCGCCGTCCTGATGCCCATCGTCGCCTCCATGGGCGGCAACGCCGGCACCCAGACCATGACGGTCGCGGTGCGCGCGCTGGCCACGCAGGAGTTGGACGCGCGCAACATCTGGCGGGTGCTGCGCCGCGAGGTGCTGGTCAGCCTGCTGAACGGCATCGCACTCGCCATCCTCATCGGCATCGCCGCGACGCTGTGGTTTTCCAGCGCGGGGCTCGGGATCGTCATCGCGCTCGCCATCGTCGTCAACATGATCTTCGCCGGCCTGTCCGGCCTGCTCATTCCGGTGGTGCTGGAGAAACTCGACGTCGATCCGGCGATCGCCTCCAGCGTCTTCGTCACCACCGTCACCGACGTGGTCGGCTTCTTCGCGTTCCTGTGGATCGCGGCGCTCTGGTTCGGCCTCCCGCTCTAGAGCAATTTCAGCAAGAGTTGGAGACTATTGCGCTCGCGAAATTGCGTGAAAACAAAGACATGGAGCATTCCGAGTGAGCCTGCACACAGGAGAAATGCTCCAGGAAGCCGCGCCGCGACGGGCGTCAGACACGAAAGGACACGCCATGTCCCCCGCACCGCCGCTGGCCGGTATTCTGGAAACCGCCGTCTATGTCGACGATCTGGCGCGGGCGCATGCCTTCTATCACGGGATCGTCGGGCTTGAGCGCATGGTCGCCGGCGACCGGCTCTTCGCCTATGACGCCGCCCCCGGCGAGACGCTGCTGGTCTTCCTGAGAGGCGCGACGCGCGACGACGTGCCGACCGGGGGCGGCGTGGTGCCGGGCCACCACAGCGAGGGGCCGAGCCATTTTTCCTTCAAGATCGCGCCGGAGCACCTTGAGGCCTGGCGGGCCCATCTCGGCGCGTGCGGCGTGGCGATCACCAGCGAGGTCACCTGGCCCGCCGGGGGGACGAGCCTTTATGTGGAGGACCCGGACGGCAATGTGGTGGAATTCGCCGCCCCGCCGCTCTGGCCCAACTTCCCGGGAGAGGCCGGGGCATGATGCATCTGCTTCTCGTCGCGGCCGGGGGCGCGCTGGGCGCCGCCGCCCGCCATCTGGTCAATCTCGCGGCCCTGCGTGTGGTGGGACCGGGCTTTCCCGCCGGGACGCTCCTCGTCAACATTGCCGGCTCGCTGCTGATGGGCCTCTTGATCGGCTGGCTGGTGGCGCGCACGGCGGATGCCGGCAGCGGGCAGGGGCTGCGGCTGTTCCTCGCCACCGGCGTGCTCGGCGGGTTCACCACCTTCTCCGCCTTCTCGCTCGATGCGGTGCTTCTGTGGGAACGCGGCGCGGCGGCCGTCGCGCTCTTCTATGTGGCGCTCTCCGTGCTGGGGGCGCTGGCCGCGCTCGGCGCCGGGCTTTGGCTGGCGCGCAGCCTCTTTGCCTGAGCGGAGAGCGCGCGGGGATGGCGGCAATGCTTGCTCTTGCGCGTGACGCGGATTACTGAGGGCGCGAATGGTCCGTGCGGCGGGCCGGCCGCGCAGATGGTCGCGTCGATGCGCCCGCGGGGAGCATTTCAGGACACCCTCATTCCAGGATACCCAATGGCCGGGATCGAACACGTCACCGTCACCGCGGACGAGGCCGGCATGCGCCTCGACCGCTGGTTCAAGAGCCGCTATCCGGGCCTCGGCTTCGGCCATCTGCAGAAGCTGCTGCGCACCGGCCAGGTGCGGCTCGACGGCAAGCGCGCCGACACGGCCACGCGCGTCGCCACGGGCCAGGTGGTCCGCGTGCCCCCGATGCAGGTCGATGCGAAGGTGCCGGCGAAGGATGCGGCCAACGCCAAGCCGAAGTCCCGCAAGCTCGTCGACGGGGATCGCGAGGCGGTCGAGGCCATGGTGCTCTACGAGGACCGCGAGGTCATGGTGCTCAACAAGCCGGCGGGGCTCGCGGTGCAGGGCGGCTCCGGCCTGACGCGCCATCTCGACGGCATGCTGGAGGCGTTTCGCGACGCCAAGGGCAACAAGCCGCGCCTGGTGCACCGGCTGGACCGGGAAACCTCCGGCATCCTGCTGCTCGCCAAGACGCGCAAGGCCGCGCAGGAGATGTCCAAGTCGTTCCGCGCCCGCCAGACCCGCAAGATCTACTGGGCGCTGCTTGCCGGCGTGCCGAAGCCCCGGCAGGGCCGCATCTCGACCTATCTCGTCCGCGACGAGGGGCAGGAGCGCATGCGCATCGCCCGCCACGGCGAGGACGAGGCGCAGCATTCCGTCTCGCTCTATTCCGTCGTGGACACGGCGGCCACGAAGGTCTCCTGGGTCTCGCTGCGCCCGATCACCGGGCGCACGCACCAGCTGCGCGCGCATGGCGCCCACATCGGCCATCCGATCGTCGGCGATCCGAAATACTTCAACGTCGAAAACTGGGAACTGCCCGGCGGCGTGCAAAACAAGCTGCATCTCCACGCCCGGCGGATCGTGATCCCGCATCCCTCCGGCAAGGGCCGGATCGACGTCTCCGCGCCGCTGCCGCCGCACATGCAGCAGAGCTGGAACCTGCTCGGCTTCGACGCCGCCCAATACGATCCCGAGACCGACGAACCGGAGGATTGAGCCCTGTATCTGGTCATTTTCGATTGCGACGGGACGCTGGTCGACAGTCAGGACACGATCCTGCACGGCCTTCAGGTGGGGTTCGAGGCGGTCGGGCTGCCGCTCCCCGACCGCAAGACGGCGCTCTCCATCGTCGGGCTGTCGCTCGACATCGCCTTCCAGCGTCTGGTGGCGCCGGTGCATCACGCGCTGGTGCCGCAGATGGCCGACGCCTATCGCCGCTCCAAGGTGGCGCGGCGCGAGGCGGGGCTCGACCACGATCCCCTCTATCCCGGCGCGCGCGCGGCGCTCGATGCGCTGTCGGCGCGCGAGGACGTGCTTCTGGGCGTGGCGACGGGCAAGGCGCTGCGCGGCGTGCGCCATCTGCAGGAGGTGCACGGGCTTCAGGACCGCTTCGTGACGATCCAGACGGCGGACAATGCGCCGTCGAAGCCGCATCCGGGCATGATCCTGCAGGCCATGGCGGAGACCGGCGCGGAGCCTGCGCGCACCGTGATGATCGGCGACACGAGTTTCGACATGGAGATGGCGCGGGCCGCCGGCGTTGCCGCGCTCGGCGTGACCTGGGGCTATCACGACCGCGACCGGCTTCTGGCCGGCGGCGCGCAGCGGCTGATCGACGGCTTCGGCGAGCTTGAGCCCGCGCTGGCCGACATGCTGCACTGGGATGGCGGACGGACGAGGGAGAGTGCGTGATGCGGGATCTGCTGAGCGATCTGGAGGCCGGCGGGCCGCTCGACCCGGTGGAGCGGGCGAAGGTGCTGTCGCGCCGCGAGCTGCCGAAGCGCTTCTACACGCAAGTGACGCAGGCACCGGGCGAGGGCGGGCACGTCGTCCTGCTCGACGGTCGGCCGGTGAAGACGGCGCGCCGCGCGCCGCTGGTGCTGCCGACCCCGACGCTTGGCGAAAAGGTCGCCGCCGAATGGGCGGCGCAAGAGAGCGAGATCGACCCGCTCACCATGCCGCTCACGCGGATCGCCAATGTGGCCATCGACGCGGTGGCGGACAAGCGCGACGAGGTCGCCGACGATGTGGCGGCCTTCGCCGGCAACGACCTGCTCGTCTATCGCGCGGACGGGCCCGAGACCCTTGTCGCCCGCCAGACCGCGCTGTGGGACCCGGTGATCGGCTGGGCGGAAACGCGCTTTCAGGGCCGCTTCCGGCTGGCGGAAGGCATCATGCCGGTGACCCAGGATGCCGGGGTGATCGCAAGGGTTCGCGCCGCGCTCGACGGTCTGCCGGCGTTGCGGCTGGCGGCGCTGCATGTGACGACCACGCTCACCGGTTCCGCGCTGCTGGCGCTGGCGCTGATGGAGGGCGCGCGCGACGCCGATGCCGTGTGGGCGGCCGCGCATGTGGACGAGGACTGGAACATCGAGCAATGGGGTCTCGATGCGGAGGCCGAACGCGTGCGCACCCTGCGCCGGCGGGATCTGGACGCTGCGGCGGTGATCCTCGCCGAGGCGTGAGCCTCGGCGCCGCGTGAGTGCGGCGCAGTCTCTATTGTCGTAATTGTTGTGAGCATCCAGTCCTCGACATATGATTGCATCGCAGTCTGGAGGGGGGCATGGAATGGCAGGTCTTGACGAGGTCGAACGCCGCATTCTTGCGGGGGACGAGATTTCCTACGAAGACTATCAGGTCGTCCGCGCGGAACGGGAGCGGCTGAACGATCTGGAGGAAGTTCTGATCGGGGCGCGAGCCGGCCTCGACGCGGAAAAGGAGATCGTGGCGCGCGCGACGGGCCCGGCGGTGGCCATCGTCGTCGGGCACACGAAAAACAGTCCGGGTGCCTCCGCGGGGGCGCCGATCCACGGCAGCGAGTACCCCTGGAACAAGGACCTGGCCACGATGGTCCATCGGGCCTGCATGGCGCGTGGGGTGCAGAGCAAGATCTTCTATCGCGACGGTATCGGCATCAGCGGCGCCTACAGACAGGTTGCGAAGTGGGGTGCGAGCTGCGTCATGGAGTTGCATTTCAATTCCTTCAACGGCGCCGCGCATGGCACGGAAACGCTCTATGACGCCGACCGCAATGCGGGGTCGAAGGCGTGGGCCCAACGCCTGCAGGATGCGATGCTTGGTGCGCTCAGGCTTCACGATCGCGGACTGAAGGAGCGGGACCGGGGGGATCGCGGCTATGCCAGCGTCTCGGCGCTCGACATTCCCTCCGCTCTCACCGAGCCGTTCTTCGGCGACAATCCCAGCGATGCCCATGTCGGCGAGGCCAACAAGCAGGAACTGGCCGAGGCGCTTGCGGAGGCCGCGGCCGCGCAGGTACGCGGGACGTCCTGAGCGCAGGGTCGGATCGCACGCCGGGCTCAGATCTCGAAGTCGGGGATGTCGGCCACGGCGTCGCGCAGCTTCTCCGACCACATCCGCGACAGGTCCGCGAAATAGCTGTCGTCCTCGGCGATGCGGGCCTGGCGCTTCGCGGTGAAACTGTCGGTGTTGTAGAGCAGCAGGTCGATGGGCATGCCGACCGACAGGTTCGAGCGCAGCGTGGAGTTGAACGACAGCAGCACCAGCTTCGCCGCCTGACCGAGGCGCATGTCGTGCTGGAGCACGCGGTCGAGGATCGGCTTGCCGTATTTGTGCTCGCCGATCTGCAGGAACGGCGTGTCGTCGGAGGCCTCGATGAAGTTGCCGGCGGCGTAGATCTGGAAGAGGCGCGGCGGTTCGCCCTTGATCTGCCCGCCGAGCAGGAAGGTGACGCTGAAGTTCTCCGAATTGGCGGCCAGCGCATCGCCGTCGATGCCGCGCACCTCGCGCACCGCGCCGCCGACCACGCGGGCGGCCTGAAACATCGTCTCGGCGGTGTGCAGGGTCGGCGCCGCGTCAGTGGCCGCATTACCGGCGGCGTCCGCATAGGCGGCGCGCTCGGTGAGCAGGCTCACAACCGACTGCGTGACCGCCAGATTGCCGGCGCTCAACAGGCACAGCACGCGCTCGCCCGGCTTTTCCCAGACATGCAGCTTCTTGAAGGTGGCGATGTTGTCGAGCCCCGCGTTGGTTCGGGTGTCGGCGGCCATCACGAGGCCGCGGTCGAGCTTCAGACCGACGCAATAGGTCATGGGGCACCATCATACGGTAGAGGCATACAGCCGAGGCACAAGGTTGGGCGCACAGCGAAACGCGAAGTGAGACGCACAGTGGGGCACGGGACGGGCACGCCGGCATGTCCGCGCCGCCGCGACTCAGCGACGCTGCGGCCGGACATGGCGTGAGTTTGACCGGGACCGGGTGCGTCGCGCAATCCCGTCGTCGCGCGATCCGGTCATTGCTGGACCTGCTGTGCGTCCTGAAGCACGGACACGTCCACGCGCATTGTCTCGTCCGGGCCGCCGCCGCCACGCACGCCCCGGATCGGCGCGGCGGAGCGCGCGTCGAGCCCTGTGGTCAGGCGAATATAGCGATCGGTCGGGCACATGCCGTTCGACACGTCGAAGCCGACCCAGCCGAGCCCCGGCAGTTTCACCTCCGCCCAGGCGTGATGGGCCTCGGAGTCCTGCGCGTCGGCGAGCAGCATGTAGCCCGACACGTACCGCGCCGGCACGCCGATCGACCGCGCCGCGCCGATGAAGATATGCGCATGGTCCTGACACACGCCCATGCCGGCGGCGAGCGCTTCGGTCGCCGAGGTGTGCACCTCGGTGACGCCGGTCTGGTAGCCGACCTTGTCGCGGATGGCGTGCATCAACTCGTGAAAGCCGGCAATCGGATCGTCCTGCGCGGCGAGCGTTCCAAGGCGACGGATGGCGGCATTCGCCCGGGTGAGCGGCGTCTGGCGCAGGAACACGAGATCCGGAGCCGGGCAGGGCGGATCGCCGAAGATGCCGGAGCGCTCCTCGGTTTCCACGATGCCCTCGACCGCGATCTCGATTGCGTCCAGCGCCTGACGATGGCTGACCAGATCGACCACATTGCCGTAGGCGTCGACGTAATGCGCGGCCGAGCCGTAGCCATCGGCCGCGATCTTCCAGGAGACGACGGTCTGGCCCGGGCCGGACTGCGGCGTCAGGCGCAATTGCTGGACCATATGCGCAATCGGATGCGCATAGGCGTAGCGGGTGACGTGCTTGACGACGAGGCGCATGGCTTCACGATCTCCGGGACGGGCGCGCGCGGCACGGCGGGCGGGGCCCGCGGTCGCTCGCGCGTCAGGCGAAGTGATAGTCGGCCGCGAGCTGAGTCGACAATGCGTTGTTGCGCGCGATCATGTCGGTGAGAAACTCGTGCAGGCCGCCCTTGAAAATGGCGTCCATGGTGCCCTCGGCCACCAGTTGCCGCGTCTTGACGGCCATGTCGCAGCTGAGCGGTCGCTCGCCGTAGCGCTGGGCGAGCGCCTCGGCGCTGTCGGCGATCCAGTCGTAGCAATAGGCCAGCGAGCGGGGCATCTCCTTGCGCAGGATCAGGAACTCGGCGACGTTGAAGGGACGGACCTGCGCGTCGCGATAGGCGTGGCGGTAGCTGCGGTGGGCTGAGACGGAGCGCAGGATCGTGGTCCATTGATAGCGGTCGAGATCGCCGCCGATCGTCTCGTTGTCGGGCAGCAGGATCCAGTATTTCACATCGAGGATGCGGGCGGTGTTGTCGGAGCGCTCGATGAAGGTCCCGAACTGGCTGAAGTGGTAGCCCTCGTCGCGCATCAAGGTGCCCAGCGTCGCGCCGCGAAACAGCATGGAGCGCTGCTTGATCCAGTTGAGGAAGTCCGGCAGGCGGTTGTCGGTCATCGCCTGCGGGCGCACGTCCATGAATTCCAGATAGGTGGTGTTGATGCTCTCCCACATCTCGCCGGTGATGGCGGTGCGCACCGAGCGGGCGTTGTTGCGCGCCGCCTCCAGGCAGGCGCGCACCGACGAGGGATTGTCCTTGTCGAACAGCATGTGGTGGACGACCGCGCGCTGCGAGACCTGCTCGTGGCGGGAGAAGAAGGCGCCGTCGCAGCCGGCGCTGGCCAGCGTCGAGTGCCAGTCGTCGGCGCTGTCCTGGCCGAGGCGCGGTGTCATGGCGATGCGATAGCCGACCTCGAGCAGGCGTGCCATGTTTTCCGCGCGTTCGTTGTAGCGCGACGTCCAGTAGAGCGAGGCGGCGGTACGGCCGAGCATGATGCGGTCAGTCCTCCAGTACCCAGGTGTCCTTGGTGCCGCCGCCCTGGCTGGAGTTGACGACGAGCGAGCCCTTCTTGAGGGCGACCCGCGTCAGCCCGCCCGGCGTGATGCGCACCTTGTCGCCCACCAGCACATAGGGGCGCAGGTCGACATGGCGCGGCGCCAGACCCGAGGCGACATGCGTCGGGCAGGCCGACAGCGACAGGGTCGGCTGGGCGATGTAGTTGCCGGGATTGGCCTTCAGCCGCCGTTTGAAATCCGCCAGTTCGCGTTTGGAGGCGGTCGGGCCGATCAGCATGCCGTAGCCGCCCGAGCCGTGCACCTCCTTGACGACCAGCTCGTCCAGCCGGTCGAGCACATGGGCGAGATCCTCGGCGCGCGCGCAATTCCAGGTCGGCACGTTCTTCAGGATCGGTTTCTGGCCCGTGTAGAACTCGATGATATCGGGCACATAGGCGTAGATCGCCTTGTCGTCGGCAATCCCGGTGCCCGGCGCGTTGCAGATGGTGACGTGTCCCGCGCGATAGGCGTCGAAGAGGCCGGGCACGCCGAGCATGCTGTCGGGCCGGAAGGAAAGCGGATCGAGAAAGGCGTCGTCGATCCGCCGGTAGATGACGTGAACCCGCTCCGGCGCCGTGGTCGTGCGCATCCACACCTTGCCGTCCTCGACGAAGAGATCGCGCGCCTCGCACAATTCCACGCCCATGCTGTCGGCCAGGAAGGCGTGTTCGAAATAGGCGGAGTTGAAGATCCCCGGCGTCAGCACGCAGACGGTGGGCTTCGACGCCTCGCAGCTTTCCGGCGCGACGCTCTCCAGCGTCTCGCGCAGCAGATCGGGATAATGCTCGATCGGCGCGACCCGGTTCGCCTGGAAGAGCTCGGGGAACATGCGCATCATCGTTTCCCGGTTCTCCAGCATGTAGGAGACGCCGGACGGCGTGCGGGTGTTGTCCTCCAGGACGTAGAACTCGTCCTCGCCGACGCGCACCAGATCGGTGCCGATGATATGGGCATAGACCCGCCGGGGCGGGGTGAAGCCGATCATCTCCGGCAGGAAGGCATCGTTCTGCAGGATCAGCTCCGCCGGAATGCGGCCGGCGCGCACGATCTCCTGACGGTGATAGATGTCGTGCAAAAAGGCGTTGAGCGCGCGCACGCGCTGGTCGATGCCGGCCGACAGGCGGCGCCATTCGCTCGCCGAAAGCACGCGCGGCACCATGTCGAAGGGGATCAGCCGCTCGGTCGCCGCGTCGGTGCCATAGACGGCGAAGGTGATGCCGAGGCGGCGGAACAGCATTTCCGCGTCGCGCGACTTGCGCCGCATCTCCGCCGGCGTCATGCGCTCGAGCCACGCGCTCAGCCCGCGATAGGGCGCGCGGGTCGATCCGTCGGGGGCGAGCATCTCGTTGAACGGCTCGATCTCGGACATTGCTCCTCCCTCTCCGCCTCGCCCGTACTCCGGTTGCGCCATCACCGCATGGTGGCAAGGCGACCGTCCGCACCCAAGTCCGAAAAAACGTCAGGGGCTGACCGGTTTTTCGGCAGGCCGGCCCCGGACGACGGCCGGAAAGCGTCGCCTCTCAGCTTAGCGTCTGGAGCAAGGCGGTCAAATCGCGAGCAGGTTCATGGGACGGGCAGGGGCAGGGGCAGGGGCAGTGCTGGCGTCTCGCGTCGCGCCGCCGGGGGCTTTCGGACCCCGCGTCTCAATCCCGTTCGAAGGGGCGAAACAGCGGCACCTCGCAGATGTAGCCGACCACGCAGCGGTCCGTGTCGCGGGTGCGCGCCACCTCCGGGCGCACGACTTCCCAGCGGTCGCACCAGCGCGGGCCGGCGACAAAGCGCTGATAGGTGTATTGCCCGGTGGTCATCACCACCGCGCCGCGTTGCAGCACCAGCGCCTGCGCCTGCGCGCAGCTCATGCGCCGCAGGTCCGGCCGGGCGGCGTCGGCGGGGGCGGAGGCCAGGAGCACCGCGCCCGCGAGACACCCGGCGGCCGTGGCGCGAAGGAGGGAAAGACGGTGATGTGCGGACGACATGAGGGCTCTCCCTTTCAGCGGACGTTTCAACGCGCCGGGTTAACGCGCCAGATCGACGCGCCAAGTCAACGGGCCGAGCCCCGGCGTTTCATCCCTCCGCGTTTCATCGCGCCGGCCCGGATGGGCGCCGGGGGCGCAGGCGCTTCCGGCAGGAATTTCCGGCGGTGTGCGGGCGCGGCCGAAGGCTGACATCTGCCATGATATCGCGGCGGGTTGATGGCGCCAGCCGGGCGATTGCGGACCCCGTGCGTCGCCGTTTCTTCGAGATCGCGCCATCCTTCGATTCTTGAAGGTATGTAATCTATTGAATAATTGACTGAATAACAGACTGATTGACTGGAACGTAAGGGTAAGGCAGCCTTTGCGGTGGAGGCACCATGCAACCCTACTACACGATCACCCAGCTCACCCAGGAATTCGGCGTGACGACCCGCACGCTGCGCTTCTACGAGGCCGAAGGGTTCCTCAAGCCGCAGCGGCGCGGGCGTCAGCGCCTCTATCGCCCGGGCGATCGCACGCGGCTCAAGCTGATCCTGCGCGGCAAGCGGCTCGGTTTCTCGCTCGCCGAGATCCGCGACATCATCACCATGTACGACAAGCCCAGGGGGGAGGCGGGACAGTTGCAGCTTCTCCTCCAGCGCATCGAGAGCCGGCGCGACGAGTTGCTCGCCAAGCGCCAGGACATCGACCTGACGCTGTCGGAGCTGAACGAGGTGGAAAGCGGGTGCCGGGCGCGTCTGTCCGAACTCGGGCCCCAGCAGGACCTGTTCTCGGACGGCGAGGCCGACGCATCGGGTGCCGGCGGCGCAAGGGGCGCGCGATGACCGCGCCCGCGCCCCGCGATTCCAAGTGGCGGGCCCGCGTCGAGGCGAGTTTCGCCCGTCAGGCCTTCATGAGGCACCTGGGCGCCGAGATGAGCCATGTCGCGCCGGGCGCGGTGGACATCACGCTGCGCATGACGCCGGACCTGACCCAGCAGCACGGGTTCTTCCATGCCGGCGCCACGTCCTCCATCGCGGATTCGGCCGCCGGATATGCGGCCATGACACTCTTTCCGGCCGAGACCGGGGTTTTGACGAGCGAATACAAGATCAATCTCCTGAACCCGGCCCGACAGGCGACGCTGGTCGCGCGCGGCCGGGTCATCAAGCCGGGCCGCACGCTGACGATCTGTCAAAGCGACGTTTATGGCATCGACGAGACCGGCGAGGTGCATGTGGCGACCGGGCTCTTCACCCTGATCTGCCTGCCCGGAATGAAGGACTGACATGATGAACGAGATTGCCGTTCGTGCCCTTGAGGCCGCCGACCGGGACGCCTGGGCGGAGCTCTGGCGGGCCTATCTGGCCTTCCACGAGACCGAGCGACCGCAGGAGGTCTATGACAGCACCTGGTCGCGGCTGATGACCCCGGGCGAGGATCCCCATGGCTTTTGCACCGTGGACGAGACGGGGCGGCCGGTCGGTCTGGTGCATTACATCTTTCACAGATCCTGCTGGACCATCGCTCCGGTCTGCTACCTGCAGGACCTCTATGCGGCCCCGCAGGTGCGCGGCCGGGGCGTGGGCCGCAAGCTGATCGAAGCGGTCTATCGCGCTGCCGATGAGGCCGACGCGGCCGGGGTCTACTGGATGACCCAGCATTTCAACACGACCGCGCGCACGCTCTACGACCGCATCGGAACACTGACCCCTTTCATCAAGTACACCCGCTGATCGCGGGATCCGTCCGGGAGGAAGAACTCCATGATCGCCAACGACTTTCCGTCCTTCAACTTCAACCTCGGCGAAACGGCCGACATGCTGCGCGACAGCGTGCGCTCCTTCTCGCAGGACAAGATCGCGCCGCTGGCCGATCGCATCGACCGCGAGGACTGGTTCCCGCGCGCCGAGCTCTGGCCGGCCATGGGCGACCTCGGCTTGCACGGCATCACCGTGGAGGAAGACTGGGGCGGCACGGGCCTCGGCTATCTGGAACACTGCATCGCCATGGAGGAGGTCTCCCGTGCCTCCGCCTCGATCGGCCTGTCCTATGGCGCCCACTCCAACCTCTGCGTCAACCAGCTGCGCCGCTGGGGAAACGACGCGCAGAAGGAGCGCTATCTCGGCAAGCTGATCACCGGCGAGCATCTGGGCGCGCTGGCCATGTCGGAGCCCGGCGCCGGATCCGACGTGGTGTCGATGAAGCTCAGGGCCGAGAAGAAAGGCGACCGCTACATCCTCAACGGCTCGAAGATGTGGATCACCAACGGTCCCGACGCGGATACGCTCATCGTCTACGCCAAGACCGACCCGCAAGCCGGGCCGAAGGGCATCACGGCCTTCCTGATCGAGAAGGGGTTCAAGGGCTTTTCCGTCGCCCAGAAGCTCGACAAGCTCGGCATGCGCGGCTCGGAAACCGGTGAACTGGTCTTCCAGGATTGCGAGGTGCCGGAGGAAAACGTGCTCGGCACCGTCGGCAAGGGCGTGAACGTGCTGATGTCGGGGCTCGACTACGAGCGCGCGGTGCTAGCCGCCGGCGCGGTCGGCATCATGCAGGCGGCGATGGACGTGGTTCTTCCCTATGTCCACGAGCGTGAGCAGTTCGGCCAGCCGATCGGCACCTTCCAGCTCGTGCAGGGCAAGGTCGCGGACATGTATGTGACGATGAACGCCACCAAGGCCTATGTCTACGCCGTCGCGCAGGCCTGCGACCGGGGCGAGACGACCCGCGAGGACGCCGCCGGCGCGATCCTCTATGCCGCCGAGAACGCAACGAAAATCGCGCTCGACGCAATCCAGCTTCTTGGCGGCAACGGCTACATCAACGAGTACCCGACCGGGCGGCTCTTGCGCGACGCCAAGCTCTACGAGATCGGCGCGGGCACCTCGGAGATCCGCCGCATGCTGATCGGCCGCGAGATCTTCAACAAGACCGCGTGAGGGGCGCGGGCGAAATGAAAGACCTAAAAACCGAGACCCGCACACTCGACAGATGTGGGGAAAGCCGCGCGCGGTAGTGCAAACTTAACGAAAATCGCCTCTGGGTAGGGAATTGCTACCTAGAGGCGATTTTATCATGCGTTTTCTCGCTTCCGTCGTGGGGCTGTCCGTCTGGATCGCGATCCTGTTCGCGGGCCTCCTGATCATCGGTTTTGCAGCCGCCGATTTCCTGCCGCTCGTTCGACCGGCGTCTCCCTTCGATACATCGGACCTGGCGCAGCGGGGTGTGGATCTGTCCGCACTCCCCGGCGCGCCGAGAATGCCGGACGCGCAAGTGGAGGCGCTTCTCCTGCGGGCCGGATCGATCAAGCTGCTCGTCGGGCTGGCGGTGTTTCTGGTCGGTCTTTTCGGACTGGTGGCGCGCTTGCGCCGGGGGGTGGCGGGCCGCGAGCAGGCGCCTGCGACCTCGCCGCTGCGGCGTGGGGCGGCGATCTGCGTCTTTGCCTTCGGCATCGGGGTCGCCCTTTACGGGGTACCCCGATATCTGGCGGATCTGGCGGGGTCGGGGGCGCATGTGTTTGCCGGGCTTCGCGTCGAGGGAACCGTCGAGGCCCGACGCGAGATCGTCGATCCGCGGACGGGCGATGTCCGCTACGCGCTTCTCGAGGTCTCCTTCTCGCCGTCGCAGCGTCGCTTGTGGAAGAAGACCCTCAAGCTGGCGCCGGGCGCGGCCGGCGATCCCGGGCCCGGCACCGAGGTCGCGCTGGTGTATCCGATCCATGACGCGCAGGACGTGCGCCTTGCGGAGACGCTGGCGAGCCCGCTCGCCCTGCTTTGGCCCTTCGTCTGGCGTGCGGTCTTCATCTTCGTCGGCATTCGGGGCATCCGGCGCAACTGGCCGGCGCGCGGGCCGTCCGCTCCTGACACGGGCCGGCAAGTCGCCGCCAGTCCGTCTCCTGCGCTGGTGCGCCGTGGCGGCTTCGGGCGGCGCGGCGCGGGGGGCTGAGCGCTGATCGCGCCGGGCCTTGCGTCGCTCGGCGTCGACGGGAGGGTCGTCCGCCTTGATCTCCTGCGTCGCCTCGGTCATTCAGGGTGGCGAACGCATGAGGATGTGTCGATGAGCCACGCGAAACGCCGACTTGCCGCCATTTTGTGCGCCGATGCGGTCGGGTACTCCCGGCTGATGGAGGAGGACGAGGACGGAACGCTCGACCGGCTGCGCGCCTGTCGCGGGGCCATCGGGGATCTCGTGGCCGCGCGCGACGGGCGCATTGTCAACACGTGGGGCGATGCTGTGATCGTGGAGTTCGCGTCCGTCGTCGAGGCGGTGCGTTGCGCGGTCGACATCCAGACGGATCTCGCCGCCCGCAATGCCGGGCTGCCGGCGGACGCGCGCATGGCCTTTCGCATCGGTATCAATCTCGGCGACGTGATGGTCGAGGGCGACGACATCTACGGCGACGGGGTGAACATCGCCGCGCGCCTGCAGCAGGCCGCCGAACCCGGCGGGATCGTGATTTCCGGGCCGGTCTATGACCAGGTGCATGCCAAGCTCGCCATGGGCTTCGACCCGCTCGGCGTGAAAGCCGTCAAGAACCTGTCCGAACCGGTCGAGACCTATCGGGTGCGGGTGGGGGGCGCCAATGCGCCGGCCGGCGTATCGCACGGGCGGCGCTCGCGCGAGAACCGCCCGCGGCGCGCGCGCGACGAGCGTCATGTGTCGGCGGAGGAAATGGCCGACGATGCCGCCATGCGTCCCGCCGGTCGGGGCGTGCGCGCGCTCTGGTCCTGGTATGGGCGCCAGTCCGCCCGTATCCGGACCGCGGTTGCGGGCATTGGCTTCTTTTTCATGCTGAATCTGTTCACCGGGCTCGACAGCCTGTGGTTTTACTGGCCGTCGATCCCCTTCTTTCTGATGCTTCTCTCCCCCGGTCGCGACCGCCGCAGGCACTGAGGTTCGCGTTGAGGCGCGCGAAGGTCCGGGGCGGCGAGTGTGGACGGGACGGGCGGGATGGAAACCTTCTTGCGAGAACCCCTTTGCCGCACGGGCGCGCATCGCCTAAGTATGGGGCGAGACAGCGCGCCCTTGCGGGCGAATCCGTCTTCATCAAGGAGCAGATCTTGCGCATGACCAACAAGACGACCGATGTGCCGAGCCGCCTCGACGACGAGGAGGACGAGAAGACCAAGACGCCGAGCTCGATCCAGGTCGACAAGCACCTGTTCGACGCGCGCACGGTTCTGATCACCGGGCCGATCACCCAGGAGCTGGCCCGCGACGTCTGCGCGCGGCTGATGGCGCTGGCGCAGGTGTCGAACGATCCGGTGACCGTGATCGTGTCCTCGCCGGGCGGCCACGTGGAATCGGGCGACATGATCCACGACACGATCAAGTTCATCGCCCCGGAAGTGCGCATTCTCGGCATGGGCTGGGTCGCGAGCGCCGGCGCGCTGATCTACGTGTCGGTGCCCAAGGAACGGCGCTACTGCACGCCCAACACCCGCTTCCTGCTGCACCAGCCGTCCGGTGGCGCCGGCGGCCAGGCCTCCGACATCGAGATCCAGGCGCGCGAGATCATCAAGATGCGCGACCGCCTCAACAAGATCTTCGCCGAGGCGACCGGCCAGCCGATGGAGCGGATCGAGAAGGACACCGACCGCGACTACTGGATGGGTCCGGACGAGGCCATGGAGTACGGCCTGGTCGGCAAGGTGGCCGCCTCGGTCTCCGATCTCGACTGATCCGCGCAAGGCGGCAGACATCCTGACATCGGCGGCCGGGCACGGCGTCCGGCCGCCCGAACATGCAGATCGTTTTCGCGGGAGACGGCGATGAAGACCCTGTCGCTCAACGGGATCGAGATGCCGGCGCTGGGCCTCGGGACCTGGCAGCTCGCCGGCCAGCCCTGCCGCGACATCGTGCGCGCGGCGCTGGAAAGCGGCTGGCGGCATGTGGACACGGCGACGATCTACGACAACGAGCGCGACGTGGGCGCGGGGATTCGCGCCGCCAGCGTGTCGCGCGACGCGGTCTTCGTCACCACCAAGGTCTGGCACGACCGGCTCGACCCGGAAGACATGCTGCGCTCCTGCGAGGAAAGCCTTGACCGGTTGGGGCTGGAGCAGGTCGATCTCTTCCTGATCCACTGGCCGAACGGCCATGTGCCGCTCAAGGAACAGATCGAGGGGCTGCTGGAAGCGCGGGCGCGCGGCTGGACACGCGCCATCGGCGTGTCGAATTTCACCGCCGCGCTGGTGCGCGAGGCGCAGGATCTCGCCGGCGGGCAGCTGATCGCCAATCAGGTGGAGTATCACCCGTTCCTGAGCCAGCGCACGCTCAAGTCCGCGCTCGACGCGGCCGGCATGGCGCTCACCGCCTATGCGCCGATCCGCAAGGGCGCGGTCGCCGGGCAGCAGGCGATCCGAGACATCGCCAAGCGGCATGGCAAGAGCGAGGTGCAGGTCACCCTGCGCTGGCACATGCAGCAGGACAATGTCGCCGCAATCCCGAAGACCGGAAATCCGGCGCGGCTCGCGGAAAACGCCGACATCTTCGATTTCGAGCTGAGCGAGGCCGAAATGGCCGAGATCTCGGGCCTGGGATCGGGGGAAGGGCGGTCCGTCGATCCGTCCTGGGCCCCCGATTGGGACGCGGACTGAGAGCAAGACGCCGCGGCAATCGTGCGCCGTGACGCTCACGACATCGCGACCGGCTCTTTTTTCGGCTAAGCTTTCTCCCTAAATGGACAACAGAAGCGCCGGCCGTGGAAACGGGCGTGGCGTACCGACCACCCCAATCGGTCACCCCCGACCGGTCGGACCCGACGGCCGGCCGTGACGATTTGTGGCGGGACGGCGAGCGGTGCGGTTTCGCCGGCGCGTGCCGCCTTGCAAGGACGTATCATGACCATCAACGCATCCGTGCTGGCCGCCGACGTCATGGAGTGGCTTTACGGCGAGGCCGTGCGGATCGGCGACAGCCTGGAGCTGATCGCCGCGCTGGCGGAGCGGCTCAATGCGCGCGGCGTGCGCGTCGACCGGATCACCACCGGCATCGCCATCCTGCACCCCAATGTGCGCGCGGAAAGCGCCCTGTGGACGAGCGACGGGGATCGCGAGATCCGCCGCTACATCCAGACCGCCGAGACCGACCGTGCCTATGAAAACAGCCCCCTCAAGGTCGTCTACACGGAAAACCGCAGCGTGCGCATCCGGCTGATCGGCGGGGCGAAGGTGCCGGACTTCGGCATCGTGGAGGATCTGGTCGCGGGCGGCTACACCGATTACATCGCGCTGCCGATGCCCTTCTCGGACGGCTCCATCAAGGGACTGACCTTCGCGACCAAGGCGCCGAGCGGGTTTTCCGGCGCTGAAGTATCGCTGTTCGAGACCATCATCCGGCCGCTGGCGCTGATCTGCGAGATGCAGACGCTGAAGCGCACGGCGCATACGCTGCTCGAGACCTACGTGGGGCAGCGCGCCGGCGCCCAGGTGCTCGACGGCACCGTGCATCGCGGCGACGGCGAGACGATTTCGGCGGTCGTGGGGTTCTTCGATCTGCGCGGCTTCACCGAATTGTCCAACGAATTGCCCGGCGACAAGCTGATCGCGCTTCTCAACAGCTATTTCGATGCGGTGACCAGGGCCGTCGAGGCGCATGGCGGCGAGGTGCTGAAGTTCATCGGCGACGAGGTGATGGCCGTCTTTCCCTTCTCCTGCGAGGTGTCGGCGCAGCAGGCCGCGCGGCAGGCGCTGCTCGCCGCGCGCGACGCGGTGGAAACCATCGCCGAGATCAACCGGACCTGCTGCGAGAAGAACGCGGAACTCAAGGTCGGCATCGCGCTGCATGCCGGCAACGTGTTCTTCGGCAATGTGGGGGCGGAAACGAGGCTCGATTTCACCGTGGTCGGACCGGTGGTCAATCTCGCGTCGCGCATCGCCGGGCTGACGCGCGACCTGCAGCAGGACGTTCTCGTCTCCGAGGCGATCGCCGACATCATGGGCTGTCGCGCCGGGCTGATGGGCGCGTTTCAGGTCAAGGGCTTCGAGGAGCCGGTGTCGGTGTTCATGCCGCCCTTGTCGGCCATCGGCTCGGACGGCAACTGGTGCAGCGAGGCGGCGAGCGCGCGCGCCCTGGACGCGAACTGACGGCGGATCAGCACGATCAGCACGAAGAGCGTCGTCGCGGCGAAGACCTGCGCGCCCGCGAACCAGCCGAGATATCCGATGGAGAAGAAGAACGCCCGCTGGCCGCGGTTGAAATGCTTGCCGGCGAGCACCATTACGCCGCCGGCGCGTTCGGCCACGTAGCGCGCCTGCGGCGGCGGGGGATCGCCGTCGGGCATCGCTCCCATCAGGATGGTGGCGTAGTTGAACAGGCGGTAGGCCCAGCCGAACTTGAAGAAGGCATAGGCGTAGATCATCGCCAGCCCGATGATCTTCATTTCCCACAGCGCCCGGTTGGTGGCCTCGTCGAGGCCGATGTCGGCGAGGATCTGGAGAATGGATTCGGTCGAGGTGAGCAGCGCGAAGCAGCCGCCGATGGCCAGCAGCGAGGTGGAGGCGAAAAACGCCGTGCCCTGCTGCAGGCCGCCGGCGATGCCCACGTCCATGATC
Organism: Stappia sp.; assembly: GCF_040110915.1. Taxonomy (NCBI): domain Bacteria; kingdom Pseudomonadati; phylum Pseudomonadota; class Alphaproteobacteria; order Hyphomicrobiales; family Stappiaceae; genus Stappia; species Stappia sp. Next base: position 2,374,440 of record NZ_CP157793.1, on the reverse strand, counting down.
TTCACCGGCCGCCGGCTCATCGTCAGCATCCAGTTGCGCCGCTGCTGGTCCATGAGATGCGACAGCGTGCGCCGGCGCAGGGGCGTGATCTCGACCACCACGTTGAAGGTGAGCCAGGCCCCGAGAAAAAGGGCGAGACTGGCGAGATCCGGCAGGGGCGGAAGCGTCATCGGTTTTCCTGGCTGATGGCACGAAACGCGGGGGCGCGCGGGTGCAAATCGCCGCGCAGGGTGCCGCCCCTTGGCGCCGCGATCAAGGGCGGGTTTTCAGGTCTTGCAAGCCATGCGTCGCGCGCAATACGGAGCGCCTGTTTTTTGCGCTTGCGAAGGTCTTTCCAAATCGTTAAACCCGCGGCCGTCCAGGTGCGGTGCCACGCATAAAAATGCGGGCACCGGGATCACACGGCGAAACGGCCGGTCCCACCGGTCGAACAAGGGGCATTCATGGAAGATCAGGTTCAGAAAAGCTGCTGGGGCGTCACCGCATGGGCGATCGTTCTGGCAGGCGGCGTGCTCGCCCTGATGTATGTTTTCGGCGGCGCCGACGTCGGGCCCGCGACCATCGTCGCGGCTCAGTAAGATCTGACCGGATATCCGGCCGGCCCCGAAACCGGGGCGGCCGACAGATCCATCCGGACCGGCACGCAGGGCACGGTTTCCGGATTTGGCACAAAAGGCGCGGGGGGCCCGCGCCTTTTTTCATGCGCTCTTTCATGTGCTCTTTTTGGCGGGGTCTTCGGGTCGAGGTCATCGCGGACGCCCTGGCCGGCGCGCGAGGGGTTGCACTCCGGCGTCCCGACGGGAACACTCCGCGCAATCACGCGCCCGCCGGAACGCAAGGCGGCGCGGCACGGAGATCCGGGCGCGGGCGGCCCCGGCGCAGGCAAGCCAGAGGGAGAGACACGTGACGGCGAAACTGACCAGAGGCTACAAGGCGCTGCTTGACGAGGCCAATGCCGAGATCGAGACGCTGGGCGTGGAGCAGGCGATCGCCCTGCATGCGAAGGGCGATGCCGACACGGTGTTCGTCGACATCCGCGACATTCGCGAATTGAAGCGCGAGGGGCGCATTCCCGGCGCCGTCCATGCGCCGCGTGGCATGCTGGAATTCTGGGTCGATCCCGAGAGCCCGTATTTCAAGCCGGTGTTTGGCGAGGCGAAGCGCTTCGTCTTCTTCTGCGCCGCCGGCTGGCGCTCGGCGCTCGCCACCAAGGCGGTTCAGGACATGGGGCTCACGCCGGTCGCCCATGTCGAGGGCGGCTTCGGCGCCTGGAAGACGGCCGGCGGCCCCGTGGACGCGCCGGAGGCGTCAGCCGGGGCCTCGGCAGACGCGTCGCCAAAGACCGCGCAAGACGGTCGCTAGGTCCGGCAGGCAGGTTCGCTCCGTGCCCCGATCAGCATTCGGGACAGAGCGGCACCGGGGACGGCCGTCCCGTGCGCGGACGGGGGCGGATCGAGGCGCTCTGGAACATCATCTGCCGCAGTGTCTTGACGCCCGACGGCTTGCTCGAGAGCAGACCGCCGTAGCGGCTCGGGCCCATCCGGAACAGAATCAGCGTGACCGGTCCGAGATCCGGCCAGTCCACTTCCGCGCCCCAGGTCATGACCTCGCCCGGGTCGTCGACCTCGGCCAGCGCGACCACATCGGCGCGCGTCAGCGACACGCCGTCGCCGGCCGGCCACTCGATGCGGGCAAGGCCGCTGTCGATCCGCCACAGCCGAAGGGTCGTTCCGACATCGAGAATGAGTTCGCGTCCGTCCGCCGTCACGCCGATATGCGCGAGCCGCTGCTCGAAGCCGCCCGGCACCACGGCGATGGCGGCGCCGTCGCGCTGCAGTGTCGCGGTGTTGGCCAGATGGTAGGCCCGCATCGGCACCTCGCCGGCCTGCACCGGATGACCGGTCATCCCGATCACCCCGATCAACACCGCCACGACCGCCAGCGCGAGGCTGCGCAAGGCGTGCCGCAGGAAGCGGTCGTGGAGGACCTTCGGCGAGGACTGGTGCGGGCGCGGAGAGCGCTGGGTCGGCCTGCTTGAAACGCGATGCATGACAGTGTCGCACTCTTCAGAGTTCCGGCACACTGAAGTCCACCGAGGTCGCGTGTGCCAATCCAATCTTACGACCGGGAGCGTTGATACAGCATGACGATGACCTTGGTAATCGGCAACAAGACCTATTCGAGCTGGTCGTTGCGCGCCTGGCTGGCGATGGAGGCGGCCGGCGCGGCCTATGACGAGCGGCTCGTGCCGCTCGACACGCCGGAGTTCGCGCAGGACATCCGCGCGATCACCCCGGCCGCCCGGGTGCCTGTGCTGATCGACGGCGAGATCACGGTGTGGGATTCGCTGGCGATCGTCGAATATCTCGCCGAACGCTTTCCCGACGCCGGTCTCTGGCCGCGGGACCGCCGGGCCCGGGCGCAGGCGCGGGCGATCTGCGCGGAGTTCCATTCGGGCTTTGCAAACCTTCGGAGCCACTTCCCGATGAACCTGCGCCGCACGCCGTCGCCGCATCCCCGGGCGGAGGAGGTCTTGCGTGCGGGCTCGGACGATATCGCCCGGGTGTGCGAGATCTGGCGAACCTGCCGCGCGAGCTTCGGTCAGGGCGGGCCGTTCCTGTTCGGCGGCTTCGGCGCTGCGGACGCTTTCTTCGCGCCGGTGGTCACGCGGTTTCTCACCTATCTGCTGCCGATGGGGGAGGTGGAACGGGCCTATGCCGATGCGATCATGGCGCATCCGGCGATGCAGCGCTGGCGGGCGGCGGCGGCCGACGAGCCCTGGATCATCAACGCTGAGGAAGTTGATTGATTAAACATCAGAAAATAAAGGGATAAAAACACTATATTGACTGGAACGTAAACGTCATTCACTGTGCCTGACCTGGGAGGCGGCGGCCTGTGTCGCCGGGCAGTTGCGGCCTTGTGTCGCCGGAAAGCGTCGGCCGCGTGTCGCGAAACGAAGAGGGAGCAGCCCTTGGCAATCCTGCGCAGCAATTCCACGACCCATGGGGCCGAGGTCGAGGCCAACCGGGCCGCCTGGGCCGATCTGGCCGCCGATCTGACGGACAAGCGCGCCACGGCCGCACGCGGGGGCAACGAGCGCGCGCGCCAGCGTCACCTCGGCCGCGGCAAGCTTCTGCCGCGCGAGCGCGTCACGCGGCTGCTCGATCCGGGCACGCCGTTCCTCGAAGTCGGCGGGCTCGCGGCCCTCGGCCTCTATGACGATGCGATCCACGGCGCCGGTGTGATCACGGGGATCGGCCGCGTGTCGGGGCGCGAGTGCATGATCGTGTGCAACGACGCCACCATCAAGGGCGGCACCTATTATCCGATGACCGTGAAGAAGCACCTCCGCGCGCAGGAAATCGCGATGGAGAACCGGCTTCCCTGCATCTATCTGGTCGATTCCGGCGGCGCCAATCTGCCGAATCAGACCGAGGTCTTTCCCGACCGCGAGCATTTCGGCCGCATCTTCTACAATCAGGCGACCATGTCCTCCATGGGCATTCCGCAGATCGCCGTCGTCATGGGGTCCTGCACGGCCGGCGGCGCCTATGTGCCGGCCATGTCCGACGAGACGATCATCGTGCGCCGGCAGGGCACGATCTTTCTGGCCGGCCCGCCGCTGGTGAAGGCGGCGACCGGCGAGGAGGTCTCGGCGGAGGATCTCGGCGGTGCCGACGTGCACGCCAAGGTCTCCGGCGTCGCCGACCATTATGCGGTCGACGACGATCAGGCGCTCGCCCAGGCCCGTCGGATCGTCGCCAATCTCAACAAGGCCAAGACGCCCGACATTCCGCTCGTGCCCGCGCGCGATCCGCTGCTCGATCCGGCGGAGCTTTCCTCGGTCGTGCCGGTCGACCTGAAGAAGCAGTACGACATCCGCGAGGTCATCGCCCGGATCGTCGACGGCTCGGAGTTCGACGAATTCAAGGCGACTTACGGGACGACCCTGGTCACCGGCTTCGCCCGCATCATGGGCATTCCCGTGGGCATCGTCGCCAACAACGGCATCCTGTTCTCCGAATCCGCGCTCAAGGGCGCGCATTTCGTGGAACTGTGCTGCCAGCGGCGCATTCCGCTGCTCTTCCTGCAGAACATCACCGGCTTCATGGTCGGGCGCGAGTATGAGGCCGGCGGCATCGCCAAGGACGGGGCGAAGCTCGTCACGGCGGTTGCCTGCGCCAGGGTGCCGAAGATCACGGTGATCGTCGGTGGCTCCTACGGGGCCGGCAACTACGGCATGTGCGGGCGCGCCTACCAGCCGCGCTTCCTGTTCATGTGGCCGAACGCGCGCATTTCCGTCATGGGCGGGGAACAGGCGGCGAGCGTGCTCGCCACCGTCAAGCGCGACAACATCGAGGCCGACGGCGGCAGCTGGAGCGCGGAGGAGGAAACCGCCTTCAAGACGCCGATCCGCGAGAAATACGAGGCGGAGGGGCATCCCTATTATGCCACCGCGCGGCTGTGGGACGACGGCATCATCCTGCCCGAGGAAACCCGCCGCGTGCTGGGGCTCGCCTTTTCCGCGACGCTCAACGCCCCGGTGCCGGAGACCCGCTTCGGCGTCTTCCGCATGTAATCCGCTTTCATCCTTCGGGCCGCCGCGCGGCCGACCGACGACCTCCCGGCCGCCTCGCGGCCGACCGACGACGAGGACATCCCATGCTGGAGTCTGTGCTGATCGCCAATCGCGGGGAAATCGCCTGCCGCGTCATCAAGACCGCGCGCCGTCTCGGCCTGCGCACCATCGCGGTCCATTCCGACGCCGATCGCGACGCGCTGCATGTGCGTCTCGCCGACGAGGCGGTGGCCATCGGTCCCGCGCCGAGCGCGGAGAGCTATCTGGTCGCCGACCGAATTCTGGAGGCCGCCCGACAGACCGGCGCGGCGGCGATCCATCCGGGCTACGGGTTCCTGTCGGAAAACGCCGATTTCGCGCAGAAGTGCGGCGCGGCGGGCATCGTATTCATCGGTCCCTCGGCCGATGCGATCCGCGCCATGGGGCTGAAGGACGGCGCCAAGGCGCTGATGGAAAAGGCCGGCGTGCCGGTCGTGCCCGGCTACCATGGCGACAAGCAGGATCCGGAGTTCCTCAAGCGCAAGGCCTATGAGATCGGCTACCCGGTGCTGATCAAGGCGGTGGCCGGCGGCGGCGGCAAGGGCATGCGCCGCGTCGACAAGGCCATCGACTTCGAGGCGGCGCTGGAGTCGGCGAAACGCGAGGCGCGCTCCGCCTTCGGCGACGACCGGGTGCTGATCGAGAAATTCATTCTCAACCCCCGCCATGTCGAGATCCAGGTCTTCGGCGACGGCAAGGGGAATGCGGTTCATCTGTTCGAGCGCGACTGCTCGGCGCAGCGCCGCCACCAGAAGGTGCTCGAGGAAGCGCCGGCGCCCGGCATGAGCGAGGAAACGCGCGCCGCCATGGGCGCGGCCGCCGTCGCGGCGGCGCGGGCGGTGAATTACGCGGGCGCCGGCACGGTGGAGTTCATCGCCGACGGGTCCGGCGGCACGCTGCGTCCGGACGGCTTCTGGTTCATGGAGATGAACACCCGTTTGCAGGTCGAGCACCCGGTGACGGAACTGGTGACCGGCGAGGATCTGGTCGAGTGGCAGTTCCGTGTGGCCTCCGGCGAGGGGCTGCCGAAGCGGCAGGACGAGATCGCGCTTTGCGGCCATGCCGTCGAGGTGCGGCTTTATGCCGAGGATCCGGATCAGGGCTTCCTGCCCTCCACCGGCCGCCTCGATCTGCTGATGTTGCCCGAGGGCGAGGGCATCCGCATCGACACCGGCGTGGAGGCGGGGGCGGAGATCTCGGCCTTCTACGATCCGATGATCGCCAAGATCATCGCCCATGGCGCCACCCGCGAGGACGCGCTCGACCGGCTGGCGCATCAGCTCGGCGTCAGCTGGATCGCGGGGCCGAAGAGCAATCTCGCCTTCCTGTCGGCGCTGGTCGCGCATCCGGACGTGCGCGCCGGCGGCTTCGACACCGGGTTGATCGACCGGGATCTGGCCGCGCTGACCGCGGGCGCGGTCGGCGAGGCGACGATTTCGGCCGCCGTGGCCGCGCTCATCGGGGCGCAGGAGCCGGGCGCGGGGGAACCTGGCGCGTGGGTCGATCCCTTCGCGGTGCGCGATGCCTTCCAGCTCTCCGGCACGCGGTCGCTTTCGGTGAAGGTCGAGGTCGACGGCGAGATCCGCGATGTCGCCATCGACTGGCGGGACGGCCGGGCCGTCGCGCAAGGCGCGGATGCCGCCGAGCCGGCCGGCGTGGTGAGCTGGGCGGGCGATGTCGTCTATGCGCTGGAGGGCGGGCGCGCGGTCAAGGTCGCGCTGGTCGACCATCTCGCCCGCGTCGCGGAGGACGCGGAGGGCGCGGGCGCGATCAAGGCGCCGATGCACGGCAAGGTGATCGCCGTCGATGTCGCCGCCGGCGACGCGGTGGAAAAGGGCGACCGGCTGGCCGTCGTCGAGGCGATGAAGATGGAGCACGCCATCACCGCCCCGCGCGACGGCGTCGTGGGGACCGTCTTCGTGGCACAGGGCGATCAGGTCGATCAGGGGGCGCCCATCGTCGCGCTGGCCGACGATCCGGACTAAGGCCCGCGCGCACGCCGACGACGCGGCGTGTTGCCGTCGCGGGCGTCTGCCGCGCCGGCGGGCCCTCGCGCTTGCAACTGACAGAAGCTGACAGCCGTTACCCTCGGGAGGTCACACGCGGCATCGCCCCGTGACTTTGCCCCGTGACTTTGCCCCGTGACTTTACCCTGTGACTGGCAGCAGCGCCTCGACGAGGGCTTCGGGGCTGCGCAGGCGCGGGCGCCAGCCCAGCAGTTTCTCGGCCTGTGCGGAGGACACGCGCTGCGACAGCGCGTAGCCGGCCTCCGCGTCCATATCCGCCGCGGCGGCATCCGGCATCGCGTGGGCGAGATCGAGACGCAGGCCCAGGTGATCCGACACCAGCCGCAGCAGCGTCGACACCGGAACGGCCTCGATCCCGCAACCGAAGGCGCTCAGCCGGAAGCGCCGGGCTTCCACCGCGCGCACGTAGAGATCGGCGAGATCGTCCGCGTCGACCAGCGGCCACAGCGTGTCGAGGCCGGCGCGCGTGACGAAGGGCGTGCCCGTTTCCGCCGCTTCCCGCATGTCGGCGATCGGCCCGCCGTCGGCGGCGCAGACCAGTGTCGGATGGATCACCGACAGGGCGATGTGGCGCAGCGACAGGAGCGAGTGGATCGCGTTCGCCACATGGGCGAAGGCGGGCAGCGGGGCGAAGGGAACGCTCTCGCGCAAGGGGGCCGGCCGCCCGGCCGGATAGAGCCAGACGCCGCCGGTGTAAACGAGATGAAAGGGGCGGGCCGTATCGGCGGGCAGGTCCTTCAGCGCGGCGACGAGCCGGCGTTCGGCCTGCACAGCATCGGCATCGAAGCTTGCCGCCATATGCACCAGCGTGCCGGCGGCCCGGGCCTCCTCGATCCACGCGCGGGGCTCGCGGATGTCGCCGGAGACGGCCCGGGCGCCGGCCGCGCGCACGCGGGCGCCGCTCTCGGGCGAGCGCACCAGGGCCGTGACGCCGTGGCCGCGTTCGAGAAGCCGGGCGAGGACCGCGCGACCCACGGTTCCCGTCGCGCCTGTGAGGAAGATCTGCATGGCTCTACCTAAGCGCGCCGCGCTCGATTCGCGCAAGCGCGCTTGCTCCGCGTGGCGCGCATGGCGGCTGTGCATAGCGGGGTCCGCGCGCGTTCGCGCCATTCCGATGCGGGCCGAAACGCCCTATAACGCGAGCATGGCGCTCCATCTGGTCAAATTGTGTGTCGGCGTGGATTCGGTCGAGGATCTGCAGGCGTGGATCGACTTCCGCCAGGCGGAGCGCCGCGAGCGGGGCGAGCCGGCGGAGCAGGTGCACACCACCCGCATGGTGCCCACGCGCCGCGACGAGATCCTCGACGGCGGATCGCTCTATTGGGTGATCAAGGGCGCGATCGTGGCCCGCCAGCGGCTGATCGACATTCGCCCCTTCACCGATGCCGGCGGCATCAAGCGCTGTCATCTGGTGCTCGATCCGACGCTGCAACCGACGCGTCCGCAGCCGCGCCGTCCGTTCCAGGGCTGGCGTTACCTGAAGGCCGACGACGCGCCGGCCGACATCCGCCGCGACGCGGGCGCGGCGGATATTCCCGAGGCCATGCGGCGGGAACTCGCCGAGCTTTGCCTGATCTGATGTCTTATCCGCCGGTCGCCGGCGGCCAGGCGACGGCCATGTTGTCGATGAGGCGCGTCGTGCCGAGCTTCGCGGCGACGAGCAGCCGCGCCGCCGTCGTCCCGGTGCCCACCGGCGCCAGCGTGTTCGCGTCGCGCAATTCCAGATAATCCACCACGAAGCCGGCGGCGATGAGCGTTTCGGTTGCCTCGGCCCGCACTGCCTGCGGGTCGCGTCCGGCCTCGAGTGCTGCGACCGCCGCGCGCAGGGCGGCGGGCAGGGCGGCGGCGCGGGCGCGGTCGTTCTGTGTCAGGTAGCGGTTGCGCGAGGACATGGCGAGACCGTCCGCCTCGCGCACGGTCGCCCCGCCGCGAATCTCGACGGGAATGTCGAGGTCGCGCACGAATTGCCGGATCACGCAGAGCTGCTGGTAGTCCTTCTCGCCGAAGATCGCGATGTCGGGGAGGGCGGCGAGCAGCAGCTTGGTGACGACCAGCGCCACGCCGTTGAAGAAATGCGGGCGCGTTTCGCTCTCCAGCCCGGCCGAGGGGCCGCCCACCGACACCGAGGTGGCGAAGCCGGCCGGATAGACCTCCTCGATGCGCGGCAGGAAGACGGCATTCACGCCCAGCTCGGCGAGCTGACGCAGATCGGCCTCGGTATCGCGCGGATAGGCGTCGAAATCCTCGTTCGGCGCGAACTGGGTCGGATTGACGAAGATCGACACGACGACATGTTCAGCCTCGGCCTGGGCGGCGCGCACCAGCGACAGGTGCCCCTCGTGCAGCGCACCCATGGTCGGCACGAGGGCGATGCGCGCGCCCTTCGCGCGGGCGGCGGCGATATCGGCCCGCAGGGCGGCGACGGTTTCATGCACCATCGGCGAGGAGGTCACTGGCGGCATGGATTTTCGGCTCCGGTCGGGGCGCCGGCGCGGCAATCCGCGCGCCGGCATTGGCAATCGGGACGATCGACGCCATATCGAACGGCATCGGGCGCAGCACAGGCGGTGCTGCCCTGGAGTGTCGGACCGAGAGGGGAATGTCGCCTCGGCCGTTGGTGCGATGCTCCATCATGAAATCGGATCGGCTCTTGTGCGTCCGCACGGACGCACGGCGCTCCAGGAGGGGAGGCGCGCGTGACGAATAAGCGCGAGATCGACACGCAACGCAAGAGCGGGGATGCGCTGCGGCGGCAGGATGGGGGCACGACCCCGGCGACACGCCCGTCCTCGGGCTCGGAAATCGCGGCTTTTCTCAACGAGGCGAAGGCGACGCGCGATGTGGCGCAGGCCGGGCGGCTGGTGATCGCGCTCGACGCCACCATGAGCCGGCAGCCGACGTGGGACCGGGCCTGCGCGATCCAGGCGGAGATGTTCACCGCCGCCGGCGCGGTCGGGCACCTGGCCATGCAGCTCGTGTATTTTCGCGGCTTCGGCGAATGCGCGGCCTCGAAATGGGTGCAGAACGCGGAAGGGCTCGCCCGGCTGATGACGCGCATCGACTGCCGCGGCGGGCAGACCCAGATCCGCAAGGTGCTCAAGCACACCATCGAGGAGACCCGGCGCAAGAAGGTGCAGGCGCTCGTCTACATCGGCGACTGCGTGGAGGAGGATGTCGACGCCCTGTGCGCCCGCGCCGGCGAACTGGGCCTGCTCGGCGTTCCGGCCTTCGTCTTTCAGGAGGGGCGCGACGCGCATGCCGAAACGGCGTTTCGCGAGATCGCCCGGCTCACCGGCGGCGCCCATTTCCGGCTCGATTCGTCCGCCGCGCGCGAGCTTGCCGACCTGCTCAAGGCAACGGCGGTCTTCGCCGCCGGCGGCCGGCCGGAACTGGAACGCCTGACCAAGCGCGGCGACGCCGGCGCCACCCGCCTGCTGGCGCATTTGCGCTGAATCCCGGAAGCGCTACCGCTCGTCCGGCGGGGTGACGACCGCATAGTCGCGGGTGCTCTTGCCCGTCGCGGGATCCTTGAACTCTCCGGTATGCAGGCCGCGGCTGATCAGTTCTCGGATCGCCGCCGCGCGCGAGGGCATGCGATGCTCGAAGCGCCAGTCGTCAATGGCCGCCAGTTCCTCGTCGGACAACAGAAGCTGAAGCTTCTCGGTGCGTTTCGATGGCTCGTCCGTCACGGGCTCTCCTTTGCGCGTCGCCTTCACGATGTCACGTTGCCTTCGCGTCGCCGCGAGGATCACGCCATAACATACGTATGTTCCAGCCCTGATGGATCATGCATGGCAAGCGCCGCCTGCGCCAGCGGTATGCCTGATGCATAATCCACATCATGTAATTCATTCTCATAATACTTGATATGCTTCGAATATATTTTGTGCGTATACGAAAGAATTTGAAAAATCCGAATTGGAAACTACATCCTCTCATGTGCGCGGAGGGTGAAATGACTGCCTTGCTTCAGATCCTGACCGAAGACGACGTGCGCCGCGCCGCGACGGGCGACGCAGACCGGCAGGAGCAGGACGCGGTCCGGTCCTTGATCGCCGAGGACGATGCCGCGCGTGCGCTCTTCGAGGCGCATGCAAGCGGTCGTGACCGCGATCCCTCTCGCGACCGACCGTCAACCGGGAAAGGAGATCCCATGCCTATCGAGAAAACGCCGACGGAAGCACGTCAGGCCACGCGGGATGGCGTGCGGTGGATTCTCTTCGCCTCGCTTGCGATCATCGCCGTTCTGTTGCTGGTCGGCTTCTTCATCGGCGCCGAGACGCTCGGCACCATGGCCTCCGGCCTTATGGGCTGATCCGTCCCGGCCCCCGGCCTCCTCCGGTTTGGCCGGCGAAGCCTCTTCGTCTCACCTGACTTCACTGCGACGCGGATGACCGGCCTGCCGGGCAGTCGGGCGCGCGGATCGTATCCGCGCCCCTGGATTTTGCCCGTGTGCCGTCGCCGTGTCGGCCACTGCCTGTTTTTCAAGGAGATATCATGACCAACACCGTTCTCGACATGAAAGCCGACGTCGAAGCGCTCGACACGGGGATCGACGGGCGGAGCGAACTCGCCGGCCAGCTGGCGGACTGTCTGGCCGACACGATGATGCTGATGATCAAGACGCAAGGGTACCACTGGAACGTGGTCGGTCCGATGTTCCATGCCCTTCACAAGATGACGGAGGAGCAGTATCGGGACCTGTTCACGGCTGCCGACGATCTGGCGGAACGGGTGCGGGCCCTCGGCCATCCCGCGCCGACGGGCGTCGGCGAGCTTCAGCGCCTCAGCGCGGTCGACGACGAAACCGAGGTGCCGACCGCCGAGCGCATGCTGGAGCGGCTGATCGCCGATCACGAGCGGATCGCCCGGCGATTCCGGGAGGTGGCCGAGAACGCCGAGGCCGCCCGCGACATCGCCACGGCGGATCTGCTCACCGCACGCATCACCACGCATGAAAAGACCGTGTGGATGCTCAAGGCGATGGCCAACGGATAAGGCATCATCCGATGAGACGGCGGACGGCCTGTTCCCCGGGTCCCGGACCAGACCCCGCGCCGGCATCGGCGCGGGGTTTTTCGTCTCACCGCGGGGTCTCGCCCGCGCGTCCCGCTTTCCTTATATGGGGGAGGGCGCGCGAACGGGCCGACTCGCACGAGCCGTGTCGGCCTTGCATGACGCGCGATGAGGAGACGACATGGGATTTCTGCTGCTCGGCGTCGCGGCGCTGGCACTGCTTGTGGTGTTTGCCAATTCGGCGTCGAAGGCCGATCCGGCGCGGCTTGCGCGCCAGCTCAAGACCGCCGGCGGGATCGTGCTTCTGCTGGTCGCGGCCGGCATGCTGGTCGCCCGGCGGATCGATCTCGCCTTTCTCGCCGGCATGGCGGGGCTGACGTTGCTGGGCCTGCGCCGCGCGCCCGGCTTCCGGCAGACGGGGACGGGCGGCACGGCGCCGGGGCAGGTGTCGGTGGTGCGCTCGGCCTTCTTCGAAATGCGCCTCGACCATGAGACCGGCGACATGAGCGGCGACGTGCTGGCGGGCAGCTTCGAGGGGCGCGGACTCGACGACCTCGCGCCCTCCGAACTCAGGGCGCTCTACCGGGAGGCGGCGTCGGACCCCGACAGCCGCGCCCTACTTGAGGCTTATCTCGACCGCCGGGAGCCCGGATGGCGCGTAGACTTCGAGGCGGATGCCGCAGCGGGGCATGGACCCTCGCCGAGCGCGGGCGCCATGACCGAGGAGGAGGCCTACGAGATTCTTGGGCTTGCGCCCGGCGCCGGCGAGGCGGAAATCCGGGCGGCGCATCGCCGGCTGATGAAACGTGTCCACCCCGACCAGGGCGGAAGCGGCTTTCTCGCCGCGAAACTCAACGAGGCTAAGGACCTGCTTCTCGATCGTCATTGAACTCACCAATACGCGTGACTTTTGGATTTGGTGGGTGGGGCAACGTTACTCATAGACCGCGTAGCAGCTGAACCGCTCGCGCTTGAGGGCGCCGCAGGCCTTCCAGGCGGCCGTTTTGGTTTCGAAGCCCACGAAGCGGGCGCGGTAGAGCGTCGTGCCGTTGGCCTCGACCGGCTCGGTGTAGGGATCGTAGCCGCGCAGCGCCGGGCCGAGGCGGCCCTTGGCCGTCTTCAGCATGGAAATGGCGCCGTCCTCGGTCTCCGCCGCCGCGATCTGGATCTGCCAGCCCGGCTCCGGATCGGCGGTGTTGTTGGCCGCGACGGTGACCGAAGCGTTGGCGGGGGCGTCGGGCAGTTCGGCGGCCGCGACCGGCGGGGCGGACGGCTCGGTGATGCGGATCGTCTGCGTCTGCACGGAGCGCACCTCGGGCGCGCTGGCGGTACGGATCGGCGCCGGCGGCACGGGCACTTCGCCATAGGCCAGACGCATGGACTTGCGTTCCAGCGCCGCCTTCAGGTCCGGCTTCTGGGGGACCGGAATGATCGAGCCCGTCACGATGTTCCCCGATGCGGAACCCGCCCCGGTCGACCCCACCGGAATGTCGGCGCGGGGAACCGGCACAACGGCCGCGGCCGAGGCGGTTTGCACGGGTGCCGCGCGCAGCTCCGGCTTGCGCTCCGGGCGGTCGCTGACGAGCACCACCGGCTTGCGGTCGGGCACTTCATCGACCTTGGCCACGAGCATCGGCGCCTGCCCGGGCTTGTGGCCCGGCTTGGGGATATTCCGCAGTTCCGCGAAGCGCGGGAACCGCGAGCCGGTGCGCGCCACGAGCATCGGCGCGGTGCGCTCGCCACGCGACGCTTTCGGCAGGTAGCGGCCGATCAGCTTCTTCATCTGGGCGTTGCGCGAGGCGCCGGTGCGTCCGCCCATCACCACGGCCACGACATGCCGGCGGTCGCGCTTGACGTTGGTCACGAGGTTGAAGCCCGAGGCGCGAATGTAGCCGGTCTTGATCCCGTCGACGCCCTTCACGGTGCCGAGCAGGCGGTTGTGATTGCCGTAGCGCCGGCCCTTGTATTTGAACATGCGCGTGCTGAAGTATTTGTAGTACTTTGGGAAACGGTCCTGCACGGCGCGCCCGAGCAGCGCCATGTCGCGGGCGGTCGTGACCTGGGCGCGGTTCGGCAGACCCGACGGGTTCTTGAAGGTGGTGCTCTTCATGCCGATGGCGCGCGCGGTGCGGGTCATCCGCCGGGCGAAGGCGGGCACCGACCCGGACACGTTCTCGGCGATGACCACGGCCACGTCGTTGGCCGACTTGGTCACCAGCGCGCGGATCGCGTCCTTGACGCGGATGGTGCTGCCGGCCTTCACGTAGATCTTCGACGGTGGCCGGCTGGCGGCGTATTTCGACACCTTGAGCGGGGTGTTCAGCGACATGCGCCCCGCTTCCAGTTCCTCGAACAGGACGTAGAGCGTCATGATCTTGGTGAGCGACGCCGGATACCGCTTCACGTCGGCCTTGTAGTCGTACAGCGTCCGCCCGGTCTTGGCGTCGACCACGATGCCGGAATACTTCGGATTGGCCGCGGCATCGCCGGCGGCCAGCCCCGTGGTCGCGAATGCGGCCGCCGCGATCAGCATCGCGCGCGAACCGGTCGACAGAACGCGCAGCACGCGTCGAACACCTTTACTCAGCACAATGTCACCCCGTTCGGGTCAGGTGTTGCAAACTCGCCCTGAGCGACGGTGACGACCGGCGGTCAGGGGCTTTCTCGGGCTTCTCGGACACGGCGGCGATTACGGTTACGAAACTCGAAACGCGATCGCTCGACATTGCCGGGATACCAGTGATCCGGCCGGCTTGTCCGATTTGTGTCGTGGCGTCAGAATCGCAAAAGGCAGTTAATGCGCGGTTACCTCGATCGGCGTCGCAAACGCGTCGACATCGACCCGCGCGTCTTCATCCACATGCGGGTGGGGACTGGCAGGTGGGGATGGCCGGATGACGCGGCGCGTGCGGGGTGCCTGACACCCCCGTGTCGCGTGCGGCGTGCCGCGAGCACGTGAAAAGCCTTAGGTCGAAGGATTATATTGCAGCGCAAAATGGCACGTTGACAAATTTGTGCACTGCATATATTCCGGAAGGGTATCGAGAAACGCCGGCGCCGACTTCGGTCGTTCAGGACCAGGACCCGCGGACCCCCGGCATCGACGGTGCGACAACAGAGCGCAGCGCTACATCGGGACAGGCCTGCGGGCCACATCAATTCATAGAGGCTGACCATGATTAACAATCTCGAAGACATGCAGAAGCTCGGCAAGGACAACATGGACGTCATGATGGAGAGCATCGGCGCCATGACCAAGGGCATGCAGGCGATCGCTTCGGAAGTCGCCGACTACCAGAAGAAGTCCTTCGAAGACGGCACGGCCGCCATGGAGAAGCTCGTCGCGGCCAAGTCGCTCGACAAGGCGTTCGAGGCGCAGAGCGACTACATGAAGACGGCCTACGAAGGCTTCGTCGGTGAAGTCACGAAGATCGGCGAAATGTACAGCGAACTCGCCAAGGACGCCTACAAGCCCTACGAGGGCGTGATGGCGAAGGCAGCGAAGTAAGACGCGCGCCCCGGCGCGTTCGCACAGGCGTTGCCGCCTGCGGCGACACGTGCCGATTAAGTTTCCGAAAGGCCCGGCGATCCGCCGGGCCTTTTGCGTTTGCCGCACCGTCTGGCGGCTGCCTGCTGTCGCTCCTGTTTTGGGCGCCTCTATTTTTGCGCCCCTGTCTTGGGCGCCTCTATTTTTGCGCCCCTGTCTTGGGCGCCTGTGGTTTTGGCGCCCGTGGTTCTGGTCGGCTCGTCGGGCCGCACTGACGAGAGCGCTCGTCCGTGCTCGAGCGGTCGTGATGCCGCGCCCCGTTGCAGTGCGCGCCAACTGCCATACATACAATGTCATGGAACATGCGGGACGGACCACGCGGCGCGCTCGATACACTGCCCGATCCGGTGCCGGCTCCGCGCGGGGACTTGCGGGGACTCGCGCGCAATGATGGAATTGTACGCGGAATTCGCCCGCTGCCCGGTTGATCTCGGCGCATGCCTATGGCGTCCTACCATGTGGGAGGCGACCGACGATGCGGTCGCTTGCAGGGCACGCAATGGCGTGACGGACGCGGTGTGGATGGCGCGAAGGAACGCGGGGAGCGACCTTGCGCGTCGCGCATGCCCGGTCTCCGGCCCGGTTTCCGAAACGCGCCGCGATGCGGACGGCGCGGGTCGGACGTGCTCGGGCAGGGCAGGTTCGGGCACGGAAAACGCCGATGACGGCGGGATGCCTTCGCGGTCGGGATGATAGGGTCGCTGTCGGGATTCGGCGTCACGCTGGAGGGATGGCGTGGAGGTGCGCGGAAGCAATGGAGCGGAAATGACGCAGGGACCTCGCAGAGGCAATGGCGACGATGCCGACGGCTTGGTTGTCACCAAGACGCGCACGGTTGCAAAGAGGCCCAACCTCTACCGCGTCCTGTTGCTCAACGACGACTACACGCCGATGGAATTCGTCGTGCATGTTCTGGAACGGTTTTTTCAGAAGAACCGCGAGGAAGCCACGCGGATCATGTTGCATGTCCATCATCACGGCGTAGGGGAATGTGGTGTCTTCACTTATGAAGTCGCGGAAACGAAGGTGACACAGGTCATGGACTTTGCGCGCAAACACCAGCATCCTCTCCAATGCGTGATGGAAAAGAAATAGGGGTCGCCCGTGCCGTCATTCTCTCGAAGCCTTGAAAAGGCGCTGCATCAGGCGCTTTCGTTCGCCAACGAACGCCAGCAGGAATACGCGACTCTCGAACATCTGCTGCTCGCTCTGATCGACGATCAGGACGCGGCCGCCGTGATGCGCGCCTGCAATGTCGATCTGGACATCCTCAAGCGGAACCTGGTCGACTATATCGACACCGAGCTGGAAAACCTCGTCATCGACGGGGATGACGACTCCAAGCCGACCGCCGGCTTCCAGCGCGTCATCCAGCGCGCCGTCATTCACGTGCAGTCGTCCGGGCGCGAGGAAGTGACCGGCGCGAATGTGCTGGTCGCGATCTTCGCCGAACGCGAAAGCCACGCGGCCTACTTCCTGCAGGAGCAGGACATGACCCGCTACGACGCGGTCAATTACATCTCGCACGGCATCGCCAAGCGCGCCGGCATGTCGGACGCCCGCCCCGTGCGCGGCGCCGAGGAAGAGGCGGCGACGGAAGAGGTCGGCGAGAAGCCGAAGCAGAAGACCGACGCGCTCGAGGCCTATTGCGTCAACCTCAACGAAAAGGCCGCCTCGGGCCGGATCGACCCGCTGATCGGGCGCGATTCCGAGATTTCCCGCACGATCCAGATCCTCTGCCGCCGGTCGAAGAACAATCCGCTGTTCGTCGGCGACCCCGGCGTCGGCAAGACGGCGATCGCGGAAGGGCTCGCCAAGCGCATCGTCGACAAGGAAGTGCCCGACGTGCTGCTCGACGCCACGATCTTCTCGCTCGACATGGGCGCCCTGCTCGCCGGCACGCGCTATCGCGGCGATTTCGAGGAGCGGCTGAAGCAGGTCGTGAAGGAGATCGAGGAGTATCCCGGCGCGGTGATGTTCATCGACGAGATCCACACGGTGATCGGCGCCGGCGCCACCTCGGGCGGGGCGATGGACGCCTCGAACCTTTTGAAGCCGGCGCTGGCCTCTGGCACGATCCGCTGCGTCGGCTCGACCACCTACAAGGAGTATCGCCAGTTCTTCGAGAAGGACCGGGCGCTGCTGCGGCGCTTCCAGAAGATCGACGTCAACGAACCGACGGTCGAGGACGCGGTGGAGATCCTCAAGGGCCTCAAGCCCTACTTCGAGACCTTCCACAAGGTCCGCTACACCAATGAGGCCATCAAGACGGCGGTCGAGCTGTCGGCGCGCTACATCAACGATCGCAAGCTGCCGGACAAGGCCATCGACGTGATCGACGAATCCGGCGCCTCGCTCAAGCTCGTGCCCGAGGGGCGGCGACGCAAGACCATCGGCGTCAAGGAGATCGAGACGACGGTCGCCTCGATGGCGCGGATCCCGCCGAAGTCCGTCTCCAAGTCGGACGAGGAGGTGCTGTCCAACCTGAACGAAACGCTCAAGCGTGTCGTCTACGGTCAGGATGCGGCGATCGAGACGCTGGCCTCGGCGATCAAGCTGGCCCGCGCCGGTCTGCGCGAGCCGAACAAGCCGATCGGCAACTACCTGTTCTCCGGCCCGACCGGCGTCGGCAAGACGGAGGTCGCCCGCCAGCTCGCCGAGTCGCTCGGCGTCGAGCTGCTGCGCTTCGACATGTCGGAATACATGGAGCGGCACACTGTCTCGCGGCTGATCGGCGCGCCTCCGGGCTACGTCGGCTTCGACCAGGGCGGTCTGCTGACCGACGGCGTCGACCAGCATCCCCATTGCGTGCTGTTGCTCGACGAGATCGAGAAGGCGCATCCGGATCTGTTCAACATCCTGCTGCAGGTGATGGACCACGGAAAGCTGACCGACCACAACGGCAAGCAGGTCGATTTCCGCAACGTGATCCTGATCATGACGACCAATGCCGGGGCGGCCGACATGGCGAAGGCGCCCATCGGCTTCGCCCGGGCCAGGCGCGAGGGCGAGGACACGGAGGCGATCAACCGCCTGTTCACGCCGGAGTTCCGCAACCGGCTCGACGCGATCATCGCCTTCGGCAATCTGCCGACCGAGGTGGTGCACCGCATCGTCGAGAAGTTCGTCATGCAGCTCGAGGCGCAGCTCGCCGACCGGGGCGTGACCTTCGAGCTGACCGAGGACGCGATCGCCTGGCTCGCCACGGAAGGCTATGACGACAAGATGGGCGCGCGTCCGCTCGCCCGCGTCATCCAGGAGCACATCAAGCGTCCGCTCGCCGACGAGGTGCTGTTCGGCAAGCTCAAGAAGGGCGGCATGGTCAAGGTGTCGGTCTCCGAGGACGGCGGCGGTCTGTTGCTGGAGAGCATCGAGGAGGCGCCGGTCAAGCCGAAGGCGCCGAAGTCCGACAAGCCCAAGGCGGCCCGGCCGAAGCGCCGGCGCAAGCCGGCGGCGAAGAAGGGCGAGACCGGCTCCGGCGGCGGCGCCGCCGCGGGCGGGCCGGGCAAGGCCGGCGGGTCCGGCAAGAAAAGCCTGGTCCCCAAGGTGCCGCTCGCCGACTGAGCCGGCGCGCTCCGCGATACGAGGATCCAGCAGGGCGCGCCGATGGCGCGCCCTCAGACTGCCGGCACGGCGCCGCAAGGTCAAAGCCCCGCAAGGACGTCATCCCGGACACCGCGACGCGGAGATCCGGGATCGGCGAGGCGGAGCGCGGGCGTGGGGTGCTCTCAGGAAGAAGCGAAGCTTTCGGCTCCCCGATACCGGGTCGCGCTGACGCTTGCCCGGTATGACGCTCCGATTTGGTGTCCCGATTTGGTGTCCCGGTTTGACGCCTCGGTATGGCGCCCCGGGATGGATGGCGCAAAGAGAGCTCCGACCCTTTGGCATGAGGCTCAGGGCGCGCCAATGGCGCGGCTCCTTTCTTGTGACTTGCGCCTTGTGACAGGCGCATTTTGACAGGCGCATTTTGACGGGCGCTTTGCGTGAGCCGCGTTGGACAAGCGCGATCCGGGAGAGCTGTGCTCCGCCCGTAGCGGCGACGCCGGCGCCCGACGGGGGATGCCCGTCTGCGCGACGACGGCGATCCGTCCTGGCGCGGGCGCCGTTTGACATGCCCCGTCCCGCGCACTTAGTAAGGGAGCCTTGCTTTTTCCTGAGGCGGTTTCCAGCATGGTAGAGTCTCCCGAGCCGGACCCCGATCCGGCCTCCCAGCAGCGTGCCAGACATCGGGCCGCGCACCGTGCCGGTCAGACCTCCGCCGACGCGGCGTCGGTCGATGCGGCGCTGCCGGCCCGCGTATGGGCCTTTCGCGGCATGCGCGCGGCCGTGTCGATCCCGGCGCTGATCCTCACCGCCGCCTTCGTGGGCTATGCGGGTCTGGCGCGCGAAAGCGGGTTGACCCTCGACCAGACGCTCCTGATGACGGGGCTGGTCTGGGCGCTGCCGAGCATCGTGGTGCTGACCGGCGCGCTGACCGCCGGCATGGGGCTGGTGCCGGCCGCGCTTGCCGTGGCGCTGGCCTCCGTCCGTCTCATGCCGATGACCATGGCGCTGATGCCGCTGGTGCGCGAGGAGGGCAAGACGCCGCGCTGGCTGTTGCTGGTGGCCTCGCATTTCGTCGCGGTGACGGCCTGGGTCTTTGCCATGCGCAATGTGCCGGACCTGCCGCGGCCCGCGCGCCTGCCGTTCTTTCTCGGCTTCGGCGGCAGCCTGACCACCTTCGTCTTCTGCGTGACGGGGCTGGCCTATCTGGTGGTGGAGCGCATGCCGCCGATGGTGGCCGGTGCCCTGTTCATGCTCACACCGGTCTATTTCCTGTGTTCGCTGTGGGGGGCTGCGCGGGTCTCCGCGGACAAGGCGGCGATGCTCGCGGGCCTCGTGCTGGGGCCGGTGTTTTTCGTCGTCGCGCCGGGGCTCGATCTTCTGTGGACGGGTCTCGTCGGCGGGACGCTGGCCTATGGCGCGACGCGCTTCGCCCGGCGCGGAGGCATCGCATGACGCTCGCCGATCCCTGGTGGTGGCCCTATGTGATGATCGTCGTCGCCGGCTGGCTGGCGACCGACGTCTGGCGCTGGCTCGGCGTTCTGGCGAGCGGGCGTCTGCGCGAGGACAGCGAGGCGCTGATCTTCGTGCGCGCGGTCGCCACGGCGCTGGTCGCCGGCGTGATCGCCAAGCTGATCCTGTTCCCGACCGGCGCGCTGGAAACCGCGCCGGTCGCGTTGCGTCTCGCCGCCGCCGCCTCGGGCTTCGGAGCCTTTCTGCTGGCGGGTCAGCGGGTGGTGGTCGGCGTCCTCGTCGCCGAAGTCGTGCTGATCGGCGGTTGGCTCGCGGTGTCCTGACCGGGCCGCTCGCTCACTCCGCAAGCACGGCGCGGATCTTCTCCGCGTGGGCGGCGAGCACCTCGTTGTCGGCCATCTCGCCGGTGTGCGGGCGCAGGGGCACGCCCTCGAAGCGCGGGATCACATGGACATGGGTGTGAAACACCACCTGTCCCCCGGCGGGTTCCGAAAACTGCTGGATCGTCGTGCCGTCTGCCGCGAAGGCGTCGATCACCGCGCGGGCCATCGTCTTCACCGTCGCCATCACCGCGTTGAGATCCTCTTGCGCGATGTCGAGGATGTTGCGCGACGGCGCCTTGGGGATCACCAGCACGTGCCCGTCGCCGCGCGGCATGATGTCCATGATGACGCGGGTCTTGTCGTCCTCGTAGACGGTGTGGCTCGGCAGCTCGCCGCGCAGGATTTTCGCGAAGACGTTCTGGTCGTCATAGGCGGGGGTGGGGCCGAGCGGCATGGGCGTCTCCGGGTGTCGGGGTGGTCGGATGGTCGGATGCGGGAACGGGGACGGGTGTCCGCGTCTTCACGTTCCGAGTCAGGTTGAAGGTCACACTGCGATTCAAGGCGTTGAGAAACCGATTCAGGACCGCTCCTGAGACTTTGAGTCAAGAGGCGCGAAAGCGTGAGTCATTTGAATCGCTTGAGGGCGCGGGTTCAACCGCGCTTGAAGGGGGTGTGGTGCGCGCGGATCGCGGCGTTTTCCATCTCCACCGCCTCGCGTTCGCGCTCCAGGTAATCGGCGACCGCCTCGCGCAGGCCCGGATGGGCGATGAAATGGGCGGAATAGGTGGTCTGCGGAAGATAGCCGCGCGCCAGCTTGTGCGCTCCTTGCGCGCCCGCCTCGACCCGGGCGAGACCGCGCGCGATGGCGAACTCCATGGCCTGATAGTAGCAGACCTCGAAATGCAGGAAGGGGTGGTCTTCCAGACAGCCCCAGTTGCGCCCGAAGAGCACATGCGAGCCGATCAGGTTGAGCGCGCCGGCGATCATCCGGCCCTCGCGCCGCGCCATCACCAGCAGCACCCGCTCGCCGAGCCGCTCGCCGAGCAGCGAGAAGAAGCGGCGGTTGAGATAGGGGCGCCCCCATTTGCGGGCGCCGGTGTCCTCGTAGAAGGCGTGAAACGCATCCCAATGGGCTTCCGTGAGATCGGTGCCCGACACCCATTCGATGGAAATGCCGGCCGACAGCGCCTCGCGGCGCTCCTTGCGGATCTGCTTGCGCTTGCGCGAGGCGAGATCGGCGAGAAAGGCGTCGAAATCCGCGTAGCCGGGATTGTCCCAGTGGAACTGCTGGTCGGTGCGGGCGAGGAACCCGCGCTCGGCCACGCGGTCCCACTCGGACCGCGTCAGGAAGGTGATGTGCGCCGAGGAGGCGCGGCGCAGCCGGCACAGCTCCTTGAGCCCGTCGGCGAGCGCGGCGGTGGCGGCCGCGCGGTCGACGCCGGGGCCGGTCAGAAAGCGGCGTCCGGTCGCCGGCGTGAAGGGAACGCTCGCCTGCAGCTTGGGATAATAGGAGCCGCCGGCGCGGTGGAAGGCATCGGCCCAGGCATGGTCGAAAACATATTCGCCCATGGAGTGGGACTTGAGATAGCAGGGCAGGGCGGCGACCGGCGTGCCGCCGCCGTCTTCCAGAACGAGGTGCTGGGGCAGCCAGCCGGTGCGCTCGCCGACGCAGCCGCTTTCCTCCAGGATGGCGAGAAAGTCGTGCGTGATGAAGGGGTTGAAGTCGGTGTTCTCAGGTAGAGAGTCACCGGCTTGAGAGATTGAATCCGCGTCTTCACACGTCGATTCCGCACCTGTAATCGCATCCGGGCGCGGGGCGAGGCATCCGCCGGACCCCAACGTCCAACGCGGATTGGCCAGCGCGTCCCAGGCGGCGCGGTCGATGTCGCGGATGTCGGTGATCGCCGTCAGGCGGAAGTCCTGGATGTCGTCGTCGCGGATCGTCACGAGCAGGCTCTCGGATGGCAATTGCGTCGCGGGGCCGGTGCGGGACCGAACCGGTCACACCCGCTCGACGATAGCTAGGGTGCGCGGACCAAAAGACACCCCCCCTGACTTTACGGGCCCTGCGCGATCCGTGCCGCGTGCGACGTCAGCGCGCCGCGTCCGGGTCGAAGCCTTCGAACACCATCTGGTCGGCGAAGGCCTCGGCGCGGGTGCGGTCGTCCGGCGTGCGCACCGTCCAGGCGATCAGCGGCAGGCCGAAGACCTTGCGCAGCACGGCCGGGGCGAAGGCCGGAAGCCCCTTCACCGCGTAGGAGACGAAGCTCGGGCGCACGCGCGGCGCATAGAGCATGTGGCGCAGGGCGAAGCGCTCGACCCGGCTCGCCCGGCCCCATTCGGCGAGATCGCGCGCGCCGTCTCCCAGCACCCCGCGCGGGATCGCGGGCGCGGCCCGGCGCATCATCTCCATCTGGTCGGGATCGAAGGATTTGACCGCGACCGGCCCGTCGTAGCGGGCGAGGCTTCGCGCGATGCCTTCGATGAAGGCGGGGCTCGGGCGGCGCTCGAAGCGGGACTTGATCTCGATGCACAGGCCGACGCGGCCGGCGACCAGATCGAGCAGCGCATCCAGCGTCCACAGCCGGTCGTCGGTGCCGCGCATCGGGATCCGTGCGAGCTGCGCGGCCGTCCTGGCGCGCACCGGTCCGCTGTCGAAGGTGAGCCGGTCGAGCGTGTCGTCATGGAAGACGATGGCCACGTCGTCCGCGCTTTGCTGCAGATCGACCTCGATCGCGAAATTGTGCGCGATCGCGGCCTCGACCGCCGAGGGGGTGTTTTCGATGCAGCCGCGCGCGGCCGCGTGGTAGCCGCGATGCGCGATGGGGCGCGCCGTCAGCCAGGCGATGTCGGACATGAGACGGGACCGGTCGGGGAGGGGGTCAGGCGACTTCGAAGATCGCCTCGACCTCCACGGCGACGCCGAAGGGGAGGTTGGCGACACCGACGGCGGAGCGGGCGTGACGGCCCTTGTCGCCGAGCGCCTCGACCATGAAGTCGGAGGCGCCGTTGACGACCTTGGGCTGGTCGGTGAAGTCGGCGGTGGAATTGACGAAGCCGACGATCTTGACGAGGCGGACGATCCGGTCGAGATCGCCGAGCGCGGCCTTGGCCTGGGCGATCAGATTGATCGCGCAGAGCTTCGCCGCCGCCTGGCCCTGCTCGACCGTGTAATCGGCGCCGAGGCGGCCCTGATGCTCGAGGCCGTCCGGGCCCATCGGGATCTGGCCGGAGATGAAGAGCTGGTTGCCGCTTTGCACGAAGGGCACATAGTTGGCGGCCGGGGCGGCGGCCTGCGGCAGCGTGATCCCGAGCCGTTCGATCCGTGCCTCAATTTCACCCGACATTGTCCGTCCTCTCCTGTTGCGGGCGCGGCGACCGTCGTCCCCCGCGCCCCTTGCGGCGGAGAGTGGCGCAAATGCCGGGCGGCATCAAGCGGTCCGGCGGCCCGTGCGGGGATATCCTGTCGCAGGGCGCGCGAAGGGGCTGGTTCCCGCGTCGCGGATCGGCAAGACTGGGATGCGAAGAGCGAGGAGGCAAACATGGGTGTGACGCAAAGCAGGGCCGTCGCGGCGGGAGGGATCGCGGGGCTTGTCGGGATCGCGGGCCTCGCCCCGCTCGATCCGGCCGCCGCTGCCGGGCTTTTGACGCATCGCGCCGTCTACGACCTGTCGCTCGCCGAGACCTCCCAGGCCGCGGGCCTCAGCGGCGTCGAGGGGCGGATGGTCTATGAGTTCACCGGCGGGGCCTGCGAGGGCTACAGCGTCGCCTTCCGCTTCGTGATCCGCGTGCTCGACGCCAGCGGCGGCGGGCGGGTGACCGATCTGCAGACCACCTCCTTCGAGACGCCCGACGCCTCGGCCTTCCAGTTCCTGTCCAAGACCTTCGTCAATCGCAAGCTGACGGAGGAAACGCGCGGGCGCGCCGAGCGCGAAGCGGACGACGGGATCCGTCTCGCCCTGCAGAAACCGACGGAACGCGAGGAGACCCTGCCGGGCGAGGCGCTGTTTCCGACCCAGCACATGCGCGCGATCCTGAACAGCGCGGAAGCCGGCGAGACGATCCTCATCGCCGACGTCTTCGACGGCTCGGAATCGGGCGACAAGATCTATGAGACCACATCGGTGATCGGCCCGCGGCGGGAGGGCGCCGGCGAGCCGGGCGACGAAGCGGATGACGCGGTCGCCAAGATCGGCTCCGACGCGCATTGGCCGGTGACCATCGCCTATTTCGATCCGCAGAGCGACACCGAGGGCGAGCGCACGCCCGCCTATCAGCTCGGCTTCCTGCTCTATGAAAATGGCGTCAGCCGCCGCCTGCTGCTCGACTACGGCGACTTCGAACTGCGCGGCCGCCTGTCGGAGCTGACCCCGATCGATCCCGTGCCCTGTCCGGAGTGACCGGGCGGAACAACCGGCCCTCTTGAGGGGCCTCAGCGGTCGCGCTGCTTGCGCGGATCGCCGGCCTTGGTGAGCCCCAGTTCCACCGCCGCGCGGCCGAACCTCGAGCGCAGCGCGTCGACGGCGCGTTCGGCGCGGGCGCGCTGGCCGGCGGCCGGATCCACCAGATCGTCCGGATCGGCGTGGACGGGATCGGCGAAGTCGCTCACCCCGATGCCGATGAGCCGGAAGCGGCGGCCGTCCGCCTCGCCGCGCAGCAGATCCTCGCCGGCGCGGAAGATGCGGTCGGCGAGCTGGGTCGGCGCGGAGAGGCTGCGGGCGCGGGTGAGAATTCGGAAATCCGCCGTCTTGAGCTTCAGGGTCACGGTCCGCCCGGCGAGATCGGCATGCTTGAGCCGTTCGGAGACCTCCTCGCTCAGCCGCCGCAGCAGGGCGCGCAGCCGGTCGAAGTCGGCGATGTCGGTGTCGAAGGTGGTTTCATTCGACACGCTCTTCACGTCGCGTGTCGGCGAAACGCGGCGGTCGTCGCGCCCATGCGCAAGGGTCGCGAGCCGCAGGCCCATGGCGCCGTAGCGCCGTGCCAGATCCGTGGCGTCGAGCGCCTGCAACTGGCCGATGGTGCGCAGACCGTCGTCGGCGAGCTTCTTCTGGAACACCTTGCCTACGCCCCAGATGAGACCGATCGGCTTGTCGGCCAGAAAGGCCGCGGCCTCGCCCGCGCCGATGACCGCGAAGCCGCGCGGCTTGTCGAGATCGGAGGCGATCTTGGCGAGGAACTTGTTGGCGGCGAGCCCCACCGACACGCTGACGCCGACCTCCGCCTCGACCTCGCGCGCGAAGCGGGCGAGGGTCTCGGCCGGCGAGGCGTGGTGCAGCCGCTCGGTGCCGGTGAGATCGAGAAAGGCCTCGTCGATGGACAGTGGCTCTACCAGCGGTGTCAGCGCGCGCATGCGCTCGCGAATCTCCCGCCCGACGCGGGCGTATTTCGCCATGTCCGGGCGGATGATCACCGCGTCGGGGCAGGCCTGACGGGCCTTGAACATCGGCATGGCGGAGCGCACGCCGTGGATGCGGGCGATGTAGCAGCAGGTGGACACCACGCCGCGCTGGCCGCCGCCGACGATCACCGGCTTGTCGGCGAGCTCCGGGTTGTCGCGTTTTTCCACCGAGGCATAGAAGGCGTCGCAGTCGATATGGGCGATGGCGAGCGCGTCGAGCTCGGCATGGGCGATGAGGCGGGGACTGCCGCAGGATGGACAGCGCCGGGCGGTCTCGGGCGGCCGCGCGCCGCAATCGCGGCACAGCGCCCGGCCCGCCCCGGGTGCCGGGGGAGCGGTGGACGGATCATCGGACGGGCCGTCGACGGGGGCTTTGGGCGGTGTGGGCATCTTGCGCGGCGGTCCGGGTGTGCGGCAAGGCGGCCGCCGCCGGTGGCGCCGCGCGCGCGGGCCGGTCAGGCGGACAGCACCTTCGAAATATAGGTCTCCGCCTGCGCCCAGTCATGGGTTTTCAGATGCACGCCCTCGATCGCGTCGGCGGCGGCGAAGAAGCGCCGGTCGGCGATGAACTGGACGAGCACGCAAGCGTCGAGCGCGGAACGCGCGGAGGTGATGTTGGTCGGGCTGTCGTCGATGAAGACGACCGGCCCGGGGCGCCGGGCGGCAAGGGCCGCGACCGCGCCGCCCTTGGGACCCGTGTTCGTCACCATGGGGAAGGGCATGCCGTGCCGGTCGAGCACGGCGCGCCGGGCATCGCGGTTCCAGCTTCCGGGCAGATTGGTGAGAAAGACGATGTCGGCGTGCCGCGACAGGCGGTCGAGCGCGTCGGCGGCTCCCGGGACTGCGTCCTGTCGGTGGACCCAGCCGTCGAAGAAGGTCTGCAGCAGGCAGCGCACCGCGTCGCCGGCAAGCGGGGCGTCGTCGTCGCGCGGGGCGATGTTGCCGGTGAGCTTGTAGGCGTGGCTCAGGAACCTGAGGCCTTGCGTCTCCAGATGCGCCTCGAGATGGGCGATGAACTGCAGCACCACCTCGTCGACGTCGCAGATGAGAAGCGGGCGGTCGCCCGGCGGCAGGGCGCGGATCTGGGCGAGCGTTTCCGGCAGGACGGGCGCCGGATCACTCATCGAGGCCGGCCTCCGCGCGGCCCTGGTCGTCGAGCTGGTGGCGGGCGATGGCGATGGCGGTGGGGCGCAGGCCGCGCGCCTCGCAAAAGGCGAGCAGAAGCGCCTCGTGGCCCATGTAGAATTCCAGCACGCCGAGCAGGAACCCAGGCTCGCCGGCCGCGTCGCGCAACTCCCCCGGGCCGATGCCGGCCAGCGCCAGGAAACGGCCGAGATGCTCCATGTCGCCGGCCAGATAGGCCAGCGCATCGGCCGCCAGCGCCTCCGCCTCTTGCGATGAAACCGGGGATCTCTCTCCAGGGCGCATTTGCGTTTGCCTTTCCGAAACGAATTCTCTCTACGATATATGGTACCTATCGTGGGACAGGGGCCAAGGCCACAAGGGTCTGCTCAGGATTGCCCGGGTCTGCGAAGGATGTGCCGCCCGAACGGGGAAACGCGCGCCAAAGTGTGGCGCGGCGCGGGGACGAAGGCGACTGATATGGCAAAGACGGTGCTGATTGTTGAGGACAACGAACTCAACATGAAGCTTTTTCACGATCTGCTGGAAGCGCACGGCTACCAGACGCTCCAGACCCGCACGGGCATGGAGGCGCTGGAACTCGCCCGCGACCATCGGCCCGACCTGATTCTCATGGACATCCAGTTGCCGGAGGTTTCCGGCCTCGAGGTGACCAAGTGGATCAAGGAGGACGACGATCTCAAGACGATTCCGGTGATCGCCGTGACCGCCTTCGCCATGAAGGGCGACGAGGAGCGTATCCGCCAGGGCGGCTGCGAGGCCTATATCTCCAAGCCGATCTCCGTCGCGAAGTTCCTTGAGACCGTTCGCTCCTATCTGGGCGACTGACGCCGGACATTGGCCGCATGACGGGACGGATCCTTGTCGTTGACGACGTGAAGGCGAACGTCCGCCTGCTCGAAGCGCGCCTGAGCGCGGAATACTTCGACGTGCGCGCGGCCGAGAGCGGGCCCGACGCGCTCGACACCATCGCCCGCTGGCCCTGCGACATCGTCCTGCTCGACGTGATGATGCCCGGCATGGACGGCTTCGAGGTCTGCCGGCGCATCAAGGCCGATCCGCGCACCGCCCATATCCCGGTGGTGATGATCACCGCGCTTGATCACGCCGACGACCGCATCAAGGGCCTGCGCGCCGGGGCGGACGAATTTCTCACCAAGCCGGTCAACGACATTGCGCTGGTCGCGCGAGTGAAGAACCTCGTGTCGCTGAAGCGGGTCACCGACGAATTGCGGCTCAGGGCGCAGACGGGCTCCCAGTTCGGGCTTGCGCCGGCGGTCGAGGCGGATCGCACCGCGCCGGGCCGGGTGTTGCTCGTCGACGACCGGCCGTCGTCTTACGCGCGGCTCGCGGAGATCCTGCGCGAGGAAACCCGTGTCGACGTGGAGACCGACCCGGCCGAGGCGCTGATCGATGCCGCCGAGACCCCTTATGACGTGGTGCTGCTCAACCTCGGGCTTGCCGGGCACGATCCGCTGCGGCTGGTGTCGCAATTGCGCGCGCTGGAGCGCACCCGGCTCGTGCCCATCGTGCTCTTGTGCGATGCCGACGACCGCACCCGCGTCATGCGGGCGCTGGACCTGGGCGTCAACGACACCATCATGCGTCCCGTGG
Organism: Stappia sp.; assembly: GCF_040110915.1. Classification (NCBI taxonomy): domain Bacteria; kingdom Pseudomonadati; phylum Pseudomonadota; class Alphaproteobacteria; order Hyphomicrobiales; family Stappiaceae; genus Stappia; species Stappia sp. The sequence continues at coordinate 2,345,735 of NZ_CP157793.1, read as the reverse complement.
AGCGGACCGAGCTGCTGCTGCGGGTGCGCGCGCAGATCGCGCGTAAGCGGGCGACCGACCGGCTGGCCAGCGATGTCGAACAGACCATCGCCATGGCGATCACCGATCCGCTGACCGGACTGCGCAATCGCCACTACCTCGAATCGCATCTGGATCGCCTCGTGCGCCAGGCGCAGGAGGGCGACCTGCCGCTGTCGGTGCTGGTGATCGACATCGACCGTTTCAAGCAGGTAAACGACAGATACGGCCACGACGCCGGCGACGCGGTCATCGCCGAGGTCGCCGCCCGGCTCAAGGCGCATACGCGGGGCCTCGATCTCGCCTGCCGTCTCGGCGGCGAGGAATTCGTCATCCTGATGCCGGAGACCCCGGCCGAGGCGGCGGAAAAGGTCGGCGAACGGCTGCGGGCGGTGATCGAGGGCGCGCCCTTCGCCCTGCCGGAGGAGGCGGGGCATCTGCCGGTAACGGTCAGCGTCGGCGTGGCGGGGTTGCTTGGCGGCAAGGACAGCGGCGCGCGGCTGATCAAGCGGGCGGACATCGCGCTCTATCAGGCGAAGACGGCGGGGCGGAACCGGGTGGTGCGCCATTGGGGCGCGGGCGAGGGCCCCGATGCCGCGCCGGACGCGCCGGGCCACGAGCGCCGGGCCGGTCGCGCCGGGCCCCTGGGCGGGCGTCACACGGGCACCGGCTGAGACCGGGCGGGCGCAGGCCTTGCCCGGCGGGCGCTCTTACCCACCGACATTTCTATAAACGCATGACCCGGCCGGCCGGGACCCGCGCCCGGCTTCCCACTGGCCCCACCGCCGGCCTGGCGGGCGTCGAGGGCGGCCCGCCCTCAGGGCGAGGGGCGAGAGGTTTCGCCGGGGAAGCGGCGTTCGACCGCGCGCATCGTGTCGGCGAGCGTGGCCTCGTAGACGCGGCGTTTTTCGCGGATGTCGTAGCGCAGCGAGTCGAGCCCGAATCGTGCGGTTTTCAGGTCCTCGCGCAGCCTGTCGCGTTTGGCGCGGCAGAACAGGCGCTCGTCCTCCGAGCCCTGGCTGCAATCGAGCCGGTCGAGCTCGTCGTTGTACTGATCGATGCGGCTTTCGCGCCATTCCAGACTGCGTTCGGCCGAGCGCAAGGGTTCTTCGACGCGCCGGATCCGCGTGCCCAGGCCGTAGGCATCGCGATAGTCGTCCGCGAGATCCTCCGGGCATCCGAAGCCGGGCCTGGATCCCCGCTGCCCGTCCCGGAACCCGGTCTGCGGCGAGCAATAGGTGCGCCGTCCGCCTTCCCAGCCCTTCACGAAGAGGATTTCGTCAGCCGCGATCCCGTGGCGGCCGCAATCCTCCTGGATCTTGTAGAAACGGTCCGGCCCCTTACCCGCAAGAGCGGTGTTGATCCCCATCACTTCCCACTGACCGGCCTCGCATTGGGCCTTCGAGACGGTGGCGCAGCCCGACAGGAACACGGCAAGACCAAGGGCCGCGCCGGCGGCAATCACTGTTTTCATGGGTCAAATCCTGAAATGCGAGACGGGCGGAAACGCCGCGCCAACGGAGGCGCGCTGCCTGGTCGCCACGTCGGTTGAAACCCCGCGCCGGTCGAGAAAAGGCGGGTCCCGATCGGAAACCGCCGTGCCAGCCCGATTGAAAACGCTCCTCCAGCAATAGCCCTCGACATTGTCCGCCCGCTCGGCAGGACTGCGGATCGCACCCCGGGAAAAGCAGGCTGGCCGCGTCGGAACTGCACCTTGATTGCTATCTATGGTCGTATATCCTGCGCATTTCTGGCAGGGATGCAACCATAGAGTGGCGGGTCGCGAGTGGAGCGGGCATGTGCTGTCGCCGCGGCCTGCGCGGGCGCATGCGCGGGACAGGGAGAGGCGGGGAGGGGCAGCGTTTACCGTCCCTGTTTACATAAAATGTAAATAAAGGCTTAAGGAGTTGGCGATTCGGATTGATTCGGCCCGATGTTCGGCTAGTCTGCCAATGCGTTCGTCGAACGGATCCGCTGGCCGCATCGCGGACGTCTTCGACGGACCTGCGCCACCGGGGCGCTTGCGGTCCGGTTCGCGTTGCAACCCACGGGAGGTTAGGTCCGCCGCATCTCCTGACACCGTGGGAGACCGGTGTCCCGGCAGGTTGGAGTGGCCTCCTCAAGTGGCCTGCCGGGACGCCGGTCGCCTTGCGGCGACGCAGGCGCGCCCGTTTCGCCCCCGGCGCAGGCTGCGAAGCTCTCCCATCATCCCCGCCGGCGGGTTGCCGTTCTTTCCTCATCGATGTTAAGCGCGAAATCGTGTCGCCGGACCCTGCGCTGCCGAAGCGCCGCACGGTCGCTCGCCCGCGAGATGGTCCTGCGCGGGGCGAAATGACTCCGAAACGCAAAAAGGCCCCGCGTGGGGGCCTTTCTGGAGGGGCCTTCAAGGGAGGCCCTTGCGCAATCGTCCGTTGGACGCGGCGAAGATTACTTGATCTTCGCTTCGCGGAACTCGACGTGCTTCTTGGCGACCGGGTCGTACTTCCGCTTGACCATCTTCTCGGTCATGGTGCGGGAGTTCTTCTTCGTCACGTAGAAAAAGCCGGTATCGGCCGTCGACTGCAGCTTGATCTTGATGGTGGTCGCCTTGGCCATCGTCTTTGTCCTTGCACTGGGTGTCCGGCCGTACGTCGCGGGCTCCGCCTAATCGGAGAAGACGCTCCACCGGGATATCTTGGGAAACTGAGCGCGCACCATACGTTTCGCGCGGTCAAAGTCAAGCGCCAAGCGCCGTCGGGCTGTGCCTCACACCTCCTCGCGCACGAAGCCCTTGCCGCGCCAGTAGTAGTAGGGCGTGGGCGTCGCCGGATCGAGATCGGGATCCTCGGCGAGGCGGGCCTGCAGCTCCTCGATGATCGTCAGCGTGATGGTCGGCAGCTCGAGTTGCTTGGCGGCGTCGAGCGGCAGCCACTGCACCTCGCTGAGCTCGCCCGAAGGGCCGGTGCCTTCCGGCAGGCTGTCGGCGATCGCATCGGCGAAGACGGCGAGGAACCGCGTGTCGAATCGGCGCGGCCGGCGGGGCGGGGTGATCGCGCGCGCGATCAGGCGCACCGGCGCAAGATCCGGCATCAGATGGCGCTGCGAGAAGGCGGCCATGTCGCCCTTGCCCTCCCAGGGCGTGTCGCTCTTCGCGCCGATCAGGACGCCGGCTTCCTCGTAGGTCTCGCGCACGGCGGCCACGGTGAAGGCGCGGGCGCGCGCGGCCGTCTTCGGACCCTTCATCGCGTGCTGCAGCTTGCGCGCGACCTCGGGATGATAGTCTCCGGTCACCGGAACGTGGCTGTCGGCCGGATCGACGCGCCCGCCGGGAAAGACGAACATGTTCGGCATGAACCTGTGACGCTCGTGCCGGCGGCCCATCAGCACGCGCGGTTCGCCGGCGCCGCTGCGGTCGAGCACCAGCAGCGTCGCGGCATCCTTTGGCCGCAGGTTGGGCAGGTCCATGTGCCGCTCGGCCGCCGAGAGGCGGCGCACGAGATTCTCGCTCATCGTTGCTGCCGGGTCTCGCCGCCGAACTCGTAGGCCGGCTCGTCGTCGCCGATGGCGTTGGGGTCGAAGCCGTGCATGTAGTTGGCCCACTGAAGGCCGATCAGCGCGCCCTTGATGGGCGGCAGCGACAGCAGCGTCGAGCCGACGATCAGCGGCAGCCAGAGGGCGACGTGGATCCACATGGACGGCATGAACGCCAGCTCGACCGCCAGCGCGATCGGCAGGATCACATGCCCGACGATGAAGATGGTGAAATAGGGCGGGGCGTCGTCGGCGCGATGGTGGTGCAGCTCCTCGCCGCAGCTGGCGCACACCGGTTCCACCTTGAGATACTTGCCGTAGAGCGCGCCCTCGCCGCAGCTGGGGCACTTGCCCCGGGCGCCCAGCCACATGGCCCGGGGCACGTCGCGCCGGGGCTTTTCGGCGGGAACGGCGGGCGTCTCGCCCGCGCCGGCAAGGGTCCCGGCATAGGTCACTGTCATGTGCGTCGCCTCTTCGATTGCCGGCTCTTGTGCCGGTCCGGGCCGCCGGACCTTTGCGTGGTGCGTGCGCGGTCCTTGTGCTGGCGCGCCGCCGTTCGATCGCGGGCGCTCTTTCTCTTGTGATAGTGGCCTTCGCTCAAAAGTTCAAACCGCAGCGATCCGGCATAGGGTGCGGCCTCGACCAGGCGCACCTCGACGCGATCGCCCAAAGAAAAGGTTTCTCCGGTGGTTCGCCCGGACATCGAATGCGACGATTCGTCATAGTGGTAGTAATCGTCGCCGATGGTGGAGGCCGGCACGAAGCCGTCCGCGCCGGTGTCGTCGAGGCGCACGAAGAGCCCCGACTTGACGACGCCGGAGATGCGACCCGCGAAGCGCGCCCCGACCTGATCGGCCAGCCACAGCGCGATCAGCCGGTCGACGGTTTCCCGCTCGGCGAGCATCGCCCGGCGCTCGGCCGCCGAGACATCCGCGCCGATCACCTCGAGCTTCGTTTCCATGCCGTCCGGCAGCCCGTCGTCACCGAGCTTCAGCGCGCGGATCAGCCCGCGATGGACGATGAGATCGGCATAGCGGCGGATCGGCGAGGTGAAATGCGCGTAGCGGCGCAGGTTGAGACCGAAGTGGCCGATGTTGTCCGGCGAATATTCCGCCTGCGCCTGGCTGCGCAGGATCACCTGGTTGACCAGTTCCGCATCCGGCTCGCCCGCCACCTTCTTCAGGATGGTGTTGAAGGCCGCCGGTCGCAGGCCGCCCGAAGCGGCGAGGCGAATGCCGAGCGTGGAGAGGAACTCCTTAAGCGCCTCGAGTTTTTCCGGGCTCGAGGCATCGTGGATGCGGTAGAGCAGGGGAACGCCGGCCTTCTCCAGCGTTTCGGCCGCCGCCACATTCGCCTGGATCATGAACTCCTCGATCAGCTTGTGCGCGTCGAGGCGTTCGGGCACATGCACGCTGTCGACCGTGCCGTCCTCCTTCAGCCGGATCTTGCGTTCCGGCAGGTCGAGATCGAGCGGCTCGCGGGCGTCGCGGCCTTTCTTCAGGCTGGCGTAGGCGGCCCACAGCGGCTTGAGGATGTCGTCGCGCACCGCGTCGGCGACGAGGTCCGGCGTGCCGTCGATCGCGCCTTGCGCCTGCTGGTAGGAGAGCTTGACGGCCGAGCGCATCATGATCCGGTGGAAGCTGTGGCGCGTCTTGGTGCCCCTGGCGTCGAACACCATGCGCACGGCCATCGCCGGGCGGTCCTCGCCTTCCTTCAGCGAGCACAGGCCGTTCGACAGGTCCTCCGGCAGCATGGGGATCACCCGGTCGGGGAAATAGACCGAATTGCCCCTGAGATGCGCCTCGCGGTCGAGCGCGCTGCCCGGGCGGACGTAATAGGCCACATCCGCGATCGCCACGGTCACCACATGGCCGCCGGGATTGTCCGGGTCGGTGTCGGCTTCGGCATGCACCGCGTCGTCGTGGTCCTTGGCATCGGCCGGGTCGATGGTGATCAGCGGCAGCCTGCGCCAGTCCTCGCGGTTGTCCATCGTCGCCGGCTCGGCCGCCGCCGCCTCGGCGATCACGCGCTCGGGAAAGCGATGCGGAATGCCGTGGGTGTGCAGCGCGATCTCCGAGATCGCCATCTCCGAATGCATCGCGCCGATGCGCTTGACGATCTTGCCACGGCCCGTGCCATAGCGACCCCGGCGTGGGAGAAGGGCGACGGAGACGAGATCGCCGTCCTCGGCCTCCTTCAGATCGCTCGGGTCGATGTCGAGTTCGTGCTGGCGCCGGTCGATGGGCTCGAGATACGTGCGTCCGCGCGCCTGGCGCAGGATGCCGAGCACGCTCGAGACCTGACGTTCCAGCAGCTTGATGATCCGCCCGGCATGGGTGGCCTCGGCGCCCGGCGTGTCCTCGGTGAGGCGCAGCAGCAGCCGGTCGCCCAGCCCCGGCGCGCGCGTCTGGCCGCGCCCCCGGTCGGGGATCACGAGGATCTTCGGGGCCGCGCCCTGCTCGTCCGCGTCCCAGTTGGCGGGTTCGGCGAGCAGTTCGCCGTCGCCGTCGCGCGCCGTTACATGGGCAACGAGAACGGGCGGCAGCGCGCCGGCCCTGATCAGCTTCTTCTGGCGCTTTTCCAGCAGACCGTCGTCGGCCATCTCGCGCAGCAGGCGCTTGAGATAGATGCGCGCGCCGCCGGTGATGCCGAAATGGCGGGCGATCTCGCGCTTGCCGGCCTTGCCCGGATTGGCCGCGACAAAGGCCATGATCTCGTCGCGGCCCGGCAGTTCGGCCGCGCCGGCACTCTTGCGCCCGGCCTTGGCGCGTTTCGGCTTCTTCGGCGATTTGGCGGTCAAGCGTCACCGTCCGCGGCGGCCGCCGCCGGCGCGCTCTTGCCCGCCGTCTTCTTCGCGGCGGTCTTGCCGCTCGCGGTCTTCTTCGTCGCCGTCTTCCTGGCCGCAGCCGTTTTCGCCGGGGTCTTCTTCGCCGGTGCCTTCTTGGCCGTCGTCTTCTTCGCCGTGCTCTTGCCCTTGCCGGACTTTTCCAGCTTGGCCTCGATCAGCTTCAGCGCCTCCTCGAGCGTCACGGCCTGCGGGTCGCTGCCCTTCGGCAGGGTGGCGTTGACCTTGGCCCATTTGACGTAAGGGCCGTAGCGGCCGTCCTGCACGGTGACGGGCCCGCCGTCGGGATGATCGCCGAGCTCCTTGAGTGGCTTGGCGGCGGCGCGTCCGCGCCCGCCCTTGGCCCGCTTCTGGGCCAGCGCGTCGACCGCGCGGTTGATGCCGACGGAAAACACCTCTTCCGGGCTTTCCAGATTGGCGTAGGTGCCGTCATGCAGCACGAAGGGGCCGTAGCGGCCAAGCCCGGCGGAGATCATCTTGCCGTCTTCCGGGTGCGGACCGACCTCGCGCGGCAGCGAGAGCAATTGCAGCGCCTTCTCCAGATCCATCTCGCTCGCCTGCCAGCCGCGCGGCAGCGACGAGCGCTTGGGCTTGGCTTCCTCGCCGAGCTGCACATAGGGGCCGAAGCGCCCGGTCCGCAGGCTGACGTCGAGGCCGGTCTCGGGATCCTGGCCGAGGATCTTCGGCCCGTCCGCCATCTCCGCCTCGCCGTTCTGTCCGTTGGAGGACAGCTGGCGGGTATAGCCGCAATGGGGCGGGTCCTCGTTGGGCGCCTTCCCCTCCTGCTTTTCCTTGCTGTAGTTCGAGCAACCGACGAAGGCGCCGAAGCGGCTGACCTTGAGCGACAGGCGGCCGGTCTCGCAGGCCGGGCACTTGCGCGGATCGCTGCCGTCGCCCTTGTCGGGGAAGACGTGGGCGGCGAGGATCTCGTTCAGCGCCTCCAGCACCTCGGAGACGCGCAGGTCCTTGATCTCGCCCACCGCGTTGGAGAAGTCGCGCCAGAAGTCGCGCAGCACGTCCTTCCAGGACAGTTCGCCGGCCGAGATGCGGTCGAGCTTTTCCTCCAGCGCGGCGGTGAAGTCATACTCCACGTAGCGGTTGAAGAAGCTTTCCAGGAAGGCGATGACCAGACGGCCCTTGTCCTGCGGCACCAGCCGCTTGCCGTCGATGGTGACGTAATCGCGGTCGCGCAGGGTCTGCAGCGTCGAGGCATAGGTGGAGGGGCGGCCGATGCCGAGCTCCTCCATCTTCTTCACCAGCGTCGCCTCGGTGTAGCGGGCGGGCGGCTCGGTGAAATGCTGGTTGGACTCCACCGAAACGCGCGTCAGGGCCTCGCCCTCGCTCATCGCCGGCAGGCGCCTGGCGTCCTCGTCCTCCTCGTCGTCCTTGCCCTCCTGATAGAGGGCGAAGAAGCCGTCGAAGCGCACGACGGAGCCGGTGGCGCGCAGGGTAGCCGCGCCGGAGGGGGCCGTGGCGTCGATGTCGACGGTCGTGCGCTCCAGCACGGCCGACTCCATCTGCGAGGCGATGGTGCGCTTCCACACCAGATCGTAGAGGCGGGCGGCGTCGGCATCGAGGTAGCGGGCGACGTCGCGCGGATGGCGCGTCAGGTCGGTCGGGCGGATGGCCTCGTGCGCCTCCTGGGCGTTCTTCGCCTTGGAGGAATAATGCCGGGGCTTTTCCGGCACATACTCCGCGCCATACTGCGCGCCGATCACGTCGCGGGCGGAGGCGATGGCCTCGCCGGCGATCTGCACGCCGTCGGTTCGCATATAGGTGATGAGACCGACGGTCTCGCCGCCGATATCCGCGCCCTCGTAGAGCTTCTGCGCCACCTGCATGGTGCGCGCGGCGGCAAAGCCGTATTTGCGCGAGGCCTCCTGCTGCAGCGTGGAGGTGGTGAAGGGCGCGGCGGGATGGCGGCGCTGGGGCTTCGATTCCACGCTGCGCACGGCAAAGGCGGCCGCGTTGAGCAGCGCCGCGATCTCGTCCGCCTGATCCTTGGAGGCGATGTCGAGGCGGCCGAGCTTCTTGCCGTTATGGGCGGCGATGCGGGCCTGGAAGGGCGCGCCGCCGGAGGTGGTCAGATTGGCGAGGATCGACCAGTATTCCTGGCTGACGAAGCGCTCGATCTCCGCTTCCCGGTCGCAGACGAGGCGGAGCGCGACCGACTGCACGCGGCCGGCCGAGCGCGCGCCCGGCAGCTTGCGCCACAGCACGGGGGAAAGCGTGAAACCGACGAGATAGTCGAGCGCCCGGCGTGCCAGATAGGCGTCCACCAGCGGCGCGTCGATGTCGCGCGGATTGTCCATCGCCTCCAGGATCGCCTTCTTGGTGATGGCGTTGAAGACGACGCGCTGCACCGGCTTGTCCTTGAGCACGCGCTTCTTGCGCAGCACTTCCAGCACATGCCACGAGATCGCCTCGCCCTCGCGATCCGGGTCGGTTGCGAGGATGAGGCAGTCGGCATCCTTCACCGCACGGGCGATGTCGTTGAGCCGCTTCTGCGACTTGGCATCCACGTCCCAGGTCATGGCGAAGTCGTCGTCGGGCTGCACCGATCCGTCCTTCGCCGGCAGGTCGCGCACGTGCCCGTAGGACGCGAGAACCTGGTAGTCGGACCCAAGGTACTTGTTGATTGTCTTGGCCTTGGCCGGCGATTCCACGATGACGATATTCATGAGACCCCAAGATGGATGCGAGGTGCGCCGCGCACACGGGCGGCGCGCGATCCTTCGGTTTCGGCGGAGGCGAACGGCGCCGGACGATCCCCCAAATGCATGTCCGCTGTCAAATGACCTTTCCCCGTCAGTCGGTCAAGAGGGGCGGTTGCGCAAGGCGGGTGCGCGAGGCCGGCCGCCCGACACCACGCAGACGTGTGCCGCGACGATCTTGCATGCAATCGTTTAAAGCGTGTAGTATGGGGAATGAAAACCAAAGGTTGTATAAGCCGAATTGCAACGCCGTTCGGCCAACTATCGGGTCACGACATGCCACCGAACCCCCATGATGATGCCGCCGAGACCGCGCGATACTGTGCCCAGATCTGTCGCGAATTGCGCGATCTGGCTTCGAACAACGAATTGAATTTTCTTGCTTATTTGTTGGAAATGGCGCGAGAGGAAGCCTTTGACCGACATGCCGAGCTGGAGCGCCGGGCGCGGGTCGAGGAGCCTTGACGTCAATGCAACCAAAGGGCGAGTAAACCCGTCCAGCCGGACTTGTTGCCCCTCCAAAGCAGCGTCAGGATCAGTAAAGTTGTATTAAAGTTTTATGCAATCGCATCCCGGGTTGCGGACCGCGGCAGGCGCCGCTGGGCGTGGCCGTCAGCGGCCGTCGATCAGTGTCACCTTCTGGCCCTGGTGGCGGTCGAGCCGGCCGGCCAGCTCCAGTTCCAGCAGCACGACATGCACGATGCGCGCGTCGATGCCGGTGAAGCGGATCAGTTCGTCGATCTCCACCGGGGCGCCGCTCAGCGCCGACACCACCCGGCCGCGGTCGCTGTTGTCGATCTCGCGGGGCAGGGTGCGCCCCTCGCGGCCCGGCTCCTCGATCTCGGCCGGCGGCGCGCCGAGGTCGGGCCCGTCCCGGGGGCCGAGGCTTTCGACGATGTCGCGCGCGCTCGTCACCAGCGTCGCGCCGTCGCGGATGAGACGGTTGCCGCCCTCCGAGCGCGGGTCGAGCGGCGATCCGGGCACGGCGAAGACCTCGCGGCCCTGATCCGCGGCGAAGCGGGCGGTGTGCAGCGAGCCCGAGGCGCGCGCCGCCTCGATCAGCACGGTGGCGCGCGAGACGCCGGAGATCAGCCGGTTGCGGCGCGGGAAGTCGCGGGCGCGGGGTTTCCAGCCGAGCGGCATCTCGCTGACGATGGCCCCCTCGGCGGCGATGATGTCGCGGTAGAGCCCCCGGTTCTCGCTCGGATAGATGACGTCGAGACCGCCGGCCAGCACGGCCACCGTGCCGGTGGCGAGCGCCGCCTTGTGCGCCGCCGCATCGATCCCGCGCGCCAGCCCCGAGACCACGCAATAGCCCTCCCGGCCGAGATCGCGGGCGATCTCGCCGGCGAGCTTGAGCCCGGCGAGCGAGGCGTTGCGCGCCCCGACCAGCGCGATGGTCTGCGGATCGGCGAGGCGTTCGTTGCTGCCGGTCACCGAGATCAGCGGCGGCGCTCCGTCGACATGGCGCAGCAGCGGCGGGTAGCCGTGCTCGCCGAGCGCGCGCAGGCGCCCGCCCATCCGCTGGAGCGCGGCAAGTTCGGCTTCCGCGTCCTCGCGCGAGCAGATGCGGATGCGGCGCTTGCCGCCCCGGCGCGACAACTCGGGCAGCATCTCGAGCGCCGCCTCGGCGGAGCCGGCATGGTTGATCAGGTCGCGGAAGGTAACGGGTCCGACGTTTTCCGAGCGGATCAGGCGCAGCCAGGCGAGGCGCTGGGGATCGCTCAGCGCGCGTCCCTTGCGCGGGTCCCGGCCGTCCCCGCTCATCCGTCGGTCTCGGGGGGGCGTGGGGCGTCGGCGTCCGGCGCGGCGGGCCTGGCCGTCTGGCCGATGCGTCCCTCGGTGCCCTTGATCAGGCGGGCGATGTTCTCATGGTGCTTGGCCCAGAGCATCAGGGTCAGCAGCGCCATCATTTCCGCCATCTGCACCCGGCCGAAGACGGCATAGAGCAGAACCGGCGTGGCGAGGCTGGCGACCAGGGCGGAGAGGGAGGAGAAGCGGAAGGCGACCGCCAGCGCGATCCAGACGCCCGCGAAGGCAAGCGCCGCCGGCCAGTAGAGCCCAAGCAGGATGCCGAGATAGGTGGCGACGCCCTTGCCGCCGCGAAACCTCAGCCACACGGGAAAGAGATGTCCGAGGAAGGCGCCCAGACCGGCGATCACCGCCGTGTCGGGGCCGCCGAGGCGCGCGGCAATGAGCACCGCCACCGTGCCCTTCAGCATGTCGCCGAGAAGCGTCAGCGCGGCGAGATGCTTCTTGCCGGTTCTCAGCACATTGGTGGTGCCGATGTTGCCCGAGCCGATCTTGCGGATGTCGCCCTGGCCGGCGAGCCGCGTGATGACGAGGCCGAAGGGAATCGAGCCCAGCAGATAGCCGAAGACGAGCGCGGCCAGGAAATACGGCAAGCTATGGGTCCAGCTGATCGGATCCGGCACGCGCAGCCTCCGGTTGTGTCTTGCGTGGAAAGACTATGTCGCCAGACGGCGCCCCGCAACAATCGTATGCAGAACGCGGCCGGTGAAGCGGGCGTCCTCGAAGGGTGTGTTCTTGGCGCGCGAGCGGATCGCCTGCTTGTCGACGATCCAGGGCCGGTCGGGGTCGAAGACCACCACGTCGCCCGGCGCGCCCGGCGCCAGGGTGCCGACGTCGAGCCCGAGCCGGCGGGCCGGGTTGCAGGTCATCGCGGCGAGCAGGCGGGAGAGCGCGATGTCGCCGGAATGGACCAGCCGCAGGCCGGCGGCGAGCAGGGTTTCCAGCCCGATGGCCCCGTCGGCGGCCTCGGCGAAGGGCAGGCGCTTGGTCTCGACGTCCTGCGGATCGTGGTTGGAGACGATCACGTCGAGCGTGCCGTCGGCCAAGGCCGCGACCATCGCCTGACGTTCGTCCTCGGTCCGCAGCGGCGGCGCCATCTTGAAGAAGGTGCGATAGGGGCCGATGTCGTTTTCGTTGAGCGTCAGATGGTTGATGGAGATGGCGGCGGTCACGTCGCGGCCCGCGCGCTTGGCGGCGCGGATCGCCTCGGCGCTGTCGGCGCAGGACAGGGCGGCCGCGTGATAGCGCGCCCCCGTCAGCGCCACGAGGCGCAGGTCGCGCTCCAGCATGATGATCTCGGCCTCGCGCGGGGCGGCCGGCAGGCCCTTCCAGCTGGCGTTGAGTCCTTCGTTGAGCACGCCCGCGCCGGTGAGATCCGGGTCTTCCGTGTGGTGCACCACCAGCGCGTCGAAGTCGCGCGCGTATGTCATCAGCCGGCGCATGATGCCGGCGTGGGTGATCGAGCGGCTGCCGTTGGAAAAGGCGACGGCGCCGGCTTCCTTCAGGAGGCCGATCTCGCTCATCTCCGTGCCCTGCAGCCCCTTGGTCAGCGCGGCCATGGGGTGGACGCGCACGCAGGCCGTGTCGCGGGCGCGGCGCAGCACGAAATCCACCAGCGCGGGATCGTCGATCGCGGGGTCCGTCCCGGGGGCGGTCACGATGGTGGTGACGCCGCCGGCGGCCGCGGCGAGGCTGGCGCTCGCCAGCGTCTCGCGGTGTTCCGCGCCGGGCTCTCCGACGGTGACGCCCATGTCGACCAGACCCGGCGCGACGACGGCGCCCTCGACGTCGAGGATCTCGGTCCCTTCCGGCGCGCCCTGGTTGAGCGCCTCCGGCCCGGCCGCGGCGATGCGCCCGTCCACGAGCAGCACCGCACCCGGCGCATCGAGGTCGCGCGCGGGATCGATCACGCGGGCGTTGGCGAGAAGAAGCGGGGTGGCGGTCATGGTCAGGCGTCTCCCCGGGTCGGCAGATGGGCGGCGAGCGCCTCCAGAACGGCCATGCGCACGGCGACCCCCATTTCCACCTGCTCGCGGATCAGGCTTTGCGGCCCGTCGGCGATTTCGGGATCGATCTCGACGCCCCGGTTCATCGGACCCGGATGCATGACGAGCGCGTCCGGTTTCGCGGCGGCGAGCTTGTCGGCGTCCAGCCCGTAGTAGCGGAAATACTCGCGCACGGAGGGAATGAAGGCGCCGGCCATGCGCTCGCGCTGCAGGCGCAGCATCATCACGATGTCGGCGTCGGCAAGCCCTGCGCGCATGTCGTGGAAGACCTCGACGCCCATCTGGGCGATGCCGGCGGGCAGCAGGGTCGACGGCGCGACGACCTTGACCCGCGCGCCGAGCGCGTTGAGCAGGATGATGTTGGAGCGCGCCACCCGCGAATGCAGGATGTCGCCGCAGATCGCCACCGTCAGCCGGGCGATCTTGCCCTTGTGGCGGCGGATGGTGAGCGCGTCGAGCAGCGCCTGGGTGGGGTGCTCATGCGCGCCGTCGCCGGCGTTGATCACCGAGCAGCCGACCTTGCGCGCGAGAAGCTGCACCGCGCCGGCGGCATGATGGCGCACGACGATGATGTCGGGATGCATGGCGTTGAGCGTCGCCGCCGTGTCGACCAGCGTCTCGCCCTTCTTCACCGAGGAGGAGGACACCGACATGTTCATGACGTCGGCGCCGAGCCGCTTGCCGGCGATCTCGAAGGAGGATTGCGTGCGGGTCGAGGCCTCGAAGAAGAGGTTGATCTGCGTGCGGCCGCGCAGAACGGACTTCTTCTTCTCCACCTGCCGGCTGACCTCGACGGCCGCGTCGGCCCGGTCGAGCAGGGCGAGGATTTCGTGCGGCTGGAGACCTTCGATCCCGAGCAGGTGACGGTGCGGATAGGCATCCGCGAGGGGGGAGGTTTGTGCGCTCATCAAAGCCCACCCTATAGGCCGATCCCCGGGGGCGCTCAAGCGTCCGCGCGCGCTTTTCCCGCGATTGCCGTCCGGCGGGTGTGGCTTACAAGGTCAGGTACAGGGCAAGCGGCATGGTCAGGGCCGCCACCAGCGTCTGCAGGGTGAGGATTTCCGCCATCAGCTTGGCATCGCCCCCCATCTGCCGGGCGAGCAGATAGGAGCCGCTGGCGCTCGGCACGGCCATGGCGATCATCACCACGGCGAAGGCCGGGCCGGTGACGCCCATCAGGGTTGCGAAGCCGAAGCCGAGCGCGGGCATGACGGCGAGCTTAAGCACCAAAGAGCTGGTCAAGGCCGGGCCGGGCCGGCGCAGGGCGGCGAGATCGAGGCCGGCGCCCACGCAGACGATGCCGATCGGCAGCGCCGCGCTGCCCAGGATCTCCAGCGTCGACCAGGCGAAGCGCGGCAGCGGCAGGCCCGAGAGGTTGAGCAGCAGCCCGACGGCGGTCGACCAGATGAAGGGATTGCGCCCCAGATCGAGCAGGATCTTGCCCGGCCCCGGCGTCGTGCCGCTGGCGAAACGCGCCAGCACCAGCACGTTGACGATGTTGAGCAGCGGGATCATCGCCACGATGGCGACGGCGAGCAGCGCCAGCCCGTCGGCGCCGAGCATCTCGTCGGCGATCGCCAGCGCGACGAAGGTGTTCCAGCGCGTCGCGCCCTGGAACACGGAGGAATAGCGCGGCCCGTCGAGCCCGAAGACGCGCGTCAGCAGCGGATGGAGAGCGAGCGTCAGCGCCGCCATCGCGAGGATGGAGAGCATCAGGGTGACGCTCATCTCGAAGGCCGGCAGCGCCATGAAGTCCGTCTGCGCGACGGTCGCGATGATGATCGCGGGAAACAGCACGAAATAGGCGATGCGCTCCACGCCGCGCCATTGCTCGCCGGTGATCAGCCCCATGCGGGCGACGACATGACCGGCCGCGATCACCAGCAGGACGGGCAGAAGCGCGTTAAGCACACTGGTCACGGCGTCGGCGCCCCGTCCTCCTCCGCCGGGCCCGTGCCCGGAGCGGGCAGATTGGCCAGCCGGTCGAGAAAGCCCTGCAGGATGTAGGAGGCGGCCATCTTGTCGACGAGTTCGGCCCGGCGCGCGCGCGAGCGGTCCGCCTCGATCAGCGTGCGGGTGACGGCGGCCGTCGACAGGCGCTCGTCCCAGGCGGTCATCGGCAGGTCGGTGAGGGCGGAGAGATTGCGCGCGAAGGCGCGTGTCGCCTGCACGCGCGGGCCTTCCGAGCCGTCCATGTTGAGCGGCAGGCCGAGCACCAGGCCGCGCACCTCGTGCTTGCGGCAGATCTCCAGAAGCGCCTGCGCATCCACGCCGAACTTCTTGCGGCGGATCGTCTCCAACGGGCTGGCGATGGTGCGCGCGGCGTCGCAAAGCGCGAGGCCAATGGTTTTGGTGCCGAGATCGAGGCCGATCAGCCGGCCATAGGCGGGCAGGCGGGCGGCGAAGTCGTCGAGGGGAAGGAGGGCGGGCTGCGTCATCGGGCCGCTTTAGCACGCGCGGCCGGCGGTGAGTATCCCGATTCGCGTCGCGCCGGGTTCCGCTCAGCGCACGAAGATGCGCGTCAGCTCCGCCTTGTTGCGCACGCGCAGCTTGTTGAAGGCGGAGCGGATGTAATGGCGCGCCGTTGCCGGGGCGACGCCGAGATCCTGGGCGATCTCCTTGTAGGTCCGTCCGGTGGCATAGAGTTCGGCCACCACGTGTTCGCGCGGCGAGAGGTCCGACAGGTGCGAGCGCTCCTGCGCGCGCACCAGCGTCACCCCGTCCGTCTCGCGAAAGTCGAGCCGCAGCCGGCGGCCGCGCAGGTCGCGCCGGCGCGCCAGCGCGGTCATGACCGCCTCGGGCAGCCGGGGGCCGCGCCAGCGCGGCCATTCCAGGCTCATCAGCCGCGCGAAATGGTCCTCCGCCGAGAGGATCAGCCCGCTGGCGTCGCAGATCGCGCTGGCCCGGGGGCGCGCGTCCGCATCCGTGCTCGACACGCTCGTTTCCAGATGCCGGCGCCAGGTCTGGTGCAGCGCGGCGTGGAGATGCGGGGTCACGGCCTGCTTGAGGCGCCGTTCGGCCTCCGTGAAGGGCGCATGGGTGCGGTAGAGCGAGACGAAGGCGAAGAGCTCCAGCGCCGGCTCCGTGGTCTTGGTGCACAGCACGTGGTGGACGTCGTAGCCGGCGAGGGTGGCCTGCAACTCCGTGTAAGGCGCCAGCGCATCGGCGTTGAAGCAGACGGTGACGCCGGGGGCGCGCGTCGTCGCCGCGGCGATCGGATCCGCGAGTTTCACCCGCTCCCAGGAGCCCAGATAGCTGTCGGGCAGATTGTGCCGCACCTCGGTGTGCACGCTGACGCCGGAGGCCAGGCCCCACCAGGCCGCGTCGAAGGGCAGCGCGCCGGCGAGGAGCGCCAGCGCCTCCGCCTGGAACTGCGCGAAGGCCACGCTGTGCGACAGCCGATGCAGGGACAGGAGCAGGCCGCTCAGGTGCTCCAGATCTCCGATCGCCGGCGCGCTACCGTTCATATGTAGGGGTCCACATGGTCGTTTTTCTTGTTCCTCGTGATTTCTAGCATGTCCTCGTCAAATCCAGAAAGGGAGGAATGGAATGACACGGACGGGATATGTCTTTCACGAGAAATACATGTGGCACAACACGGGGCAGGGGGCGCTTTTCCTTCCCGCCGGCGGTTTTGTGCAGCCCGACATCGTGCACGGCGAGAGTTCCGACAGCAAACGGCGCATCGACGGGCTGATTTCGGTGTCCGGCCTCAAGCCGCATCTCACCATCCTGGAGGAGTTCGCGGAGCTGACCCACGACCAGCTCGCGCTGTTTCACACGCCGGAGTATCTGACGCGGATCAAGACGATGAGCGACGAAGGGGGCGGCAACGCCGGCGAGCTGACGCCCTTCGGGCCCGGATCCTACGAGATCGCGGCGCTGTCGGCGGCCGCGCCGCTGGTCGCCGGCCGGGCGATCCTCAAGGGAGAGCTCGACAACGCCTATGTGCTCAACCGCCCGCCGGGGCACCATGCGGAGGCCGATATCGGGCGGGGCTTCTGCATCTTCGCCAATGGCGTTCTCGCGGCGATGAACCTGCGCAAGGAATTCGGGGACCTGCGGATCGCCATCCTCGACTGGGACGTCCACCACGGCAACGGCGCGCAGAAGGCCTTCTACGACGATCCGTCGACGCTCGTCATCTCCATGCACCAGTATCAGAACTACCCGCAGGATTCGGGCTTCGTGGAGGAGATCGGCGAGGGCGCGGGGCGCGGCTACAACCTCAACATCCCGCTGCCACCGGGCTCCGGCCACGGCGCCTATCTGCACGCCATGGACACGGTCGTCGCGCCCGCCATCGACGCCTTCCGCCCGGACATGATCTTCGTGCTGTCCGGCTTCGATGCCGGGGCGACGGATCCGCTGGGGCGCAACATGGCGCATAGCGGCACCTACCGCGAGATGACCGGGCAGGTGATGCGCCTCGCCGACGCCCATTGCGGCGGCAAGCTGCTGGTGATGCACGAGGGCGGCTATTCGCCGGCCTACACGCCGTTTTGCGGGATCGCGGTCCTGGAAACGCTGTGCGGCCGCGCGAGCGGGGTGGAGGACCCCTTCCTGCCGGTCGTGTCCAATTTCGGCATGCAGGAGCTGCAACCCCATCAGGCCGACATGATCGCGCGCTCGGCCGAAATCGTCCGGCTGATCGGCGCCTGATCGGCCTTCGTCTTCAAGGGAGGAAACCATCATGACGGAAAAGCGCATTTCCGCGTTTGCCTGGTGCGTGCTGTTCGCGAACCTGGGGCTCATGCTTCTGCCGCCGGTGCACGATGTCTTCGTGCACGGCTCCATGCCCATGGCGCTGACCTATTTCTTCGGCAGCGGGCTCGTTCTCATCGCGTCCATGCTCGTCCTGCGGGCGCGCGATGCCCACGCCGGGGAGGAGTGAGCGATGATCGTGTTGGGATACGGGCTGGTGGCCCTGTTCTTCATCGGCGTGGTTGTCGTTCTGGAGCGCTCGCACCGGGGCGAGGGCGGCTTCTCGGAGTTCGCCGTGGCGGGTCGCTCCTTCGGGTCGTGGTTCCAGACCATGGCCTTTCTGAACACCTGGCTGCCGGGAACCATGTTCATCGCCTTCGCCGGGATGTCGGCCTCGGCCGGAGTGATGGGCTATTACGTCATCTCCTATTCGCTGATCGCGGTGCTGCTGATGTTCTACATGGCGGACCGGGTGTACGACTGGGGCCACAAGCTCAACCTGAAGACCCAGTCCGACTTCGTCGGCGCGCGCTACAATTCCGATACGGTGCGGGTGATCGCCGCCGTCATCGGGGTGGTGTCGATGTTTCCGTGGCTGGTGCTCGGGTTCCAGTCGCTGGGCCTCGTGTTCTCCTATCTGTCCTTCGGCCTCGTCTCGCCGAAGATGGCGGTCGGGATCGGGATCGCGGTGCTCGCGGTGCGCCAGATCTGGACCGTGCGGATGGGCATGCGCGGGATCGTCATCTCCGACATGATCCAGGGCACGTTCGCCTATGGTGTCGGCAGCGTGCTGGCGCTGGGCTTCATCGTCTGGCTGCTGTCGACGGGGCACGGCTTCGACAAGCTGCCGGCGGCCTTCGCCACCCTGCCGGGCGCGGGCAGCGATCTCGGGCCCTACTACTACGCCTCCATCGTCGCCACCGGGGCGCTGGGATCGTGGTGCTGGCCGGACATCTTCGTGCGGCTGTTCACCGCGCGCAGCGCGCAAACGGTCAAGAACTCCGCCTTCAAGGCCGCGCCGCTGATGTTCGGCTTCCTGGCGCTGCTGCTGACGGCGTCGATGCTCGCCGCCTCCCGGCCCGATGTGGCGGCCGCGCCGGACAACGTCTGGTTCCTGCTTGCCGCCAACGCGGGGCCGCTGGTGCTGTCGCTCGCCGGCATCTGCGTGCTCGCCGCCACCATCGGCAACATCAACGCGCTGACGCAGGCCGCCGGCGTGCACGCCGCCCAGGACATCTTTCACGTGAAGGGGGCGAGCGACAAGCGCATCACCCGCACCGCGCGCTGGACCATCGTGGTCACCACCGCGCTGGCCGTGGTCGGCGCGCTGGCGACCGCCGATCAGACGAGCGGTCTGCTGTTGCTGGCGCTCCTGGCCTATCAGGGCATCGTCCAGCTCGCCCCTTCGCTGTATCTCGGCATCTTCTGGCGCGGCGCGACCGCGGCGGGCGCTGCCGCGGGCATGATCGTCGGGGTGGTCGTGGCCGGCGTGCTGCAGGTCTATTATCCGGTCTCGATCCCGGAACTCGGCGGCCTGACCTCAGGCGTCGTCGGCGTGATCTGCAACACCGCCGTGCTGGTGGGCGTGTCGCTGATGTCCCGGCGCTGTGCGCGGGAGCGGGCGCGCGTCGACGGGCTGTTCGCCTGACGCGGACGGAACGGCCGCCGCGCGTGCGGCGGCCGGTGCTCCACAGGGCGGCGGGGGCATTGTCGCGGCGCGCGAACGCGATAGAGTGCGGACAGCCCATGCCGACCCAATCGGAGGAACCATCTCATGAAACTCACCTTTCTCGGTCATGCCGCCGCCCGCGTCGACATTCCCGGCGCCTCGATCCTCATCGACCCCTTCCTGAGCGGCAATCCGGCCTTTCCCGAGGATCTCAGCGTGGAGAGCGTTAGCGAGGGCGTGACCCACATCGTGCTGACCCATGGGCACGACGATCACATCGGCGACACCCTGGACATCGCCAGACGCACGGGCGCGCAGGTCACCGCGAACTTCGAGATCGCCATGTGGGTGCAGTCGCAGGGCCATGAAAACATCAACCCGATGGGCTGCGGCGGCTCCATCGACGTCGGCCCCTTCACCGTGTCGCTGACCCAGGCGCATCACACCTCGTCGTCGCTCGCCGGCGGCTGGCCGCCGGTCTACATGGGGCAGCCGAACGGCGTGGTGATCCGCGCCGAGGGGGAGCCGACGCTCTATCACATGGGCGACACGGATCTCTTCGGCGACATGGCCCTCATCCAGGAACTGCACGCGCCGAAGGTGGGCATCGTGCCGATCGGCGACCGCTTCACCATGGGCGCGAAGACGGCGGCCATCGCCTGCACCCGCTTCTTCGACTTCGAGACCATCCTGCCGTGCCATTTCGGAACCTTCCCGATCCTCGATGCGTCGGCAGATCGCTTCCTTGCAGAAATGGGCGCGCAGGCGGACCGCGTGAAGGTCACCGCGCCCGGCGGGGTTCTGGAGCTGTGACCGACATGTGAACTCGGCGGACGACCCGATGCAACCGGCTGGACAGGAGTTCAATGTTCTTGTAATGTTCTCGTCGTTGTCCAGCCGGAGAGCCCGTCATGCCGCCCGCCGCGTTTCGAAATCGCCTTGAGGATTATCTCGCCCGCCTGGCTGGCGGCGATCTCGACGGCGCCTGCCGGACGCATTTCGCGCAAGAGGTGCGGCTTGTCGACAATGGCGTGACCGTGGCGCGGGACCGGGTGTCGGCCTTGCGCAAGCTGCAGCCGGTCGCGCGCCGCTTCGTCATGCTGCGCGGAACGGTCGAGGACCTTGCCTGCGCGCCTGCCCGCGCGCAGGGCGCCGGCAGCGTGCGGTTCGTCTGCCGCTTCGAGGGTGTCGACGTCGACGGACGGCTGGTGCGCGAGACGGTGAGCTACCGCCAGACCTGGCGGGAGGGGCGAATCGTGGAGGAGCGCCAGACCCGCGGGGCCGGCATCGCGCCGGCCGCGAGCGATGGCAATGCGCCGGCCGCGATTGATGGCATCGCGTCGGCCGCGATCGATGGGGACGCGGCGCGTGCGCTACGTCGCGCGGGGCTCCGTCCGCGCCCCGCACGCGCACCGGGCATCATCGCGCAAAAAATCCCGGCCTGAGTTGCGGCGCGCGCTCGCGGCGGGCTCCCCGGCAAGCAATGGGGAGCAATGGGGCGCGATGGGGAGCCTTCGCCCGGCTCGCGGCGGGCTTTGGCTTGCGGGCGCCTTCGACCGGGTGATATAGGCCGTGCGACAGGCGGGGTGCGGGGCGCGCCCGCCGGCTTTCCTCATCGCCAGGGCGGGATGCCCGTTTTGGGCGATCCGGGGCCGGCGCGTGCCGAGCGTGGCCCGGCAGCCTTCCCGATACACATCCATCCAGGCGGGTCGCGCCGCGGCCCAACGTGCGGAGAGCGAGAATGTCCGTCGATATCGACACGGTGAAGCGGGTGGCGCATCTGGCGCGCATCAAGGTCACGGACGAGGAGGCCGGCAAGATGACCGGCGAACTCAACACCATCCTCGCCTTTGTCGAGCAACTCGACGAGGTCGACGTCAGCGGCGTCGAGCCGATGACCTCCGTCGTCAAGCAGGACATGAAGAAGCGCGCCGACGTGGTCGACGACGGCGGCTACCCGGACCGGGTCGTCGCCAACGCACCGGCGTCGGAAGACGATTTCTTCATGGTTCCCAAGGTGGTGGAGTAATCCATGGCCGTCGCGGTCGGCATCGCGGATCCGCTTGGCGCGGACATTCGGGCGCTGATCGACGAGTTGAACGCCGTGCTGTCGGCGCTTTCTCCGCCGGAAGCCTGCTACATGATGAGCGTCGAGGACATGGCCGAGGCCGACACCACCGTCTTCATCGCGCGCGACGCGGAGAGCGGCGCGGCGTTGGGCTGCGGCGCCTTGCGCCGGCATGCGGCGGGCACCGGCGAGGTGAAGCGCATGTACACGCGTCCGGCCGCGCAGGGGCGCGGGGTCGGCGGCCGCATCCTGACCGAGATCGAGGCTTGCGCGCGCGCCGAAGGTCTGGCGCGGCTGGTGCTCGAGACCGGCGACCGGCATCCGGCGGCCTGGCGTCTCTACGAGCGCGGCGGCTTCACGCGCTGCGGCCCCGTGCTCGACTATCCCGCCTCTCCCTATTCGGTTTTCTACGAGAAACCGCTCATTCCTCACGCCTGACGCGACAAGCCAGCGAGACACGTCATGACCGAGTTGTTGAACCTCACCCTTACGGATGCGCGCGACAAGCTCGCGGCGCGCGACATCAGCGCGCGCGAACTGACCGACGCCTATCTGGCGGAGATCGAGGCGGGCAATTCCGCGCTCAATGCCTATGTCGCGGTCACCGCCGACGTGGCGCGCGAAATGGCGGCGCGGTCCGACGAGCGGCTCGCCAAGGGCGAGGGCGGGGCACTCGAAGGCATTCCGCTCGGCATCAAGGATCTCTTCGCGACGAAGGGCGTGCACACCCAGGCCTGCAGTCACATTCTCGACGGCTTCCAGCCGCCGTATGACTCCACCGTCACCGCCAATCTGTGGGCGGACGGCGCGGTGATGCTCGGCAAGCTCAACATGGACGAGTTCGCCATGGGCTCCTCCAACGAGACCTCCTACTACGGGCCCGTCACCAACCCGTGGAAGAAGACCGGCTCGGACGCGGCGCTGGTGCCGGGCGGCTCGTCGGGCGGGTCGGCGGCGGCCGTTTCCGCCGCGCTGTGTCTCGGCGCCACGGCGACCGACACCGGCGGCTCGATCCGCCAGCCGGCCGCCTTCACCGGCACCGTCGGCATGAAGCCCACCTACGGGCGCTGCTCGCGCTGGGGCATCGTCGCCTTTGCCTCCTCGCTCGATCAGGCCGGCCCGATCACCCGCACCGTGCGCGACAACGCCGTCATGATGCGCTCCATGGCCTCGGTCGACGCGAAGGACACGACCTCGGTCGACGCGCCCGTGCCGGACTATGAGGCGGCCGTCGGCAAGTCGGTCAAGGGGCTGAAGATCGGCATTCCGGCCGAGTATCGCGTCGACGGCATGCCGGACGAGATCAACGCGTTGTGGCAGCAGGGCATCGACTGGCTGAAGGCGGCCGGCGCGGAGATCGTCGACATCGAGCTGCCGCACACCAAATACGCGCTGCCGGCCTATTACATCGTCGCGCCGGCGGAGGCCTCGTCCAACCTCGCGCGCTACGACGGCGTGCGCTACGGGCTGCGCGTCGACGGCGACAACATCGCGGACATGTATGAAAAGACCCGCGCGGCCGGCTTCGGCACCGAGGTCAAGCGGCGCGTGCTGATCGGCACCTATGTGCTGTCGGCGGGCTATTACGACGCCTATTACCTCAAGGCGCAGAAGGTGCGCACGCTGATCAAGCGCGACTTCGATCTCGCCTTCGAGGCCGGCGTCGACGCGATCCTGACGCCGGCGACGCCAGACGCGGCCTTCGCGCCGGGCGAAATTACCGATCCGGTGGCCATGTATCTCAACGACATCTTCACGGTGACGGTGAATATGGCCGGTCTGCCGGGGCTCGCCGTGCCGGCCGGGCTCAACGGCGACGGGTTGCCGCTCGGCCTGCAGCTGATCGGCCGTCCCTTCGACGAGGAAACGCTCTACAGCCTCGGCGCGGTGATCGAGGACGCGGCCGGCCCCTTCAGGCCCACGCGCTGGTGGTGAGCGGCGGGGCGGGCCGGCGGCGTTTGCCGTCGCCCGCCTCCCGCTGTCACGCGGGCGCGCGTTTCCAGGTCGCGGCCAGCAGGCCCGCGCCGATCATCAGCGATCCCCCGGTGCGGTTGACCAGACGCTGCACGGCGGGCTTCTGGATCGTGCCGCGCGCGGCGGAGGCCAGCAGCCCGTAGGCGGCGGCGTTTGCCGTGGCGAGCGTCAGGAAGGTCAGCTCCAGGATCACCATCTGGCTGAGGAGCGGGCGGGCCGGATCGATGAACTGCGGCAGGAACGCCACGAAGAAGACGATGCTCTTGGGGTTGAGCGCGGTGACCGCGAAGGTATGCAGGAAGATGCGGCCCGCGGGATCTCGGGTCGGCTGCGCGGTGTCCGTCGGCGTTACCATCGGCGCGGCCGGCGCGCGCCACAGCTTGATCCCCAGATAGACGAGATAGGCGCCGCCGATCCATTTCAGCGCGGTGAAAAGGGTGGCCGAGGTCGCGAGCAAGGCGCCGAGCCCCAGCATGGAGGCGGTCATGGCGGTGAAGTCTCCCGCCGCCACGCCGGCGACCGTTGCGGTCGCGACCTTGCGCCCGTGTCCGAGGGCGTAGGAGACCACCAGCAGGATGGTCGGGCCGGGGATGGCCAGCATCACGGCGGAGGCCGCCGCGAAGGCGAGCCAGGTTTCAAAGGTCATGGAGGGCTCCCGATCTGGTTGTCCCGACAGCCATCCACATCCGCGCGCGTTTGGCAAGACGGAACGGCCGCCCGGTCGCGGTTGCGACCGGGCGACTGCTTTCCTGTCTTGCGTCACCGGTTGTCGGGTTGCGCGCGCACGCGAAGCAGCCCAAGCCGCGTGATGCGGTAGGGGCCGCCGCCTTGCGACGCGATCATGCGACGCCGTTTCAGTTTGCGGAAGAGCGCGAGATCGAGGGCGGGCGCATGCCAGCCCTCGCGTGTCACGCAGTGCGTCTCGACGATACGGCCGGTGGCGTCCTTCTCGACGCGCACCACACCGCCTTGCGCCAGCAGGTGCAGCACCCGCTGTTCGGCTTTCGATATGTCCATGGGATGTCTTTGAAGTCTGGATGCACGGACCCCGTCGCCCCAGCCGGAAAACGCATGAGGCGTGCGGGTCGGTCTCTCAGGCCCGGGCGCGTGTCCCGGGCGTCAGCGGGCCTCTCGGCGCGAGCTGCGGATCTGCATCAAGTCTCCATCGATTGCCCGGATGAGATGCGTGTTCGCGCGTCTCGATGCAAGACGCCGCGCGGCCGCCTGCGGCGTTTGGCCCGCGCTGTGGCGCGAATGCCGCACAGCGCGCGCGGGGCTTGCGCGATTGCGGTTTTCTTTTTTCCGTCATGGCCCTAAAACCGGGGCATGACGCCTGAAGACTCGCTTTCCGTCCTGTTCGGCCTCGCCGGCCTCGTGAACCCCTTCGCGCTGCTGATCGGCGCGGTGCTCGGCTGGTATGCCGACAGCCGCAAGAAGCTGATCATCGCCGGCTTCGCGGCCGCCGCGCTCAGCGTGCTGCTCGATGCCTCGCTCAACATGGGCGGCATCGCGCCGGTCGGCGGCTATGAGGGCGGCCCGCTCGCCGTTCTGCCGTTCCGGTTCGTCGGTGCGGTGCTGATCGCCGGCCTCGTGCACGGCGCGCGCAAACGGATGCGCGGCGCGCGCTGATCGGGCTTCCCGCCCGGCATCCGTCCCCCAATCCTGCCGCCTCGACCATCCCCGCCGGGACACGGCGGCAAATGGCGGAAGACCCGCGCGTGAGCCCGGTTCCCGGAGCGGGGGCGGGGCACACGAAAGCCGTGCAGCAGCGGCCGACAGGCCCGGCCTGGTTTTTCGGCTTGCCGGCGGTGCAATCGCGGTTGTGAACATACCGGCCGGTCGGTATCCTGGCGACATGGAGACACTGAACGAAACCGGCGGGGCCGAAACCGACGGGGCCAAGAGCGACAGGGCCAAGAGCGGCAAGGTGAAGAGCGGCCAGGCCAGGACCGCTCCGATCAGGACCGCTCCGGTGAAGACCGGCCAGGGCAGGGCGGGGCGCGCCGCTGCGCCCAAGCCCGCGCCTGACTCTGCGCCCAAGTCTGGGTCGAAGTCCGGGTCGAAGTCCGGGCCGAGGAAGCAGCCGGACGTGGTCCGCCGCCGCCTGATCGAGGGGGCCGAGGCGCTGATCGTCACGCGCGGGCTGTCGGATCTGACGCTGGCGGCCGTGGCGGCCGCGGCCGGCGTGACCAAGGGCGGTCTGCTGCATCATTTTCCGTCGAAACAGGCGCTCGTGCGGGCGCTTTTCGCGGATTGTCTGGCCCGTCTCGACGCGGTGATCGACGCCGCGCTCGCACGTGACGGCGCGGCGCACGGCCGGTTCACCCGGGCCTATCTCGATTCGGTGGTGGAGGCGGATGCGCGCACCCGCGACGTCTGGGCGGCGCTGTCCATCGCGCTGCTCAGCGACCCGGCCCTGCGCGCCGACTGGTCGGACTGGGTGCGCGCGCGCCACGTCCGCCATGGCGCCACCGACGACGACCCGCGTCTGGCCGCCGTGCGCCATGCGGCGGACGGTCTGTGGCTCGCCGATCTCCTGCATGAGGAGGGCGGCGCGGCGGAGCGCGCCGCCGTGGTGGCCGCCCTGCGCGCGCTCACGCGCGCCAAAGATGACGACGACAAGGAGACGCGTGCGTGAGTGTTCCGTTTGGCGCCTATGCCGTGCTGGCCGTGGCCATCGTCTTCGAGGTGGTGGGCACCTCGTTCCTGCAGCAATCGCAGCAGTTCACCCGCCTGTGGCCGTCGATCGGCGTCGTCGTCTGCTATGTGGCGGCGTTCTACTTCCTGGGGCTGGCGCTGAAGACCCTGCCCGTGGGGATCGCCTATGCGCTGTGGGCCGGCCTGGGGATCGTGCTGATCTCGGCGATCGGCGTGGTCGTGTTCCGCCAGTCGCTGGATCTTGCGGCCTGGATCGGCCTGTCGCTGATCGTGGCCGGGGTCATCGTCGTGAACGTCTTTTCCAAGAGCGTCACGCACTGACCGCCGGTTGGTCCTTTGCTGCGGGCACCTGAGGGGCATCAACGCAAGACGCCGGCGCGGGGCCGGCGTCCGAAAAGCGTTTGGTGTGGCACACGCGCGGGTCTCAGCCCTGCGCGCGGGCGCTCCATTCGGCGAAGAGGTCGGCATTCGGGCAATAGTCCGGCGCCCGCGCCGCACCGTCCTGATGATCGTCCAGCCAATGGGAGCAGGCCTCGGGCTTCTCGCAGCCGAGGCAGCGCTGGGCGGCGGAGCGCAGCGTGTTGCCGAGCGTGACATCCGCCGGCATGCCGTCCGCCGCGCCCACCGTGCGCATCATCCGGCCCATCAGGTCCGCGCGCTCGTCGAACCGCTTCATCATGCCCATGGCTGTCTCCCTCGTGCTCGCCCCGGCCGCTGCGGCCGACTGTCGAGGGGCATCCTGAACCAGTTACAAATGAAACGATTTGAGCCAGATCAATTTCCGCGCGAAAGACCGGCGGTGCGCGCGAATCGTGTAATCTCCTGTCAAGGGGCAAGATCGGCCGAACCGTCGGAGCGCGATGTCGCGGGGACGTCAAATGTCACGGCGACCCCAATGTCGCGATGCCTCGGCCCGGTGTGCTTGCGGCGCGACCCGCTCCTGACAGGGATGCCGATCCAGCAAGGGAAAGGGAGAGCGCGATGGTGTCGCGTGTCTCGACACCCGCCGGCGTCGTCGCGGTGACGCCGACCACCCGGTTGCCGCCCCTCTCGGTCGGCGACGTCATTGCCATGCGCGTGGCCCGGCATCTGGGCGACGGCGTGATGCGGCTGATCTCCGGCGGCTTCCAGATGGATGTCGCGGGGCAGGAGATGTTCCCCGTCGGCGCCCGCGTTTCCTTGCAGATCGAGCGGGGGGCGGCGGGGCCGCGCTATCACCTGCGCGCCGATCCGGAGACCCCGGTCGCCCCATCGCGCGAGGCGGCGGCACTCGCCCGCCTGACCGGGCTGACGGCCGGGCTCGCCGCCGATCAGGATGGCTTCGCGCCGCTTTACGCCGGCCTGTCCGCCACGGCCGCCGCGGCGTCGGGGGCCGGTCGGACGCTGTCGCTTCCCCCGGCCCTGATGAGCGCGATCGCCGCCGTTCTCGGGTTCCGGATGCCGGCCGACGCCGGGCTCGACGGCGCGCGGCTGCGTGAGGCCTTGCGGCGGCTCGCGGGTACGGGCAAGGGCACGCCCGGGGCAAAGCCCGGATTGCTCGACCGGCTCGACGATCTCGACCGGGCCCTTGCGGCCCGCGCCGAGGGGCGCGACGCCGTGCCCCGGCAGGCGACCCCGCCGCCGCCGCCCGGGCTCAACCGTCATCCGCGCGGGCAGGCGCCGGAGGCGATCAGCACCGACCTTCTGGAAGCCCTGGGCGAGGGCGACGCGCGCGCCGTCGCGGCGCAACTCTTGGCGAAGTCCAAGGGCGCGACCGCGCGCGCCCGCCTTGCCGCGCTGGTTTCCGCCGGGCTGACCGGACAGGAAACGGCGGGTCTCTTCGATCTGACCCTCGATCTGCCGATCCGCGTCGGGCCGGAAACGGCCGTCCTGAGCCTTCAGATCGGCCGGGACGAAACGCCGCCGCGCGACGGAGAGCCGGCCCATCCCGCCTGGCGCCTGCGCTTCGGCCTCGATCTCGACGAGACGGGTCCGGTCGAGGCGGTGGTCGGGCTGGACGGCGCGCGGGTGTTTGCCACGCTGTGGGCGGAGCGGACGGAGACGCGCGATGCCTTCGCGGCGCGGCTGGCCGACCTGCGGGCGACGCTTGCGGCCCAGGGGCTCGAGGTGGTCGATCTCAAGGTTCTGGCCGGGCGGCCGAGCGACCCGCCGCTAGCCTCCGGCCGCTACGTGGATCGACGCTCATGAGCGCGGGCGAAACGGGGGGCGGCGGAAAGGGGAGCGGCATGCGCCCCGATGCGGAGCCGCTCGCCGTGGCGCTGCGCTACGATCACGCCGGGGCGCCGAGGGTGACCGCCCGGGGGCGGGGCGAGGCGGCCGCGCGCATTCTGGAGGCGGCGGCCGCCCACGGCGTGCCCATCGAGGAAGACGCGGCGCTTGCCGTTGCTCTTGCGCGGGTCGAGATCGACGAGGAAATCCCCCTCGAGCTCTACGAGGCGGTCGCGGCGGTGCTGCGCTTCGTGCTGGGCATGCAGCGATAGCTCCTTCGAAGTCCTGCGTTCGCGCGGCAATGTCAGGTGTCGTCGCGGTCGCGCGCGTAGTGATGCGCAAGCGGAAACGGCGGCAGCCAGCGCTCGCGGCGGATGGTCCACAGCTCATAGGTCGGCGTGAAGCGATCCGGCGCGTCGAATGTTCCCAGATGCAGCTCGATTTCCGCGCCGCTGCACGAAAACACCGAGGATCCGCAGCGGGGGCAGAAATGGCGCCCCTCATAGGCCCGCGTTTCGCCGGTGACCGTCACGGCGTCTTGCGGGTAGACGGCGGAGGCGTGAAACAGGGCGCCGTGGTGCTTGCGGCAATCGAGACAGTGGCACAGGCCGACCCGGTCCGGGCGTCCCGTCGCCACGATCCGCACGGCGCCGCACAGGCAGCCTCCCGTGTGATTTTCCATCCGGCATCTCCCGATACGGGCCGCAGGGGCCGCTTCATCTTCAGCCCGGACCCTAGCAGAAACTCACCGGCAGGCACCCGGTCGGGCGGGCGGCGGGGCCTTGCGGTGTCGCGGTCAATGCGGGATGGCGAGCGACAGGACGCCGACGAGGATCAGGCTGAGTGCCCAGACGAGATCCAGATTGAACCAGCTCCTGGAGAGAAACCGCAGTCCGAGCCAGCGGTAGACCCCGAGCGCGATCAGCCCGCCCGACAGCGTCATCGCGAGCGTATGGACGACGGCGACCACGAGGGCGAGGCCGGCATTGCCGGCCATCAGGGCGGCCGCCGCCGCATGGCCGGCGTCGGTTTCCACCGTCCGGCAGATGCCGAGGTAGATCGGCACCAGCATCAGCCCCGCGCCATGCGCCATGGCGGCGAGAAACGACCACAGCGCCAGCCGCGAGGGCGGCACGCGCGCCAGAAAGCGCGGATGGCGGCGGGTGATCAGCAGATACACCCCGAGCCCGATGACCAGCGCTGCTGCGGCGATCTGGATCTCGCGCTGCCACTCCGCCAGCACGAGCAGAACGGTGAAGGGAAAGAGCACCGCCGCCATGGCCGCCAGATGCCCGGCGGCGAGCGCGCCGAGCGCCCGCAGGAGACTGCCCGGCGCGCGCTCCATCAGCGCGGCCGACACCGCCAGCGGCCACCCCATGCCGGGGTTGACGCCGTGATAGACCCCGGAGACGACGACGGCGCCCCACAGGGCCGTCGCCGGCGCGATGCCCTCCACGCCCTATACCTCCACCGGACCGGACGCCGACCGCGCCCTCAGACGGAGGGGTAGCAGAAGCTGTCGGTCGAGCAGTCGCCGCCCTCCAGCCGGATCTGGTGGCTGCGATAGCCTTCGGGGAAGTCGACCCAGAAGTCCTCGGCCAGTGTCAGTCCGCCGTTCTCGCCGACATGGGCCATGACCATCGCGGCCCCGCGCTCGCCCGGATAGAACTGATCGTCCCAGGTGGAATAGAGCGAATTGGTCCAGTAAACTCGCTTGCCGTCGCGGCTGATCTCCACCATCTGCGGCCCGTAGCCGAAGGTCTTGCCGTTGGGGTGCGGGGTCTTCTTGACGATGCCGCCGATCTCGACCTTGCCCGCGAGCTTCGGGTTCATCGGGTCGGAGACGTCGTATTGGTGCATCTCGCCCGTGCCCCAGCAGGACACGTAGAGAAACCGGTCGTCGAGGCTGAGGTCGATGTCGGTCACCAGCGGCGGCACCGCGCCGAAGCCCTTGAGCAGGTCGGGCAGATCGTCCGCATCGGCCGGCTGCGGGTCGATGGTGATCGTCTTCTTCGCCTCGAAGCTGCCGTCGTCCTTGCGCCACCAGGTGAAGATCGCGCCCTGCAGGTTGGTCGTGTCCACCACCACGCCGACGAAGCCGTAGTCCTTGGCCGGGTCATGCGCCGGGCGGATTTCCAGCGCCATCTGGTGGTTTGCGCCGAGATCGATCGTCTGGACGTTGCGCCGCGCGCGCAGGTTCCAGAAATGGATCTTGTGACCGTATTTGTTGGACAGAAGATCGTCCGGCACGACGCCGTTCTCATATTGCGGCGGCAGGGCCCATTCGGAACTGACCATGTAGTCGCGCGGCAGGTTCCACCAGAAATCGTAGTGCTTTTCCTGCTGGCCCCGGTCCATCTCGTAACGGCCGAGGATCTCGAAGGTCTCGCAATCCATGATGAAGATGCCCGGTGGACCGTCGGTGCCGTCCGCGCCGCCGCCGCCCAGCGTCGAGACATAGATGCCTTCCGGACCGCAATGGATGGTGTGCGGGCGCGAATAGCCGGTCTTGGCGAAGACCTCCTCGGGCTCGATGATCTTGTGGATCTTCGCCGCGCGCGGCTCCTTCACGTCGATCACATAGATGCGCGAGGAGCGGATGCCCGGAATGATCAGGTAGCGGCGCTCGAGAAAGGCGTGGCCGGAGAGCGGAGACAGCGCGGAGGAGCAGGCGTTCCAGCCGAAATGGTGAAACTCGTCGCCCTTATTGGGCATGATCAGCTGATGCACGATCTGCCCGTAGGTGTCTGACGTGCGATCCACGTCGACGACGGCGAGGCCGTCGGGCTGCGATCCGTCCGGGCTCAGCATCAAGGTGAAGGCCAGCGTCTCCGGCGGGGCCTCCATGGCAAGCCGCGGCGTTGCGTGAAACGTCGGATCCGGTCTCAGGTTCATGCGGTCGCTCCTCCCCGTTGGCGGGCGCGTTCGTCGCCGTCTTGATTGCGCGCCAGAGCTCGAAAGCGTGCCACGGAAGTGTCGGGGCGGCAAACCATAAGGTTGCATGCCTATGCGGAAATTCAGCAGGAGATTGCTTGATGCGGGAGCGTCTCACGCCTTGCGGCGGGGGAAGGCGCGCCAGACCCGCAGATCCGCGACGACCTTGAGGAAGCCGGCGACCACGAGGGCGCAGAGCACCGCCTTGGACACCGTGCCCATCGTGCCGACGATCTGCACCGCATGCACCACGCTTCCGATCACGACGATGGCGACCAGCACGGTATGCGCGAGCCGGAAGACGCGCGGGCGCAGGCGCCGGCGCAGCAAGGCAATGATCGCGGCTCCAAAGAGCGCCCACATGGCGATGACGCCCCAGGCGGAAAACGGGGTCGGCGAGGCGAAGGACAGCGCGTCGATCACATCCGGAGGGCTCGTCAGCCACAGGCCCCCGACATGGACCGCGACGGCGGCGACCAGCACGCCGCCGACCCGGCGATGCACGCGCCGCCCCCGGGCCATGGGCAGACCGGGCAGGAGGCCGCCCGCGAGCAGCGGCTGCACCAGCAGCAGCGCCAGCGCCACCACGCCGGCGAGACCGGCGGCGATATAGACCGGATCGCGCCACGCCAGCAGCGGGCTCGTCGCGGCGACGACGAGCGGACCGCCGAGGACAACCGCGAGCCCGGCCCAGGCGAGGACCGCTTGCGCCCGCGTCACGGCTTCGCCTCGAAGATCGCCTTGGGAGTGGCTCCGGACAGGGGCATTGCGCGAAGGATCACGTCGGCTGCAGCACGAAATGCGCGCTCAGCCGCGTGTCGGCGGCGCTCCTCATCACCGGGCGCAGGAACACGGTCTTGAAGGCCTCGTCGTCATAGGCGAGGTGCCCGTGCGGCTGGCCGAAGGCGGGCACGATCTGCGGCATTTCCAGGCGGAATTCGCCGTTGGCGTCGGTGAGCGTGGCGCCGTGGCTGTGCGGGTCGCGCTCGTGGCCTTCGGTGGTATGCGCCCAGATCTGGATGCGCATGCCGGCGAGCGGGGCGCCGTCGCCGGCGCGCCGGACCGTGCCCGACATCCAGAAGCCGCCGCCGCCGATGCGCTCCACGATGGGCGCGCCGGGCAGATAATTGTTGGCCCCGCCGCGCATGGAGGGCGTCGGCGCCAGCCCCTTCGCCTGCGCCGGAACGCGCAGGCCGGAGGCGGTCGTGAGGGCGGCGCCGGCGGTCACGGCCGAGGCGATCAGAAAGCTGCGGCGAGTCGGCTGAAATCGGGTCATCTGCTGCGCTCCTGTCTGTCTCGTCACAAGGGCGGTGGCATGGGCGATCGATCCAAACGCGGATCGTCGCGCGCAAAACCGTCCATTCGATGACGCGTGCACGCGATATCGGTCCTGTGTCTCTACGCGATGCGGCGCGCAGCGGATGACGCCTCTTGCCAAGGCGGGCGGCTTGCCGCACCAATGGGCCGACCTAGAGCATTACTCATGACTACCGAGGCACTCGAAATGCTCTATGCTGTTGTTTTTACGCAATTTCGCGAGCGCAGAAGTCTCCAGCTCTTGCTGAAATTGCTCTAGCGAGGGACCCGCGAGATGCATGCCGCCACCAAGATCGTGATCATCACCGAGCGCTCCATCCTCGACGATGTGGCGGATCTGCTCGAGGCGCATGGCGCGACCGGCTACACCTACACCTCGGCCGGCGGCAAGGGCAGCCGGGGCAAGCGGCGCATCGACCGGGTGCCCCAGGTCGCGGGCATTCTGGAGAATGTGAAGATCGAGGCCATCGTGCCCGATCACGATGTCGCCGAACGGATCACCGAGGCGGTGGTGGAGGCCTATTTCGACAATTACTCCGGCATCACCTACGTCGAGCCCGTCGAGATCTTGCGCCCGGCGAAATTCAGGGTGTGAGCGCGCCGCGCCTCAAAACACCATCTCGGCAAGCGCGATGAAAAACGGAATGCCGATGCCGATGGCGATCGGCGTGCCCACACTGGTGGACGCGCCGATGTAGCTTGAGGGGTTGGCGCTCGGAATGCCGGCGCGCAGGGTTGGTGGGCCGGAGACATCCGACGAGGAGGCGGCGAGAACCGCGAGCAGGATCACGCCGCCGGGGCTGAAGCCCGTGGCCAGATGGATCAGATAGCCGAGCGCGAAGGCAATCAGTCCGTGCACCAGCGGCATGACGGCCGCATAGACGGCATACCATTGCGCGACCCGGCGCAACTCGTTCAGCCGCTGCCAGGCCTCCATGCCCATGATCAGCATCAGGAGCGATAGCAGCCCGCGAAACAGCGGGTCGTAGAAGGTCTCGAACACCCGGTCGGGCCGCGTGAACAGGCCGAGCAACAGGCCCAGCAGCAGCGCCGACAGGGCCGAACCCTGCAGGCTGTCCTTGACGATGGCCCACACGCCGCTGCGCTTGCCTTTCAATGTGCCGGCCTTTTCGGAATGCATGCGCGCCAACACGATGGCGAGCACCAGGGCGGGTATGTCCATGAAGGGATAGAGCGCGGGCACCCAGGCCTCATAGGCGATGCCGTCCTGCTCCAGCAGCACCATCGCCGCGCCCAGGGTCGAGGCGCTGACCGCGCCGAACAGGCCGGCGGTGGCGATCGCGTCGTCGCGCTTGATGCCGGGCATGCGGGCCAGGGTCACGAGCCCCAGAAGCACGATCCCCGCGCCCAGCGCCATCGCCGCAAGGGCCGGCAGGATCATGTCGGCCAGGTCCGCCTCGCGGATCTCCATGCCGCCGTTGAGCCCGATGCGCATCAGCAGCATGAAGACCGCGAACTTGTAGATCGCGTCGGGGATCACGAGCTTGGAGCCGAGCGCGGCGAGCAGAATGCCGCCGATCAGGAAGGCCAGCGTCGGAGACTGGAACTGCCCCAGAACGCGCAGGCCGAATTCGGCAAGAATGTCCATGATGCGCCGTTCGACCTCCGTCCCGCCCGCGTGAAACAGCCATAGCCTGCGGGGGCGGGCGCTGCAAACGATCTGAACGCCGCCGCGTCTGCGAACCCGGCGCGCCCCGGTTCAGACGAAGAGCGGGAAAGTGACGCCCAGCGACCAGGCGAGCAGCACGGCGAGCCCGAGCCCGGAGGCGAGCGGGCCGGCGCGTGCCTCGACCCAGCGGCCCATCAGTCCGAACACCAGGAAGAACAGCAGCACGATGGGGATGATGAGGACGAGAAAGAACAGCCGCTCGAAGGAGAGCGCCACCGCGATCCCCAGCGAGACGAGGAAGGCCAGACGGATCAGCGCGCGCTTCCAGAGCTTTGGATTGGCGTGCGCCATCGCGCTGTCGGCCAGCATGAAGGGCAGGGCACCGACCAGAAGTGCGGCGATGATCGCCAGGCGTCCGGCATGGGGCATGAAGCTCGCCAGATAGCGGTCGAAGGCAAGACCGAGGCCGAAGATCCCGTAGACCGCGAGCCCCGCCCCGGCGGCGAGCGCGAGCGGGGTGGGGCGGAGGCCGAGGTCGCCCCCGCCGGCGCGCAGGACGGCCAGTTGGAGCGCGCCGTAGATCAGCAGATGTACGGCGAGATAATCGGCGACGAGCACCGGCAGCCATCCGTCCGGCACCCAGACCGCGATCAGCGGCGTCGCGAGCGCCGGGAGGAGCAGCGCGGCGGCGAAGCGCTTGCCCGGCAGCGGCGCATGCGGCGGCGCGCGGTCCGGCAGAAGCGCGGCAAGCGGGCGCACCAGCAGCACGCAGCCGGCAAGCACGGCAAGGATCCAGATCCCGCGTGCGGGAACCGGCGGCGCCTGCGTGCGCGCAAAGGCGGCGTTGAGCCAGGCGACGGCCTCGGACACGGCGGTGCGACTGTAGAGCACGCCGACATGCTCCACATGGGGGGCGACGACGGCGCGGCGCACCACCGCGCCATTGGCCGAGCGCACCGTCTCGCCTTCCAGTGCGTTGGCGTCGACCATGCGCGCCGCTTCCAGCGCGAAGGCGCGCAGGCGCGGCTCCCAGGCACCGGCAATCATCAGCAGCCGCTCAGGGTGGGTCGCCGTCACGGCCTGCGAAAAGGGCGAGATCGCCACCACTGCGCCGATGCGCGCATCGCGCGCGGCGGCCCGCACGATGATGTCGGAGGCCATGGAGTGGCCGAGCAGCGCCACGCGCCCGTCGACGTCCGCGCGCGCAAGGCCGGCGGCCACGACGCGCAGGGTCTCGTCGATCAGAAGCTGGGTGGTGCCTTCGATGGAGGTGACATCGCCGGACATGGGCACGGGGTTGCGGCCGTGGCCCTCGAAATCGAAGGCGGCGACCACATAGCCGGCGCGCGCCAGAGCCTGCGCATAGGCCGCCATCAGCGGGCGCGAGCCGGCGAAGCCATGCGCCACGACCACCAGCGGAGCGGGACCGGCGTCCTGAGAGGCGTAATAGGTGACCGGCGTGTTGCCGACGACGGTGTCTTCGATGACGAGCCCCGCGCGCTGGGCTTCCAGCGCCCACACGCCGGCGCCGATCAGCGCCAGCGCCAGAAGCGCCATGGCGAAAAGCCCGATCCGTCGCGTCATTCGCCCTCCCGTCGTCCTGACATCGCCTTGGTGCTGCGGTCACCCGGTCTTGGTTCTGTCAGCCAGGGCGCGGCGGGCGAGCCTGTCGAGCGCCTGGAGGAAGCGGGAGCGGTCGGCCCTGGAGAAGGCCTTGCCGCCGCCCTGGAGGAAGGGATCGGCGGCGCGGATGTCCTGCATCAGGTCGCGGGTGGCAAGCCGGCCGCCGATGTTGGCGGCGTTGAGGATTTGCCCGTCGTGCTGCACCACGTGGGCGCCCGCCTTCACGCAGGCATCCGCCAGCGGCAGATCGGCGGTCACGACGACGTCTCCGGGTCCGCAGCGCGCGGCGATCCACTTGTCCGCCTCGTCCGGCCCGTCCGCGACGATCCTGAGCGTGATCAGCGGATGGCGCGGCGGGCGGATGCCCCCATTGCACACCAGCACGACCGGGATCTTCAGCCGCGTCGCGACGCGCTCCACCTCGTCCTTCACCGGACAGGCGTCGGCATCGACGTAGATCGTGGGGGACGTTTGGGCGGGCGTCGGCGCGGACGGGGCGTCGGAAGAGGAGGGCATGTCGGTCGCGGGTCGGTCGGTCAAGCGTGGGGTCCGTTGGTGAATCCGTTTTCCGCAGCCTAGCGGGGCGCGCGGCTCAAGGCACGCGGCAAAACGGCCTGTGCCACCGAAGGCAGGACTTGCGGCACCCGGGACGGGTGACGCGGTCGCCGCATCCGGCCCGATCCCGGGAGGCGGAGCGCGGCAGCCTAGTTGCGCATCTTGATGCCATCGTCCCAGCGAAAGCCCACGCCGCCGCCTTGCCAGACGCCTTCGCCGATGGGATTGGGGGCGTCGATGCGCACGTGCTGGGGCAGGCCGAAGCCCGGAGCAAGGTCCGTCACGCCCTTCACGGTGCTGCGGTGCATGATCCGCAGGCCCTGGCGTTCGGCCGGCATATGCGCCTCGGGGGCCGCGCGGTGGGCGACGGCGAGATTGTCGATGAAGACGCAATCGTTCTCGCGGTACTCGAAGGCAATTGCATAGCCATCCGTCAGCCCGGCATTCAGGATATCGTTGTAGGCGTGGCAGAGCTGCTTGAGGTCGTCGGCATGCAGAAGGCTGAAGGCATCCTGGTCGGGCAGTTTCTCGATGACCGCGCCGGTCATGCCCAGATGCAGCCAGATGCAGGCCTGCCCGGTGAGCGGGTGCTCATGCACCAGCGGGTGCACGACGCCCGAGGTGGAATTCACCGACGACAGGCGCCGCCAGCGGTCCTGTCGCTCTTTCGGCAGCGCCTGAAAGGCAAGCCCCTGATGCGCGAAATGCGTGCCGCCGCCGTTCTCGGCCGGACGAATGATGTGATAGCCCGAATGGGAAAACGTGGCGGGCAGGAAACTCCCGTCGTTGTGCCATTGCGGGCCAACATCGGGGATGCCGTGGCGCTCGTCGTTCGACAGGCGGAAGATGTGGCGGTTGCCGCCGGGCGTCTGCGGATGAACGCCATGGGTGCTGTGCAATTCCCGGCCGCCCCACCAGCAGCTGGCGCGCAGGAAATCCTCATGGCCGATCTGCGTCCCGTTCCTGAAAACGAGAAAGCCGCGACGCGCCATTTCCCGTTCCAGCACGGCGATCACTTCGGGTGAAGGGGCGTCGGGGGAGGACAGGTCGATCCCCGACACCTCGGCGCCGATGGGATCGAGTGCCCTGATCTCTCCGCCAGCGGCCGTCACGATGGCGGAAACGGCCGGATCTATCGGGGGGAGCGTTGTTGCATGTGTCGTCAAAGCCAACCTCCTTGGTCCTTTTGTAAAGGTAAGTAGAAGGCGGCCGTCTCGAAAGTGGTTCTTTTGAAATTCGCGAAAACTGACCGAGCGGCGGGGTCGCCGGGATCATGCGTTGAGCCGGTGCAGGACGTTGAGGCGACTGGCTGATCTTCTCTTCTGCTGCGCTTCCGGCCGGACGGGAGATCTGCATATGCGAACGTCGGGTTCGGGTCAATCCGCGCCCCGGCGCCCGCCGGCGTTGGCGCGGACTGACGCAAGTGTCTCTCGTGCCACCTTGGCGGCCTCTCCCTCTTGCGGCTTGCCGCGAGACCCGCGACCCACACATGTACGAAAATCCCGACCCGCGGCGGCGCTCCCGGCGTTTCGCGCGCGGGCGCTTGCAGACGATCCGGGCGCTGACGGTTGTGCTGGCGGAAAATGCAAAGCATGTCCGCTCCGATTGCGCCCACACTCGGTCTCACCGGTTCCCGATGGCAGCTTCGGATACTTGGGCAATGTCGTTTGAAAGAAGACGGCAACTGGCCGGTGGATCTTCGCGTTCCGGAATCGAAGGGGAGCGTTTCGGCGCGCCGCGTCGAGGCTTTTTCGACCTTTTCCCCCCGTGAAATCGCTGCCGCCGATGGTCCGGGATATCGGGCGAAGCTCAGACCTGGAGATGAAAATTGAAGATCAAGGCGGCACTTGCAGGCGTCGTGTTCGCGACGTCCGTTACAATGGCCGGAGGCGGTTTCGCACAGGCGAGGGACCTCACTCAGGCGGAAGCGAACGAGATCGCGGTCGAAACCTATCTCTATCTGTATCCGCTCATCACCATGGACCTGACGCGCAGGCAATTGCTCAGCATTCAGGCCGGTCCGGGCTCCATGGGCGGATACGAGAACTGGTTCAACAACATTCCCGCCTATCCCACGGCGGATGAAAAGTCGGTCGTGCGGCCGAACTTCGACACGCTCTATTCGTCGACGTTCCTCGATCTCCAGAAGGAACCGATGGTCATGTCCGCGCCCGACACCGACGGGCGCTACTACCTCCTGCCGATGCTCGACATGTGGACGAATGTCTTCGCGTCGCCGGGATCGCGGACCACGGGCACGCAGGCCGCGACCTTTCTGATCGCCGGCCCCGGCTGGAAGCCGGAGGACGGTGCGGATCCTGGAGAGGATTTTGCTGAAAAGCTCGGGCTTCCCGAGGACACCCAACTCATCAAGGCCCCGACGAACCATGTCTGGATCATCGGTCGGATCAAGACGGACGGACCCGAAGACTATGAGGCCGTTCACAAGATCCAGGCCGGCCTGAAGCTCACGCCGCTGTCGAAATGGGGGCAGACGGTTCCCCAGCCGACCTTCTCGCCGGATCCGACCGTCGACACGACGACGCCGCCGAAGAAGCAGGTCGACACGATGGCCGGCAAGGAGTTCTTCACGCGCGGCGCGGAACTGATGAAGGTCGAGCCGCCGCACAACACCGACCAACCGATTCTGGCGCGCATGGCCCGTCTCGGGTTCGAGGTGGGCGAGAGCTTCGACTTCGACGCGGCAAGCCCGGTCGTGCAGTCCGCGCTCAAGGACGCGCCCGTCACGGCGCAGAAGCTGATGGCCTGGAAGGGCCCGCGCATCTCGAATGTCGTGAACCAGTGGTCGATGGATGTCGAGACGGTGGGCGCCTACGGCACCTATTACCTCAAGCGGGCGATCATGACCCAGATCGGTCTCGGCGCGAACCTGCCGGAGGACGCCGTCTACCCGATCGCCATGACGGACGGCGACGGCAACGCGCTCGATGGAAGCAACGACTATGTCCTGCATTTCGATGCGGCCGACATTCCGCCGGTCAATGCCTTCTGGTCCGTCACGATCTACGACAACGACGGCTATCAGGTCGCCAACAGCCTGAACCGCTTCGCCCTTTCAAGCTGGATGCCACTGCAGAAGAACCCGGACGGGTCGCTCGACCTCTACTTCCAGCATGAGAGCCCCGGCAAGGACAGGGAAGCCAACTGGCTGCCGGCCCCGGACGGTCCGTTCAACGTGACGATGCGTCTTTACGCCCCGAAGCCTTCGGTGCTGATCGGAAAATGGGCCCCTCCGGCGATCACCAAGGTCGGTGAGAAGACCGCCGAGCCCCCGGCTCAAACGGCACAATAAGAGCCGGCCGAAGAGACTGCAGACGAGCGGATCCGCACGCCAGGCGTCGGATCCGCTTCCGTTCAGCCGGACCCTTTCCCCGGATGCGTCGCGATGAGAGAGAGACATGAAGCAGTTCATCCCCCTTGCCCTGGCCGGTTCCCTGCTCGCATCGGCACCGCTGCCGGCGCTGTCCGAAACCGCGTTGCCGGAAGGTGCGAGTGTCGCCAAGGACGCCAAGGCGCTTCGGGCCTTCGCGCCGAAGGACAATCCCGGGGGCGTCGACTTCGACGCCGCCGACCGGTTGGCGATTGCCAATCTGCTCTATGCCTATTCCTTCGCCTACGATAACCACGAGGCCGATGCCTGGTTCGAACTGTTCACGGACGATGCCGTCTTCGTCGCCGGGGTACCGGGTGCCGGGGCCGTGTCCTTTACAGGCGAAGGCTTCCGGACGTTCTGGCGGAAGCGGATGCAACAGTTCAGCAAATCCGGCAACCAGCGCAGACACCTGATGTCGAACATCCTGTTCCTGGAACAGACCGCCGACACCGCTCACGTCAGTGTCGCCGGACTTCTGACCAACGCCAGGGACGGCAAGGTCTTCACCGCAGTGTCCAGCCTCAACTATGAGGGCTGGCTGGTGAAGGAAGCGAACGGCTGGAAGATCCGGCGCTGGCATGATTTCCCGGACGCGCCTGTTCCAGAGAAGTAAAATCGTCACATCCGCTGAAGTCGGATGTATGACGTTCTTGAAGCGATATGTCCTTCCGAAGGTCGGGAGGGGATGAGCCGCGAATTCTGCGGGTCAATGGCGCGCCTTTGCTCATTTTCGATCCTCCGAAAAACACGGACTGCAGGAAGTCTGAGATCGTTTTTTACTTGATCTGCAGGATAAGAGATATGAGGATCCTTCTCGGGTTCTCCAATACACTTCCGGTACGAGGAGGCCGATGAGCAGTCGCGGGTCGATACCCTTCGTCAGGGCCAGCGGGTTCGGGCCACTGCCTTTGCTTTTCGAGCAAAGAGCCGGCGAACAGGCTCTCTGGCGCGTTTTCGAGAGGGCGGGGCTCCCCGTGGATGTCATCGGGGCACCGCAGACCCCGATTCCCCTTCCGGCCATGATCGCTCTGTTCGAACGATGCGGATACGAACTTGGCGACCGGACCTTCGGCCTGGAGATCGGGTTCGAGATGCGGAAGGCGTGGGGGTACGGCCTTTGGGGGCGCTATGGCGCCGAGGCGGACACGCTTGGCAGGGCGATCCGGCGCTACAATCTGACCTTTTGGGCCCATGCCTCCCATGGCAGGCTGGAGCTGGTTGAAAGCGGAACGCAGATGCTTTGGCGCCATGTCAAACGACGGCCCGGAGTGGTCGCGGTGCAGCATATCGATCACCTGATCGGCCCGATGATCATCATCGCCAGACAGTTTCTCGGGGCGGGCTGGTCGCCGGATCGGATCGAGGTTCCCTATCGGCGCGACAATGACGCCCACCTGATGGAAAACCGGGTGCAGGTTCCCGTCCGCTTCGGCTGCAAGGGAACCGGGATCGCCTTCAAGCCCTGTGATCTCGATGCCCGGCGGACGCCAAGAGCGGAAGAGACGTCAAAGATCATCACCTTGCGGGAAGTGGTCGCCGACAACGCGCTTTCCTGCGCCCCGGAGCCGGCGCGTGCCGTGTCGGCCATCGCGGCCCTTCGCCTTCTCGACGGACAGACGGATATTGAAGGCGCGGCGCGGATGGCCGGCCTCAGCGTTCGGAGCCTGCAGCGGCAGCTTCTGGAGAAGGGGTATTCCTACCGCGAGATCGTGTCCATTGCCCGAAACGCGCGCGCGGGCAGCCTTCTGCGTGAAACGAACCTGCCCATCATGGAGGTCGCCCTGCTGCTCGGCTACGAGGATCACGCGAGTTTCTCGAGAGCTTTCCGTCGCTGGAGGGGATGCTCTCCGTTGGAGTACCGGCGCTTGCGTCGGGCGGTTGCGTTGGCGTGAAATGCCAAGCAGGCAGAGCGCGTTGTTCCCTAAGACTACAGAGCGTCGGAATCCCGGAACAGGTTCGGGCCGGTCAAGGGGCGGCATCGACCCGAGACGCTGCGCTCCCCCGGACGCCGCGATCCGGGAGGATGACGCCCTCGCGATGCGTTGCCGTGAGCCATCGGATCCATGCGAAGCACAAGGACTTGCAAATGGGAACGCTGTCCGCTCGGTTGAAGACTGCCGCGATGCCGCGCATCCTCCTGGCAGGTTTCGGCTTTGCCGTTGCCGGACTTCCCGCGACGTCCGCGCTGGCGGCGGATCCGTCGACGACCGTCGCCGTCGTGCCCCACGAGGCGGACACGGTGCCGTCTCCATGGAGTGTCGAAGTCGCGCCGTATTTCTGGGGCGCTGGCATGTCGGGCAATGTCGCGTCCTTCGGAGCCCGGCCCGTCGATGTCGACATGGGCTTTTCCGATATTCTGAGCGATCTGCAGTTTTCGGGGATGGTCGCAACGGAAATCCGCAACGGTCCCTTCAGCCTCACCACGGATTTCTTCTTCCTGAAGCTGGGCACCGACGAGGTCACGCCGCGCGGTGTCCTTGCGTCGAATGTCGATCTCGACTCGTCCACGTTGTCCGCGACCGCGCTTGCCGGGTACACGGTGCTGGATCGAGGGAACATGAGGTTGGATGCGCTCATCGGCGGGCGTGTCTGGTCGGTTGAAAACACGCTCGGTTACACTGGCGGCCTTCTCGCAGGCCGGTCCTTCACGGATTCGGAGACATGGGTCGATGCCATGGGCGGGCTCAAGGGACGCATGGACGTCACCGACCGGATCTATCTTACCGGGACCGCCATAGCCGGCGGTGGCGCATCGAATTTCGGCTGGGACATCATGGGAGGCGTTGGCTATGCGTTCTCCGAACATATCTCGGCGGTTGCCGGCTATCGGGCGCTCGGTGTCGACTACAAGAACGTCGCCTTCGATTTCGACGTCACCGTCCAGGGGCCGATCGCCGGCGTTTCCTTAAAGTTCTAGAGCCGGCGTCAGCTCTTGATGTTTGTGCGGGCGTTCGACCGTGTCGCGCCGCCCGCCGCGGTGCGCCCGCGCGGGAGGAGATCGCAAAGACCTTGCCTGCACCCGCTTTCCGCACTCCCCCCTTGCGGGGAGGGCAAAGACCCACTACCCACTCAGTCACGCGTTCAAGACAGGCCCGCTGGCCGGATTTTCGCGCGCGTGCGCGAGGGTTCGCAACAATGGGCGACAGGCAGGACTGAAACGGCATGAGCATCGTCGACACCCGCACCCCCGACCCCAAGAAATTCATCAAGGGCGCCACGGGCGACTGGGAAATCGTGATCGGCATGGAGGTGCATGCCCAGGTCACCTCCAACGCGAAGCTCTTTTCCGGCGCCTCGACCGAGTTCGGCAAGGCGCCCAACGCCAACGTCAGCCTCGTGGACGCGGCGATGCCGGGCATGCTGCCGGTGATCAACGAGGAATGCGTCAAACAGGCGATCCGCACCGGGCTGGGCCTGAAGGCGGCGATCAATCACAAGTCCGTTTTCGACCGGAAGAACTACTTCTACCCCGATCTGCCGCAGGGCTATCAGATCTCGCAGTTCAAGCAGCCGATCGTCGGCGAGGGCGAGATCCTGCTGGACATGGCCGACGGCGAGCAGGTCAGGGTGGGCGTGGAGCGCCTGCATCTGGAGCAGGACGCGGGCAAGTCGATGCACGACCAGCATCCGACCATGTCCTTCGTCGACCTCAACCGCTCGGGCGTGGCGCTGATGGAGATCGTCTCCAAGCCCGACCTGCGCTCCGCCGACGAGGCCAAGGCGTATCTTGCCAAGCTGCGCACCATCCTGCGCTATCTCGGCACCTGCGACGGCAACATGGACCAGGGGTCGATGCGCGCCGACGTCAACGTCTCGGTGCGCGCGCCGGGCGGCGATTTCGGCACCCGCTGCGAGATCAAGAACGTCAACTCCGTGCGCTTCGTCGGTCAGGCGATCGAGTATGAGGCGCGCCGTCAGATCGGCATTCTGGAGGACGGCGGCACCATCGATCAGGAGACGCGGCTGTTCGACCCGGTCAAGGGCGAGACGCGCTCCATGCGCTCCAAGGAGGAGGCGCACGACTACCGCTATTTCCCCGATCCCGACCTGCTGCCGCTCGAGTTCGATCAGGCCTATGTCGACGCGCTGGCCGCCGGTCTGCCCGAGCTGCCGGACGAGAAGAAAGCCCGCTTCATCAAGGACTACGGGCTCACCGCCTA
The DNA here is from genome assembly GCF_040110915.1 of Stappia sp. NCBI lineage: Bacteria > Pseudomonadati > Pseudomonadota > Alphaproteobacteria > Hyphomicrobiales > Stappiaceae > Stappia > Stappia sp. The sequence continues at coordinate 2,301,936 of NZ_CP157793.1, read as the reverse complement.
TGACGCGGACATTCTGATCGTGGAGCGCGCCTCGGCCGATTTCTTCGAGGCGGTGGCCAAGGGGCGGGACGCGAAGCTGTCGGCCAACTGGGTGATCAACGAGCTCTTCGGCCGGCTGAACAAGGAGGGCCTGGCGCTGTCCGACAGTCCGGTAAGCGCGGCCCAGCTCGGCGGGCTGGTCGATCTGATCACCGCCGGCACGATTTCCGGCAAGATCGCCAAGGACCTCTTCGAAATCCTGTGGACGGAGGGCGGCGACCCGGCGGAGATCGTGGACGCGCGCGGCATGAAGCAGGTCACCGACATGGGTGCCATCGAGGCCGAGGTCGACAAGGTGATCGCCGCCAATCCGGACAAGGTGGAACAGGCCAAGGCCAAGCCGGGCCTGCTCGGCTGGTTCGTCGGCCAGGTGATGAAGGCGACCGGCGGCAAGGCCAACCCGCAGGCCGTCAACGACCTGCTGAAGGCAAAGATCGGCATCGACTGACGCCGCCGGCGTCCGCCCGCCTGTCATCATCCCGTAACGCACAGGCCTTACCCGGCTCAGCTTGAGGGTTTGGCGGCTGAACGGGAGTCGACGGCATGATCACGGGCGAGGCACAGGCGGGCAGGGGCGAGCTGATCGGCCAGGCCGTTCATCGCAACAAGGCGCTCACGCGCGACGGCGTTCTGGAGCGCCTGTTCACCTGGGCCTTCAAGGGGCTCGTCTATCCGCAGATCTGGGAAGATCCGGAAATCGACATGGACGCGCTCGACATCGGGCGCGACCACACGGTGGTCGCCATCGCGTCGGGCGGCTGCAACGTGCTGTCCTACCTGACGGCCGATCCGCGCGCGATCACCGCCGTCGATCTCAATCAGGCGCATGTGGCGCTCACCCGGCTGAAGCTCGTCGCGGCGAAGACCCTGCCGGATTACGACGCCTTCTACCGCTTCTTCGGCAAGGCCGACGAAAAGGCCAATGTCGACGCCTATGCGCGCCATCTGCAACGGCATCTCGACGCCGAAAGCCGCGCCTATTGGGAAAAGCGGGATATCACGGGCCGCAAGCGGATTTCGCTCTTCGCCCGCGATCTCTACCACCACGGCCTGCTCGGCTATTTCATCGGTCTGGGTCACACGGTCGCGCGACTCTACGGCATCAACCCGAAGAACCTTTTGAAGGCCCGCTCGCTCGACGAGCAGCGCACCTTCTTCGATACGGCGCTCGCACCGCTCTTCGACAAACGCATGGTGCGCTGGGCGACGTCGAAACGCGTGTCGCTCTACGGCCTCGGTATTCCGCCGGCGCAATATGAGGCGCTCGCCTCCAGCGGCGACAACGGCATGGCCGGCGTGCTGCGCGAGCGGCTGGAGCGGCTCGCCTGCGATTTTCCCCTGTCGGAGAACTATTTCGCCTGGCAGGCCTTCGGCCGGGGCTACGCGGGCGACGAAAGCGGTCCGCTGCCGCCCTATCTGCGGCGCGAGCATTTCGAGACGATCCGCGAGCGCGCCGACCGGGTCACCGTGGTCAACCGCTCCTTCACCGATCATCTCGCCGGCCAGCCGGACGGCAGCGTCGACCGCTACGTTTTGCTCGACGCGCAGGACTGGATGTCGGACGAGGTGCTGAACGCGCTGTGGGCGGAGATCACCCGCACGGCGGCGCCGGGCGCGCGCGTCATCTTCCGCACGGCCGCCGAGCCGAGCCTGCTGCCCGGCCGGGTGGTGCCGGAGATCCTCGGCAAATGGCGCTATGACGCGGCCGTCTCGCATGCCTGCACCAACAAGGACCGCTCCTCGATCTATGGCGGCTTCCATCTCTATATCCGCGAGGGGGCATGAGCCTCGAGCGCTCGGGACACGGATCGTCCGCCCCGGCGGACGGCCACGGCGATCTGATGGATCGCATCTACCGCTGGCAGAAGCCGATCTACGACGCGACGCGCAAGTACTATCTGCTCGGGCGCGACCGGCTGATCGCGGAGCTCGATCCGCCCCCCGGCGGCACGGTGCTGGAGCTGGGCTGCGGCACCGCGCGCAATCTCATCAAGGCGGCGCGGGCGCACCCGCACGCCCGCTTCTACGGCATCGACATTTCGGCCGAGATGCTCGATGCGGCGCGCAAGGCGATCGCGCGCGCGGGCCTGTCGCAGCGCATCGCTGTCGCGCAGGGCGATGCGACGGAGTTCGACGCGCAGGCGCTGTTCGGCGTTGCGGCCTTCGACCGGGTGTTCCTCTCCTACGCGCTGTCGATGATCCCGCCCTGGCAGGCGGCGATTTCCGCCGGGGCGGGGGCGCTCGCCCCGGGCGGACGGCTGTCGGTGGTGGATTTCGGGCAGATGGAGCGTTACCCGGGCCTCCTGCGCGCGCCCTTGCGGGCGTGGCTCGCGGCGTTCCACGTCGCCCCGCGCGCCGGTCTCGCCGAAGCGCTCGCCGACGTGGCGCGGGCGCGAGACGGAACGGCGGACAGCAGGGCGCTTTTTGGCGGCTACGCCGTCTACGGCACCATCCGGCGCGGGCCGCGCCGCGACGCGCACGACATCTGACGCGCGCGCCGGACGCGCCGGCCCCAGACGTGGCCACGAGACGCGACCTTCAATCATCAGGGATACAATCATGACAGGGACATTGCGTGCGGCCTCCGCCGTGGCGGACACGCACTGTGCGATCGAGCCGGCGTGCGAGGCGGATCTGCCGGCCTGTGTGGCGCTTCTGGCAGCCCATGCGGTCGGGACCCGGGTGGGCGCCGAGGCACCCGATCTCGCGCCCTATCTGGCGGTCTTTCGCCGGATGGCGGCGTCGGACAGGGTGACGCTTTATGTGGCGCGGCTTCCGGGAATGGAGCCGGGCGAGATCGCCGGCATGTTCGAACTGACCGTGCTGCGCGGGTTGTCCTTCGCCGGGCGCCCGCGGGCGCAGGTCGAGAGCGTGCATGTGGAGGCGCGGTGCCAGCGGCGCGGCGTCGGTCAGGCGATGATGGCGTTTGCGGAACAGCGCGCACGGGACCTCGGCTGCGTGCTGGTGCAACTGACCTCCAATCGCGAGCGGGCGGGCGCGCATGCCTTTTACGCCGCGCTCGGCTACGACAGCTCGCATCTCGGCTTCAAGAAGATGCTGTAGGCGGGCCTGCAAGGTGTGAGGCGGGCGCCCGTTGCACGCGCGACGTCATGCCCTAAGTTGGGGAGCGACGGCACGGGTGCCGGCCTCCGGGCCGGGTGTCCCGTGCGCCTTCCTCGCGCCCGGCCGATCAGCGCGCCGGGCCACCGTCCTTCCGGGGCCGCGCGCCCACCAAACCGTCAGGATGCACGCGATGACAGCGACCCAGACCAAGCCGATCGAGCTCTACTACTGGCCGACGCCGAACGGCTGGAAGATCACCATCATGCTGGAAGAGCTCGGCGTTCCCTATGAGGTCCACTACATCAACATCGGCAAGGGCGACCAGTTCGCGCCCGAGTTCCTAAAGATCGCGCCCAACAACCGCATGCCGGCCATCGTCGATCCGGAAGGGCCGGACGGTCAGCCGATCTCGGTCTTCGAATCCGGCGCCATCCTGCAGTACCTCGGGCGCAAGTTCGGCCGCTTCTATCCCGCCGACGAGCGCGAGCGGGTGAAGGTCGAGGAGTGGCTGATGTGGCAGATGGGCGGCTTCGGCCCGATGCTCGGCCAGAATCACCATTTCCGCCGCTACGCGCCGGAGAAGATTCCCTACGCCATCGACCGCTACCTCAACGAGACGCATCGGCTCTACGGCGTGCTCAACGGGCAGCTCGAGGGGCGCGATTTCGTTGCCGACGACTATTCCATCGCCGACATGGCGATCTTCGGCTGGGCCAACAGCTGGGAAGGGCAGGGGATGGACCTCGCCGCTGACTTCCCCAATGTGTGGCGCTGGTTCCAGGCGCTGAAGGCGCGTCCCGCCGTGGAGCGCGGGCTGGCGGTCGGGCGCGAGGAACGCGGGAAACACAATCTCGCAGAGGACAAGGCCGCGCAGGCCGTGCTGTTCGGCCAGCGCGCCCGCTGAACACGTCGGGACCGGGGTGGCGGGACGCTCAGCGCGCCCGCCGCCACGTCTCGCTCTCGCAGATCCGGAAGGCGAGGCGGACGCAGCCGCGCACCGTCAGCCGGTCGGCGTCGGCGCGTGTCACCGTCGCCTCCGCGCTGAAGCCCCGGCGCGGATCGTAGACCCGCCCCTTGAGGCCGCCCTCGGCCGGCTGAAGCCGGAACAGCACGGCGAGGCCGAGGATCTTGCGGTCGCGTTTCGCCGGGTCCCGGTTGTTCACGTCGCGTGTCGTCTCCACGGTCTCGCCCGGGGGCGGGGGAAAGTCCACGATCCGGCCGCAGGCCGAGGATCCGCAGTCGCTGATCCGCACGGTCGCGCCCGCCGGCGTGCGCCAGTCGCCGGCGACGGCGGCGAGATCGGCCGAGGCTGCGCTCGTCATCGCGAGCAGCGTTGCCGCGCCCACACATCCGACGCGCCAGGTCCTTGCGACGTTTCCACCGCATCGCCCGGCCGCCTGCGCCCCTGTCTTGCCCTTCATGTCCCTCTCCCGAAATGAAGCTCGCACGCGAGAACTGCACGGTACCGTGAGCATTGCGGCGGAATGCGACACGGGCGAGGCGGTCGAGGGCGGTGCGGCGCGAAAGCGGCCAGGTGCGCCGCTTTCTCCGCCGTGCCTTCGCGGCCGGCCGGCCTATTTCACCCGGGCCCAGGTCTCGCCCTTGCAGAACAGCCCGCCGAGCACACAGCCCTCAAGCTTCAGCCGGTTGGGACCCTCCAGCGTCATCACCCCGCGATAGGTCTTGCCGTCCTCCGCGTTGTAGACCTTGCCCTTCCATTGACCGGCCTTGTCCGACGGCGTCATGCCGAGCACCGTGCGGGTGCCGACCAGCGAGCGGTCGCGCTTGGAGGGATCCGGGTTGTTGACGTCCTTGCGCGGCGTCTTCAGCCAGACGAGCGTGCCGCATAGCGACGCGCCGCAGGGCGCGATGCGGATTTGGGAGCTGCCGCTCGGGCGCTGCCAGGTGCCGGTCGCATCGGCGGCGCGACCGGGGGCAGGGGCCAGCGCCAGTCCGGCGGCGACGGCAAACAGACAGGCAAGCTTGAGTCGGATCATCGGCGATTTCCTCCCGCATCGACTTTTTCATTCCCTTTACGTAAACGGAATCTAACGGGGTTGGCCGCGCGTGACCAGCCGTGACGTTGGGGCATCTGCGCGAAAAATACCGCCCGCTCATTCGTCCGTCATTCCCGCCGTCGTTCCCCTGACAGGGGCGACGGGAAGATCGGAAGTTCTGCGCTGGTGAATCAAGCGTTACGGGCGCGGGAAATTTTGAGTCGAAACAGCATTGATTTTGTGACTCTTTTCGCCCGACTTCGGTGAACGCGCGGTAAAGTTTACCGGAAATTTTGAGTCTGTTTGCTCTTCGTTAAGTCAGAATTTTAAGGCCCTCTTCAAGAGGCGGCGACACACTCAACTCACGAAAGGCACGGAACAACAACGACACGCCGCGTCTTTCCCCGAACTCGTCTTTGCATCCGATCGAAGACTTGCGTTGAACGGAAGATGGAGTGTGACATGGCTCGATTTGAACTTGCCAATCCCGAGATGGCCGCGATGGGCGGCCAGCGTATGGGTCCGGAAATTCTCTTGCAGATGGGTCTCGACTGCGCCTGCGGTCGCCACGGAGCGACTGACCTTGTCGCCGCGCACAAGTGGTTCAATCTGGCCGCGATGCAGGGCAACGCGGATGCAGTACGTCACCGCCGCGAGATCTCTGGCGAGATGAGCCGCGCCGAAATCGCCGAGGCGCAGCGCGCGGCCCGCGAGTGGCTGACCCTGCAGTGATCGGACTGGCGCCCGCTTCGGCCCGAGGGCCGCTTTCGCCAATCCCGTTTTCCACCGGTCACGGCCCTACGTGAGGCCGCGCCGCGCGCACGCCGTGACCGGTCATTTCCGTTGTTCTCAGAAGATTGCAGTCTCCGTTTCCGCCGGCGTTTCGCCGGCCTCGTTTGCCCCGATGCGGCGCCTTGCGCGTCTGCGGTGGAAAGCCGCCGCCCTTGCGCGGTGCATCCTCCGTCGCGAGGAAATCCCCGCCTCGATCCCGTCGGACCCGCCCGCCGGACGGGAGCCAGGATCGCCGCGTTTTCGCCCGGGCGCGGCCGCCTCGGCACGTCTCGGCGTTGACGCAACCTTGAATTGTTAAAGGTGGCGCACTGCACTCGCGATGGTTGTATATATGCGTTGCGCACGGAGAGGGGCATGGTCTTGCGCGCTGTCTGTCGTCGCGTCCGGCGTGTCGTTTGCCCGCGGACGGGCCTCGATTTGATGTGGCGCGCGGCGGGCCGTCCACCGGTTTTCCGGGGCCGAGGCAGATGGCGCGACGGCGCGCGTCCGGCATGCAACGATGGCGGGGCGTGCGCTCCCGGGATGCCGTTTTCGCGACGTCTTGTGCCTGCCTCGAGCGCGCTCCTGTGTCTGCTCCTGGTCGCCGCCTGCGTGTGGGCACCGGCGCCGCGACACCTGTCGGAGGGTCTTGCGCCCTGGCTGGGCGGTGGCATTGCCTGGCCGGTTTGCGCCGGGCGCGATCGCGCCGCGCGGGGCGTGACCTGTATCGTCGACGGAGATACCTTCTGGCTGTCCGGCGAGAAGTACCGGCTGGCTTGCGTCGATGCGGTGGAAATATCCGAGCACGACGGAATGGCGGCACGCGGTGCGCTGGCGCGCCTGCTTGCCGCGCCGCGCGCCCGCCTTGTACGGTCGGGGCGGAGCGGGCGTTACGGTCGTGATCTGGTGCGCGTGGCCGGGCCGGATTGGGACGCTGCCGCCGAACTGGTGCGTTCGGGTCTTGCGCAACCGGTCGACTATCGCTCAACGCGCGCCTTCTGCCGGACGACAGTGTGATGCGCTCCGGCCGCCGCGCCATGATCTTGCCGGCCGAAAGAACAGGCCCTTCCCGGCAAAGGTCCGGCCCGACCGGCACGTGGCCGCGGCGGCGCTCCCACAAGAACGCGTCCATCCGCATGGGCTGAGCGACCGAGGGGCGGTCCTTTACGCGCCTGCGATTCGACCGCCGCGACACCCGGTCGGGCGGCACGCTTCGGCGTGCCCGACGACCGCCAGGGCAGTGCCGTCTCCGGTTTCGCCGAAGCGTTTGTCGGTTCTCCGGAGATGCCGGTTCACGAGAATGCCGGGCCGGTCCGCTGTTGCGTCCGACAAGACCCGCGCCGCACGTGTCTTCTGGACGCCGGAGGACGCGTTTCGATGTGGATTTGTCGCTGCCCCCTTGTGTCGCGCGCGGATTCCGCCTATCAGACCGACAGACGGAGAGGTGGCCGAGTGGTCGAAGGCGCTCCCCTGCTAAGGGAGTAAACGGGAGACCGTTTCGAGGGTTCGAATCCCTTCCTCTCCGCCACCTGACCTTGTGAAAGCGTTCTCCCGATCCGGCTGCGGCCGGATTTTTCCGTTGTTTTCGAGGGTTATGCTGGTGGGGCTGAGCACTGGCCCCTGTGCCAAGAGCCCCGGAAGCGGTCTCTCAGGACCGATATTCTCCCGACCTCATGACTGCGCGGATTTGGTGAATTGCGCGTAAGCGATTGAAAATATTGAAATAAAATACAACAGACGCGAAGTTGGATCCCAGTAGCTCTTGCCTGAGATGTCCCTTGCAACCGAGCTTCCTGTGTCAATCACGAGGCACAAGATCCCAGAAGTATGGGTCCCGATCGGATAGAGTCTCCACATCGAGGGGAGGCAGTCCCGTCAGATCAACGTTGAAACGAAGATCCGAGACCCTGGGTGGAAGTGAACCACGAACCGCTGGTATCTCACGCAAATCGAAAAACTGTAGAGAGCTGGAAGCTAGTCGATGATCGAAGGTCACTCGCAACGCCTCTGACGTGTCGGTACCCAGCGTCGAAGCAACGACATCATGCAGTTTCAGCACGAGCCCTGCGTCTCCCGAGATACGAGCCTCCGTTGCGACAATAAGGTCTTCGATTGAGGTACCGGTCGGAATCCGCTCGACCATAAGTGACGCGACGATTGCGTGGGTGTTGGGAGGTGGATTGCACTGGTCGTAAGAAAAAGCATGCTTACGGAGCCGGCCCGCACTGCTCTTAACATCCATACGGACATCACCTGCGGCGAAATCGAATCGAGATGTCTCTTCAACACGCCATGCAGCAACTGATCTTGCGGGTGAACGACTATTTGCAATGACGAACATCTCGCCGAACAGCCCATTTAGCGAACGAACAGGTGGCTTTCTGATGCTTTGAAAGATCGAAGCAAGTCGCCTCACTGCTGCGGCGAGCGCCAAGCGCGATGGGCAGCCACCCAAATGTTGGATTATTATTCGGCAAACCGAAAAGAAATACTGGACCGTCTCCTTCTGCGATGATCGGCAGCGGATAACAGTAAACTGTCCCTCCCGAGGGGGCTCGCCACCGTCTGCTATCTGGCAGACGAGTTCGAACTGCGCTTCGAGATTTTCAAGCCGTATCGGCGGCGGCTTACGTCCCGTCCCCTTCGCTGTTTCAACCAGCAGGCATGCCATTCCAGCCATGTCCTTTCCCACGAAGTAGGCGCCTTGGTCTGGAATGGGTCTGACCGCAAATTCGAGACCATTGTCTGGGCCTCGCTCCGGGACCAATATTTCGTCGTATATCCGGAACAAGTCAGTGATGGTCATGCCTGCTGAACCGGCTGATCCTGATTGATCCAGCCGGTAGCCAAACGGGCCGGAACCCAGACAGCGAGCACCGGCACGTTCTCACAAACCACAGCACCGTCTCGGGTCAGATCAAGAGTGTGGATCTGGACGGTTACCTGACCGTTTTCGCGAATGGCACGGTCGCCCGGATAGACTTCGCCGCGTCGCGCGGGCGGGTTCACTGGTGCTTGACCTTGGAAGAGGTTGGTAACCTCGCCACTCTGGTCTATGCCGCGCTCGCGTCCAGTCCCGGGGCTCATCCTGTAGACTGTACAAAGCTCATCTGGATCGCTCTCCAGCGCGCGACTCAGCTGGAGAAGGAGTCCGGTGATCTGCTGGGAGTCCCGCGAACTTGTGATCCGCAGTGGAATGAGTAGCCGCTCCATTACGTCCCGCAGAGACAGGTCTCTAGCAACCTCATGCCTTTGTGTGTCAGTGCGGTCAGGATGGCCTTCATCGCTGACGAAGGCCGTTGCTTCAATAAAACCTGAAACAGTTAGTCGGTTGGCCTGAAGCACCGGATCGGTGGGCAGAACAACGCGCGGGGCAACCCAGTCATCTGAAAAGCGTCCACGAATATAGTCAAACTCCAAGACGTTCTGGCGGCACGGTCTAAGCGCGTTGTCTAGGACAAAGGCTCGCTTCCACTCATTCAGTGAGAGTCCACGGTCCCGAATGTCCTCAAGTTGCCGACGCATGTCCTCTTCATGCTCGACATAGCGTTCGAAGGCACGGTGAGTGCCCTGTTCCAAATAGACACGGCAGAAGCCGAGATAGCTGCGCTTATATCCGAAAAAGCGTGCTCGCTGCTGCACAGTATCTGCATTACCGACGCCGATCCCGCGCGGCATGTACGTTACCGTCAATCCTTCGACGGTGAACCCGCGATCCATGGCCTGCCCACCGACGAGGATCCAACCGTACGCGCTCCCCCAATCCACGTCAGGTGTGCGCCCGCCCCGCGCGTTTACTTCAAGGAGGCGGGTCCGGCGGAACGCAAAACGGAAAGTTGGTACTAGGTCCGAAAACTGAGGAAGGCTGTTACCCACAGTCTGCAAAAGGTCTTCATAGGCTCCGCGCAACTCTTCTATGAGTTCCTGCTTGTCAGGATCTGAATCCGGCAATCCAAGAATACGTTTCCATTCCTCGAAAATATCACGGACCCAGTTATAGTACTCCTGATGCTGCGCAGTCAGATGCGACGGGTGCACAAGCATGGAGCGGTTTCCACGATTGCCGTCCTGCATAAGACCGACCGCGACGCCAACCATGAAAATTCGGAGTGCTTCGAGCAGCGAGTCCGGCGGCTCCGGAAGGGGATTGGTGTTGGTTGGCACATCAGCGGCCGGAATCGTGCGAACAAGCCTTGGATTAGTAACAAAAAAATCATGCCCACCCACGTAAGAATCGCCTGGCGTCAAGACTTCAACGAAGTTTGGGGAAAGTGAATCTACAATACTCACAAGGAGAGGTGCCTGTGGCGTAGCCGTATATTGCAGATAACTGTGAAGAGGCAGCGTATCACGCAAAGCCATCAAGCGGCGGTACGTCGTGCTTTCTTCACCTTGAGCAACCTCCGTGTTGAGGCTTGCTTGGTCCGCCTCATCGTCGATGATGAGCACCGGCACCCCTTGCATCCCCACTGCCTGCAAGAGTTCGGTCAAGTTCCCCATTCGCCGATGGTGTTTCAGTACAGTTACCAATACGGTCATCTTGTACTCGTCGGGGGTGTCATCGTCTCGCCAATCGTCGAAAACGTCGCGCAGAGTCTGGATAGTTGAGTCTTCTCGCTCAGGGTTTTGAAAGTGGATCCAACTGCGCGCTCGATCTGGGTCGTCTAACCGGAGATCCCGGCGGACGCGCCCCGTGGACTGATCAAGCAGCGGATTTGATGTACCTGCCACAATTATGACCATCTGGAAGCCGTTGTCGCGGGCAAGTGCGGCAGCAGTTTCGAACGACATGGTCTTGCCGCTTTGAACGTAACCAACAACCAAGCCCGTGTCTTGACCGGCAAAATCTTCAGGTGAAACCCCGCGACCCAATATGGAAGCGGCAGCATCCCGAACACTATCTCGGCTCACTTCAGGTACGACGTGCTCCAGAAAATCAGTAGTTTCATCTCCAACTACTGGCTGCCATCGAATTCCGGGTACTTGATGGTTCACGGCCCGGATTATCAGCGGCACGTCGTCAGTCATGAAGCACCTTCCATTGTTACGCCTCGGAGAGAGCGAAGTTAATGATGTCGTTCACGTTGCGCCGGATTGTCCCTGCATGGCGCACACCAGAGTCGCGGGCGACAACTTCGGCGAGAGCGAGTGCCGCCGCAATTCTCAGTAAGGCCTCAATATCCTCGCTATCTGTCTGAGCAAAGCGCACCATGAAGGGATGGGCAAGCGAGACCCTGATATCGAGGCTACGTGGTTGCTCCGTCGAAGCAGCAACATCGCTAAAGACAAGCCACTGACTTTCGGCTGGATCCTCTGTCAGTTCGATATTGATCCGCCAGTCTTTGTCGCGAAAGCGAATGTCGAATTGCTTTCGAGCAAGCGTTCCCGCGTGGGGAAGCTCCTCTCCAGGAGCGTCGACTGGAGGCGCATCTGAAAGCCCAGGCAAAGCGGCGGGAAGTCGTTCTTCGATGGCACGAGCGGTGTTGTCGACCGCCTGGCTCGCCGTATCCGAGAGTTGCGCTCGAGCAACCCGCACACGATAACCCTCAGCCTGCTTGAGCAGGGGCAGATCATCGCCATCCAAGTGATCGCGCAGCAACTCGAGAAATGGCTGTTCATTATCATCCCATCGAAAGCCATCTTTTGTATGGCTTACCTCAAAGCCCGTCAGATGCAACTCCCCGAACAGTCTCTGGTAACGGTAGCTGTTTGAGCTCCCGAAAATAAAAGCAGGTCGATACCCCTCATCCCCGCTTCCCTGAATGACGCGGCCCCGTCGAAATAACGAAAAACCCGCTTTCGCCGTATTTGCCTTTTCCCGCAAGGCCGCAAAGCCATGCACGGACAGGCCATCCCCAAAATCAAAACGAATTTCTTTTCGCCACGTCCTTTTTTCTCCGTGGCTATCTCGAAAGTAGGGCGCTTCGAGGATCGCAGGTTGCTGTGGTGAAAGAACTTCACCGTTAAACCGCAACTCAAGATCACCCTCGCGAATAAAAACGCGATAAATATCAGTTAAGTGCTCCTTGAGCTTCCCCACGGTACGGCCAACTGGAACATGGAAAATGTTTTCAAGGACTACCTCAGTGTAGTGCTTGCTTGAAGTTTCCTCCCTTTCAACGATCTCAAGCTCTTCAATGCCATCATTCACAATATTTTCGATTTCGAAGCGCACGGTACGAGCTCGTGGCTCGCCAAATGCAGAAGTGCGTACTTGCCACTGCGGGGCGAACCAGCAAGCGGCGCTTTTCATGCCCATTCCAAATTCAGCGAGGCCGCTGCGATCAGTCGGAATGGCTGCTGCACGAAAAGCACGTCCGAACTCGGATACAGCTATGCCGGCAGCGTTGTCTCGGATTGAAATACGCGCGGGAGGGCTGGGATCGATATCGATGTTGACGACGAGCTTGTAGGACTCGCCGTGGTGGCTCCGCAGCGCATCACGGTTCCGGGAGAAACTCTCAACTGCATTGTCAACGAATTCTGCAAGTGCGTACCACGGCTTGTAGTTCAGGTGGCGCAGGACTGCGAGAACGCTGACCCCCGGACGAATATCTACTTTGTTCACTGACATCCAGCGTCCCTTCAAACGATTGCTTAATTCAAGCCGCTGGCTCTAGCTCGTCTTCCGCCTTACCATTCCGTTGATGCTGTGACGTCTCCGTTTCGGCTTGGAAGTCAGGATGCTCTGCCTCGGGAAGCAAGGCCCTCGCTACTGCTGCGACTACATCGACATTGACTGCGTTTCCAAGTGCCTTGTACGCCCTCGTCTGATTGTCGGGCAGATGCTCTAGGTCGCCCATACTTTGAAGACGCGCACATTCTCGCATGGTCATGTAGCGACGTTCCCACGGGATGACCGGGACTTGACTAGTTGTAAGCGCAACCAATGATGGTGCAGCGGTAGGGCGTTTCGCCCGTATGCCAGATGCGCGGAACTGGATCACGGTCTGCCACAAGTCGCGAGGGCCGCCTTTCCAGTTCCATTCCAATTTTTGAAAGCTGGGCGCAAAACTCTCGATCATTGGAAGCCAGCGATTGATTATGCTCTTATGACGGAAATAAAACTCTCGGTTTTGCCTGATGAAATTCTGTTTCCAAGCCGGAAAATTATCCACTTCGTCAATGGAGTAAGCGGGAAGCGCTCTTTTTGTTTCGTCTTCATCCAGGCCAGCAAGCGAGCATCCGAGCGCTCCATTGTATGCTCCCATGCGCTCAAAGCCGGTCGCATACGGCGTTGAGTCTGTGTACGGATAGGTTGCGCCAAACTCCATTGCCCATATTGGGAACGAGGGAAGCGCCTCGCTCTTTGGAAGTGCATCAATTAGGGCTTGCCAGGTTTCCAAATACTGAATGAATCGTGGGCCGAGTGGTCGGGCTTCTTCTGGATCTTTATCGAGTATGTTTCTTATACTGATTTCGTCGAGTTGGTGGGTCGGTTCGGGCCATGAAAAATTGTCCAATCCTGTGCGAGCGCCGACGATTATCGCCCGCTCACGCACCTGCGGAACACCAAACATGAAGGGCGATAGCTTGCAGCTATCGACCACATACTCGAGATTTTCCAACCTCATTTTTATTCGCTCCCAAGTCTTGCCGCCATTATGCCGAAGCAGATTGGGTACGTTTTCAATCATGATGTAGGTGGGCTTATGTTCATCAAGAATTTTCAGAACATAGTCGAAAAGGTCGCCCCACTGCGGACAATCAAATCCCAATTGCTCCCCGGCTTTTGAAAATGGCTGGCATGGAAAGCCAGCGCACAAAATATCGTGGGGCGGCACGCGATCTATGGCCTGACGGATATCGCCATGAGGGCGTATACCATAGTTTTTTTCATACAGGTTTGCGAGTTCTCCGTCGATTTCAGAGGCAAATACACAGCTATGGCCCATATCATTAAGGGCCTTGTGAAAGCCTCCCAATCCCGCGAATAGATCAATAAACGTCAGCTTCGTCATAAATTATTTATCCAAAGGAAGCGTCAGTTGGCGCGCAGCATGCTTTTCCAGAAGATCTTTTATCGCCACGTTTACCACGTATTGGAGTGATAGCGCAGGACGGTGCCCCTCGGCCAGGGCCCGGAGTGCCTCGTAGTCTGCTTCCTCGAGCGTCACCGAGAAGCGCTTCTTGCCTCCGGGCATCACCACCTCCACCAATTTGCACCAAGATGAACCAAGACGAAGCCTTTGTCGATATTAGAGTGCGTCTCGGTCGTTGCTGGTGGTTCACGAGGTGCAGGCATCTCAGCCTAGAGGGGGAATGATTCATCATGTTAGAGAAACCTGTCCGTTTGGTCACACCAATGGGTCGTGAAGGGCTCCAACAGCTGCGTCAGTGTCACCTCCGGCCCCTGCTTCCCGTCCAGGATCGCCACAACAATGTCGGGCGAAAGCAGCGTCAGCCGTAGAACGCGGGTCATGTAGGAGGGAGCGATGCCCTCGCGCTCGGCCAGTTCGGCGATGGTGGCGAACTCGCCGGACTCCAGCATCCGCTTCCAGCGGAAGGCGCGGGCCAGCGCCTTGACGAGTGTGCTGTCCGCGCGCCGCGGCTGTTTAGCGCCTTCCGGCAGCTGCATCTCCTTCCGCCCGCCGCGCTTCACGACGCGGAACGGTACGTGGAGCGTCACGGTGTCAGGTATCAGTGCCCCGCGTGTCATGCGGCCGCCTCGATGTCGCCGGCCAGCATCTCGCGGGCCAGACCGCTGAGCCCGTCGACGCGCAGCCGGACGTTGAGCCCGTCCGTGCCGATGTCCACGCGCTCGACCAACAGCGCCACGACGCGCGCCTGTTCGGCAGGGAATAGCTCGTCCCATAGCGGGTCAAGCTGTTGCAGTGCTGTCCGGGCGTCGGCCTCGGTGACGTCGTCGGCGTGGCCGCGTGCCGCCTTCCACGTCCCTGCGACGATCTCCGGCTGGCGGAACACGGCGCGCAGCTGGTCGATGACGGCCGCTTCGATCTCGCCCGCGGGCACACGGCCGACCGGGCATGACCCGGCACCATGCTTCAGCACGGTCTGGCTGACATAGTAGCGGTATAGTCTGTCGCCTTTGCGGGTGTGCGTCGGGGAGAAGGCCGCGCCGTCCGGCCCGAACAGCAGCCCCTTCAACAGCGCCGGGGTCTCGGCGCGAGTCCGCATTGCCCGCTTGCGGGGGCTCTCCTGCAGGATCGCATGGACACGGTCCCATGTCTCGCGGTCGATTATGGCCTCGTGCTCGCCCGGATAGCTCTCGCCTTTGTGCACCGCTTCGCCGATGTAGGCGCGGTTGTTCAGCATCCGGTACAGGTACTTCTTGTCGATCCGGTTGCCGCGCGGCGTGCGGATGCCGCTTTTCGCGACCTCCCGGGCCAGCTCCGTGCCTGAGCCGATCTCGAGGAACCGTTCGAAGATCCAGCGGACATGCTCGGCGTGCCCATCGTCGATCACCAGCTTCCGGTTCTCGACACGATATCCGTAGGGCGGTACTCCACCCATCCACATGCCCTTCTTCCGGCTGGCGGCGACCTTGTCGCGGATGCGCTCGGCCGTCACCTCCCGTTCGAACTGCGCGAAGGAGAGCAGGATGTTCAGCGTCAGCCGCCCCATGGACGTAGTGGTGTTGAACGACTGCGTGACCGAGACGAAGGTGACGCCGTTCCGATCGAACACCTCGACGAGCTTGGCGAAGTCGGCCAGCGAGCGGCTCAGGCGGTCGATCTTGTAGACCACCACCACGTCGACCAGCCCGTCCTCGATGTCCTCCAGCAGGCGCTGCACGCCCGGGCGATCCAGCGTGCCGCCGGAGATGCCGCCGTCGTCGTACTGATCGCGGACGAGCACCCATCCCTCGGAGCGCTGGCTGGCGATGAACGCCTCGCACGCCTCCCGCTGGGCGTGGAGCGAGTTGAACTCCTGCTCCAGCCCTTCCTCGGAGGATTTCCGGGTGTAGATAGCGCAGCGCTGCTTGCGGACGATCGGCTTCGTCATGTCCGCGCCCTCCGGTTCTTCAGCCCGAAGAACACCCAGCCGTTCCAGCGCGTGCCGGTGATGGCGCGCGCGATGGCCGACAGCGACCTGTAGGGCCGCCCCTGCCATTCGAAGCCTTCCGCCGTGACGGTGACGACGTGCTCGACGCCCTGCCATTCGCGGATCAGCCGCGTGCCGGCGATGGGCATGGTGTCGGCGCGCATCCGGCTCTTCTTTCGGTCGCCACCGTCGAGCTCTTCGCCCAGCCGTTCCAGCCGCCGGATCGTCTCCGGTTTCAGCCCACCATAGGCCAGTTCCTGGATGCGGTAGGCCAGGCGGGATTCAAGGTAGCGGCGGTTGAATGGCGGTGGTTCGCTGTCGAACAGATCACGCCATTGCGCCTTCAGCTCCGGCGTCGTCGCGGTCTTGAGCGCGGCCAGGCGCGCGGGGATGGGATCGTGGGTCGTCATGTGGGTCTCCGGTGAGTTGGAGTTGCATGACGGCATACGCTCGCCGGAGAGTGTAGGCGAATTTCTCCATTATCGTCAGGAGCTTCGCCCCGTTCTCGCAGCCGCAACCGGACCAACCCAAGCGCCAGCAGGCCGCACAGCTCGGCGCGGCGTTCGGCGGGGGTCATCTGGTCGGGCGGCAGTGGATTGGGGCGTTTCATGAAGGGCGGTTCCGTGAGGTCTCGCCCTTCTCCTACTCACCGCATTCGCGAACCGTCCCATGCGGCCGGGACAGGCACGGGTGGAGGCGCCACGGACTCGACTCCCGGTTGTTCTGTCGGGTAGAACATTATCAGAACACATATCGCGCTCGCGCGGTGAATCGGCATCATCGCTTCGGCCAATTTCGGCAGCGCATCGCATCGCGCAAGATGAAGCGGATCGCCGGAGCGGCTTCGGGCTTTTGCCCGTCCGCAGGACCTTCAGGACCAAGAGGAGATCATATGCCGAAGAGGATCAGAAATTTCGTCGATCGCGCTTTTTCGAGAACCGTGGATATCGAATTGCTCCACCGTCTGCTGAGCCCCTATCTCGGGCAGATCGATTTCAATTGGCATGACCTTCCCGACGATGACAAGAAGCGGCGCGAGATGATCTTCAATCTCTTCGCCAGGGCGGATACGCAGTTTCCGGCCAAGCTGCAGTTCGCCCTCTACAACATCTCCACCCTGTCGACCGATGCCGGCGCCCGCATCATCCAGGAGATCGCCACGGAGGCAGGTGTCGACGTCCTGGCGCCCCATCGTGTCGAAGGCGGCGACGATGACCTGCGCTTCACCCCTCGCTTCATTGCGCTGGTTACTTGGCTGGATCACGGGGCCATCTTCGACAGGGCGCTCAGCGCCGCGGCGTTCCTCGCACATTCCTCCAAGCTCGAGCGCGATGCCGACCGCGAGGATGTCGAGCCGCGGCATCACGAGGCCGGTGTTCAGAATGAATTCACCGAGGCCGTGCGGCGGCATTTCGCTAGCCGCTACAACGGCCACTATTGCGATGTGCGGTGGTTCGAGGAGGAGGATCTGCTGCGGGTCCTGATCCTGCATGGCTCCAAGCCGGAGACGAAGAACGTCGACCAGGAGGGGACCGAGGATACGCTCAAGTTTCGCGAAATCGTCCAGTCGACCATCGAGTATGATCCCCGACAGGGATCCATCGCTGTCGGCTCTAAATCGGCCGCCGATGCCAAGAAGCTGGTCAAGCTGTTCGGAGAGCACGTCCTGGGAGACAAGGACATCTTCGAGGCGTCGGCGAAGGAGCAGCTCTACACGCTCGAGCCGCTGCAGAAGTTGGGCGCCGCGTTCAAGTTTCACTTCGACCCCGATGGAGACATCACGCATGTCGCCTTGCGCGAGGTGCGCGTCGACGAGGCCCAGATCACGACGACGGGGCGTCTGCGCCGCTCGCCATGGTTCCTCACGCTTGGCGATTCCCAGAATGCCCTCAAGCGTTTGAGGGACGTAGCGTCGGACCTCGACATCGCCGACCTGCGGATCGTGCATGCCAAGATCGATGTGACCATCGAAATGGACGACGCGGAGGTGGTGGTTCCGGTGACCATCCGGCCGCCGCGCACCGTCAGCATGCGCGACCATTCCCATGAACGGCTCATCCTCGAGATGCTGGAAGACAATGACATTCGCAAACGCCGCGGAACTGGTCAGGCTGCTGCTGCGGCAGAGTGATCGTCAACCGATCCGCGCCGTCGGCGCGGCCGACCTGAAGCCATACGAGCCCGGGGTCGTCCGGTCGCTTCGCAACCGTGGGATCCTCGTGGAGCGGGAGGATCTGCGCGACGACGGCGCTGCGGTCTTCCAGATCGTCGACGATGGGCTGGTCGTCGTCGATCCGGAAACCGGCGAGTGCGAACGCTACGAAGATGCGCTGGATGTCCAGACCTTCGACATCGACATCGCCGCGCTCTGCCGCGCGATCCGCGAGCAGTCGGGGCTCGGCGGGCCCGGCCCGACGGCGCTCTCGGTACGGGTCTGGCGACTCGGCAGGCACGAGGGCCACAATCGCGCTGCAGAGGTCTGCCTCGTGCGGCGGCTGCGGGAGGACACTGCGCAGGAGATCGTTGATCACGTGCGCGGCGCTATAGACGACGAAGCCCCCGTCGCCCTGATCAGCCTCGGCAATTCCGATCTACCCACGGGGATCGCCCGCCAGCTCGAGCCTATGCGCATGACGGTGGTCCGTGCCGAGGACCTGCTGCGCGACGATCCTGCGCTTCCCTTCGCGCTCGAGCTCGGCCGGATCCGCGTGCCTACGGGACCGAAAGCGTCGGATGCACGCCTCCAGATCGACCGTATCGGTCGCCGTATGATCTTCGAGGGCATCGAACTCGACGTCGAACCGCGGGACTTCGACGCGTTCGTAATGCTCGCGGAGGAGGCGGTGGCTGCTGGCGGCTGGGTGCCAAAGGACAGTCTCGCGGCCACGCTGCAGGCCAGCACGGGACGAGAGAGCAATCCCGAACAGGTCGACCGCTGCTTAAATCGGCTACGCGATGTCTTCCGGAAGAACACGCGTCTGAACGCGGTCCCGAGCAACGGGTTCATCGAGCGGAAGTCCAAGGTCGGCGCTCGACTCGCTCTCGCGTCGTCCGAGATCGCGTTCATCGCCTAGACCCGTTCTGCGGCGCCGGGAGGTTTTCGGGAGGTTTTCAGGAGAAGTCCGAGAGATAAACGATTTCAGCATGTTGCACGGTCGGGTCGTGAACGGAAACGACCAGGATCGAACGACATGCACCCACCGATTTCCCCCTCCGACCTTGCCACGCTGATCGACGAGACAGACGTCGCGGCGCGGCGTCTGCACCGCAAGCTGGCGCTCCCCGCCGCCGATCTCGACGATCTCCGCCAGGACCTCCTGATCGATCTGATCTGCCGGCTGCCGGGCTTCGACAAGCGCCGCGGCGCCATCGGCGCCTTCGCCAACATCGTGCTGCGCAACCAGTGCTCGCGGATCGCGATCCGGCACCACCGGCAGCGCCAGGTGCAGGGCGGCACGATGCTCTCCCTCGACGCGCCTGTCGCTGGCAGCGTCGAGCCGCTGGGCTGCCTGTTGGCGGAATCGGACGGGCTGGCCGCCTGGCATGGCCAGGACCGTAACACGCAGGCTGACATCCAGACCCGCGAGGCCGTGCAGTCCGCGCTGGCGCGGTTGCCCGAGGCCGACCGCCGGTTCTGCTGCGCGCTGGCCCATCGGTCAGTGACGGCGCTGGCCGCCGAGGGCTTTGGCAGCCGCTCGGCACTCTACCGGCGCCTCGCTGATCTCCGTCAAGTCCTTACCGCCTACGGGCTCGGTCCCTCCTGGGACGATCTCGCTGCGGCGTGAGTAGAGGCGAAAGGAGGAGATCATGTTCATGGGCAACACCCCCTTCATCACCGTCCGCACCAGCCGTCCGCTCAGCGAGATCGAATTCTGTGCGTGGGTGGCGCAGGCCGCGCCTGGCGACCGGCTCGAATACCATCGCGGTTTCCTCGTGCTCGACATCTTCCCGATGCTCGGCCGCCTCGCGGACCGCGAGCGGGAGGAGTTGTCGCGGCTCGGATCGCGCGCCTTCTGGGCCGCCGAGCAGGGCCTCGTCCACCTTGTGCAGGAGCGCGTGGGCCCCGACCGCTTCGCCTACATCGCCGTCACGCGCCCCAAGCCCAAGCACGCCGCCGCCTCGCTGTCGGCGCTGCTGCTCGAGGAGCAGGCGGCGTGACCTTCCCCATCCAGACCCCATTCGCCGATCACGGAGACCCGTTCATGCCCTGGCCGAACAACAGCCCCACGCCCGAAGACCTGCCGGGCATCCCCGACGCCGACCTCGCGCAGTTTCCCGTCGAACTGCTCGCCATCCTGCAGCGCGAGACCGATGAGGCGCTGAGGCGCGCCAAGGCGGCAAAGGCCCGGCTCGATGCCGCGCTGACCATCCGCTACGCCACGCGCGCCGCCGAGGAACGACAGGCCAGGGCCAAGGATACCGGTACGGTCCGCTTCGACGACGGCGATTTCACCGTGGTGGCCGATCTGCCGAAGCGGGTGGATTGGGACCAGGAGCGGCTTGGCGAAATCGTCGAGCGTATCCGAAGCTCGGGCGACGACCCCGCGCAGTATGTCGACATCGCCATCAAGTTGCCGGAGCGCAAATACGCCGCCTGGCCCGAGAACATCCGGGCGGTGTTCGAACCCGCGCGGACCGTGCGCACCGGCGCGCTGAAGGTCGAGCTTCTGCCGCAGGGAGGCGCCGCATGAGCCTCCGGATCGTCACCGCCGACGAGCGGCTGCGCGAGGCGCAGGGCAAGACCACCATGGCGCTGTTCGGCCCGAGCGGCGCCGGCAAGACCACGCTTCTGAAGACGCTGCCGGCCGAGGAGACCGTCTGCCTCGATCTCGAGGCCGGGCTGAAGTCGGTGCAGGACTGGCGCGGCGACAGCCTGCCGATCCGCCGCTTTGCCGACGCCGTGGACATCGCCTGCCTGATCGGCGGGGCGAACCCGGCGGCCCAGCCCGACGAGCATTTCTCGGAGGCGCATCACGCACATCTGCGGGGACAGCACCCGGACCTCGCCGCGCGGCTCGACGCCAAGCGCATCGTCTTCGTCGACAGCATCACCGACCTCACGCGCCAGGCGATGGCCTGGGCCAAGACCCGGCCGGAAGCGATGTCGGAGCGCACGGGCAAGCCGGACACGCGCGGCGCATACGGGCTGCTCGCCCGCGAGGTGATCGGGCTCCTGAAGCACCTCCAGCACGCGCCCGGCCGCACGGTCATCTTCGTCGGCATCCTCGAGCGGATCACCGACGAGATGAACCGGCCGATCTGGCAGCCGCAGATGGAGGGCGGCAAGGCCGCGCGCGAGCTGCCCGGCATCGTCGACCAGGTGATGACCCTCGGCCTCTTCAGCCCCGAGACCGGCCCCGACGGCGCGACCGCCTGGCGGCACGACCCCGAGAAGGGCGAGACGCGCCGCCTCGTCTGCCGCTCCGGCAATCCCTGGGGCCTGCCCGCGAAGGACCGCTCGGGGCGCCTCGACCTGACCGAACCGGCCGATCTCGGCGCTCTCCTCTCCAAGATCAACCACGCACCGAAAGGATGAACGAGATGACCTTCGACATGAACGACGTGGCGCCGCAGCAGTCCGGCGACCTGATCCCCGACGGCACCTTCGCCAAGGTGACCATGTCCATCCGCAAGGGCGGCACGGACGGGGCGAGCGAGGTGGATCGCGGGCTGCTGAAGCCGTCGAACCAGCCCGGCAGCGACGTGCTGATGCTCGACGCCGAGTTCACTGTGGCCGAGGGACCGCATGCCCGGCGCAAGTTCTGGCAGAACTTCACCGTGCAGGGGGGCAAGCTCGACGAACAGGGCCAGTCGATCGGCTGGAAGATCTCCAAGAGCCAGTTCCGGGCCATGATCGACAGCGCGCTCGGCCTGAACCCCGAGGACATGAGCGAGGCGGCAAAGGCGAAGCGCGTCCTGCGCGGGCTCGCCGATCTCGACGGGATCACCTTCGTCGCGAAGATCCAGATCGAGCCGAACCGCAACCCCGCCTACAAGGACGCCAACAAGCTCGACCACGTAGTGCTGCCCACCGCGCCCGAGTGGCAGAAGGTGATGGTCGGCGAGACGGTGCCGGCGCAGCCATCGAACAAGCCCCGGCCGGCCGCCGCGCCCGCGCAGCCCGCAACCCCCGCCTGGGGCCAGCCGCAGCCGGCCGCGGCGCCGTCCGCGCCCGCATGGTCGTCGTCGGCCGGCCAGCCCGCCAGCCAGCCTGCCGCCGAGCCCGCCGCGCCGAAGGCCGCGGGCGGCCCGGCCTGGCTCAACCCGTGAGCCCGGACGAATGGCAGGCGTATGTCACCACGGAAGCGGCCCTTGCGATGGGGCGCTGGCTCGAGGCGCGGGGGCGGCTCGACCGCCCCATCGCGAGCCTCACCCGGCGCGATCTGGAATGCATGGCCTCGAACGCCATCAGCCGCTTCATCGTGCTGGCCTCCGAGCGCCGAACCGCCGCGCCGGACGAGGAGGAGCGAAGCGCGCTCGACCTGCTCCTGATGGGCTGACCCGCGCCGAACTCGGCCGCCGCGTGCCCTGCGCGCTTTGCGGTCGGCGGGAGGCCCGGGGCTTCGGCTACTACCACGGCCTGCGCTGGGACCGCCATCCCCATCACCGCTTCTGTTCGATGACCTGCCTCACGGCGGGCTCGGCCAACGCCAAGAGGAACCACGGCATGATCGACAAGACCGACATGGAAACCCGCGCGATCCGCGAGGCGCGCCGCGAGCTGGCCGAGGCACTGACGGAGATGGGGCTGATGGAGCCCTTCTTCGACCGGCCGGCTGAGGACATCGACCGCCTGATCGAGGCCTGCGTCGACGGGTTTCAGGCGTCCATGCAGCGCCAATCCGACGCCGGCGATGTGCCGTTCTGAGGGGGCGCGGATGCTGGTCGATCTCAATCACCGCTCGGGCTGCGTCTACGGCCGCGCCGCGGACGCGCCCCCGCCGCTCGGCGCCCGGATCAACACGCTGCTCGATGACGCCCTCGTGGCCGAGCGCGCTGGCCAGCGGCCCCGCGACTACCTCGGCGCCAGCCGGATCGGTGAGCCCTGCGCGCGCCGCCTCGTCTACGAGGTGACGCACACGCCGCCCGATCCCGGCAAGGAACTCGAGGGGCGCAGCCTGCGCATCTTCGCCGCCGGCCATGTCTTCGAGGATCTCGCCATCCGCTGGCTGCGGCTCGCCGGGTTCGACCTGCGGACCCAGACCCGCGAGGGCGGCCAGTTCGGCTTCGAGACGGCGGGCGGTCGCATCCGCGGTCATGTCGATGGCGTCATCGTCACCGGCCCCGAGGTGGACATCGACTGGCCGGCGCTCTGGGAGCACAAGGCTCTGAAGGCGTCCTCCTGGTCGGACACCGCGAAGAAGGGCGTCCGGCTCTCCAAGCCCGTCTATTTCGGGCAGATGCAGATCTATATGGCCTACATGGGCCTCGGCTCGGCGCTCTTCACCGCGCTGAACAAGGACAGCTGCGAACTCTACCACGAGCACGTCCCCTTCGAGCCGGCGACCGCGCAGGAGCTCTCCGACAAGGCGGTGGCCGTGCTGCGCGCCGCGGACTCGGGCGAGCTGCTGCCGCGGATCGCCACGCGCTCCGACTTCTATCTCTGCCGGTTCTGCCCGTTCTCGGCGAGCTGTTGGGGTGAGCCGCGTCCCGGAAACGCTCCGGTGGAGCGTTTCAGCGGCGAACGGCCGGAGGCCCGGGCATGACCGTCACGCTTTCCGAAATGCAGAGCCGCGCCATCGCGGCCATCCGCGACTGGTACGAGACCCGCCGCCACGAGCAGCAGGTGTTCCGGGTGTTCGGCTATGCCGGCACCGGCAAGACCACGACCACCGCGCAGGCGATCGAGGCGCTGGGGCTGGCGCCGATGACCCCCGGCGCCCCGGGCGGCGTGCTTTTCGGCGCCTTCACCGGCAAGGCCGCGCTCGTCATGACGCGCAAGGGCACGCCCGCGCAGACCATCCATAGCCTGATCTACCGCGTCTCCGAGGCGACGCCGGAAGAGATCGAGCGGGTGACCGAGGACCTGGCGGAGTTGCGTCGCGAGCTGCCGCGCATGGGGCCGGCCGAGCGAGACTTCGCCATGAAGCGGATCGCCCAGCTCGAGATGCGGCTCGAGGACATCCACCAGCCCAAGTTCCTGATCAACGAGCAGTCCATCCTGCGCGACGCGGACCTCCTCGTCCTCGACGAGGTGTCGATGGTGGGCGAGGATTTGGGGCGCGACCTTCTCGCTTTCGGCAAGCCCATCCTCGTGCTGGGCGATCCGGGCCAGCTGCCGCCTGTGAAGGGCGCCGGGTTCTTCACCGAGGCCGCGCCGGACGTGATGCTGACCGAAGTGCATCGGCAGGCCGAGGACAGCGCCATCCTGCGGCTTGCTACGCTGGCGCGGCAGGGCACGCCGATCCCGATGGGCGCGCATGACGACAATGTCTGGAAGATGTCGCGCCACGAGGTCGGCCCGGCGCAGATGCTGCGCGGCGGCCAGGTGCTCTGCGGCACCAACGCGACGCGGCGCTGGCTGAACACCGCCATGAAGCGCGCGGCGGGGTTCGAGGCCGACTATCCGACCGGCAACGGCGAGAAGATCATCTGCCTCAAGAACCGTCACGATCTCGGGCTGATCAACGGCATGTTCCTGACGCTGAGCGATGTGCGCCAGGATCCTGACGACGCCTTCGCCTTCAGCGCCATGGTCGAGACCGAGGACGGCGAGAGTATCGCCGGGCGGCAGAGCTTCTGGCGTGGCGAGTATGCCGACCATATCGCCTACGACCCCGAGCGCGGGCGCCGCGAATGGCAGATCAAGCGCGGCCTGATCGAGAGCAGCTGGGGCTACGCGATCACCTGCCACAAGGCGCAGGGTTCGCAATGGGAGAACGTGGTCGTCTTCGACGATGGCTTCGGCCGCTCGGCGGCCGACAGGAACCGCTGGCTCTATACCGCGATCACGCGGGCCGAGCGGGGGCTGGTGATCCTTGCTTGACCTCAATGACGCCCTCCCGCCCATCACAGACGCGCCGCGCTACGATCTCGACCTGATCGTCGAGCGTCTGCGCGAGGCAGCCGCGCACTGGGTGCCCGACCTCTTTCCCCGCGGCCGCCGCTCCGGCGACGAGTGGCGGCTCGCCAACATCCGGGGCGACGCGCCCCGGAACACCGGCTCCTGCGTCATCACGCTGCGCGGACTGCATGCCGGCGACTGGATCGACTTCGACGGCAACCATGGCGGCGGGCCGATCAGCGCGATAGAGGAGGCGACCGGGCTCGATGGCCGCGCGCTGATCGTGCGAGCGGCAGAGATCGCCGGCGTTACCCCGGGCGCACCCGAGCGGCGGGCGCCGGCGACAACGCCGTCGCCGAAGCGCGACGCCACCCGGGAGATCGCGCATATCCTGTCCTCGGCGCAGCCGATCGCGGGCACGCCGGCTGCGGACTACCTCGCGGGCCGCGGTCTGGATGTCCCTGCCGAGGCCGATCTGCTCTTCCATCCCGACCTGGCGCATTACGAGACGAAGACCGGCTATCCGGCCCTCGTGGGTCAGGTGCGCGACCGGAACTGTGACGTCATCGGTCTGCATCGGACCTGGCTCGCGGCGGGCCCCGACGGCAGCACCCGCAAGGCGCCGCTCGACAAGGCCAAGAAGATGCTCGGCCGCGTTGCCGGCGGCGCCGTGCGGCTCGCGCCCCTCGGCGACGGCGACAGGCTGGCGCTCTCGGAGGGGATCGAGACCGGCCTCGCGGCCATGACTGCCTGCCCAGATCTGCCGGTCTGGGCCACGCTCTCGACCTCCGGCCTCGAACAGGTCGAGTTGCCGCCGGCCGCGCGGCGCATCGTGATCCTCGCCGACAGCGACGCCTCGGGCGCAGGCCTGCGCGCCGCGGATGCCGCCGCGCGTCGGCTGCGCGCGCAGGGGCGCGACGTCGCCATCGCCGTGCCGCCCGGGGAAGGCCAGGACTTCAACGATCTCCTGCTGAGCGACGGCGCAGAAGCCGTGGCGCGCGTCATCGCCGCCGCGGAGAGCGTCGTCGAGGCCGAGACGGTGATGCAGATCGGGCAGCACCGTCCGCTCAACTACCAGGGCTCCGGAGACACGGTCCCGACGCTGCGCGCCGACGAGGGCGATCTGGCGCGGGCGAACGAGCAGGTCTGGAGCCTGCTCATGGCCTCGAACCGCTGCCCCTGGCTCTTCCGCCTCGCTGGCCAGCCCACATGGGTCGTGCCCGACGACGAGGGCCGGCCCGTCGCCACCGCGCTCAACGAGGAGAAGCTCCGCCACATGCTGGCGCGGCTCGCCCGCTGGGTGCGGGTGAACGCCAAGGGCGAGCCTATCCCGGCGCCGCCGCCCTTGCCGGTGGTCAAATCGGTCCTCGCCACGCCCGATCCCGCGCTGCCCGTGCTGACCGGCATCGTGAACACGCCGGTCTTCGGCCGAAACGGCACGCTCCTCACCACGCCCGGCTATCATCCCGACGCGCGGCTCCTCTACGTTCCGGCGCCGGGCTTCGCCGTGCCGGACATTCCCGCCAGGCCCACACCGGCCGAGGTCGCCGCGGCGCGCACGATGATCTGCGACGACCTGCTCGGGGACTTCCCCTTCACCGGCGATGCGGAGCGGTCCCACGTCGTGGCGCTCCTGCTGCTGGGCTTCCTGCGCGGCATGATCGACGGGCCGACTCCACTGCACCTGATCGAGAAGCCCGCGCCCGGCACCGGCGCCACGCTGATGGTCGACGCCATCACGGGCATCCTGACCGGCGCAGGCGCCAGCGTCATGACCGAGGGGCGCGACGACGAAGAATGGCGCAAGCGCGTGACCGCAAAGCTCCGCCAGATCCCCTCCATCGTGCTGATCGACAACCTGCGCGCCACGCTCGACAGCTCGGCCCTCGCCGCCGCGCTCACGGCGCCCTTCTGGGAGGACCGCATCCTCGGTCATTCCGAGATGGCGCGGCTGCCGATCCGCTGTCTGTGGATCGCCACCGGCAACAACCCGGAGTTCTCGAACGAGTTGGCCCGGCGTCTCGTGCGCATCCGGCTCGATCCGCATACCGACCGCCCGTGGCAGCGCTCGGACTTCCGCCACCCCGACCTGATGAGCTGGGTGCGCGCCAACCGGGCGCGGCTGGTCGCGGCCTGCCTGACGCTCTGCCAGGCATGGATCGCAGCCGGCCGCCCGCGCGGCGGGCGCAGCATCGGCTCCTTCGAGAACTGGGCCCATGTGCTCGGCGGCGTGCTCGAGGTCGCAGGTATCCCCGCCTTCCTCGGCAATCTCGAGGAGATGATGGAGTCATCCGACAGCGAGGGCGCCGCCTGGAACGCCTTCATCGGCGCCTGGTGGGACCGCTTCGGCACTGCCGAGGTGACGGCCGCCGAGGTCTACGACATCGCGCTCTTCTGCGATCCGCCGCCGCCGATGAGCGGCGCCAACGAGCAGGCCCGCAAGACTAGCTTCGGGATGTCGATCGGGCGCATGCGGGACCGGGTGTTCCGGCTGGGCGATCTCCGGGTCCGGCTGGTGAAGGCCGGCACGTACCGGCGCGCCACGAAGTGGCAGCTGAAGGTGACTGAGGAGGAAAAGGCCTCCGGAGCGGCCCGCCGCAGCGCCGATGCGTGTGAGCCTCGGGCCGGTCGTGTGAGCCTCGAAAACGAAGGCTCACACGCGCAAGGCCCTGATACCAAACCGAAATGTGTACCTTGTGAGCCTTGTGAACCTTTTTCCACCCTTACGCGTGCGTGCACGCGCGTGCGCACGAAAGGAGATGCCGGAAAAGGTTCACAACCCTCACAAGGCTCACAAAGCGACGTCGTTTCAAAGGGTTGCGGGTGTGAGCCTCCGT
Source organism: Stappia sp. (assembly GCF_040110915.1). Taxonomy (NCBI): domain Bacteria; kingdom Pseudomonadati; phylum Pseudomonadota; class Alphaproteobacteria; order Hyphomicrobiales; family Stappiaceae; genus Stappia; species Stappia sp. The sequence continues at coordinate 2,274,220 of NZ_CP157793.1, read as the reverse complement.
GTGAGCCTTCCGCGGCAGGCTCACAGGCCTCACCACGCCCGGATTGGCTGCGGGAGCTCGACCGATGAGCCCCGCGCGCCGCCCCCATTCCTCCATCGAGCAGCAGACAGGAAAGGAGCCCCCGATGGCCCATGCATCTCTCACCCCGTCGCCCGCGATTTCGCCTGTGGGCGGCACGCCGGTCCTTCTCGCCCTCGACCTCGGCACGACAACGGGCTGGGCACTCCGCGCCGCGGACGGGCTGATCACCAGCGGCACGGTGTCGTTCCGGCCAAGCCGCTACGACGGCGGCGGCATGCGCTATGTCCGCTTTCGCGCCTGGCTGGAGCGGCTGGCCGCGGATGCCGGTCCCATCGGCGCAATCCACTTCGAAGAGGTACGCCGGCATGTCGGGACCGACGCGGCCCACGTCTTCGGCGGCCTGCTCGCCACCCTGACCGCATGGGCCGAGACGGCGGACGTGCCCTATCAGGGCGTCCCGGTGGGCACGATCAAGCGCCACGCCACGGGCAAGGGCAACGCGCCGAAGGAGGCCATGATCGCGGCGGCCCGCGCCCGCGGCTTCAGCCCCGCGGATGACAACGAGGCTGACGCCATTGCCATCCTGTTCTGGGCGATCGAGACGGCGGGAGGCGTGGCATGAGCAGGATGCGCTACACGCCCAAGGGCTATGGCGGCCGGCGCCGCGATCCCGAGCAGGTCAAGCGCGAGGGCTGGCACGAACAGCGGATGCTGGCGGTCTCGCTGGACGACCAGCGGCTCACATGGCCGGAGCGGGAGTTGATCCGCCAGCTCGGGGACAAGCTCTATGGCAAGCCGCCCGCTGTACGCGAGGTGCGCCATGACTGACTGGACCACCGCACAGGTGCAGGACCGCTTGGAACTCGCCGCCGACGTCTTCGCGCAGCTGCCCGGCGTGAAGCCGCAGGGCTACTTCAACGCCTGGCCCGAGTACTTCCACAGCTTCGCCGATCAGGTCGGCCAGGAGCCGCAGATGCGCCGGCCCCGGCCGAGCCCGCGCCAGATCACGGAGGCCGAGGAAGCGATGCTGTGGCTGCGCTGGCTTGAGAAGGACGACGCGCAGATCGTGTGGCTGCGAGCGAACCGCAAGCCATGGAAACCGATCTGCTGGCAGTTCGGGCTGTCGCGCACCGCGGCGACGAAGCGCTGGCAATACGGCATCGCCATCATCGTCTGGCGTCTGAACGGTCGCGTGCCATCCCGGCGCCGGTCGCAGCAGTTCGTCATCGAAAACGCGGATCGGCTGTCAAGAAAAATCATCCTTTGAGACAATTTTCCGGTGTACATCGCAGCGCCTTACAGGATCGGCGAATAAAGCTACAAAGACGGCATACTCGGGAGAGGAGCGCGCGGGACACCGCAGCCGCTGGCTTCCGGGGTCCACCGAGGGGTCCAGCCGGGGTCCATGCCGCCAACCCATTGAATTCAATGGTTCCTTCCTGGCGACTATGTATGCTGGCGGGCTTGGCGCGATATTTCGCCAGCGACAGGGCCGGATTTTTGGGAAGCCACCGGAGTCCAGCGTCCAGCCGCGACGCCTGAAACCCTCGTAAAATCAAATATCTGACGGGCCGCGCGGGGTGGATACCCCGCGGATGCCGGAGTCCGGCCGGAAGCCGGTGGAACCGTCCGTGCCGGAGTCCACCCGGCGGATGCCGATCGACCATCGACAGGAACCTGCATGACCCTCGCTTTCGCCCCCGAGCGGATCGAGACCTGGCCGCTTGCGCGCCTGCAGCCCTACGCGAAGAACGCGAAGGTGCACGGGCCCGACCAGGTCGCGAAGATCGCCGCCAGCATGGCCGAGTTCGGCTGGACCGTGCCGTGCCTCGTCGGTGAGGACGGCGAACTGATCGCGGGCCATGGGCGCGTGCTGGCCGCGACGCAGCTCGGACTGACCGAGGCGCCTGTGATCGTGCTCGGCCACCTGACCGAGGCGCAGCGCCGCGCCTATCGGATCGCGGACAACAAGCTGACGGAACTGGGCAGCTGGGACGAGGCCCTGCTGTCGGCCGAGCTGCAGGACCTGCTTGCGGACGACTACGACCTCTCGCTGGTCGGCTTCTCCGACGGCGAACTGGACAAGCTGCTGGCTTTCGATCCGGACGGGGGCGGTGAAGAAGAAGGTGGCGCCCGGGGCTCAGTGCCGCCGGTGACCATCCCCGAGCCGCCGCGCAATCCCGCCTCGCGGACCGGCGATCTCTGGATCCTTGGCGATCACCGGCTGCTTTGCGGCGACTCGACCTCGCACGACGATGTCCGCCGCCTGATGAATGGCGAACGAGCGATCCTCTTCGCCACCGACCCGCCGTATCTCGTCGATTACGACGGATCGAACCACCCGACGCGGAACAAGGATTGGTCGCAATCCTACGGCGTCACCTGGGATGACAGCAGCCAGGGGGCCGACCTCTACGACGGCTTCATCGCCGCGGCCGTGGCGGAGGCGATTACGGACGACGCCGCCTGGTACTGCTGGCACGCCTCGCGCCGCCAGGCGATGCTGGAGGCCTGCTGGGAAAAGGCGGGCGCCTTCGTGCACCAACAGATCATCTGGGTGAAGGACCGCGGCGTCCTGACCCGGTCGCATTACCTGTGGAAGCACGAGCCCTGCTTCATGGGCTGGCGCCGCCCGAACCGCCCGCCGAAGGTGGCGGAGGAGACGCTGCCGTCCACTTGGGAAATGCCGTCATTTGCGAAGGACGAGCGTCCCGACCACCCGACGCCGAAACCGCTCGACGCCTTCGGAATCCCGATGCGCCAGCATGTGGCGCGGGGCGGCCTCTGCTACGAGCCGTTCTCGGGCTCCGGCTCGCAGATCATGGCGGGCGAGGCCAACGGTCGCCGCGTCTTCGCGATGGAGATCAGCCCCGCCTATGTCGATGTGGCCGTCGAGCGCTGGCAGGCCGAGACCGGCAGGGACGCGACCCTCGACGGCGACGGCCGGACTTTCGCTGAGGTGAAGGCCGAGCGGCTGGGCGAGACCCCGGCCGCGGCCGAGGGGGCCCACGCGGCCTGACGTCGTGCATGGCGTGGCTCTACCTGCCTCCGGCATGCATGCCGGTGCCGGCGACGCGTGCCTGTTCGGCCTCTCGCTCTGCTCCGGCGCCGGCGGTCTCGACCTCGGGCTGCTCCTGGCGCTCCCCGGATATCGCACTGTGGGTCATGTCGAGCGGGACGCCTACGCCGCGGCCATCCTCGTGGCGCGGATGGAAGACGCGGCCCTGGATTGCGCACCTGTCTGGGACGACGTTGCCACCTTCGACGGCCGCCTGTGGCGCGGCGCGGTGGACATCGTCACTGCGGGCTATCCGTGCCAGCCGTTCTCCGTCGCGGGAAAGCGCCGTGGTACTAACGACCCGCGCCATCTCTGGCCGCATGTCGCCCGCATCGTCGGCGAGGTCGAGCCGCCCTTCGTGTTCCTCGAGAACGTCGCCCATCATCTCCGCCTCGGCTTCCCCGAGGTCGCCGGAGGACTGGTCGGCATGGGCTACCGCCTTGCGGCAGGCCTCTTCACGGCGGCGGAAGTCGGCGCGCCCCACAGGTGCGAGCGGCTCTTCATCCTCGCCATCCGCGAGGGGGAGGAGCTGGCCGACCCCGCGCGCCTGCTCTGGGACGCGCTCGAGCGGTGGCAACCGGACCGAGATGATGCGGATCTGGATGACGCCGACGGCGCGGGATCACAAGGACGGGGCAACGAGCCTCGCGAACACGCCGGTGAACGGTCTGCTTGGCCGCCAGGTCCTGGTGACGCCGACGGCTGGCGGGCGTTCCTGCGACACGCCCCGAACCTTGAACCCGCTGTTCGTCGAGGCGCTGATGGGCTGGCCCACCGGGTGGACCAGCTTCGGCTCTGTGGCAACGGAGTGGTCCCGCTGGTCGCGGCGCATGCGCTCCGAACTCTCGCAGCTGAACTGCTGGCCGATGGATGAGGGCGCGCGATGAGGCAGAGCCGGGCCATGTCGCTGTTGGAGGCTATCGCCAACGTGGCGGTCGGCTACGGGGTCGCCGTCGTGACGCAGATCCTGATCTTCCCGGTCTTCGGGCTGCACACGACGCTGGCGCAGAACCTGAAGATGGGCGCGGTGTTCACGGTGGTGAGCATCGCGCGCTCCTTCGCCCTGCGGCGGCTGTTCGAGGCGATCCGGGTGCGCGGAGCACGATGAGATACCGCCGCCCCTTGCGGGACGGCGGCCTTGGGACCGTCGTTTTGTGCGGTGTCAGTCGCTCGGCAGGCTGTAGACCCGACCGCGGCCCTCGACCTTCTCCGAGGTGACTTCGAGCCCGAGCTTCTTCTTGAGCGCGCCGGCGAATGCCCCGCGCACCGTGTGCGGCTGCCATCCCGTTTCGGCGACGATCTCGTCGATGGTCGCGCCGCCGTCGCTGCGGAGCATCTCGATCAGTTTCGCCTGCTTCGTGCCCGTGCGCGGTGTGCGCGCCTTGGGCGCGGGAGCGGCGTCGGCGGGAGCGTCCTGCGAGGCCTCCGCGCTCGGCGCTTCGTCGGCGCCCGTGGGCGCGCAGTCGCCGCCCTCCGGCTCAATGCCGATGGCGGCGAGGCCTGCATCCGTGATGTGCAGAAGAATGGCGTTGCCGTCCGCGTCGTTGCGCCAGAACCGGTTGAGCGCTGCGTCGGCCTTGGTCTGGCTGTCCGTCGTTGTCTCGGTGATCAGGCCGCGGGAGAGCAGCGCGCCGACCACCTTGGCGGCGGCACCACCGCGGAGCGAGCCGGGAAGCGGCAGGACGTTGCGGTCCTCGCGTTGCGCGGCCGCGCTGAGGATCACGAGCTGGGTGTCGGAAAGCTTGGTCATGGGGTCGTCTCCGTGTTCGGGCCCGCGACATGCGGCGCCTTCTACGACCCCGAGCCGCGCAGGGCGCGCGGCGGGAGTTCCGGCTGGGCCGGAGATCATTCGGCGTGTTCGCCCTCGCCGAAGGCGCTGTCGGTGATGCGCTTCAGGAGGCTGGCGTATTGTTCGAGGGTGCCGACGTCGGCCCAGTTCACTTCGTCGGGGTGGGCGTTGAAGTGGTCGTCGCTGAGCGCCTGCAGCCGGGCGAGCATCTCGTCGATCTCGGCCTTCTTGCCGATGAAGGCGTTCAGGGCGGCCTCGCGGTTGCGCCGGGCCTTCTCGGCGCGGAGTTCGTGGCGCGGGGTGGTGATCGGGTTCAGGCGGGTGTTCATCGTGGTGGCTCCGGGTGAGTTGCATCGTCCTTGTGGGATGGACGTTCGCTCCACGCGTCCGGCGTATCAACTCGATAAGCGCCTGACTTTGAATGATAATCGGGGCTGGCGATGCAGGGCATGAGCGAGCGCCAGTACGCCGCCCATGTCGGGCTGTCGCGCGGCGCGATCCAGAAGGCGAAGACCGCCGGCCGGCTGGTCCTCCACGAAGACGGCAGCATCGACGCCGCAGCCTCGGACCGGCTGCGGGCGGAGGCGACTGACCCGTCCAAGACCAGGAAAGCGCCGGCGACCAAGATGAAGCCTGTGCCCGAGGCGGCGGTTTCCGCCGTCGGCGACACCCTCAAGGAACAGGGTCTCGCGGCCCCCGTAACGGGCGGCGGCACGACGTTCCTGCAGGCGAAGACGGCGCACGAGGTGCTGAAGGCGCAGGAGCGGCGCATCCGGCTCGCCAAGCTCAAGGGCGAGTTGGTCGACCGCGACCGCGCCACGGCGTTGGTCTTCCGGCTCGCGCGCGAGGAACGCGACGCGTGGGTGAACTGGCCGGCGCGGGTGGCTGCGCTGATGGCGGCGGAGTTGGGAACGGAGACGGCGGCCATGCAGAAGGTTCTGGAGGCCCATGTCCGCGCCCATCTCGAGGAACTCGCCCAGCCCCGGATCGCCCTCTGAGGACATCGCCCAGTTCGACGGGGCGGAGGCGCTGCTCCGGGCCTGGGGTCGCGGCCTCACGCCCGATCCTTGGCTGACCGTCTCGGAATGGTCGGACACGCATCGCTGGCTGAGCTCGCGCGCGAGCGCCGAGCCCGGCCGGTATCGCACCGAGCGGACGCCCTACATGCGCGCGATCATGGATGCGCTCTCGCCCGGCGATCCCACCCAGCGGGTGGTGTTCATGAAGGCCGCGCAGGTCGGCGCGACGGAGGCGGGCAACAACTGGATCGGCTTCGTGATCCACCACGCGCCCGGGCCGATGCTGGCGGTCCAGCCGACGGTGGAGCTGGCCAAGCGCAACTCGCGCCAGCGGATCGACCCGCTGATCGAGGAGAGCCCGGCGCTGAAGGAACGGGTCCGTCCGGCGCGGGCGCGCGACAGCGGCAACACGCAGCTGTCGAAGGACTTCCCCGGTGGCGTGCTGGTGATGACCGGCGCCAACTCGGCGGTTGGGCTGCGCTCGATGCCGGCGCGCTACGTCTTCCTCGACGAGGTCGACGCCTATCCGGCCTCGGCCGACGAGGAAGGCGACCCGGTCGGCCTCGCCGAGGCGCGCTCGCTGACCTTCGCACACCGGCGCAAGGTCTTCCTGGTCTCGACGCCCACGATCCGCGGCGTCAGCCGGATCGAGCGGGAATACGAGGCGAGCGACCAGCGGCGGTTCTTCGTTCCGTGCCCGCATTGCGGGGCGATGCAGTGGCTGCGGTTCGAGCGGCTGCGCTGGGAAAAGGGCAAACCGGCGACGGCGGCGTACACCTGCGATGCCTGCGACGAGCCGATCGAGGAGCACCACAAGCCGGCGATGCTGGCGGCGGGCGAATGGCGGGCGACCGCCGAGCCGCGCGACGCGCGGACGGTGGGGTTTCATCTCTCGGCGCTCTATTCGCCGCCGGGGTGGAAGAGCTGGGCCGACATCGCGCGGGACAAGGAGACGGCGGCGGGGTCCGACGAGGCCGAACGGGTGTTCCGCAATACGGTGCTCGGCGAAACCTGGATCGAGACCGGCGACGCCCCGGACTGGCAGCGGATCGCCGAGCGGCGCGAGGACTGGCCGGCGGGGACCGTTCCCGCGGGCGGGCTGTTCCTGACCGCCGGCGCGGATGTGCAGAAGGACCGGATCGAGGTCGATGTCTGGGCCTGGGGCCGCGGGCTGGAAAGCTGGCTCGTCGATCATGTCGTGATCGAGGGCGGCCCCGCGCGCCCGGAGAGCTGGGAGGCGCTGACCGATCTGCTTAGCCGCAACTGGCGGCATGCCGGCGGCGCGGAACTGGGCCTCGCACGGCTCGCCATCGACACGGGCTACGAGACGGCCGCGGTCTATGGCTGGGCGCGCTCGGTCGGCTTCGCACAAGTGGCGCCGGTGAAGGGCCTCGAGGGCTTCAACCGAGCGAGCCCGGTGTCGGGGCCGACCTTCGTCGACGCTACCGCGGGCGGGAAGCGCCTGCGCCGGGGCGCGCGGCTCTGGACCGTGGCCACCTCGACCTTCAAGGCCGAGACCTACCGCTTCCTGCGGCTGGCGCGACCGACGCCCGAGGAGCTGGCGGAAGGCGCGGCGTTCCCGCCCGGCACGGTGCATCTGCCCGGCTGGGCCGATTCCGAGTGGATCCGGCAGCTGACGGCCGAGCAGCTGGTGACGGTCCGCAACCGGCGCGGCTTCGCGAAGCTCGAATGGCAGAAGCTCCGCGAGCGCAATGAGGCGCTGGACTGCCGGATCTACGCCCGCGCCGCCGCCTGGATCGCGGGGGCAGATCGCTGGCCCGAGGCGACATGGGCCGATCTCGAAGCGCAGCTCGGCGTCCCGAGCGGCATGGACAGCCCGGCCGGTCTGATCGGGCGGCCCGACGCGGGAACGCAAGGCAAGCGCCGCTCCGACTGGCTCGGACGGCGGGAAGGATGGTTCTGACAATGGCGGACTGGACGGAAGCGGAACTCGCGGCGCTCCGGCGCGCCTATGCGAGCGGGACGACGCGGGTGAGCTACGACGGCAAGACGGTGGACTACGGCTCGGCCGAGGACCTGCTCGGGCGCATCCGCACCATCGAACGCCAGATCGCCGGGGAGACGGCACGCCCCATCGCTGGCTTCGCCGGCTTCTCGCGCGGGGATCGCTGATGGTCTCCTGGCTCGACAGGGCCATCGCGAGCGTGGCGCCTCGCGCGGCCACGCGTCGCGTGCTTGCGCGGCAGGCCTTCGAGGGGCTCGCGCGCTCCTACGAGGGTGCGGCCCGCGGTCGGCGCACGGATGGCTGGCATGCGCCGGGATCCTCGGCCGACGCCGAGATCGGCCGGGCCGGGGCGCTGCTGCGCGACCGGATGCGGGACCTGGTGCGGAACAATCCGCATGCCGCGAAGGCGGTCTCGGTGCTGGTGAACAACATCGTCGGCGCCGGGATCATGCCGCGCGCCGCCAGCGGCGATGCCGCGCTCGACCGCGAGGTGGACCGGCTCTTCGAGATCTGGGCGCGGGGCTGCGACGCGGACGGCCAGCTCGACTTCTACGGGCTGCAGACGCTCGCCTGCCGCGAGATGGTCGAGGCCGGCGAGGTTCTGGTCCGCCGCCGCCCGCGTCGCCCCGGCGACGGCGTGATGCCGCCGGTCCAGCTGCAGCTGCTCGAGGCCGACTTTCTCGATGCCACCCGCAACGGCGCGTTCGGCGCGGGCCAGGCGGTGCAGGGGATCGAGTTCGACGCGCTCGGCCGGCGCCGGGCCTACTGGCTCTTCGGCGCGCATCCGGGCGACGCGAGCCTCAGTCTGACGGGTGGGCTCGCCAGCCGCGCGGTCCCCGCGACCGAGATCGCCCATGTCTACGAGAAGCAGCGCACGCAGGCGCGCGGCGTGCCCTGGGGGGCGCCCGTCATCCGCGCCCTGCGCGATCTCGACGACTACGAGGTGGCCGAGATCGTGCGCAAGAAGACCGAGGCCTGCGTCACCGCCATCGTCTTCGGCGACGAGGAGGCGCAGCAGGGCATCGCGCCCGCTGTGGTCGACGCGGACGGCAACCGGGTAGAGCAGTTCGAGCCGGGCCTCATCGCCTATGCCCGCGGCGGCAAGGACATCCGGTTCAACCAGCCCGCCGCGACCGGCGGCTACGGCGAGTACAAGCGGGCGAGCCTGCACACCATCTCGGCCGGCTTCCGGGTGCCCTACGAGTTGCTGACCGGGGACTTGTCTCAGGTGAACTATTCGTCGATCCGCGCCGGCCTCGTGGAGTTCCGGCGGATGATCGACGCGGTCCAGTGGCAGCTCTTCATCCCGATGTTCTGCGCGCCAGTCTGGCGCTGGTTCACGGAGGCTGCATGGGCGGCGGGGCGCATCCCGACGCCAGACGTGCCGGTGGAATGGTCGCCGCCGAAGTTCGAGGCGGTCGATCCGCAGAAGGACGCGATGGCCGATCTCTTGGCCATCCGCTCCGGCACCATGACGCTCGCCGAGGCCATCGCCCGGCAGGGCCGCAACCCCGACGCGGTGCTGGCCGAGATCGCGGCCACGAACGCCAAGCTCGACGAGTTGGGCCTCGTGCTCGACAGCGACCCGCGCCGCGTCACGAAGACCGGCAGTGCGCAGGCCAATGCGCCAGCCGACCCCGCGAGCGATTCGAAACTCGTCGCCTCAGTCAAACGAAGTTTTTGATCACATATTCTGCAAGCTTATCGTACTCGGCGTCGATTTTCTTCATGAGATCAATCTGATTGGGAGCCCAACGTCCCTTCGCATAGTTTTCTCGAGTCGGTTTCACATTGGGAAGAAATTTTATTGGAACGTTTTGCTGAAGGCTGTCGGGAGCCATGACGTTCATGTCCTCCACTTCAGCACAAGGATTTTCATTTACAAAGTTTGGCACGGCCTCGTAGAGGCTGATGTCTTTCTTCAGTGGCGCAATCAAATGGTTCTCGACCGAATTTTTCACCTGTTCGAATTGAGCCTGATCTGCGCCAAGCTTCTTGCCTTTTCTTGTATCGAATCCGTTAAAGATCCAGCCGCCAAACTTTGGCTGACCTTTTGTGTCAACATATGTGTCTCCTGAGTTTGTGCGTTTATACCTCTTAAGCCCTTGATCCCAATCGTCTGCAAAAATCGGCAGAACCTCGCCAATGAGACCTACACAATACGCTGAGAATCTGTCTGCCGTACACGGGACAACAAAGTAATCAGACGAATATAGGGCTGATCTCACAATTGAGCCGAACGATGGGGGCAAGTCAATTAAGACATAGTCATAAGGGGTGTCGTCTTGGCCATTACCGGCATCCGCAACCAAGCTCGGTGTAAGAAACCTATAGAGACCCGACCCACCAATAACGTCGGTGCCCACGTTGAGAATATCAGAAAACGCGTTCAGCCAGAAATCACCAGGAACGAGGTCGAAGGAATTCCCGTCCTGGCATTTTGGGGAGGCAATATAGGGCGTTCCCTGTCTACTTTGCTGAATGAACGGGAGAACAAATGATCGTATTGTTGAACCAAACTGCCGGCCTGCGGTTGGCTTCAGGAGTTTCTCGAATTCCTCGCTCCCCAGCGCAGCAATTGAGAGGTTGCACTGTGGGTCAAAGTCGATTAGCAGTACCCGCTTTCCTTTGTTTGCAAGGCTTACTGCGAGGTTCCATACAGTCGTAGTCTTTCCAACGCCGCCCTTGTTATTAAATAGCGAAATTGTGATCGTCATTATTCCAGCCCTCTTTTTAAGCCATTGCTCTATGGTTTTGCGGTGGAATACCGGTCCCGCGGACAAGTCCTCAACGGGTGCCGGGAAGTCAGCGAAACGCCGTCTCCAGTTGCCAACCGCTGAAGTCGACACGTTTGCAATCCTTGCGATCTCAGCGATGCCAATCAGCACGTACGTCACCTTTCACTTTTTCTCTTTGTGCGTGATGCGCACAGGCGCGTCAAGTCCTCTGTGCGTTTTGTGCACAGATGCTTTCGCGCGACGAGGTGGCGACGCGCGCGCTGCACTCGACCTCGGACTTTCCCGAGATCCTCGCCGCCGTTACCAACAAGACGCTGCGCCAGGCCTACGAGGCCTATCCGCGGACCTTCCCGCTCTTCTGCCGGCAGGTTCTGGCAACCGACTTCAAGGCCATGCACCGCGTCCAGCTGGGCGAGGCGCCGCAACTCCTGAAGGTCGGTGAGAGCGGCGAGTTCAAGCGCGGCACGCTCGGCGAGAGCAAGGAGAGCTACCGCATCGAGACCTACGGGCGCGTCGTCGCCATCACCCGTCAGGTGCTGATCAACGACGATCTCGACGCCTTCACCCGGATCCCGGCGATGTACGGCAACTCCATCGCGCAGCTCGAGAGTGACGTGGTTTGGGACATCGTGACGTCGAACCCGGCCATGGCCGACGGCACCGCGCTGTTCCATTCGACCCACAAGAACCTCGCCGGTTCGGGCGCGGCGCTCGGGGTCGACAGCGTGGGCCTCGCGCGGGCGGCGATGCGCAAGCAGACCGGCCTCGACAAGAAGACGGTGCTGAACATTCGGCCGGCCTTCCTGATCGTGCCGGCAGCGCTAGAGCTGAAGGCCGAGCAGCTGGTCGCCCAGAACCTCGTGCCCGCGCAGAGCGGCAACGTGGTGCCGCAGTCGATCCGGACGCTCTCGCCCATCGCCGAGCCCCGGCTCGACGCGGCCAGCGAGACGGCCTGGTATCTCGCGGCCTCGCCGAACCAGATCGACACGATCGAGTACGCCTATCTCGAGGGTCAGCAGGGTGCCTACATCGAGACCCGCAACGGCTTCGACGTCGACGGCGTCGAGATCAAGTGCCGCCTCGACTTCGGCGCCAAGGCTATCGACTGGCGCGGCCTCTACAAGAACCCCGGCGCGTGAGCCGGGCCATCCCCTGAACCCTGATCCCTGACACACGGGCGGTCCCGATGGGCCGCCCTTCGTCGTTCAACGCGGAGTCCCATCATGAAAAACTACGTCCAGCCCGGCACCACTCTCACCCTGACCGCGCCCTACGCCGTGACCTCCGGCGACGGCCTGCTCGTCGGCTCCATCTTCGGTGTGGCGGCCGGCGATGCCGCCAGCGGCGCCACCATCGAGGCCGCACTCACCGGCGTCTTCGACCTCACCAAGATCGGCTCGCAGGCCTGGACTGTCGGCGCCAAGATCTACTGGGACGACACCAACAAGCGCTGCACCACGGTCGCGACCGACAACACCCTCATCGGCGTCGCCGTAGAGGCGGTGGCCGGAGGGGCCGGCGACACCATCGGCCGGGTTCGCCTCAACGGCAGCTTCTGATGACCGCCTTCGCCGCCGCCCTCGACGCGCTTTTCGCCGACGCGCATCTCGCACGCGACGTCGTCTACACCGCCGAGGGAGGCACGCCCGCGCTGGTCCGCGCGATCCTGCGTCGGCCGGACGACGTCACCGGCTTCGGCGAGGCGCGCATCTGGTCGGAGACCACCCGGCTGGACCTGCGGCTCGCAGAGGTGGCGAACCCGCGTCCCGGCGACCGCATCGAGATCGACGACGAGGCCTTCCTCATCCAGGGCGAGCCCGTCCGTGACCGCGAGCGGCTCGTCTGGACCGTGGACCTGCGCCCGGCCTGACCGCCATGAAGCTGAAACTCGACATCACGCCCGACCTCGTCGCCGCCATGGCCGCCGAGGTGAAGGCGGGCGAGAAGGCCGTGACCGCTGCCATGCGCGAGGCCGGCACCGGGCTCAAGACCGCCTGGCGCGGCCAGATCACCGGCGCGGGGCTCGGCCGGCGGCTCGCCAACTCGATCCGCAGCCAGACCTACCCGAAGGCCGGCGAGAGCCTGAACGCCGCCGCGCTGGTCTGGTCCAAGGCCCCGGTCATCGTCGGCGCCCACGACACCGGCCCGCTGATCCGCTCGAAGGACGGGTTCTGGCTTGCGATACCGACCGAGGCCGCTGGCCGAGGCCTGCGCGGCGGCAAGATCACCCCTGGCGAGTGGGAGCGCCGCCGCGGGTTCCGCCTGCGGTTCGTCTACCGCCGCCGGGGCCCGAGCCTGCTGGTGGCGGAGGGACGGCTGAACAGCCGGGGGCTCGGCGTCGCGTCGCGGTCGAAGACCGGCCGCGGGCGCACGACGGTGCCGATCTTCCTGCTGGTCCCGCAGGTCAAGCTGCCGAAGCGATTGGGTCTTGAGCGTGATGCCGAGCGGGCGCTCGACAGCTTGCCGGGGCTGATCTTGGCGAACTGGGTGGAAGGACACGTGTAGTCGACAAACGCGTACTTCAGCCCTTTTTTCGTTCTTCCGGTGGGTGGATCCCATTCGGAGGCTTTGGCTTCCCCGGAGCCAGAGCGCCGCAGTTATGGACGCTTAGTAGGCTTCGGCAAGCTACGCCAGTCGAGATACCCAGCGTGCACGGGTTTGGTGAAAAAAGGCGACGAGAAATCCAAAGCGACCACACGCGACGGTCGGCCCTTCGGTGCCGTTACCTCTCGACGCTTATACTTCTCCGGATTGTTCTTGGTCTTGGTCATCAATTTTGCCTCAGAACTCCCTCTATGTCGCGACGAGTCATCCTCGGGCGGCACAGATCCCGCTTTCTGCGCGGCTGTCCACCAGCTGCCGTCGTGGTGAACTCCGTCGAACCATCTTGGTTCACCACGAAGCACTTCTGAGTTCCAGCTTCGTTCTTAGTCCACATCTTGTTAACAACGCCCTTCTCCAAACGCCAGTCTAAACTGTCATCGACGGCGGCGAGGGCATTAGCCACCGCGAGCGCGGAGCTGAATCGAGCGTCAGGATCGGGTTCAAGACACTTGGTGATCACGCGTCGCAACCGCATCGGTACGTGCTCATGAAAGGCTTGCCGGTCTGGGAACGTCCCTGCCTGGATCTCTGCCGCCAAGGTGGCCACATCAAGTCCACCGCCTTGGGTGAATCGCGCGAACTGCAAATTAAACGCATCGTTGCCAATCGCCATGCGATAAAGGGTAAGGCCGACTTGATAAATATCGAACCGTAGATCGAATGGTGGTTGTCCTGTCGCTTCCGGAGGCGCCATGCGGATGTATAGTCCATTCGGAACTGCGACTCCCAGATGCACTTGCTTGGCGAGACCAAAGTCTGAAAGCATCGCCTCACCTCTATTGGAAAGCAAAATATTGTCAGGCTTTATGTCGAAATGAATTAAGCCCTTGCTATGAATGTTGTGCAATCCACTTAACAACTGGCAGCCCAGGCGAATGATCTCACGTGTGGTCAAATGGGCGGCTTCCATCATACCCTTGACCGATCCTCTTCTGTAAAATGGCATCGCAATGTAGATGTTATCTGCGTCCTCGCAGGCATAGTGAATCTGCACGACATTCTGATGTGCTGTTGCATAAAGCGACTTTGCTTCATCAAAATATTCGCTCACGTCGCGTAGTTGTGCTTTGGCTATGGTCTTCATGACGATTTCAGCGCCAAGCTGCACATCATTGACTACCCAAGTCGTTGAATTTCTACCGTCGGCGCCAATTTCGCGGAGCTCCTCGAAGGCCAGTTCAGCTCTTTTGTAAGGCTTAAGCATTGACCGCCCCCTTTGCGCAAAGGACTGCTTCACGCTCCTCCTTGCTCATTTTGTCCCAATTCTCAATGTTTGGGTCTTGGTCACCGTCTACCAGTGGTTTGAATTCAGTCCGCGGAAGCCCGAGACGCGACATGATAGATGATACATGACCAATGTAATAAGACTCTAGATCACTACTTGCAAAAGACTCCTGAATGACACCTTCCATTTCGATACGGCCGATGTTCATGCGTCGCGCGCTCGGCTCGGTAGTCCGAATGCCTGCACGATGCACACCGTACTCGCGCAAAATATCTAGAAGATTGCTTCGCACGTATTTCAATGCATCAGGTGTATCGAACGCTACTGGTATTAGGATCGCGTCGAGATTAACGACTTCGTCATTATCAGAATCATAGACGGCAAATGTCACAGCGCCGGGTGATACGCGTATACCAATTGTGATCATGTAAACTCCGCAATTATCGACCATTGGGCGGCATTTTCAGTTGTCTTGCAACCCTTTCTTGACCGAAGGCCCGGCCCAGCAGCCTTCGGGTCCCGGCTCTCCTAGGATAAATGGAGAGCATGCCTTGCGGGAAGCTCCCTCACAGTAGGACAGACCGCTCAAGTCTAAGTCTTGTCCGGCGCCAGTACATCGAGGTGTTTAGGTCGCATGCCCACCCCACGGGAAACCATACTCACCGCGCTGCACTCGCAGCTTTCGGCGCTGCCCGCCACGGCCCTGCGCGGTGAGGTGCTGCCAGAGCGCGTGCCGGCCGATGGGCTGCTGATCCTGCGCGATGGCGAGCCGGGGGAGCCGGAGGTCACGCTGTCGCCGCTCGCCTACCACTACCAGCACCGCGTCGATATCGAGGCGGTCGTGCAGGGTGCCGACCGTGACGCCGCTTTCGACACGCTGACGGCCAGCATCGGTGCTGCACTCGCCGCCGACCGCACGCTCGGCGGCCTCTGCGAATGGGTCGAGGCCGAAGCGCCGCGCCCGGTCGATCTGCCGGTCGAGGGCGCGGCCAGCCTGAAGGCGGCGGTCATTCCGGTGGTTCTTCACTATTCGACAGCCGATCCGCTGGGATGACCTCGCGGCCAGCCTGAAGGCCGCGTTCGTCTGATCCGCCTCACTCCCAGTCGTGCTGTACTATTCCACGGCCGATCCGCTGGCCTGACCCAACCGACAACAGGAGATCACCATGGCACGAGCCCAGGGGGCGCGGGCGCAGATGGCGCTTGCGTTCGAGACCGTCTATGGCACGCCGCCCGTGGGCGGTTTCACCAAGATGCCCTTCGCCAGCACATCGCTCGGAGCGGAGCAGCCGCTGCTGAACTCGGAGCTTCTTGGTTACGGCCGCGATCCGCTGGCGCCGATCAAGGACGCGGTGACGGCGGACGGCGACGTCGTCGTGCCGCTCGACGCCGAGGCCTTCGGCTTCTGGCTGAAGGCCGCCTTCGGCACGCCGACGACCACCGGCGCGGAAGCTCCGTACACCCACGAGTTCCAGTCGGGGTCCTGGACGCTGCCGAGCATGTCGATCGAGACCGGCATGCCGGAGGTGCCGCGCTATGCCATGTATTCCGGCTGCGTGCTCGACCAGATCACCTGGCAGATGCAGCGCTCGGGCCTGCTGACCGCGACGGCCCGGCTGGTGGCGCAGGGCGAGACGGTCGGGACCACGACGAGCGCCGGGACGCCCGCCGCGCTGGAGCTGAAGCGCTTCGGTCATTTCAACGGGGCGATCACCCGGAACGGGACCGCCCTCGGCAATGTGGTCTCGGCCGAGATCACCTATGCCAACAACCTCGACCGGATCGAAACCATCCGGAGCGATGGCCGCATCGACGGGGCGGACCCGTCCATCGCGGCGTTGACCGGCCGGATCGAGGTGCGCTTCGCCGATCAGACGCTGGTGACGCAGGCGATCAATGGCGAGGCCTGCGAGATGGAATTCGCCTACGTCCTGCCGTCGGGCGAGAGCTTCACCTTCACCGTGCACGCCGTCTACCTGCCGCGCCCGCGGATCGAGATTTCAGGGCCGCAGGGCGTGCAGGCCACTTTCGACTGGCAGGCGGCGCGCGACAGCGTGGTCGGCCGGATGTGCACCGCCACCCTCGTGAACGACGTGGAGAGTTACTGATGTTGACGCTCGACCTGACCAACGCACCGCGCTGGCATGATCTCGCGCCCGGCGTCCGGGTGCAGCTGCGACCGCTGACGACCGCGCTGATGGTGGCGACCCGCAGCGATCCGGCCGTCGAGGCGGTGCCCGAGGAGGCCTCGGACGAGGAACGCGCCGTCGCTTTCGCCAAGGCGCTCGCGCGGCGGGCGGTGCTCGCCTGGGAGGGCATCGGCGATGCGGACGGCGATCCCATCGAGCCGAGCCCCGAGGCCATCGATGCTCTGCTCGATGTCTGGCCGATCTTCGAGGCCTTCCAACTGACCTACGTCTCGAAGGGCCTGCTGCTGGAACAGGAAAAAAACGCCTCCGCGCTCTCGCCGAGTGGTCCTTCGGCGGGGGCGACCGATATTGCCAAGCCTGCGCGCAAGCGTGCGAAGACTGCCCGGCGCGGCTGAACCGTCCGGAAACCCCGGAGGGTTGGCAGGTCTGGGACCTGGTCGGCCGCCTCGGCGGTCAGCTCCGTGTCCTGCCCGGCGCGGTGATCGGCTGGGACATGTCGGCGGCGCTGGCGCTCGGCAACGCGCTCGGCGTGCCGCCGCTGGCCATGGCCGAACTTCTGCCCGTCATCGAAGCGGTGATGGTCGCCAAGCTCAACGAACAGATGGATCACTCCCATGGCGGAAAAACGGGTTAGCGTCCGCCTTGCGGCGGTCGGTGGTCGGCAGGTGCGCGCCGAGCTGGAAGGTGTCGGAGAAGCCGGATCGCGCGGCTTCGGCCGTCTCAGCCGCGAGATGGAGGCGGCGAACACCCGACTCGCCGGTTTCGCGCGCAGAGTGCGCGTGGCGGCTGCAGCTGCGGTCGCTGCCGCCACGGCTGCCGGCGTTGCCATGGTCCGCTCCGGCCTGCAGACGGTGGATGCGCAGGCCAAGCTCGCCCAGTCCCTCGGGACTACCGTCGCCTCGATCCAGATGCTGGAGCGCGCGGGCGAGCTGGCAGGCGTTTCCATGTCCGGCATCGAGCAGGCCACGAAGGATCTGACGCGCCGTCTCAGCCAAGCGGCCGCCGGGACCGGTCCCGCCGCAGACGCGCTCGACCGGCTGGGGCTTTCGGCCAACGAGCTGATCGCCCTGCCGCTGGACCAGCGCGTCGGCGCGATCAACGCCGCGATCGAAAGCTTCGTGCCCGCCGCAGAACGCGCCGCCGTTGCGGGGCAGCTCTTCGGTGAGGAAGGCTCCATCGCCATGTCGCGGATCGACACCGCGACGCTGCGCCAGGCGACCGAGGACGTGCGCGCCTTCGGGGTCGTGGTCTCCGAGCAGGACGCCGACCAGATCGAGCGGACGAACGACGCCATCTCTCGGCTCGGTCTGATCTGGCGCGGGCTGTCCAACCAGCTCGCGGTCGCCGCGGCCCCCGCGCTGGAAGCCGTCGCGGATGCCATGGCGGCGGTCGCCAGCCGCACCGGGCCGCTCGGCATCGCCATCCGCGGCCTCTTCGACAACATCGGCCGCCTGACCACCTACGCCGCGACTTTCGCGGCCTTCCTCGCGGGACGTTGGGTCGCCGGCATGGCCGCTGCAGCGCTCTCGGTCCGCGGCCTTGCCACCGCTCTCGTCGTGCTAAGGGGCGCGCTGATCCGGACCGGTATCGGCGCGCTGATCGTCGGCGCGGGCGAGCTCGTCTATCAGTTCACCCGTCTCGTCTCCGGCGCTGGTGGGTTCGGAGAAGCGATGTCGCTCCTGAAGGACCTCGCTGTCGAGGTCTGGGAGCGGATCCGCATGGGCGCGGCGGCGGCCGGCGCGGCGGCCACGGCGATGTTCTTCGACCTGAAGGCTGACGCGGCCTCGGGCATGCAGAGCGCCATCGAGAGCGTGGTGGGCTTCGGCAACACCGCCGCGAATACCTTCGAGGGCGCCTACGAGGCGATCAAGGCGATCTGGGGCTTGCTGCCCGCCGCCATCGGTGATCTGGCGTTTCAGGCGGCCAACAGCCTGATCGACGGCGTCGAGGCGATGCTGAACGGGGTGGTCTCGCGGATCAACACGTTCATCGGCGGGATAAACCAAGGGCTGGAAGCGCTTGGCTCCGAGCGACGCATCTCGATTATCCCGGATCTTGAGCTGGGCCAGATCGAGAACCGGTTTGAGGGGGCAGCGACGGCCGCGACGACCGCGGCACAGGCGGCGTTCGACCGGGCGTTCGAGGACAACCCGCTCACCGCGCCCGATCTCGGCCTGACCGACGCGGCGAACCGCGCGCTCGAGTCCGCCAACGTCTACCGAGGCGCTGCGCGCGATCTGGCGGAAGGGGCCCGCTCCCCGCTGGAAAGCTGGCAGGCGCTCCGCGATGCCGTGCGGGGAACCGACGAGGGGAGCGCCGATGCGCTGGCCGAGGCAACTGCCGCGGCGGAGCGGTTCGAGACCGCGCTCGACGGCGCCGGGCGGGCTGCAACCGACGCCGGCGCTGCCGCGGGTGTTGCGGCGGTTGCGGCCGAGCCCAAGGCGGTCACCGGCTGGCAGGCCGTCACTGCGGCGCTGTCCGATTACGCCAGCAAGGCCCGCGACATCGGTGGCGACATCGGTCAGAGCCTCGTCGGCGCCTTCCAGTCGGCGGAGAACGCGATCGGCCAGTTCGTGCGGACCGGCAAGCTGAACTTCCGCGATCTCGTCACCTCGCTGCTGGCCGATCTCGCCCAGCTCGCGGCGCGGCGGTTCATCCTCGGGCCGATCGCAAACGCGCTCTCCGGCGTGTTCTCCGGTGCTGGCGGCATCTTCGCCAACGTCCTGCATGCGGGCGGGATGGTCGGATCGGCCGGACCTTCGCGGATGGTCCCGGCCATGGCCTTCGCCGCTGCCCCCCGAATGCACGGTGGCGGCATGGCGGGCCTCCGCCATGACGAGGTGCCTGCGATCCTGCAACGCGGCGAACGGGTGCTGTCGCGCCGAGAGGCGCAGCGCTACGGCGCGGGCGGCGGCGTCAACGTCACCATCATGGCCCGCGACGCCGAGAGCTTCCGGCAGTCGCGCACGCAGGTTGCGGCGGACATCGCCCGCGCGGTGTCGCTCGGGCGGAGGGGCATGTGAGTGCGACCCCGCAAGTGGGAACCGGTTGCGGGGGCCAGAGCACGAACCATGGAGAGACTTGATGGCGTTTCACGATGTCCGGTTTCCCGACAACATCAGCCGGGGCGCGCGGGGCGGGCCGGAGCGGCGCACGCAGATCGTCGAGCTCGCCTCCGGCGACGAGGAGCGCAACGCCAGCTGGGCCAACTCGCGCCGTCGCTACGATGTCGCCTACGGCATCCGGCGCGCGGACGATCTGGCGGCGGTGGTCGCCTTCTTCGAGGCGCGGAACGGTCGCCTGCACGGCTTCCGCTTCAAGGACTGGGGCGATCACAAGTCCTGCCTGCCGTCCCAGACGCCAGCGCCGACCGATCAGGCGATCGGCACCGGCGACAGCACGACGACCGCCTTCCAGCTGGTCAAAAGCTACGCCTCGGGCAGCCAGACATGGGTGCGGACGATCACCAAGCCCGTCGCGGGCACGGTGCGCGTCGCCCTCGATGGCGCGGAGCAGCTCAGTGGGTGGTCCGTCGACACGACCACCGGCGTCGTCACCTTCGGCGCCGCCCCGGGCTCCGGCGTCGCCATCACCGCGGGCTTCGAGTTCGACGTGCCGGTCCGCTTCGACACCGACGTGCTCGACGTGACGCTCGACGTCGAGCGGCTCGGCTCGATCACCTCCATCCCGCTGCTGGAACTGCGCCGATGAAGACACTCTCGCCCTCCCTTCAGGCCCATCTCGACGAGGGCACGACGACGCTCGCCTGGTGCTGGCGGATCGCGCGCGCCGACGGCGATACCTTCGGCTTCACCGATCACGACCGGACGCTGAGCTTCGACGGCACGGATTTCGAACCCGAGAGCGGGCTGACAGCGTCCGAAGTGCGCTCGGGCCCGGACCTGTCCGTCGACGCGCAGGATGCCGAGGGCGTGCTGACCTCGGACCGGATCAACGAGACCGACATCCTCGACGGCCGCTGGGACAACGCCGAGGTCGAGGTCTGGCGGGTCAACTGGGCCGATACGAGCCAGCGCGTGATGATGCGGCGCGGGGCCATCGGCCAGATCCGGCGCGGGCGGCTGGCCTTCGTCGCCGAGGTGCGCTCGCTCGCCCATGTGCTGGGCCAGACGGTCGGGCGGACGTTCCAGGCGACCTGCGATGCCGCGCTCGGCGATGGGCGCTGCGGAGTCGATCTGGAGGATCCCGCCTACAAGGGCGCGGGCGCGGTGATCGACCTGCTACGCGACCGGTCCTTCACCGCCTCGGGCCTCGGCGGCTTCGCCGCCGGCTGGTTCACCTTCGGCACGGTCGAATGGTCGAGCGGCGCGAACGCCGGGCGGCGCACCGAGGTGCTGGGCCATGACGTCACGGATGGCATCGCGGTGCTGACGCTGCTCGAGGCGCCGGTGCTCGCGATCGTCGAGGGCGACGGCTTCACGATCCGCGCAGGCTGCGACAAGCGGATGGAGACCTGCGGCGCAAAGTTCGCCAACACCGCCAACTTCCGAGGCTTCCCGCACATCCCCGGCCAGGACGCCGTTCTCCGCTACGCCACCAAGGATGGCGGGCACGAGGGCGGCGTGCTGTGACCTCCGCCGATCCCGCCCGCGTCATCGCCATCGCGCGGTCCTGGCTCGGCACGCCGTACCACGACCAGGCGAGCCTGCGCGATGTCGGCTGCGACTGCCTCGGGCTCGCGCGGGGCGTCTGGCGCGAGGTCGTCGGCCCTGAGCCATTCCCGATCCCGCCCTACAGCCGCGATTGGGGCGAGACGGGCCCGCGCGAGGTTCTGGCGGAAGGCGCGCGGCGCATGATGATTGAGGCACCTCCGGTAGAGGCCGGCCCGGGCGCGCTGGTGCTGTTCCGCATGAAGCCGCGCGCCATCGCCAAGCATGTCGGGATACTCACCGCGCCTGACAGCTTCCTCCATGCCTACGAGCGGCTCGGCGTGATCGAAGAACCGCTCACCCTGTCCTGGCGCCGGCGCATCGCCTTCGCCTTCCTGTTCCCGCAACGCTGAAGCATCCCTATGGCCACTCTCGTTCTCGGCGCGGCTGGCGCCGCCATTGGCGGCAGCATCGGCGGCGCGATTCTCAGCGTGAGCGCTGCCACCATCGGCGGTTTCGTGGGATCGACCATCGGGTCGGTTGTCGACAGCTGGATCGTCTCCTCGCTCGCGCCCACCCAGCGCATCGAGGGACCGCGGCTCGACAGCCTCCGGATCACGTCCTCGACCGAGGGCGCCGTCATCCCGCGCGTCTACGGGCGCATGCGGATGGGCGGCAACGTGATATGGGCGACGGACTTTCGCGAGGAGACCAGGACCACGACGCAGGGCGGCGGCAAGGGCGGCGGGGGTGGCGGAAAGGTCAAGACCACCGAATACCTCTACTACGCCACCTTCGCGGTCGCGCTCTGCGAGGGCCCGATCACCGGCATCGGGCGCATCTGGGCGGACGGCAAGCTGCTGGACACCGCCGGCATCACCTGGCGCTGGTATCCGGGCGACGAGGCGCAGACAGCGGACCCGTTCATCGCGGCCAAGATGGGCGCGGCAAACACGCCGGCCTATCGCGGGACGGCCTATGTCGTCTTCGAGGACCTGCCGCTCGGCAACTACGGCAATCGCCTGCCGCAGCTTTCCTTTGAGGTCTTCCGCCCACTCGCGGATCCCGACACCGCCGAGGGGCTGACGCGGGCCGTCACAATGATCCCAGCCTCGGGCGAGTTCACCTACGCGACGCAGGGCATCCGGAAGGGCAGCGGCGGGGCGCAGACGCCTGAGAACCTGAACGCGCTCTCGGACACCGCCGACATGGTGGTGGCGCTGGACCGGCTGCAGGCGATGGCGCCCAAGGTGGAAAGCGTCAGCCTCGTGGTCGCCTGGTTCGGGAATGATCTGCGGGTGGGCGACTGCACCATCCGGCCGGGCGTCGAGGTCTCGGAAAAGACCACGAGCCCGCAGACCTGGTCGGTCAACGGCGTATCGCGCGCCGCCGCCCATCTCGTCAGCCGCGACGACCAGGACCGCCCGGTCTATGGCGGCACGCCGTCCGACTTCGCGGTGGTGCAGGCGATCCAGGAGATGAAGGCGCGCGGACTGCGGGTGACCGTCTATCCCTTCATCCTGATGGACGTGCCGCCCGGCAACACGCTGCCGAACCCGTATTCCGACAACGCCGCCGAGACCGGCCAGCCCGCGTTCCCCTGGCGCGGCCGGATCACCTGTTCTCCGGCAGCGGGGTTCGCCGGGACCGTGGACAAGACCACCACGGCCGCAAGCCAGGTCGCGGCGCTGTTCGGCGCGGCGACGCCCGCGAGCTTCAGCGTCTCGGGTCAGTCGGTTTCGTGGACAGGTGCACCGGGCGACTGGGGCCTGCGGCGCATGGTGCTGCACTACGCCCATCTTTGCGCCGCCGCAGGCGGGGTGGACGCCTTCCTGATCGGCACCGAGATGCCGGGGCTGACGACGATCCGCTCGGGCGCCAGTACCTATCCGGCGGTGCAGGCCTATCGGGACCTGCTCGCGGATGTCCGCTCGATCCTCGGTGCCGGGACGAAGATCGGATACGCGGCGGACTGGAGCGAGTATTTCGGGCACCAGCCGGGCGATGGCAGCGGAGACGTGTTCTTCCACCTCGACCCGCTCTGGGCCGATCCGGAGATCGATTTCGTCGGGATCGACAACTACATGCCACTCTCCGATTGGCGTGATGGGTTCGAACATGCCGACGCGGCCGAAGGCTGGCCCGCGATCTACGACCGCGCCTACCTGCAGGGGAACATCGCCGGTGGCGAAGGCTTCGACTGGTTCTATGCCAGCGCAGCGGATCGCTCCGCGCAGGTTCGCACTCCGATCACCGATGGCGCCGCCAGCAAGCCGTGGGTCTTCCGCTACAAGGATCTGCGCAGCTGGTGGTCGAACGCCCACTACAACCGCCCGGGCGGGGTGGAGAGCGGGACGCCGACGGCATGGACGCCGCAGTCCAAGCCGATCTGGTTCACCGAGTTGGGCTGCCCCGCCATCGACCGGGGGACGAACCAGCCCAACGTCTTCTTCGATCCGAAGTCGTCGGAGAGCTTCACGCCGCATTTTTCACGGGGCTGGCGCGATGATGCCATCCAGCGGGCCTATCTCGAGGCGACATATCTCTGGTGGGGCGACGCGGCGAACAACCCGATCTCCGCCGTCTACGGCGGCCGGATGGTGCACGTCCCCGAATGCGCCGCCTGGACCTGGGACGCGCGGCCGTACCCATTCTTTCCGGCGCTGACCGACGTCTGGACGGACGGGGCGAACTGGCGGCTCGGGCACTGGCTGACCGGGCGTCTCGGCGCGGTGTCGCTGGCGGCTCTGGTTCGGCACCTCTGCCTGCGTGCCGGGCTGCCCGAGTCCCGGATCGACGTTTCCGGCCTCTGGGGCGCGGTCGAGGGCTACGCGATCACGGCGCTCGAAAGCCCACGTGCCTCAATCACCACGCTGTCGCGGCATTTCGGCTTCGACGCCGTCGAGACCGAGGGCGTGATCCGTTTCGTGATGCGCGGCCGGGCCTCCGTCGCGACCCTCGCGCCCGACGATCTGGTCGCCGGTCGTGAGGGCGACGTGCTGGAACTGACCCGCGGCCAGGAGACCGAACTGCCGCAGGCGCTCAAGTGGCAGGTTGCCCGCGCGGACGAGGATTATGACGCGGCGCTCGTCGAGGCGCGGCGCATCACCGTGGACACGACCCGGATCGCCTCCGAGTCCTTCCCGATGGCGGCGCCGCCGGAAGAAGCCGAGCGCCGCTGCCGCCGCGCGTTGATGGAGGCGTGGGTGGGGCGCGAGACGGCGGCGTTCCGATTGCCGCCCTCGCGGCTCGCGCTCGATCCGGCCGATGCGATCCGCCTAGCGCATGACGGACGGCTGGTCGATCTGCGGCTCGTCTCCATCGCCGACGCCGAGGCGCGCGGCATAGAGGCGGTGCGCCAGGACCGGGAGGCCTACGATCTCCCGCCCGGCGCGCCGCGGCCCTCGGCGCTCTCGCAGGCCGTCGTCTTCGGCGTGCCCGAGGCGGTGCTGCTCGACCTGCCGCAGCTGACCGAGGACCAGTCCGCGCATCGTCCCTTCGCAGCGGCGCATGCCGTGCCGTGGCCGGGCGAGATGGCGGTGTTCCGCAGTCCGTCGACGGACGGGTTCGAGCTGCTGACCGCGTTCGGCAGCCGCGCCCGGATCGGGGCGCTGGTCGCCGATTTCTACGCTGGCCCCACCTCGCGCTTCGACCTCGGTAATGCGCTGGTCGTCGATCTGCTGACCGGGACGCTGGAAAGCGTCACGGACCTGACCCTGTTCGGCGGGGCGAACGCGCTCGCCATCGAGAGCGCGCCAGGCGTCTGGGAAATCGTGCAGACGGGCGCGGCGGAATTGCTGGCGCCGGGTCGGTACCGGCTGACCCGGCTCCTGCGCGGTCAGCGCGGCACTGAGGGCGCGATGGGCAACCCGGCTCCGGCAGGCGCGCGGGTGGTGGTGCTCGACGACAGCCTCGCAACGCTGCCGATCGCCGAGGCCGACCTTGGGATCCCGTGGAACTGGCGCATCGGCCCGGCCAGCCGTCCGGTCAGCGACGAGACCTATGTCGCGCAGGCCTTCACGCCTTCGGGCGTGGGGCTGCGGCCGTTCTCGGTCGCCCATGTCGAGCAGCCGTGGCGCAAGCCGCGTGCGCCCGGCGATCTGACGATCCGCTGGACGCGCCGGTCGCGCGCACTTTCCGCCGACAGCTGGGGTGGGCTCGAGGTGCCGCTGGCCGAGGAACTCGAAGCCTATGATGTCGAGATTCTCGACGGCGCCACTGTGAAGCGGGTGCTGAGCACGGCCACCACCAGCGCGGTCTACACCGCCGCCCAGCAGACCGCAGACTGGGGCGAGCTACTCGCCCCCGGCGACACGCTCGACATCCGCATCCGTCAGCTCTCCGCCCTTTTCGGGCGGGGTGCGCCCAAGACCGTAACGCTGAGCTTATGAGGTGGCGCAATGAGTTCTGGCACTATGCGCGATCGGCGTCGTAGACTCGGGTCATGCGCCCCGAGGACGAAGACCGGATTGCCGCCAAGCTTGCCAGAGTGATGGCCGTGGCCTGCGTGCGCAACACGCAGCTCGAGACCCTGCATGCCGGTCTCACGCCCGTTTCGCACACGGGCGATGGCAGCGACGTCATCGTGGAGGACGCTGCGGGCCGACGCATACCCTGGTCCGAGGTCTCGCGGATCAATGACGACGAGATGCGCGCACTGATGCGCGAGATCGTGGACCGGCTCTACACCTTCCATCTGAGGATCGACGATCCCGCATTCCGAGCCGAGATCGACCGCTGGGCCGCGATGACCGCGAAGTGGGACGCGCCGAAGCCTGACCCGGTTCTCTCGGCCATACCGGCAGAGAAACCCGAAAGCGGGTAGCCCGCCACCGCCCATCGCCGCGCCATTGCTCGCCGTCTGCCATGCAGGCGGCGTTCCTCGTTCTGGAGACCGCCCATGTCCGACACCACGACCCATCTGCTGCTCCCCTACATCCTGGCGGCGCAGGCCCAGAAGCACGTCACCCACAATGAGGCGCTGCGGATCCTCGACGGGCTCGTCCAGCTCTCCGTGCTCGATCGGGACCTGACCACGCCGCCCGGCAGTCCCGCCGATGGTGAGCGATACATCGTCGGCTCGGGTGCCACCGGCGACTGGGCGGGCTGGGATCTGAACGTCGCGCTCTGGACCGATGGCGCCTGGCTCCGCCTGCCACCGCGGACCGGCTGGCGGGCCTGGGTCGAGGATGAGGGCCTGCTGCTGGTCTACGACGGCGCGGGCTGGATCGGAACCACACCGGCGGCGCTGCAGAACATGGCACTGCTCGGGATCGGCACCACGGCCGACGCTTCGAACCCGTTCTCGGCCAAGCTGAACGCGGCGCTCTGGACGGCGAAGACCTTGGCTGAGGGCGGCAGCGGCGATCTGTTCTACACCATGAACAAGGAGGCGGCGGGCGACGATCTCGGGCTGACGCTGCAGACCGGCTTCGTGACCAAGGCGCTGGTCGGCCTCTTCGGCTCGGACCGGTTCCGGCTCGCAGTCTCGGCCGACGGCAGCACCTTCTTCGACGGGCTCAGCGTCGACAACGCCAACGGCATCGTCGACCAGCCCCGGCTGCCGTGCTTCAAGGCGTACACGAACTACGATAATTACGTCGGCATCGGGACCTGGACGAAGATCGGCCTCAACAACACCGACTACAACGACCAGGGCGCGTTCGATGCCGCGAACAACCACTTCGTGGCCCCGGTCGACGGAACCTACCTCTTCGGCGCAACGCTGCTCTACAAGATCAACGCCAGCGCCACAGCCCGCATGCGCGGGCGGCTCGTCCTGAACGGCACGACGGAAATCCGCGGCTCCCTCGGCGAAATCTCAGCCACCCACGTCTCGCTCGCCACCGCGATCTGGCTGCAGACCATGGTGCCTCTGATTGCGGGCGATACCGTTGAGCTGCAGGGCTATTTCCGGGTTGCGGACGGATATTTCGCCGCCGATCACACGTCCTTCTGGGGCACGAAGATCGGCTGAGGGAGGCGCGCCATGGCACCCCAAAGACCCGAGGACGGTTTCGTCCGCATGCCGGAGCACGAGTTCGAGGCGATCCTAGCGCGCGCCGCCGAGGAAGGCGCCAAGCGCGCGCTCGCCGATGTCGGGCTCGAAGGCGACGAGGCCGCGCTCGACATCCGCGACCTGCGCTCGATGCTGGACTTGCTCCGGTTGGTGCGCCGCACGGCTGTGCAAACCGTCGTCCGCGCTGTCACCACCGCGATCCTGCTCGCGCTGCTCGCCGGCGCCGCCATCAAGCTGAAGGTCTTCGGCAACGCCCCGTAGCCCAAGCCATCCGACCTGTTCGTCCCACCGCACCCGCCCTCGAGGCGGTTTTTTTCGTTTCTGGAGGACCCCATGACGACGACCTTCCACAGCCATTGGCGCGACGTGCCTGAGAGCGCCTGGCGCTGGTCAAACTTCAGCCCGGCCGAGATCGCTTGCCGGGGCACTGGCAAGCTGCTGATCAACGAGCCCGCGCTCGACAAGCTGCAGGCGCTGCGCGACCGGCTGGGCAAGCCGCTGATTGTCCGTTCCGCCTATCGCAGCCCCGAGCACAACCGTGCGGTCGGCGGCGCGACCCGGTCGAAACACCTCGACGGCGCCGCCTTCGACATCGCCATGGCGAACCACGACCCGGTGGCCTTCGAGGCGGCGGCGCGGGACGTCGGGTTCCTCGGCTTTGGCTTCTATCCCCGCTCGGGTTTCATGCATGTCGATCTCGGCCCTGCGCGGCAGTGGGGCGAGCGCTTCCCGTTCCGGGCGACTGCCTTCGCCGAAGAAACGCCACCAGCGCGCGAGGTTTTGGCCGACAGCCGCACCATGAAGGGCGGTGGCGCGGCGGGCGTCGCCACGCTGGGTGCGGCCGGGGTCGAGGTGGCGCAGAGCGTCCTGGCCGATACGCAGTCCGCCATCCTGCCGCTGGTGCCGTATCTCGACACGCTCCGCTGGGTGCTCATCGCGGTGGCGCTCGGCGGCATCGCGATCACGATCTACGCCCGTCTCGACGATTGGAAGCGAGGGCGGCGATGATCGCCGGGCTGCTCACCGGGATCGCCGCGAGCCCGTTGACGCGGGCGGCGCTGCGCTACGGCGCCACCGGGCTGGCAGTGCTCCTGTTCCTGCTTTCGCTTCGGCGCTCCGGGGAACGCACGGGCCGCCTCGCCGAACGCCTTGAAACCTCGGAGAAGATCAATGACGTCCAACGCCAGATGCTGGAAGCGGCAACTCGCCGCCCTCGCGATCGCGACGAGCTTGCTGAGCGGCTGTGCGACGGTCGGTTCTGACGGTAACAGGCCGGGGGCCTGTCCGCCGGTCGTCGAGTACAGCAGGGAGTTCCAGGTGCGCGCGGCAGAGGAGCTGGACCTCCTGCCAAAGGGCTCGGCGATCGCGGAGATGATGAGCGACTACGCGGTGATGCGGGAACAGGCGCGGGTGCGCTGATCCTCCGGCACTTGTCGCGGATTACGCATCGCGCCCGGCGCTGAACCCAGGGCTATCGGTCGGCAAAATGAGTGATGCCTCGAAGCCGGAAGATCCACCAGGTCGCGGCGATTTCAGAACGAGAGAGCTTCCGATCCGGTTCGCGATGGCCGCAACGATAGCGAGGCCAAGTCCGCTACCGTCGGCTTTCGCGTTCGCCCTTTCGAAGCGCGCCGTGAGGCGGTCGAGAGTGTCGCGCGGGAGGATCGGGCCATCATTCGCGACGGAAAGCAGCCCGTCTGCGGTCAACGTGACGTCGATCGTCGTGTTCTCGGCTCCGTGACGGAGCGCGTTTTCCATGAGGTTGCGGCACAGAATGGCGAAGGCGTCCGGGTCGATATCGGACATGACGGCTTTCCCTGGCAGCCCAAGCGCGATGCGGTCCTTCGCAATGGCGCGTCCGAGATCGTCTACCACCACACGGGCGACCGCCCTCAGGTCTGCGCTCCGGTCCATCCGCAGCCGCCCGCCTTCGGCCCGGGCAAGCTGCATGAGGCGTTCGGAAAGCCGGGTCAGGCGCTTGAGCGTCGCCTCAATCTCGGCGGCACGCGCTTCGGTGGCCGGCTCCTGCGTCTCCGCCCTCAGCCGCTGCGCCTGAGCGATTGCGCCGGCCAGCGGAGTTCTCAACTCATGGGCCGCGTTCGCGGTAAAACTGCGCTCGGCCTCGAACGCCTCGCGCAAGCGGGCCAGAAGGCCGTTGAGCGTCTTGGCCAGTGGTCCGATCTCCGTCGGCAGATCGCTGGAAGGAACCTCCGACAGGTCGCGGGCGCCGCGCGCCTCCAGCCGAGCGCGGAACCGACGCAGCGGATCTAGGCTGAAGCGAACGGCAAGAATGATTGCCATCAGCGCGATCGGCAGCATGATGAGCAGCGGCAGGCCGAGGCCCATCTGGATCTCACGCGCGACCGACGCGCGATGGGCAAGCGGCTCGGCCACGGTGATCCGGATCGTTTCCTGAAGCGCCGCGTCGCTGTAGAAGCGGTGGGTGGCGGTCTGCCGAAACCCGGGGCCGTCCCAGGGCGGGAATACCGCCGCGTCGGCCGCGTGGGATTGCAGCAGAATGCGCCCCTCGGCATCCCGGACGAGGTAGGTGAAGAACTCTTCATGCTCTCGGATCGGCGTGAGCCGCTGCGTGATCCCCTGATCTTCGCGGCCCACGATGTCGGTCACCGCCAGCGGGAGGATGCGTTCAGCAGTCTCCCGCAGGGCGCTGTCGAAGATCTCGTCCAGCTCGCCTCGAACGATCACGGCCGTCACCGTCGCCGCGAGCAGCCACAGCACCGTCAGCGCCAGACCGAGCGACAGGCCAAGGCGGCCCTGAAGGCTCGCAGGCCATTTCATGGACGGCCCAGCCTGTAGCCCATGCCGCGCTCGGTCTCGATGACCGAAGCCCCGAGCTTCTTGCGCAGGCGGCTGACATGGACCTCGATGGTGTTGCTCTCCACCTCGGCGTCGAAGGCGTAGAGCTTCTCCTCCAGCTGCGCCTTGGACAGCAGTTGACCGGGGCGTGCGAGGAAGGCGTCGAACAGCGCCCATTCCCGTGCCGTCAGTTGCACGGGTTTGCCGTCCCGGTGAACGCTGCGCGCGGCGAGGTCGATTTCAAGCGGCCCGTGGCTGACGATGGGGTTCGGGTTGCCGCTGTAGCGCCGGGCGACTGATCCGATCCGCGCGGAGAGCTCGGCCAGATCGAAGGGCTTCACGAGATAGTCGTCGGCGCCCGCGTTCAGCCCCTCGATCCGATCCGACACCTGGTCGAGCGCGGTCAGGATGATGACCGGGGTCACGTCTCCGCGCGCGCGCAGGCTCTTCAGGAAGCCGATCCCGCGACCGTCCGGCAGCATGAGGTCGAGCAGGATCAGGTCGTAGGACGTGGATTTCACAGCGTCGCCGGCCGCATCGAGGCGCATCACCCAATCGACCGACTGCCCATCGGCCGCGATCTGGTCGCGCACCGCCGCGCCAAGCACCGTGTCGTCCTCGATCAGCAGGATCCGCATCCTCGTCCCCGTCCTCTTCCGATGACCCTCCATGATCCGTCTGGCTGACACGAAGCTGAAGCGGCGGGGCACGTCCCTTCAGGCTGCCGTCAGCTTCGCCGCGCATCAATTGCATCAAGATGGCCGCATCGAGGAGTTTGGCCCATGAAGAAGACATTGACAATTCTCGGCTTTCTCGCGGTCTTCCCGGCCGGAGTCGCGCTGGCGGACGACGACTGCTTCGTGCCGATGGCCGACTGGCAGCCGCGCGACGCCGTCGCCCGATTGGCCGAGGAAAACGGCTGGACGGTGCGCCGGATCAAGATCGACGACGGCTGCTACGAGATCGACGGCCGCGACGCCGAGGGGCGCCGGATCGAGGTGACCGTTCATCCGGCAACGCTCCAGGTGATCGAGTTCGAATACGAGGACGAGGACGACGACGATCGCCCCCGCCGGGATCGCGAAGGAGGCGACGATGACTGACGCAATCTCACACCAAGGGCCAGAGATGAGCACGGGGCCGAGCAGCAAGGTCCGTGTCTGGGATCCGCTGGTCCGCGTGTTCCATTGGGGCCTGGTCGCAGCCTTCGCGACCGCATGGCTGACTGCGGACGAGCTGCAACCTGTCCATGAGTTCGCAGGCTACACCGTCGCCGCACTTGTGGCCTTCCGGCTGGTCTGGGGCCTCGTCGGCAGTCGCTACGCGCGCTTCGCCCAGTTCCTGAAAGGCCCCGGCGAGACGCTGGCCTATCTCGGGGACATGACCCGCGGACGCGAGCGGCGCTACCTCGGCCACAACCCGGCGGGCGCGGGGATGATCGTGGCGCTGCTGGTCACGCTGTCGGGCACGGCCTTCACCGGCTGGCTCATGGAGGACCAGACCCGTCTGGCGATGCTTCCGTCCATGCCCGCCATCGTGGCGCCCGCCTGGGCCGACGACGACGGCGACGGCGACGAGCGGGAATACGGCGAACGGGGCGAGGTCGAGGGTCCGCTCAAGGAAGTCCACGAGACGCTCGCCAACCTGATGCTGCTGCTTGCCGCGCTGCATGTGGGCGGCGTCGTGCTGGCCTCCTTCCGCCACCACGAGAACCTGGCCCGGGCCATGGTGACGGGCGACAAGCGCGCTCCCGGTCCCGGCGACATCGCCTGACGGAACCCAACCCGAAGGCCGACCGTCCCTTCGGCCCCCCTGGCCTCGCCCTCACGGGCGGGGCCTTTTTCCGTCCGAAGCCACTTTCTTCCTGACAGCAAGCTGAAGCGGGAATCGCCGACGCGTCAGGAAGCCCTCAGGTCAGATCTCCAGATTGTCTCCAGCAGACAAAAGGAGACCCTGCCATGAAGAAGACCCTGACACTTCTGGTCGCGTCCACGGCGCTGACCGCCGCGATCGGCGTCCCCGCCTGGAGTGCGATGCAAGCCCCGGCCGATAGCGTCCTTCGGCCCATTGCCGCGCTCTTCGATGACTCATCGCAAGCCATGCCGCTCGTTCTCGCAAGCGACGATGACGACGACGACGACCGCTGGCGGGACGGCTCGCGTCGCGACCACGATGACGACGATGACTGCGACGACGATGATGACGACGACGACGATTGCCGCGGTGGCGCTCGCAATCCCGCGCCCGCCGGCACGGTCGCCCCTCCGCAGAACGGCCTCTTCGGGAACGGCGCTCCGCCGCAGGTTCAGGTGAACTGAACCGCTCTCAAGCTCCTCTCCGAACAAGGATCAACCCGATGAAGTCGCTTCTCGCAACGCTCGCGCTCACCACCGCGCTGACGCTCCCCGGCCTCGCCATGGCGAGGCCTGTGACGCTCACCACGACCCTCAACAATTACGGCGGCGACGGGGCCTATCTCGCGCTCTACGTCACCGATACCTCGGGCGCTTACGTCGGCAGTCTCTGGATGGCTGGCGGCAAGTCCAAGTACTACGAGCACCTCAGCGACTGGTACCGCGCCACCGGCGGCGACACTGCGCAGGTGAACGGCATCACCGGCGCCAGCGTCGGCGCGGGCCGCACGCTCGAGATCACGCTCGACCTGGCCGACGCGCTCTTCGACGCGGGCTACACGCTGCACATTGACGCCGCCGTCGAGGACATGCGCGACAGCCCGAACGAGGTGGCCGTCCCGCTCACGACCGATGGTGCGGGCACGCCGGTGACCGGGCGCCGGTACATCGCCAGCTTCGCCTACGACATGTGAGGAGCGGGGCCATGATCCGTGCACTCCATCGCTGGCCGGGTCTTCTGGCCCTCGCGCTCGTCACCATCCTGAGCCTGAGCGGCGCGGCTCTGTCGGTCTTCCCTGCGGCCGAGCGCATCGCCGCGCCGCAGGCGGAAGCCGGACTGACGGTCGCCGCCCTCGCGGACCGCATCCAGACGGTCTATCCGGGCGTCGAGCAGATCCGCCGATCACCCTCGGGCCGGATCACCGCCTACTGGTTCGATCAGGGCGCGCCGGGGGCCGCCGTGATCGACCCGGCGACGGGTGAGGGCGTGGCCTCGGCCGACCCGAACCAGGCCGAACGCTGGCTGACCAACCTGCACCGGTCGCTCTTCCTCGGGGATGGCGGCCGCATCGCAATGGCTGCAGGGGCTGCCGCGATGCTGATCCTCTCGCTCTCCGGCGCGGCGCTGGTCGCGCGGCGGACGGGAGGCTGGCGACACTGGTTCGCGCGCTTGCGCGGACCGCTTGCCGGGCGGCTGCACGTCGAGATCGCCCGGATCGCCGTCGTCGGCCTCGTTCTGTCCTCCACGACTGCCCTCTGGATGACAGCGTCCACCTTCGATCTCCTACCGGACGGAGGCCCCATCCCGTCCATGCCGACCGACGTCAGTGGAGAGACCGGGTTTGCGCTGGACCGAATGTCCACGCTGCAGCAGACGCCCGTCGCCGAGTTGCGCGAGCTTAGCTTTCCCTATCCCGGCGACACAACGGACGTCTTCACGCTCAAGACCGACCGGGGCACCGGATATCTCGATCAGGGCACCGGGGCGCTGCTGGCCTGGGCCGACCTGACCGGCTGGGAACGCGTTTCGGAAACCATCTACATGCTGCACACCGGACAGGGCGCGGCAGCGCTGGGGCTCGTGCTGGGGCTCATGGCGCTCGGGGTTCCGGCCATGGGCGCGACCGGCGTGCTGGTCTGGCTGGCCGGCCGGCGCGGTCGACCGCGCATCCGGGGCAACCAGTCCGCGGGGCGGGCCGAGACGATCCTGCTTGTCGGGAGCGAGGGCGGCAGCACCTGGGGCTTTGCCGCGACGCTTCACGCCGCGCTGACGCAAGCCGGGCAGAGTGTCCATGTCGGCCCCATGTCGGGCTTCGCTCCGGAGCGCTACGCTGCGGCCCAGCGGATCATCTTGCTCGCCGCGACCTATGGCGACGGCGCGGCGCCGGCCTCGGCGAAGGGCTTTCTCGACCGGCTGAACGCGACCGACCGCGCGCCGGACATTCCTCTTGCGGTACTCGGCTTCGGCGACCGCAGCTTTCCGGCCTATTGCGCCTTCGCCAGGGACGTCGCGGCGGCGGCGCAGGCGAAGGGTTGGCCCGAGCTTCTGCCGCTCGACACCATCGACCGGCAATCGCCGCAGGATTTCGCGCGCTGGGGCCGGGCGCTCGGATACGCTCTCGGGATCGAACTCGAACTGTCGCACCGGCCTGTCCAGCCGCAAACGACCACGCTGACCCTCGTCTCGCGGCGCGACTACGGCGCCGAGGTGCAGGCCCCGACGGCGATCCTCCGCTTCGCGCTTCCCCGCGTTGCGCTCTGGCAACGGTTGCTCGGGGGCGGGTTCGCACGGTTCCAGGCGGGTGACCTGATCGGCATTCTGCCCGAAGGAGGCGCCGTCCCGCGGCTCTACTCGCTCGCCTCTGGGCGCCGCGACGACTTCATCGAGATCGTGGTCAAGGAGCATCGCGGCGGCCTCTGCTCGGGTCAGCTCACAGCGCTGGAACCTGGCGACACGGTGAGCGCTTTCCTGCGCCCCAACCCCGGCTTCCGTCCGGGCCGAAGCCGGGCGCCCCTGATCCTGATCGGCGCGGGGACCGGCATCGGGCCGCTCGCGGGCTTTGTGCGCGCCAACACGCGCGGAAGGCCGATCCACCTGTTCTTCGGCCTGCGCCATCCCGACAGCGATTTCTTCTACGGCGAGGAGTTCCCCGGATGGCAGGACGAGGGGCGTCTGACACGGCTGGTCACGGCCGTCTCGCGGGGGGCGCGTCCCCATTACGTCCAGGACGCGCTGCGCGGCGAGGCCACTCAGGTCGCGGAGCTCATCCGCAATGGCGCGCGCGTGATGGTCTGCGGCGGACGAGACATGGCCGCCGGCGTGGCCGAGGTGCTGGCCGAGATCCTCGCGCCGGCCGGGCTGACGCCGGCGGTCCTGAAGGCGGAGGGGCGGTATGTCGAAGATGTCTACTGAGCGCGCGCGCATCGCTCTGAACGGACCGACCATGGGCACGCGCTGGTCGGCGCTGTTCTTCGCGGAGCCAGACTTCGACCCGGCCCCGATCCGCGCGGCGCTGCAGGCGGCCGTGGAAGAGGTGGACGGACAGATGTCGACCTGGAACGCGGGCAGCGACCTGATGCGGCTCAACGCGGCGCCGGTGGGAGAATGGGTGGAGGTGCCCGCGCAACTCGCTGCGGTCTTGCGCCTCGGCCTGGAGATCGGGCGCGCCACGGGCGGGGCGTTCGACATTGGCATGGGCGACGCGGTGACGGCCTGGGGCTTCGGGCCCGGGGACGCCGCGCCGGATGGCATCCGCGCCGCGATGACCGCCTCACGACGCCCGGCACATGAGGCGCTGGAGATGGACGGCGCCCGCGTGCGCAAGGCCGCAGCCCTGAAACTCGACCTCAACGGCATCGCCAAAGGCTATGGCGTGGACCGGCTCGCCGAGACCCTGCGCCATCATGGGATTTCAGATGGACTCGTCGGGATCGATGGCGAGATGCGTGCAATGGGCCTCCGGCCGGACGGCGAAGCCTGGACCATCGCGGTCGAGGCGCCGGACGCCGAGCGCCGGACGCCGCATTCGATCCTCGCGCTGCAGGATGCCGCCGTCGCCACCTCGGGCGACTACCGTCACTGGGTCGAGGTGCAGGGGCGCCGCCTGTCGCACACGATGGACCCGAGGCGGGGCGCGCCGCTGATCGCGTCGCCGGCCTCCGTCACCGTCGTGGCTCGAACCTGTGCCGAAGCCGATGCCTGGGCGACGGCCCTCATGGTGCTTGGGCCGGACAAAGGTGCTGCGCTCGCAAGACGAAGCGGGCTCGACGCCCTGTTCCTCTTGCGCGATGATGATGCCAGCGCACGGGGCGTGGGAGTAGGACGACTATTTTCCGAAGAGCCAGCGGCAATCGCCTCAGCCGAGGGGAGATAGGCCGCATGGAGACGACACGGACCGACCGCTTGAAGACCGCTATCCTGCTCATTGCCGCGACCGGCCTGATTGCGGGACTTGCCTTCTACTTTTCCGGCCGTCCCGACGCTGCGAACCTGATCTGGATCGCCGGCGTCGTTCCCGCGCTCGCCGCACTCGTGGTGGAGATCCTGCGCAGCCTGCGCTCCGGCGAGGTGGGCCTCGATATCGTCGCCGCGCTGTCGATGTCGGCGGCTCTCGTCTTCGGCGAGACGCTCGCCGCGGCGGTCGTCGCGATCATGTACTCAGGCGGCACCTTCCTCGAAGCCTTCGCCGAAGGCCGCGCCCGGCGCGAGATGCATGACCTTCTCTCCCGCATGCCCCGGACCGCGACGCGCCACCGCAACGGCGGGCTGGAGGAGGTCCCGCTCGACGACATCGCGCCCGGCGACCGTCTTCTGATCCGGCAGGGCGACGTCGTGCCCGTGGACGGCACGGTGGCCTCCGAGACGGCCTTTGTCGACACCTCCGCGCTGACCGGCGAGTCACTTCCGGTGCGGCTGGCGCGCGGGGCCGAGGCGATGAGCGGCTCGACCAACGCGGGCGAGGCCTTCGACCTCACGGCGACGCACGAGGCGAAGCACAGCACCTATGCCGGGATCGTCCGGCTGGTGGAGGCGGCGCAGGCGTCCAAAGCGCCGATGTCGCGGCTGGCCGATCGCTGGTCGCTGGGCTTTCTCGCGGTGACCGTCGGGATTGCCTTCGCGGCCTGGTGGTTCACCGGCGACCCGATCCGGGCCGTCGCCGTGCTCGTCGTCGCCACCCCTTGTCCGCTGATCCTCGCGGTGCCGGTGGCGCTCGTCGCCGGTCTGTCGCGGGCGGCGCATTTCGGGGTGCTGATCAAGGGCGCGGGACCGCTGGAGACGATGGCGCGCATCCGAACGCTGATCCTCGACAAGACCGGCACGCTGACCGACGGCCGGCCGAAAATCGTCTCGATCGACAGCCACGACAGCATGGCGGAGGACGATATCCTGCGCCTCGCGGCATCGCTCGACCAGGCCTCCAAGCACCCCGTTGCGCAGGCCATTGTCGCCGCCGCGAAGGCACGGGGCTTCACGCTGCCGGTTCCGTCGGACGTGGCGGAGATCCCGGGCGAAGGCGTCGTCGGCCATGTCGAGGGCCGCAAGGTCATCGTCGGGGGGGATGCCTTCGTCGCGTCCCGCGTCGGACGGCGGCCCGGCGATCATTCCGTCATCGCTGCCGGCTCGGTCCTCGTCGCCGTCGCCGTCGACGGGCACATGGCAGGGCACCTCGTCATGTCCGATCCCCTGCGCGACGGCGCGGGCCAGATGCTGGACGGGCTGCGGCGCGAGGGGATCGCGCGTATCCTGCTCGCCACCGGAGACCGCGCTGACGTGGCCGAGCGTGTCACCGAAGGGCTTGGGCTCGACGGTCTGCGGGCCGGGCTGACGCCAGACCAGAAAGTGTTGCTCGTCCTCAGCGAGCGCAAGCACGGGCCCGTCATGATGGTGGGCGACGGGGTCAACGACGCTCCTGCACTCGCTGCGGCCGATGTGGGTGTTGCGATGGGGGCGCGCGGGGCCGCTGCATCGGCGGAGGCGGCGGACGTCGTGCTGCTGGTCGACCGTGTCGACCGGCTCGGACCGGGGATCGAGATCGCGCGCGGTGCGCGCCGCATCGCCGTCGAAAGCGTTGTCGCCGGGATCGGCCTATCGGTCATGGGCATGATCGCGGCCGCCTTCGGATACCTCACCCCGGTGCAGGGGGCGCTCCTGCAGGAAGTCATCGATGTCGCCGTGATCCTGAATGCCCTCCGCGCGCTGTGCATCACGCCCCAGGAACCCACCATTCCTAATCCAAAGCCAGCTTCGGGCGGGCAAGCCGACAAACTCCAGGGAGCCACGCCATGAGCCGCCTTGCGCATTCCGAAATCCATATGGTGCATCGCATCGGCTGGCTACGGGCCGCCGTTCTCGGCGCCAACGACGGGCTCGTCTCGACTGCGAGTCTCGTGGTCGGCGTCGCCGCAGCGGGATCCGGAAAGCCGGAGGTCCTGATAGCGGGGCTGGCTGGCCTCGTGGCCGGTGCGATGTCGATGGCGGCAGGCGAATACGTCTCGGTGAGTTCCCAGACCGATGCGGAACAAGCCGATCTTGCCCGCGAGACCCGCGAGCTGGCGGAAACGCCTGAGGCAGAGCTCGAGGAGCTCACCCGGATCTACGTAGACCGGGGGCTGGATCGCGACCTGGCGGAAAAGGTGGCCCACCAGCTGACAGAACGCGACGCGCTCGGATCGCATGCCCGCGACGAACTCGG
Source organism: Stappia sp. (assembly GCF_040110915.1). Lineage (NCBI taxonomy): Bacteria > Pseudomonadati > Pseudomonadota > Alphaproteobacteria > Hyphomicrobiales > Stappiaceae > Stappia > Stappia sp. The sequence continues at coordinate 2,235,878 of NZ_CP157793.1, read as the reverse complement.
CATCTCCGAGACCGTTACGGCACGCCCGATCCAGGCGGCGCTGGTCTCGGCTCTCACATTCGCCGTGGGTGCGGTCGTTCCGCTGATCGTCGTTCTATTGGCGCCCGAAACTTCGATCGCGCTGTTCGTGGCGGCATTGACGATCGTGGGCCTCGCGGTTCTCGGTGGGCTGGGCGCATCCGTCGGCGGCGCTGGTGTCGTTCGGGGCGCTGCGCGGGTCACCCTCTGGGGCGCTATCGCAATGGCTGCGACAGCAGCGGTGGGAGCGCTGTTTGGCGTCACGGTGGGGTAGCAGTTTGTGGGGTTCTGGTTGGAGTTGGGGTGGATGTCAGGCTCATCCGCCCTTCCACGTTTCGCGACCGGGATCGAACGCGTTCCTGACGAGCGCAAGAGTAGCGGCGGGCCGTTCTGCCCGTGCCCTGACGCACCGCGTCCGCCAACTCTGGTGTGTGGTTGCTCTACAGGCTGACGTCAGCTCCCCATCAGGTCCTTGATCCCGCCTATGAACGTCTCGTCGTCCTTGCCCTTTCGGTCGTTGAGCAATGCCTCGGCATCGGCGCCCGCGCGGAACCGGAGGCGGTCCCCGGTCTCGTTTACGGCCTGCCAGATGACCTCCGCGACCACCTCGGGCGCGGAGGGGTCCGAGGCCAGCTTGCCGAACAGCCGCCCCATCGCCTCGGCGGTCGGGGCGTAGTCCGAGAGCGTCTCGTCCATCGCGAAGTCGAAGGAGCGGCCGCCGAAATCCGTCCTGATCATTCCCGGCTCCACGATCCGCACACGGATGCCGAGCGGCTCCAGCTCGTAATGCAGCGCCTCGGACAGGCCTTCGACCGCGAACTTGGTGCCGTGGTAGAGCGTCCCGAGCGGGAAGGTGATCTGCCCGCCGATGGACGAGATGTTGACGATGGTGCCCGAGCGGTTCTCGCGCATGTGCGGGAGCACCGCCTTCGTCACCTCCAGAAGGCCGATCACGTTGGTGTCGAACTGGCGGCGGATGCGCTCGGCCGAAAAGGCCTCGAGCGGGCCGTAGGCACCGTAGCCCGCGTTGTTGAGAAGCACGTCGATCCGACCAAACCGGGACAGCCCGTCAGCCACGGCGGCGGCGATGGAGCCCGGGTCGGTCACGTCGAGCCGGGTGACGTGGACGTTGTCCAACGAGGCCAGATCCGCCCCTGCGGAGGGATCGCGCATCGTGGCGACGACGTTCCAGCCCTCGGACTGGAAGCGCAGGGCGGTGGCCTTGCCGATTCCGGAGGAGGCGCCGGTGATCAGGATGGTCTTCATGTCTTTCTCCTCAGGCGTTCAGGTCGAGCATCCGCTCGATGCCGAAACTGGTCAGGACGGTGCGCGTCACGTCGTGCAGCACGTCGTTGTAGCGTTCGATCTCGGGGCCCACGCCGGTATGGTCGACGACCGTGCGGAAGGGTTTCTGTCCGTGAGGCATGTCGAGCAGCGCCACCACTGCCTCGGCGATCCGCTCGGGTCGCTGCGCAGGGGTTGCGTCGAGCATCTGGGCAAGGCCGGCCGCCGACATGGCCGGCACCTGCGCGAAGTCGCCATAGCCGGCCTCGCGGCCAGGATCGCTCGGCGTGACCAAGCCGTCGAAGAAGGCCGTCGGCATCGCACCGGGCTCGATGAGGCAGGACTCGATTCCGAAGCCCGAGAGCTCCGTCCGGTAGCATTCGACGATGGCCTCCAACGCCCATTTCGACGCGGAATAGGTGCCGTAAAAAGGCGTCGCGATCCGCCCGATCAGGCTGGAAGTGTAGAGGACCGTGCCGCGCCCGTTCGCCCGCATGTGCGGCAGGACGGCGCGCATCACCCGCTGCACGCCGGTGACGTTCACGTCGAAAACGCGGGCCATGTCCTCGGGCGACATCAGTTCCTGGATCCCGTAGGAGCCGATCCCGGCATTGTTGAACAGAACGTCGAGACCGCCGAGCGCCGCGATGGCTTCGGCCACGCCAGCTTCGGTGCCGCCCGTATCGGTCACATCCATCTGGACGATCCGCGCACCGGCGGCCTCCAGTTCCGCCAGCGTTCCCGCATTCGGCCCCGCGCGGCTGCGCACGCTGCCCGCCACCACGTGCCCGCGAGCCATGAGCGCCAGCGCTGTCGGCTTGCCGAAGCCGCCCGCGATCCCCGTGATCAAGACCTTCGCCATGGTCGTCCTCCTCGTGTGTTGATGGATCGACCCTAGTCCGATGGTGACGGCCAATCTTTCACGATTGACCGAATTTTTTGCCTGATCCTCCAAGTGGAGAAGTTATCGTACAAAGCAGCAGGTGCGCTGTGCTAGAGGGGCGCAGGGAGGAAAGCATGACTCACGAAGCCCTCTTGCAGCATGTATCGGCCCTGCTCGACCGGGAAGGACCGGCGCAAGGTGCGCTCGCACATGGCCCGAGCGGCCTGCATTTCCTGCGGTTCTGCGCGCCGAGCGGGCAGGATGCGACCGTCTATCGCCCGCTTCTGTGCCTCGTGCTGCAGGGCGCCAAGGAGGTCGGCACGAGCAAAAGAACCCTGCGCGTGGCCGACGGCCAATCCCTTGTCGTCAGCCATGCCCTGCCCGTCGTCTCGCGCATCACCGAAGCGGCGCCGGATCGCCCCTACGTCGCGTTGGTCTTCCCGATCGACCTCGACCTCCTGCGCGGCCTTGCCGCCGACCTGGTGGGGGCGCGCGCCACGGGTCAGCCGGACCCGTTCTCGATCTCACTCTGCCAGACCGATCCGGAGATGGAGGAGGCGCTCTTGCGATACCTGCGCCATTGCGAGGGCGAAGACTCGCGCCGCCTGCTGGCCCCAATCGCGGCGCGCGAGATCCATGCGCGGCTCCTCCTCGGCCCCCATGCCGAGACGTTGCGGAGGCTCCTCTGGCACGAGACGACGGCCAGCCGCATCTTCCAGGCCACGCGCGAAATCCAGTCGGACCTCGCCCGCCCGCTGGTGGTCGGTGATCTCGCGGAGCGGGCCGGCATGAGCAGTTCCGCCTTCTTCGAGCATTTCAAGGCGGTGACCGGCACGTCTCCGCTGCAATACCAAAAGGACCTGCGCCTGTTGCGCGCCCGCGAAGCCTTGCGCAGCACGAACGGGAAGGTCTCCGAGATCGCCTTCGGGGTGGGTTACGAAAGCTCGGCCCAGTTCTCACGGGAATACGCCCGCAAGTTCGGCCGCGCGCCAAGGCAGGACCGCGTGGCTCATGCGGCGGAATAGCCGTGGGTCCTCGACGTTTTGTTTTGGGTGGCAGTCGCCTCTTGTGCGGATAGCGATCTCAAATATGGTCTAGCAAATAGAAACAATGGTTTATGGGGTAGAGAACGTTCGCCCCCGGTCCCGTCCCCTCCGCCATTCTCTGACTTCGCGCCGTCGCCCTTCGGGCTTCGCTCCAGTCGGGACCTCGCATCGGCTCGGACGGCTCTTCGCCTTGCGAACCCGTCGGGTTCGAGCTTTCTCTCGGAAGCTCCGCCATTTTCATTTGCGTCTTGCCACCGCCAGACCGAAGCGCAATGGCTTCGGGCTCGAGTTTCGTCCGTCCCCCCCTTGGCCATTCGCAATAGCGAACGCGTTCTGCCGATCGGGCTGCGGCCGGGTGTTTTCGTTGTTTTCGACGAGTATGCGGGAGGGGCCGCGGACCTGCTCCGGCGCCACGCGGGCCGGAAACGGTGTCTCGGGGGCGGCAGTCTTCGGACCTCAAGCAATGGCCCGTACCAGCTGTAATCTCTTACCTGGTTGTTCATCCGGATCGACCGCCCGACGCTGATTGTTGCGAGACAGTCAGCCGGGAGGGGGAGAGAGGCAATTGCCGAGGCGTTTGCGCACGACGTGCTCCGTCGCGGCGCGTCACGCGCGCGGCATGCGCCCGCGTCGGTTCAAGACGGCGCAGACCAGCCGGAAAACCAGGCTCGACAGGCTGATGGCGATGACGATCCGGAGGACGTGATGGGTCGTCACGAAGACCGGCGAAATGCCGAGCGAGATCGCGATCAGGCTCATTTCGGCGAGCCCGCCGGGTGCGAAGGCCAGAAACACTGCTTCCGGCGTGGCAATTCCCGATGCCGACAGGGCGATGGCGATGAGGCCGGCGAGGCCGAGCGACAGGCTCAGGGCGACGAGGGCGAGGCCGAAGCCATGCGCGAGCGTGCACCGACCCTGGCCGACGAAGCGCAGTCCGATGCCAAGGCCGAGGATGACCTGGGCCGCCATGACCAGGACCGTCGGGACGCTGGCGTTCGTCAAACCGCCCGCATGGATGGCCGCACTCGCGAGAAACGGCCCGATCATGATGGCCGCCGGCAGGCGAAGGGCGCGGCCCGCCACAGTGCCGACGAGGCCGGAGGCGGCCAGCAGCACGGCGTCGCGCACCGTCAGGCTGCCGTTCTCGGGGGCGGCAAGACTGGCACCCGCAGCGCTGCCGACGCTCTGGCCGGTGACGAAGGTGAACAGGACGGGAATGATGAGCACGCTGAGCGCGATGCGGCTGAAATGCTGCATGCTCATGAGGGCGACCGTGCCGCCGCGGCTCTCGCCGATCAGCACCGACTCGATGAGCCCGCCGGGGCTTGCAGCGAAAAAGGCCGTCGGCAGATCGTAACCGCCGAGACGATGAAACACGGCGAAATTGACCAGCTGCAGCGCCAGGATGAACGGCACCAGCAGCAGGAGGCTCGGCCACCACTGGCCGAGAGCGGAGAAGACGTCGGCGCTGACCCCCGCGCCGATCATGACGCCGATCACCGGCACGGCAGCCAGACGGATCCGTTCGGGAAAGGCCGGCGGCTTGCCCGCGATCCTGAGGCCGCTGACGGCGAGCAGGGCGGTGCCGATCAGGGATCCCAGGAGCCACGGTAGAGGCAGACCGAGGACGCTCGCGCCGAGCCCTCCCGCAGCAGCAACGGCAAGCGTTGCGGTGGCGACGAAAACCTTGCGCAAGCGACGGGCCAAGGCTCAGCCCCGCCCGGCCCAGCGACCGGCAATGCCGGCATCGATATCGAACAGATCGAGCAGCCGGCCGACCGAATGGTCGATGATCTGGGTGATCTGCGTGGGCCGGGTATAGAAGGCCGGCACCAGCGGCGCAACGATCGCGCCGGCCTCCGTGACGGCCGTCATGGAGCGCATGTGGCCGAGATGGAGCGGCGTTTCCCTGAGGCCGAGCACCAGCCTGCGACGCTCCTTGAGGACGACGTCGGCTGCGCGGGGCAGAAGCGACGACGTCACGCCGGTGGCGATCTCGCCCATCGTGCGGATCGAGCAGGGCAGGATCAGCATGCCGCGCGTGCGAAACGAACCGGACGCGATCGATGCTCCGACATCGCCGACCGGATGGCAGTGATCGGCGAGCGCCTTGACGTCGCGCGGTGCGATGTCGACCTCGGAGCGCATGGTCATTTCCGCCGATTTGGTGACCACGAGATGGGTCTCGATGCCAAGCATGCGCAGGATTTCCAGGGCCCGAATCCCGTAGATGACCCCGGACGCTCCCGAAATGCCGATGATCATGGGTGGCGATGCGGTCATGAAGGAACCACGCGTTGATCGAAAGTGGCGGATTGCGGGATCGCACCAGTCCGGGCGAAGGCCGGTTGCATGAACGTCTGCATGCCGGCGGGTCGGACGACGGCAACGGGCATGAGCAGGTTGCGCAAAAGCTGACCGGCACCGCCGACGACACTATGCTGCAAGATATTGAGCGTGAACGCGTTCCTTTCGATCGGACGGCTTCGGCCGATCGGAAATCGCATCTTGCGCCGGCTGTCATGCGCCGGGGCACGGCCTGCCGGCCAGGCCGGTTGTTCGCTCTCCATGCGCTGTCTTCCTCCCTGTCCTTCGCAATCGCCCAAGGGTCTGCATCGACCCGGTTGGCGCAACGGGACGTTGTCCAAAAAGTGTTGACACTTTAGTCAAGGCCGTGCCGGATGGAAAGGCCCAAGCTGGCAGGGCCCGGGCGGGGAAGGCCTGTACGGCCGGGCGCGCGCCATGCCGGTCCATCGAGAGGCGGGGGAGAGGGGCGGGAGAAACGGGAGGAAACCGGGCATGATGTCAGACGATACCGACACGACCGAAGGCCGGGAGGCCGCCGGCTTGCGGACGGGCGGACCGGGGACGACGGACCAAGAGCGGACAGGGCCGTTGACGGCGAAGGTCCGGCAGGCGGGCCCGGTCGCCAAGGTCACGGGGCGTTCGGCGGGACCGGGCGGTGGACACGATCGCCGTGTCGGGTTCGATCCCGGCATTGCCCTCGATCCCACGGCCGAGCCGGCCTACCGGTTCGTGCCGGACGTCGCGCCAGACTTTGCGCCAGACTTTGCGCCAGACGTCGCGCCGGACGTCGCGCCAGACAATGGGCCGGGCGCATCATGACCTGCTGTCCGACCATTGCGGAGGCCGGTCGCCTCCTGCGCGCCGGTGCGATCACCAGCGTCGACCTGACCCGGCTTCATCTCGACCGCATTGCGCGGCTCGATGATCGGATCGATGCCTATCTGACCGTTATGGAGGAGCCGGCGCTTTCCGCGGCCGAGCGGGCCGATGCCGCTTTTCGCGCCGGCGTGGATCATGGCCCGATGCACGGCATCCCCTATTGCCTGAAGGATATCTTCGATGTCGCGGGCATGGTCACGACATGCCATTCGCGGATCGTGCCCGAAGAGCCGGCGACCGCGGACGCCGCCGTTGTCGCCCGGCTCGCGGCGGCCGGAGCCGTTCTCCTCGGCAAGACCGCCCTTCACGAGTTCGGCACCGGCGGCCCGACCTTCGACCTGCCTTTCCCGCCGGCGCGCAATCCCTGGAACCGGGATCATCATCCGGGCGGATCGACCAGCGGGTCGGGCGCCGCGGTCGCCGCCGGGCTCGCAATGGCGGGGATCGGCACGGATACGCTGGGATCGGTGCGCAGCCCTGCCACGGCCTGCGGCCTCGTCGGCCTGAAGCCCACCTATGACGCGGTGCCGCGCCGGGGCTGTTTTCCGCTTGCCTTTTCGCTCGACCATGTCGGGCCGCTGACCCGCACCGTGGACGATTGCGCGCGCGTCATGGATGTGATCGCCGAGCCCGCCCGAGGGGGCGGCTCCTATGGCGCGGAACTCGGGCGCGATCTCGAGGGCCTGCGGATCGGCACGCTCGACGCCTTTCACGCGGCGGCCGGGGGAGCGATCGATCCGGAGATCGAGGCGGGTTTCGACAATGCCCTTGCCGCCCTGCGCGATGCCGGCGCCGAGATCGTCGCGCTCGACGATCTGCCGCCCTTTGATGCGCTTCAGGCCACGGCGCTGACGATCCACCGCGCCGAGGCCCATACGGTGCACCGGGCCTGGCTTGCGGAACGACCCGACGACTACTGCGCGATCAGCCGCGAAAAGCTGCAGGCCGGTGCCGCCCTCAGCGCGTCCGACTTCATCGTCGCTCAACAGGCGCGCGCCGAACTCATCGCGCGCTATCGGCGCGCGACAGCGGCGGTCGATGCCGTGGTCGGCCTGTCGTCCTTCACGCTTCCCTGCCGGATCGACGATCCGGCCGCGCTCGCCGCGACCTATCGGCGCCATATGCGCACGCCCTTCAATCTCCTGGGCGATCCGACGCTGTCCATGCCCGTCGGAGTGTCGCGGACCGGTCTGCCGCTCGCCGTTCAGCTTTCGGCGCCTGCTTATGGCGAGGCGCGCCTGCTACGGATCGCCGACGGTCTGGAGCGGGCTCTCGGCCGGATGAACGCACCGCCGGGTTTCGCCTGGGAGGAAGCGTCGTCAACCGCATTGCCGGATTCAACGACGCGATCGTGATCCTAAAATGTTGACACTTTTAGTTTGTGGCGGGTTGAGCGCGCGAAAGACCGCAATCGAGCGCGGGTGCGCTGCCTCTTGTCCGGACGCTTGTCGGACATCCGGGCCGGACACGCGCAATGGGGCGCCGGATTGGCGGGGTGGAATAAAAAAATGAATATAATCAGATAAATATATCGAAGCCTTGGAAATCATGTCCGCAGCGACCGTCGTCCCCGATGCATGCTGTTGCGCCAGGAACACGCGCTCACGGCTTTTGCGTGAGCAGGATGTCACGAGCCATCGCTGCGTCATGTTGACCCATGTTGCAGCGTTGTGATAGCAAAGTGTTAACAGAATGAGGCGAGTTCGCGGAGTGAGGCGATGCGGGTGCGGCCCGCGCGGCGCGGTCGTCGCTGCCTTGCGGCTGTGGAGGGCCGCGCGGTTGCGGTGCGACGGGACAATCGACGCGGGTTCTGCGCGGACCGTCGGCTCGATGCGGGAGGACAGGAATGACGATGGGGGAGGGACGATGAAGCTGCCGCTTGCTGACAGCGACATCCGGCAGACCGTGACGGCGCTGATCGATGGGGTGCCGGTGCGCGGCGGTGGGGCCGAGATCCCGGTCTTCTATCCGGCAACCGGCGGCCGGGTCGCGACGCTGGTCGAGGACGAGGCCGCCGATATCGACCGCGCCGTCGCCGCGGCGCGCCGCGCCTTCGATCGCGGACCGTGGCCGCGTCTCGGCGTCGAGGAGCGGCAAGACCGTCTCTGCCGGTTCTCCGAGGTCATCGAGGCCAACATCCCGCTTCTCGCCGGCCTCGAATGCCTCGACACCGGCAAGCCCATGCGCGATCTCCTGACGCGCTATCTGAAGCGCACGGCGCGTTGCTTCCGTTTCTTCGCCGAGTATATCGGCCAGTCTTCCGGTGTCGTCTACGACCAGGTGAAAGGCTATCGCACGGTCGTGGCGCGTGAGCCCATCGGCGTCGCCGCCCTGCTCGCGCCGTGGAATTCTCCGATTTCGCTCGGCTCCATGAAAGTCGCCGCCGCGCTGGCATTCGGCAATACCTGCGTGCTGAAGCCGTCCGAGCAGACGCCCTCGGCGCTTGTCCGCCTGGTGGAACTCCTGCACGAGGCGGGGCTGCCGGAGGGCGCCGTCAATGTCGTCAATGGACGCGGGCCGGTGACGGGTGCGGCGCTCGTTGCGCATCCGGACGTCGACCTGGTCTCCTTCACCGGGGGCACGGAGACCGGCCGCGCCATCATGGCGTCCGCGGCCCGCAATCTCATACCCTGCATGACGGAACTCGGCGGCAAGTCCGCCAACATCGTCTTCGCCTCCGCCGATCTCGACCAGGCGCTCGATGGCGCGCTGCTCGGCATCTACACCAATGCCGGTCAGCAATGTCTCGCCGGCTCGCGCATCCTGGTGGAGCGGCCGGTCTTCGACGCCTTCGTGGCGCGGTTCGCCGAGCGGGCCGAGCGTATCCGGCTCGGCGATCCGACCGACGATGCGACCGAGATGGGGCCGGTGGCCTCCGAGCAGCATATGAACCGCGTCCTGTCCTATGCCGAACTCGCGCGGAACGAGGGCGGCCGGCTCGTGACGGGCGGTGTCCGCGACGAGAGCCTGGGCAATGGCTATTTCGTCAGGCCGACGGCCGTGGTCGCCGCGTCCAACGAGACGCGCGTGGCGCAGGAGGAAATCTTCGGCCCCTTCGCGACCTTCCTGCCCTTCGACGGGATCGAGGAGGCGGTGGCAATCGCCAACGGCACCGATTTCGGCCTCATGTCCTATGTGTGGTCGGACCATCTGCCGACCGTCAACGCCGTCGTTCCGCGCCTGCGGTCCGGTGGTGTCATGGTCAACGCGAGCATGATGCGCGACCTGCGCGCGCCCTTTGGCGGCTTCAAGGAATCGGGTGTCGGCCGCGAGGGCGGCGCGGCCTGCGAGCGCTTCTACACGCATGAGAAATTCGTCTCCACCCGGCTCGCGCCGGGGCCGTTGCGTCAGCTCGGCGCGGCTTAGTGCGGGGGCCAGTTGCCCGGCTTGTCCGGCAACGCCGTGCTCCAAATTGTCGAGCCTGCGCGAAGTCCCTTCGCTCAGGCGAGCCCGTCCGGAAGGACAAGCGCCAGGGGAGCTTCGGCAATGCCGTCTGTCGGGATCGTCGGGTTGGGGCGGATGGGGATGGGGATCGCTCTATCCTTGCTCCGTGCCGGCTTCGACGTGCAGGGCGTGGACGCAAACCCGGCAACGGCCGAGGCCGGGCGGCGTGCCGGCGTGACACTTCGTGCCAGACCTGCCGACCTCGCCCGGTGCTGCGACCTGATCGTGGTGATGGTCGGCTTCGAGGCGGAGGTGGAGCTGGTCCTGTTCGGTGACGGCGGTCTGGTCCCCGCTGCCCCGGCCGGCCTGATCATCGCGATCGCGTCGACCGTTCCGCCCGCCGCGATCAAGCGACTGGGCGCGCGTCTTGCCGACACGGGGGTCGTGCTGGTCGACGCGCCGGTCTCGCGCGGCGAGGCGGCGGCCGCCGACGGCACACTCCTGATGTTTGCCGGCGGCCCGGATGCGGCGGTCGCCGCCTGTCGCCCGGTCTTCCAGAGCTTTTGTTCCGACATCGTTCATGTCGGTCCGCTCGGTGGCGGCCAGACCGCCAAGATGATCAGCAACATGATCCTCTGGGCCTGCCTCACGGCCACGGTCGAGGGGCTCGATCTCGCCGAGGCCATGGGTGTCGACCGGGAGCGCCTTCGCGCGGCGCTGGCGCTTGGCAGTGCCGACAATTGGGCCTTGCGCACCCGCGCCGACGAACGCGGCATGCTGTGGGCGGAGAAGGATCTGATGATCCTGCTGTCCGAGGCCGATGCCGCCCGGCGCGCCCTCCCGCTCGCCGGAGCGCTGAAGGAGGCGGTCAAGGCCCTCAAGATCGCACGCGGTCTGCCAATGCCGGACTGAGCCGGTCGGTCGGCCGCATGTCCCGAGCTCGGTTCATGTCAGTGTCGACAATACATTTGGTTTTAACTTGATCGTTCTGGGGATGAACGCAATTCTATTGAGCAAATTGGCGCAGAAAGAGAAGTTTTCCTTCTGAAGACCTTGCATCCCTCCGTCCAATCGGCAAAACTGTCTACAGTTAAGTCTTTCAAAGGTCGTGCGAGCGGAGGGAGTCCGGTGCGTCTGACGCGCGCGGGCGGTGGCTCTGCCGCCAATAGACTTCGCGGGAGGGAACAGGATGATGTCAGGCGCGCGACATGCCGCCATCGCGAACCGGGTCATCGTTGCGGGGGCGGGGCCGGTCGGACTATCCGTTGCCGTCGCGCTGGCCGATCGCGGTGTGCCGGTCCTCGTTCTTGAAAAGCGCGACAGCCTGACGGCCGCCTCGAAGGCGTCCACCTTTCATCCGTCGACGCTCGAGATCCTCGATGCGCTCGGCGTCATCGAGCCGATCCTGGCGGAAGGCCAGCGCATCGACCGGATCCAGTATCGCACGATCGATGCGGGGATCATCGCCGAATACGATCTCGGGCTTCTGGCCGGCGAGACGCGCTATCCGTTCCGCCTGCATCTCGAGCAGTCGCGTGTCACGCCGCTTCTTCTGGCCCGCCTTTCCGGCCACGAACACGCCGAAGTCCGCTTCGGTGCCGAGGTCGCCGACGCCGTGAACGAGGGCGGGGGCGTGGCGGTCACGGTCGTGGGCTCTGCCGTCTCCGAAACCGTGCGCGGCCGGTATCTGATTGCCGCCGACGGTGCCCGTTCGGCCATTCGCGACCGGCTGGGGATTGCCTTCGACGGCAGCGCCTATTCCACCAAGGTGCTGCGCCTGATGACAGATATGGACCTTGAGGCCTGGCTGCCGGGTCTGGCGCCGGTCACCTATGTGTTCAACGGCGAGGCGTCGATCAGCCTGCTTCGCATGCCGGATTGCTGGCGCATCATCCTTCGCCTGCCGGTCTCCGTGCCCGACGAGGAGGCGCTGCAACCCGACTGGATGCTGGCGCGGCTGCGCGAGGTTCTGCCGATGGCCGACGGGCTGCCGCCACTGCTCAATACCGACATCTATTCGGCGTCGAAGCGTGTTGCGTCGCGCTATAGGGACGGTGCGATCTTTCTCGCCGGCGACAGCGTGCACGTCACCAATACGCGCGGCGGCATGAACATGAATTGCGGGCTGCACGATGCCTGGCAACTCGCCGCCGCCATGACCGAGGCGATGAAGACCGGTCGTCATGCCGCTCTCGACGCCTATGCCGAGGAACGCCACCGCATCGCCACCGACTTTCTGATCCCGCGCACCGACCGCAGCGTCGGGGATGCTGCCACGTGGCTGGAAACCGTCAGCGCCCGCGCCGCCGATCCGGAGGCGACCCGCGCCTTTCTCGTGGAAGGCGCCATGCTCGATATCGCGCCGCGCCCCTTCGGCGCCGGTGCCAGGTCAGGGGAGGCCGCGCAATGACGACAACGCTGAAACGCAGGGCAATCGTACCGCCCGAACTCGAGCTTCGCCGACGGCTCGCCGTGGCGACGCCGCCGGCCAATCCGACGGTCGAACCGGAACTGCACTATCTTCTGCCCGCCGGAGTGACCCTCTACACCACGCGCCTTCCGGTGTCCGCCTCGACGCGTCTCGAGACCCGCAATGAAGGCTATGTCCGCAACTACGACGCGCTCTATGAAAGCTTCGGCGCGCTCAAGCCGTCCTCGCTGCTGATCGGTCTGACCGGCCCGAGCTACCGGCTCGGCCCCGACGGCGACGAGGCGCTCGCGGCGCGCCTGACCGCGGCGGCCGGCGCACCGGTGCTCACCGTGAGCCTTGCGATCCGCAAGGCGCTTGTCGCGCTCGGCGCCCGGCGCCTCAATCTTGTCTCGCCCTATCCCGGCTGGCTGACGGACAAGGCCGTTGCCTATTGGGAGGCGGCAGGCTTCACCGTGCGCCACGTCGTCAAGGATCAGCAAGAATTCCGCGCCTACGATATGACGACGCAGGATGTCGCCGCGCTTCTGGAGCGGGTGCCGTTCGAGGACGCGGATGCAACCGTGATGAGCGGCACCGGAATGATCACCATTCCCGCCATTCAAGCGGCACGGAAGGATGTGGCGCGGCCGATCCTGTCGTCCAATCTCTGCGGCGCCTGGTGGCTGACGGGGCAGGCGGGCCTCGCGGCATCCGGGGCCCTCGGCCGATCGTGTCCCGAGTTGGTCGGCGCGCTGTAACCACCCGCCGGAGATCTTGGTCGTCCCGACCCGACGACGACCGGTCGTTGCTTGCGGAGAACCGTTCATGCCGATCGCGAAATCCCGGACCTCACTCTTCCCGGCCGTGGCCGGGACGGGCACCGACCCGAGTCCCGCGCCCCCGCCGCAGGGCACGCCGGCCAGGGCCGGCGGCGAACCGGCCGGCGGCGAGATCCCGCGTTACCACCGGCTCTATGCCGCCTTGCGTCAGAAGATCGTCGCCGGCGTCTGGCCGCCGCCGCGGCCCTTGCCGACGGAAGCGGAACTCGCCGCCTTCTATGGCGTGTCGCGCGTGACCGTTCGCAGGGCCATGGTGCTTCTAGAGGAGCAGAGCCTCATCTGGCGCCAGCGCGGCCGCGGCACCTTCGTCAACGATGCCGTCCTGGGCGGCGGCGACCGGTCGAACTTCGGCGGCTTGCTTGAGAACATCAACGACTTCCAGCTTGTCACGACCGTCGAGCCGATCCGCTTTGCCACCCTTGCCGCCAATGCGGAGGTGGCACGGCGCCTGGAAGTGGCGGGCGGTTCGGACGTTCTCCAGGTCGTGCGTGTCCGGCACCGCCCGGATGGCCCGATCTCGCATGTCACCTGTCATGTGCGCTTCCCGGAAGCCGACAGCATCGACCCGGATCTGCTCGGCAACCGCCCGGTGCTCGCCGCGCTGGAAGCCGCCGGCATCCGCGTCGACCGGGTCGAGCAGGGCCTGTCCGCCGTCAATGCCGAGGGGGAGGTCGCCGAGCGCCTCGACGTGCCGGTCGGCACGGCGTTGATCTCCATGTGGCGCGTCGTGCGCGACACGGTCGGCCGGCCCGTTCAGTTCATCCGCTCGCTCTACCGGCCGGACCGGTACGAATACCGCGTGGGGCTGTCGCGCCATGCCGGGGCGACACCGCCACGCTGGGTGCCGCTCGACTGAGGCGTCGGACCGAAGCGGCATTCATCGCAGGAGATGACCGAAACGCGCCCTGGCCGCGGCGCGCTGTTCCGGCGTCGGCCGGGAACTCGCGGGAAACCGGTCGCGCCAGTGAAACGGGATGCAGGCGTCGATGATCATCCGGGAATTGGTGATATCGCCGGCCGCCCGCTGCTCCGGCGGAATGCGCGGATCGGCCGGCGACGTCCATGCCCCGCGGATGAAGTCGGTGGATGTTACCGGATCCGAGCGGGTGAGCGCCGCCCAGATCACCTCGTCCAGGTTGGACGGATCGATATCGTCGTCGACGACGATCACCCATTTGCCGCCATAGGCGCCGGCATGACACTGACAGGCAATGTGGCCGGCCTGACGCGCGTGGCCGGGATGGCGCTGCTCGATGGCGACGACGGTGAGCATGCGGGCGCCGCCCACTTCATGGCACCATACGCCCGCTATGCCGGGAATGCCGCTTGCCTCGATGTTGCGCCGCACGATTGCCGTCCGCGTGATCGCCCGGAAACGCGAGTATTCGTCCGGCAGGCTCTGGGGAATGAAGCCGAGCAGGATCGGATCCTTGCGGTGATAGATCGCAGAAACCCGGACCAGCGGGCGCTTGCGGCCGGCTTCCGTATAGGTGCCGGTCCAGTCTCCGAACGGTCCCTCGGGCACCACGGCCTCGGGGTCGACGAAACCCTCGATGACGATTTCGGCATTGGCGGGGAAGGGCAGGCCGGTGTGGCGGCCGCGGACGAGTTCGAGCGGCCGGCCCCGCATGCCCCCGGCAATGTCGTATTCGCTGATCTCGGCCGGCGCCTCGATGCCGGAAAGAAGGAAGGTGAGGGGATCGCCGCCGACGACGATGGCGACCGGCATATGTTCGCCGCGCGCGGCATATTTCTGATGGTGCAGGCGGCCGTGCTTGCCCGGTCCGGCGTTGTAGGACAGGCTCTGGCGGTCGTTCAGCATCACCCTGTAGCAGCCGAGATTGAGCCAGCCGCTGTCGGGATCGCGGGTCAGGTTGAAGCTGCCGGTTCCGATATATCGGCCGCCGTCTCCCGGATGCCAGAAGGGTGTCGGGAAGATGTCGAGGTCGACCGCGTCGCCCTCCAGCACATGGTCCAGGATCGGTCCGGTGTCCACGATCGCCGGCGGGATCAGGGTGTCGTTCGGCCGGTAGATCTCGGAAAAGCCGTTGCTCAGCGCCTGCTTGTCGTAATGGGCGGGAAAGCCCAGCGTCATTGCCTTGCGCTGGCCGCCGAAGATGTTGGTGAGCACCCGGAAGCCCTTGGCGTGGCCCGGGATCTCGTCGAACAGAAGGGCCGGCGTTGTGTCGGAATGGCTGACGAGTTCCGTGGCCGCGCCGATGCCCTCCTGCCAGTCGACGCCGGTCAGCACCTCCAGTTCCCCCAGTGCCTCGGCCTCGGCGATCCAGTCGCGCAGATCCGAATAGGCGACGTCGAAGCGCTGCCCGCCGGTTCGATCGTCCGCAGCGTGACCGTCGTCGCGTGCCTGAGCCATGTCTCGCTCTCCTCCTTCGCTGCCCGAGCGTTCCGCATGTGATCTCACGGATGTTCAAAGTGTCAACAGAAAAGGGAGATTAGGTGCAGAAAACAATTTCTCAGCATTTCGCGCTGCCAAAAAACCGCGAAAAACCAAATGTATATGAATTGACAATGCTTGGTTTCTTGCAAGACTTGGAAAAACTGTCAGCAGTTTGAGGGGTGCGAGCTGCCGTTCCGGTGCGTGAGCCCGCACCGGACGTCCCGGAACCCATGTGAGGAGAGGGAGGGGCGTCCCGGAACCGATGCGAGGAGGAGGAGAGAGCCATGAGTGTATCGAACACAATCGCCGCGACGGCAGTGCTTGCCATCGGGCTGGCATCCGTGCCGGCCCGTGCCGAGACGCCGTTCTACGAAGGCAAGACCATCGAGGTTCTGATCAACTATTCCGCCGGCGGCCCGACCGATGTCGAGGCGCGGCTGATCGCCCGGCATCTCGGCAAGCACATTCCCGGCAATCCGACGATCGTCGCCCGCAACCGCGCCGGTGCCGGCGGCATGATCGGCATGAATTACATGGCGGATGTGGTCAAGCCGGACGGATTGACCGTAGCGATCTTCTCGCCGCCGGTCTTCACCGAAGTTCTCGGCGATACGGGGCTCGATACCCGCTTTAAGGACTTTGTCTGGCTGTCCTCGCTCGCCGTGCCGCAGATCTGCTACGTGCGCCGTGATACGCCGCCCGGCATCGAGGAGCCGGCCGATCTCCTGAAGGCCGAGACCTTCAACGCGTCCGGCATCCGTCCCACCAGCACGCACGACATCCGCATGCGCCTGTCGCTCGACGTGCTGGGCGTCGACTACAATTACGTGACCGGCTACAAGGGGCTGGCCGGCGCCTCCGCCGCGGTCCTCCAGAACGAGGCGCAGTATTCCTGTGGCTCGATCGCCAGTTACCGGTCCTCCGTGGTGCCGTCGATGGTGGAGACCGGCATTGCCATGCCGCTCTTCTATTATGCGGTCGTCGATGCGGACGGGAACGACGTCCTCGATCCGAGCCTGCCCGACATCCCGACATTCCGGGACTACTACCGGTCCGTCCACGGCGAAGACCCCTCCGGTGAGGTCTATGAGGTCTTCGAGGCGGTCAACAATCTGAAGACCAGCCTGCAGCGCGGTTCCTTCGTCCCGCTCGGCACGCCCGAGGCGGCGATCGATGCCCTGCGTCAAGCCTGGAAGGCGCTCGAGACTGACGAGGAATTCCTTGGCGCATACGAGGAGGCATTCCAGGCGAAGCCTGTCATTTCGCACGGCGAGGAAACCACGGCGCTGATCGAGTCCCTGGATGACATCGACGCCGACCTGGTGAGCTTCCTCAGCGACTACATCGCCGCCGGCTCCGACAACTGACCGGCTCCGGCCGGGCGATCGCATGGCGGTCGGCCGGCCGGGTCCGGGACTGTTTCAAGCCTGACCGTCCGGCTTGCATCGCCTGCCCGGCTGCGTGCAGCGGGCGGGAACCAGGCGGCGCCGGCCCGCTCGCCGCGGCGACGGCACGGCGTCCGGCGAGTGCCACGGAGATCGCGATGTACGACCTGATCCTGAGCAGCCTTGCGGCCGTCCTGGCCTGGCCGGCCATTGGCTATCTTCTGTTCGGCACGATCCTGGGCCTCTATTTCGGCGCGGTGCCGGGCCTGTCCGGCCTCGTCGGCATGGCGATCCTGCTGCCCTTCACCTTCACCATGGAGCCGGTCGCCGCCTTCGCCTTCCTGCTCGGCATGTACGCGGTCACCACGACGAGCGACACGCTGGCCTCGGTGCTGCTCGGCATTCCCGGCACGTCCGCATCCCAGGCCACCATCCTTGACGGGTATCCACTGGCAAAGAAGGGCGAGGCGGCGCGCGCGCTCGGCGCCGCCTTCTTCGTCTCCGCTGCCGGGGGGCTGCTCGGCGCGCTGTTCCTCGGCCTGTCGATCCCGATCCTGCAGCCGGTCATTCTCGCCTTCGCCCAGCCGGAATTCCTCATGCTCGGCGTTCTGGCGCTCACCATGGTGGCGTCGCTGTCGGGGGGCTCGATCCTGCTCGGCCTCATCTCCGCCCTCTTCGGGCTGCTGATTTCGTATATCGGTTATTCGCCGACCGACGCGATCCCGCGCTACACCTTCGATGTCATCTATCTGTTCGAGGGCCTGCCGCTGATTCCCGTGATCCTCGGCCTGTTCGCCCTGCCGGAACTGCTGGCGCTGGCCGTCGGCAATACCTCCATCTCCCGCGTCGACAAGACCGAGACGCGCTCGCGCATGCTCGACGGGGTGCGCGATGCCATTCGCAACTGGTGGCTCGTCCTGCGCTCCAGCGCGATCGGCTGTTACGTGGGACTGCTGCCGGGGCTCGGCGGCTCCATTGTCGACTGGATCGCCTACGGCCACGTCGTGCAGAGCTCCCGGGACAAGAGCAGGTTCGGCGAGGGCGACATCCGGGGCGTGATCGCGCCGGAAGCGGCCAACAACGCCCAGAAGGGCGCCGCCCTCATCCCGACGGTCACCTTCGGTATTCCCGGCAGCGCGCCGATGGCGATCCTGCTCGGCGCCCTGCTCATCCAGGGCCTGCAGCCGGGCCCGCAGATGCTGACCACCAAGCTCGACATCACCTTTTCCATGATGTGGACGATGGTGATCGCCAATGTGGTCGGGGCCGGGCTTCTGTTCCTGTTCGGCCGCTATCTCGTCCGGCTCACCTTCGTGCCCGGCCATCTCATCGTGCCGGGCGTCTGCCTGTTCCTGTTCATGGGGGCCTGGCTTGCCACCAGCAACATGGGCGACTGGGGCGCGCTGCTCCTGTTCGGCACGTTCGGCTATCTGATGAAGCGCGGTGGCATCCCGCGCGCGCCGCTGGTGCTCGGCATCATTCTCGGCCCGATCATGGAAAACGCACTCGCCATCTCGCTGTCCGCCTACAACGGCTATGGCTGGATCGGTCGGCCGATCGTCATGGTGCTCGCCGCGATGGTCGTCGTATCGCTCGGCTATGCGATCTGGAGCCATGTCCGGCGAGAGAACTCCGCTCCGGCGGATAGCTCAGGCGCGCGCGTGCCGCGACCGGGCGCGGTTGCGGCGCGGCCGGTCGATCAGCTGCTGCCTCTCGTCATCCTCACCGGCGTCTTCGTCGCCGCCGCGGTCCTTGCCGCCGACTGGCCCGCGAACAGTGCCCGCTTTCCGGTCATGACCGGCACTCCCGGCGCGGTCCTGGCCGTGGCGGCCCTGGCTGTCGCGTTGCGCCATCTGCAGGCCGATCGCGCCGCGGGCAGGGGGCTCGGCACGCCGCCCCAGCCGCTCGGTCGTGTCCTGCATTTCGCCTTGTGGATGCTGGCCATCGTCGGCGTCACGATCCTTCTCGGTCAGCGTGTCGCCCTGCCGCTCTTCGCCGGACTCTATCTTCTGGTCTGGGGTGGGTATGGCTGGAAGGTCGCCGTTCCCTATGCGCTCGGCTGCCTTGCGGTCCTCATGCTGGTCTTCGATCAGGTCGTGGCCGTCAGCTGGTATCCGGCCTTGCTTCTGCGATAGCGCCGGCCGATCGGGGCGGAGGCCGAGCCTGGCCGCTTGTCGTCGTGCCCTGCGGGCAATTCTGCGGCGTCGACTAGTGTGCCGGCGTTGCACCGGGCAGGGTGTGGATCGACCGACCGCTCTGCCCCTTGGTCGCTTGCAACAGCCACGACCGGAATTTCCTGGCCGGCCCGGACAGGGCGAAATTCTCCGGTTGGACCAGATAGTAGCGACACTGCGTCGGATAGGTGCGCCCCAGCGGGTTGACCAGGGTGCCGGCGGACAATTCATCCTGTACGAAGCTTTTCACCATCAGCGAGACGCCGACGCCGTTCAGGGTGGAGCTGAGCTGGAAACTCCGGTCCTCCAGCAGCATCCGGTTCCGGGGGTCGGGCGGGAAACCGAGCACATCCGCGAACCATTCGCCCCACAGGTCGTGATCGTTGACATGCAGCAGCCGGCAATGGGCAAGGTCGGCCTCCGTCCCGATACGGGTCCGCTCCAGATAGACGGGGCTGCAGACAACGACCAGGTCGTCGGCGAAAATCTCCTGCGCGGTGAAACCGGGCCATCTGCCAAGCCCCCATTGCACGCCCATGTCCGCATTCAGGGTGCCCCGCGGCAGCTCGGTGTAATTGTTGCCATGATGAACGAAGCTCAGCTGGACATCGGAATGGGCCTCCCAGAAATGGGCAATGCGCGGGGCCAGCCAGCGGCTGGCGAACATTGGAACCATGGCCACACAGACCTCGCGCGCATTGCGCAGGCTGGCGATGTTGTTGAGCCCTGCCCGGATTTCGGCAAATCCCTTGCCGACATGGCTGGCGAGCAGGCTGCCGAAAGCGGTCGGCTCCAGCCCGTCGAAGCGCCTGTCGAACAGCAGCACGCCGAGGTCGTTCTCTAATTTCTTGATATGATAGCTGACCGCGCTTTGGCTGGTCGTCAGGGCCCGTGCCGCTGCACTGACGCTCTTCAACTCCGAAACGACAAAGAAAATCTGAAGGGAATTCAGGTTTCTGATCTGATCCAAGTGTCGATTCCCTTTCTGCAATTTTGAATTGAGGCGCCGTGCTTCATCGCAAGGCTATCGAATTTTTGGATAGTGCGACAGTTTTTTGAAATTCCGCGCCTCAGGGACGGTGACTAAGGTACCGGCAGATGGAGGCCTGCGTGGAGGAGACGCGGGAAGGGAGGATGGCGGTGGACCTTGCACTCGACGTTCGCGATCTCGGAAAGACGTTTGGCGGCGTGAAGGCGCTCGACGGCCTGTCCTTCGGCATCGCCCGGGGGGAGGTGATGGGACTGATCGGGCCGAATGGCAGCGGGAAGTCGACAACGGTGAACACGCTGGCCGGGGTCTTTCCCGCGACGTCGGGCGAAATCCGTCTGTGCGGCAAGCCGGTGCACCATCTGCCGGAATATGCCCGGGTGCAGGCCGGCCTCACGCGGACGTTCCAGACGGCGAGTGTCTTTCCCGAGTTTACCGTCCGCGAGCAGGTTCTGCTGGGCGCGGAGCCGGCGCGGACCAGGCGTGGCGTCTGGTCGATGCTCCGCTCCGGCGCGCGCATGGAGCCGGAATTGCGGCGTCGGCTCGACGAGGTCCTGCAGCTGACCGGGCTTGCCGATCTCGCCGATACCCGGATCGAGGCGGTCTCTGCCGCCGATCAGCGGTTCCTGATGATCGCCACGGCGCTGGCCGCCGATCCGGCGGTCATTCTTCTGGATGAGCCGGCGGCCGGCATGGTTTCGCATGAGCGCGACCGGTTGAGCGATCTCATTCTGGCGCTCGGGGGCCGCGGGCACGCGGTGCTGGTGATCGAGCATCACATGTCCCTGATCATGAAAGTGTGCGACCGCATCACGGTGCTCAATTTCGGAGAGAAGATCGCCGAAGGGTCGCCACGCGAGATCCGGTCCGATCAAAGGGTCGTCGACGCCTATCTCGGGGAGGCCGCGTGATGCTCGAGGTCAGCGGACTGAAGGCCGGCTATGGCCAGATCGAGGTGCTGCACGGCATCGACTTTCACGTCAACCAGGGGGAATGCGTCGCGCTGATCGGTGCCAATGGCGCGGGAAAGAGCACGGCCCTGAAAACCGTTTGCGGTCTGGTGAAGCCGCGAGGCGGAACGATCCGCTTTCAGGGCCGCGACATCACCGGAGCGAGCGGCCATGAGATCGTGCGTGCGGGCATCACCATGTGTCCGGAGGGGCGCCAGGTCTTTCCCGAAATGACCGTGCTCCAGAATCTGAAGCTGGGGGCCTATACCCGCCGCGATGCGGAGCAGGCCGACGATCTCGATGAAATGATGCAGATGTTTCCGATCCTGCGGAAACGGGCGCGCCAGGCCGCGGGCACCCTGTCGGGCGGCGAGCAGGAGATGCTGGCGATTGCCCGTGCCCTGATGGCGCGACCGAAAGTGTGCATCTTCGATGAGCCGTCGCTCGGTCTGGCCCCGAAGATCGTCGCGGAGGTGGCTGAAACCATCGCCCGGATCAAGGCGAGGGGCATGACCATCCTGCTCGTCGAACAGAATTCGCTGATGGCGCTGAAGCTGGCGGACCGCGCTTACCTCTTCGAGGTCGGCAAGGTGGTTCTGGAGGGAACCGGCGAGGCGTTGCAGCAAAACCCGGACGTCGCCCGCGCCTATCTCGGCGATTGAAAACGGCGCGGGAGAGCGAAACCGTCCGGCGGAACCGGGCGTGAAGAACAACACCAGGGAGGAACTCATGAAACGCAGATTCACGATCGGCGCGGGGCTTGCCGCTGCCGTGCTCGCCGCCTCCACGTCTCTGGCCGGGGCGGCGGAAAAGGAGCTGTTGGTCGGCGTCAGCGATGCGCTGACCGGGCCCGCCGCCGTTTACGGCGTACCGCAGGCCCGGGCGGTGGAACTGGCCGCGGAAGAGGTGAACGCCGCCGGCGGCATCCGCCTTGGCGAGGACACCTACAAGATCACGGTCCTGTCCTATGACGACAAGGCCAATCCGACCGAAGCCTCGAACAGCGTGCGCAAGCTGCTCGACCGGGACGGCGCGCGTTTCCTGCTCGGCTTCTGCTGTTCCGGCGCGACCGGCGCGGTGGCCTCCTTCATCCAGAACGAGGATGCGGTGATGCTCGTTGGCAATGCCGCCGAACGCTCGATCACCACGCGCGGGATCGACAATCTGGTGCGCACCCGCCCGCCCGCCGACTACACGGGGGCCGCAGCCGGAACCTTCGTCGCCTCGAAGGGGCACAAGCGGGTTGCCGTGATCGGGGCCCTCGAAACCTCGTTCTATGCCATGTATGTCGACGCTTTCGAGCGCGAGTTCGTCAAAGGCGGCGGTGAGATTGTCACGCGCGAGGCCTTTGGGCTCAAAGACCGCGACATGACCCCGCAACTGACCAAGATCCGGGCGCTGGAGCCGGATGCCTTGCTGGTGGTCGGCTATGTCGAGCCGGCGGCCTTCGTCTACCGTCAGTCGGTGGAGCTGGGGCTCGAGGTGCCGCGTTACGGATTCACCAGCGGCAGCGAGGAACAGTTCCTGCGCGTCGTCTCCGCCGAGCAGATGGAGGGCGTCTGGGACCTGCGGCCCACCGAACTGACGCTGCAGTCGACGGGCGAGACCGGTCGCGCCTACCACGAGAATTTCACGGCGCGGTTCGGTGTCCAGCCCTCGCCAAGCTCGCCCTATGCCTATGACCAGCTCTACGCGCTGCGCGATGCGATCCTGAAGGCCGGGACGGCCGAGGATGCCGCCGCCGTGGCCCGGGCCTTGCGGGAACTGCCGGTGCCGAAGGAGGCGGTGATGCAGTACATCCCCATCGACGGACGTATGTTCGACGAGAACGGACAAGCCTACACCACCAACGGTGCCTTCCAGTGGCAGGACGGTCAATGGGTGTTCGTGCAGGAACTGCCTTCGGTAGCCGAGGACTATTCCCGCTTCCTCAGCTCCGTCGACGGTTGAGACCATGCTGGAGCTTGTTCAGCAGATCACGAATGGCGTGGCGATCGGCAGTGTCTATGTGCTGATCGCCCTCGGCCTGACCACGGTGTTCGGCATCCTCGGCATCGCCCATTTCGCGCATGGATCGGTGTCGATGTTCGGCGGGTACCTCGTCTATGTGCTCGTGGCTTTCCAGGGCGTTTCGCTCTGGCTTGCCATTCCGGTCGCGCTGGTCGTGGGCATGGGGGTGGGGGCGCTCATCGAGTTCCTTGCCTATCGACCGGTCAGAAACGCCAATCACATCAATGCGTTCATCATTGCACTCGGGCTGACCATGATGGTCGAGGGGCTCAATCTCCAGTTTTTCGGGGCCGATCAGGTGGTGATCCCCACCGGCTTCGACCGGGTGTTCGAGATCGCGGGGGTGACCATCCCCGAGACGCGGCTCTACGTCGTCCTGGCCGCGACGGTGCTGGTCATCGCCATGACCGCCTTCGTGGAGGGAACCAAGACCGGTCAGGCGATCCGGGCGGTGGCGCAGAACCGCGATGCGGCGATCCTGATGGGGGTGAATGTCCGCAGCATCCCGCTCATCGTTTTCGCGATGTCCACCATGCTCGGCGTCGCGGCGGGCGTCATGGTCGGCTCCCTCTTCGCCATCGCGCCGGGCGTCGGCGAGGCGATGGTCGTGAAGGGCTTTGCCGTGCTGATCCTGGGCGGGCTCGGCTCGATCCCCGGGGCGATCATCGGCGGCCTCGTGCTGGGCGTCACGGAGGCGCTTGCGGCCGGCTTCCTGTCCTCGGCCTACAAGGACGTCATTGCCTTCGTCGTGATGATTGTCGTCCTGCTGTTCCGTCCGCAAGGATTGCTCGGAGGCGCGAAATGACGCTCACCAGAAAAAACGGGCTTCTCTATCTTGCGATTCTGGTTGGCCTGATCGTCCTGCCCTCCTTTATCTCGGTGAAGTACTATCTGCATCTGTCGGTCCTTGCGCTGATCTGGGTGATCGTTGCGCAGGGGCAGAACCTGATACAGGGCTTCACCGGCTATGTATCGATCGCCCAGGCCGGCTTCATGGGAATAGGCGCCTATGGAACGGCCCTTCTGGGGCTGAACTTCGGCCTTCCGGTCTGGCTGACGATCCTGATTGCGCCACTGATCACGGCCCTGTTCGCGCTCGTCGCGGGGTATCCGAGCCTGCGTGTGAAGGGGCATTACTTCGCCATCGTCACGCTGGCCTTCAACATGGTCATTTTCATCGTCCTGTTGAACCTGACCGATGTGACCAATGGCGAGGCCGGGCTGATGGGGATTCCCAAGCCCGGCGCCGGCCGGGACGGCGCGATCGATTTCGCCGACCGCACGACCTACTACTATCTCGTGCTGATCGCCGCCACGGGCGTGACCGCGCTGGCGGCCCTGATCGTCAATTCCCGGCTGGGCCGGGTCCTGGTCGCAATCCGTCAGAACGAAACCCTGGTCGGCGCCGCCGGACTGGCTGCCTGGAAGTACAAGCTCTTCGCCTTTGTCGTCAGCGCCATGTTCGCCGGTTTTGCCGGGGCGCTCTACGCCCACTACCAGAGCTTCATCAATCCCGAAATCTTCACCATCGCACAGTCCATGGATGCGGTTCTGGCCGTGATCCTGGGCGGCAGCGGGACGATCACGGGGCCGATCATCGGCGCCTTCGCCATCGTTTTTCTGCCGGAATACCTGCGGTTTGCCGACAGTTTCCGTCTGGTGATCTACGGCCTGATCCTCATCCTGGCGACGATTTTCATGCCGCGCGGGATCGTCGGGTTGGCCAGCGACGCGCTCGGCCTTCTGAAGAAGAGGCTTGCGCGATGACCGGTCTCGACTGGGCGTGCGACCGGGGGTTCCTGGATCGGGTGCGCGCCTTCGCTGCCGGGGACCTGGCGGAGCAGGTGGCGGCGGGGCCCCTCGACGCGGCGGCGAATGCACAGCTTCTGCGACGGGCCGCCGAGCTGGGGCTGACCGGCATCGAGGTGGACCGCGCGGCCGGCGGGCTCGGACTGGGCTTTCGTGAAAAGGCAAAGGCCTGCGAGATCCTGGCGGGCGTCGACTTCGGCTTCGCGCTGTCGCTGGTCAACACGCACAATGTGGCGGCCAGGCTGGCCGTCACGGCCCCGCCCGCGCTGGCGGCGCGCTTCCTGCCGGACCTTCTGGCGGGGCGCCACCATGCCTGTACCGCGCTGACCGAGCCTCATGCCGGGTCGGATTTCTTCGCGATTTCCACGATGGCGCGGCGGTCGCAGGACGGCTGGTGTCTGCACGGCGAGAAGGCGTGGATCGCCAATGGCGCGGTCGCGGGCCTGTCGATTGTCTACGCCCAGACCGGGGCGGTCGGCGAGCGAGACGGGATCGCGGCCTTCCTCGTGGCCCTCGACGACCCGGCGGTGAGCCGCAGGGCCTGTCCGGTCGATGCCTTCGTGCCGGCGCCGACGGGCGGTTTCACGCTGGACGCCTATCGGGTGCCCGAGGGTGAGATGCTGTTGCCACCGGGTGGGGCATTCCGCGCAATCCTGAACGAGATCAACGGCGCGCGCGCCTATGTGGCGGCCATGTGCTGCGGCATGTTGGCCGCCGCGCTGGAGAATGCGCACGACTTCGGTCGGGAGCGCAGCAGTTTCGGCCGACCTTTGCAAGGCCATCAGCACTGGCGCTTGCGGATCGCGGAGGGCGAGGTCGCGCTCGCGGCGGCGCGGGCTCTGACGGCGGCGGCCGTTGAGGCCGTTGCCGATGAGGCTGCGTCGGCCCAGCTTCTGTCGGCCCAGGCGAAAATCGCGGCCACGCAGGCGCTGGGGCGCTGGATGCCGGAACTTCTCCATGCGCTGGGAGCGGCGGGACTTTCGGGACAATCGCCGATGAAGGCGCATCTGGCGGCTGCCCAGGCGGTGGGGCTGGTGGACGGTTCGACCGAGATGCTGCTGGAGCGGGTGGCGGCGCTGACCGGGCGCCGGAAAAGCGGACTTTATCGGGAGGAGTGAACCTTGCGAGTATTTGAAATCAGGGATGACTGGGGGCTGGACAACCTGCGTGAGGGCCGGCGCGAGGTGCCGCGCGCCGGGCGGGGGCAGGTGCTGGTGAAGATGCGCCGGGCTTCGTTGAATGCCCGCGATCTGATCGTGCCGGAGCGAGGATATGGCCGGGCGACGGGCGAGTTGCCGCTGATTCCGCTGTCCGACGGGGTGGGAGAGGTGGTGGAGGTCGGGGCCGATGTGACCCGCGTGGCGCTGGGCGACCGGGTCTGTCCGACATTCTTCCAGAACTGGGCGGCCGGGTCGCCTTCGTCCGCGGCCTTCGCATCGGCGCTGGGCGGGCCTCTGGACGGCGTGATGGCCGACTATGTGTGCCTGTCCGAAGAGGGGGTGGTGAAAGTCCCGGAGTACCTGGGCGATGCGGAAGCCGCGAGCCTGCCGTGCGCGGCGCTGACCGCCTGGAGCGCGGTGTCCGGAGAAGCCCGGCTGGGTCCCGGCGATCATGTGCTCCTTCAGGGGACGGGCGGGGTGGCGCTCTTCGCGTTGCAGTTCGCCAAGTTGCACGGTGCGACCGTGACAGTGCTGTCCTCCAGCGACGAGAAACTGGCGCGTGTTCGCGAAATGGGCGCGGACCATCTCGTCAATTACCGCAGGCACGCCGACTGGGCCCGTGCGACCCGGGCGCTGGTGGCCGAGCGCGGCGGATACGACGCGATCGTGGAACTGGGGGGAGCCCGGACGCTGGGCCAGTCGCTCAAGGCGATCCGGCCCGGCGGCACGATTGCGATGATCGGCGTGTTGAGCGGTCTTGACCTGAGCCTGTCGCTGGGGCCGATCGTGACCCGGCAGATCCGCCTTCAGGGGGTGACGGTGGGCCATCGCGCCGGCTTCGAGGACATGCTGAGAGCGATGGCGGCGCACCGGGTGCGCCCGGTCATCGGCTGTAGCTTCCCCTTCGAGGGGCTGAAGGAGGCAATGGCGCATTTCGCGCAGGCCGACCGCTTCGGCAAGACAGTCATCGAGTTCTAGAGCGACTCCCTGAAAAGCGGGCGGCCTCCGTCTCTCGAGAAAGATCCCGGCCGGCTGCGACCGGTCGACGGGCTCCTGCCAGCGAAAGCATGACCATGTTGTATATCGATCAGGTTGCCAGGCGCGACCCGAACCGGCTCGCCTATGTCATGGCGGACACGGGAGAGAGCGTTACATTCGCGGAGCTTGACCGGCGGTCCAACCAGGGGGCGCATGTTCTGCGCGCGCAGGGTCTCGTCGTCGGCGACCACATTCTCATCCTGATGGAGAACCGCCGCGAGTTTCTGGAAACCTGTTTCGCGGCGGATCGGTCGGGGCTCTATTACACGACGGCCAGCACCCAGCTTTCCGCGGACGAGGTGCTCTACATCGCGCGCGATTGCGGCGCGAAGCTGGTGATTACCTCGGGGCGATTTGCCGGGGTCGCCAGCGTGTTGCGTGCGCAGTTGTCGCCGGAGGTTCCGATTTTCATGGTGGGGGAGCCTTGCGCGGGGGCCGCCTGCTGGGACGACGCGTGCCGCGACATGCCCGTGCATGAGATTGCCGATCCGGCGCAAGGGCTCGACATGCTGTATTCGTCGGGGACCACGGGCCGACCCAAGGGCGTGAAATGGCCGCTGCCGGCGCAGCCGCCCGGCCAGATGACCTTTCTGATCGAGCTTCTGTGCAATCTGTTCGGCTACGGGGCGCAGACCCGCTATCTCAATCCGGCGCCGCTCTACCATGCCGCGCCGTTGCGACACACCATGACGACGCTGAAGCGCGGCGGATCGGCGGTCATCATGCACAAGTTCGACGCGGAGGAGGCCCTGGCTCTCGTCGAGGCGCATCGGATCACGCACAGCCAGTGGGTGCCGACGATGTTCGTGCGGATGCTGAAGCTCTCGGACGAGGCGCGCCGCCGTTACGATCTGTCGTCCCTGCGGATGGCGGTCCATGCCGCGGCACCCTGTCCGATCGAGGTCAAGCGGCAGATGATCGACTGGTGGGGCCCGATCCTGATGGAGTATTACGCGGGCACGGAGAACAACGGTTTCTGCGCGCTCGACACCGAAGAATGGTTGGCCCATCCCGGGTCGGTGGGACGCGCCAAACTGGGCAGGCTGCACATCTGCGATGAAGAGGGGGAGGAACTGCCGCCCGGTTGCGAGGGCGAGGTCTACTTCGCCAACGGCATTCCCTTCGAGTATCACAACGATCCGGAAAAGACCCGCAAGGCACGCAACCGGCTGGGCTGGACGACGCTGGGCGATATCGGGCGGGTCGATGCAGACGGCTATCTTTACCTGACGGACCGCAAGTCCTTTGTCATCATCTCCGGCGGCGTGAACATCTATCCTCAGGAAACCGAGAACACTCTTGTCACGCATCCGGCGGTGGCCGATGCGGCTGTGTTCGGCGTGCCCAACGCCGACTTCGGAGAGGAGGTAAAGGCGGTGGTCGAACTCGTGGATGGAGCGCAGGCGTCACCGGCGCTGGCGGACGAGCTGATCGCCTTTTGCCGGTCGCGGCTGTCGCCGATCAAATGTCCGCGAACTGTGGATTTCCGCAACCGTCTGCCACGCGAGCCCAATGGCAAGCTGCTGAAGCGCCTGTTGCAGCAGGAGTACCGGCAGGCGGCGAAATCTCCCGAGGGCGCTCCGTCCGCGCGGTCCGCCGGATAGCGGCCCCCGCAGGTCCTCGGGGCCTCGCGGGCGCGGCTTGCCGTTGGCGTAGAGGACGGATCGGGCTTCGGAAGGCACGCAGCTTCGAAGGTGCAAGACCGTGGGAGGTCAGGCCGCAGGGGCAGGTCGCAGGGCGATATCGGCAAGGGTGGAGCGGTCGAGATCCGTCACGAAGGCGGCTTGCGCGGAGCGCAGGCGCGCCTTGAGGCGGCACTGTCCGTCGATGGAGCAGGCGCCGCCGTCGGCCGCGAAGCATTCAACCAGTGGCTGGTCTTCCTCAAGCAGTCGCACGATCGCGCCGAGGCGGATCTCGCCCGGCGGTTTGGCGAGCACGGCGCCGCCGCCGCCGCCGCGCCGTGTCACGATCAGTCCGCCACGGGAAAGCCGCTGCATGATCTTCGCAAGGTGATTGCGCGACAGGCCGAACTCGTCGGCCAGTTCGGCCGACGAACAGGCGCGCTCCGGCTCGCTCGCCATGCGCATCAGCATGCGCAGGCCGTAGTCCGTGAAGGAGGTGAGACGCACGATCGCCGGCTCCCGCTTTGAATTGGTATTTACAATACCGATTAGCAGATATAGGCTGCGTTGCAAGGGTGAAATGCCGGAGCAACCGATGATGCCGCACGCGTCCCGACCAGACATCGTCTCGGCCCGGCCGGAGATGACCGAGGCCATCATGATCGAGACGGGCCTCGATGAGCGGGTCCTGCGCGCGCTCGTGGAGCGCTTCTACGACCGGATACGCCGCGACGCGGTGCTCGGGCCGATCTTCGAGGCGCGGATCACCGACTGGGCGGCGCATCTGGACCGCCTGGTGGCCTTCTGGTCCTCGGTCGCGCTGATGACCGGGCGCTATCACGGGCGGCCGGTGCCCGCCCACGCGCGGTTGCCGGTCGATGCGACGCATTTCGAGCGGTGGCTTGCCCTGTTCCGTGAGACCGCGCGGGAGATCTGCACGCCGGCAGGCGCCGCGCATGTGATCGCGCGCGCCGAGCGCATCGCGCGTTCGCTGAACAGTGCCGCCGAGGCGGCGAGGGGCGGTCCGGGCGCCGTTCGCAACCTGAGCTGAGGCGCGAGGAGCACGATGAGCGAAGCGGCCCCCATCCGCGACATCATGGACGTGGCTTGCGCCCGCGAAGCGCGCCGCCACGCTTCGGATCGCCTGCACCTGCGGGTGCAGGCCGGGTTGGCCGTCCTGGTCGGCGAGGGGGTGGCGACACGGGGGAAGGGCGAGCCGATCCGCTTGCCCGCACTCCGCCAAGGCGCCCGCCGTGCTCTCGGCGAGCTGTTTGATGAGTGCATCCGGCTGGACAGCGATGTGCGTTTCCCCTGGTTGGAGCCCCCGAGATGACCGGTTTCGGGACATATGCCTCGCCGCCCTGCATGGCGGCGGAGGTCGACGCCGCCTATTTCGACCCGCTCGCCGTCGATCCCGGGCAGGCGCGCGATGTCGCGCGGTGGCGCCGGGCGGAGCGGACACGGCTCGCCGGGCTGAGGGACGGCCTCGGTCAGGCCATGCGGGCGCTGGTGTCGGTGATGGTCGGCGAGCATCTGGGCAGGGTGATCGCCGAACGCGGGACAGGGCAGGGGCTCGTGCTGTCCGGCTACTGGCCGATCAAGGGGGAGCCCGATCTGCGCTCGCGTCTGACCGAACTGCATCGCGCGGGCGTCACCATCGCGCTGCCCGTGGTCGAAACCCGCGCGGCGCCGCTGGTCTTTCGGCGCTGGACGCCGGGGTCGAAACTGGTGCGCGGCGACTGGAACATCCCCGTGCCCCCGTCGGACGCCGATGTGCTGACGCCCGACATCGCGCTGGCCCCCTGCCTGGGGTGGACGGACGGCTGCTATCGGCTGGGCTGGGGTGGCGGCTATTTCGACCGGACGCTCGCGGTGCTGACCCCGCCGCCCGTCACCATCGGCATCGCGCTCGCAGCCGCGCGCCTGCCCACGATCTATCCGCAACCCCATGATGTTCCGCTCGACCTGATCCTGACCGAGGACGGCATCGCGGCGACGAGGCCGGACTCAAGGACCCACAGATGACCACCACGACCGAGCAGATGCGCGCCTGGACGGGCCCCGCGATCCTGACCTTCGGGTTTCGGCCGTTCTTTTTCGGCGCGGCGGTCTGGGCCGCGCTGGCCATGGCGCTCTGGGTGCCGATGCTGTCGGGGGACCTGACGCTCCCCACCGCCTTCGATCCGGTCGGCTGGCACGCGCACGAATTCCTCTTCGGCTATCTGGGCGCCGTGATCGCGGGCTTTCTGCTGACGGCGGTGCCGAACTGGACCGGGCGGCTGCCGATCGTGGGCTGGCGGCTGGCGACACTCGCCGGGCTGTGGCTCGTCGGGCGCGGAGCCATCGCCGTCTCGAGCGCCCTGCCGGCCGGGCTCGTCGCCGCCCTCGACCTGGCCTTTCCGGTGGTGTTCGCCCTCGCGATCGGGCGTGAAATCGTGGCGGGCAAGACCTGGCGCAACCTGATCGTGCTGGCGATGCTCGGGGTCTTCATTCTCGGCAACGCGCTGTTCCATTGGGAGGCCGCGCGCGGCGGTTTCGCCGCGCAAGGATACGGTCTGCGGCTGGGACTGGGCGCTTCTGTCATGATGATTGCCGTGATCGGCGGGCGCGTGGTGCCGTCGTTCACACGAAACTGGCTGGTGAAGCGGCGCAGTGCCGGGCTTCCGGTGCCGCCGATGCAAGCCTTCGACAAGGCGGCGCTGGTTGCGTTGCTGGTGGCGCTGGCGGTGTGGGTCGTCCTGCCTGTGTCCGTTGTCACGGGTCTGGCGCTTGCGGTCGCCGGGGGGCTGCATGCGGCGCGGCTGGCGCGCTGGGCGGGGCGCCGGACGCTGGCCGAACCGCTGCTGAGCGTGCTGCATGCGGGCTATGCCTTCGTGCCGCTGGGCGCGCTGGCGCTGGCGCTGGAAATCCTCGCGCCGGGCTCCCTCGGGATGGCGGGGGCGCAGCATCTGTGGATGGCGGGCGCGATCGGGCTGATGACGCTGGCGATCATGACGCGGGCAACGCTCGGACACACCGGGCGGGAGCTGACGGCCG
Organism: Stappia sp.; assembly: GCF_040110915.1. Lineage (NCBI taxonomy): Bacteria > Pseudomonadati > Pseudomonadota > Alphaproteobacteria > Hyphomicrobiales > Stappiaceae > Stappia > Stappia sp. The sequence continues at coordinate 2,204,258 of NZ_CP157793.1, read as the reverse complement.
GGGCGGGCACGGTCGCGATCTACGCGGCGCTGGTCCTGTCCGTGTTCGCGCGTGTCGCGGGCGGCCTGTGGCCCGCGTATTCGGGGGCCTTGAACATGGTGGCCGGGGTGTCGTGGATCCTCGCCTTCGGGGGCTTCGCTGTCGCCTATGGGACGCCGTTGCTGCGCCGTCCCGACGCCGGACGCGCCTGAAGGGCACGTCCATGGCATGGCTTGAGTTCGTCGCGGCCTATGTCGTGTTCTTACTGTCGCACTCCCTGCCGGTGCGCCCGCCGCTGCGGCCCCTCTTGCAGGCGCGTCTGGGGGAGGTCGGGTTCACGCTGGTCTATTCCGCGCTGTCGCTGGCTGGTCTTGCCTGGCTGATCGGGGCGGCGGCGCGCGCGCCCTATTGGCCGCTCTGGGACCGGGCGCCGTGGCAGACCCATGTGCCCCTGGCGATCATGGGGGGCGTGTGCCTGATCCTGGCGTTCTCCATCGCCCGGCCCAACCCGTTCTCCTTCGGCGGCGCGCGCAACGACCTGTTCGATCCGCAAAGACCCGGCCTCGTCCGGTGGTCGCGTCATCCGCTGCTTCTGGCGCTTGCGCTCTGGGCGACGGCCCATGTCGTGCCGAACGGGGATCTGGCCCATGTGATCCTCTTCGGCACCTTCGCCGCCTTCGCGGCTCTGGGTGGCCGGCTGATCGACCGACGCAAGCGTCGCGAGATGGGGGCGGACTGGCAGCGCCTGCGGTCGGCGGTGGCCGATGCACCGCTGCTGCCCCGGCGCGTGTCAGGGGGGATGATTGCGCGGCTGGTGGCCGGCGGCGTCCTCTACGCCGCGCTCCTGTGGGCCCATCCCGTGCTCTTCGGCGTCAGCCCGCTGCCCTGAACGTTCCTGATCGCTCCTGATTACTCCGGATTGCAGCGTCTCGATGTCCCGGGCCCGGCGTCAGGTTGACGGGATATCTTTCCAGGGGCCTTCGGCGGTGACGGGCGGCGATCTCGTCGCGGTTCGTCCGTCAGCTTGAGAAGTCATCGATCAAGGGGTTCGGTTTGGCGAAGCGTTCCAGATCCGACTGGTTGTTGATCGTGATGCGGGTGCCGTTGACGAGAACGCCATAGGGCTGAAGGCCCTTGAAGGCGCGGCTCAGGTTTTCCGGCGTCATCCCCAGCACGGACGCAAGCCGACGCTTTTCGAAATCAAGCTCGAACACGGCCCCTCCGCCCGAATACTTCTGTTGCCTGAGCAGATAGTTGGCGAGCCGCTCGAGCGAGGTTCTGAGCTTGAGATCCTTCTGGGACTTGATGACGGAGCGATAACATTGCGCCAGCTCGGTGACGATCGCACGGGCGAAGCTGCCGTCGGCGTCGAAGATCGCGCGCACGTCCTGACTGGGGATCAGCGCGATGCGGCTTTTCTCGAGCGTGCGCGCCGACATCAGATAGGGCGCGTCCTTGATGGTCGCGGCAAGGATGAAGGTCGAAATCGGACGGACCGTCGCCATGCTGGTATCGCGGCCATTCCAGGCCGAAAAGAGATCGACGGAGCCGGAAATGACGACGTGAAGAAAGTCGCTCGGCTCCCCTTCGGTGATCAGTTCGATCTGTTCGGGGAAATTCTGCACATAGGCGCCACGCATCAGGGCTTTGAAATTCTCATCCGCCATCTGCGAAAAGAGATCGAGGCTTCGAATGTCCTGGTACTCTGAATCGGGCATGTTTTTCCTCGGTCGCTCCACGCTTGGCAAATGTCGACAGATCGATTGATGGAAGTCAATTGCCGGTTTGATGCTTGTCGGGTCGCCCCTTGATCATCCATCCCGGCATGGATGACTTTTTCCTGTAACCTATTTATTTCACAGCACTTTCCGCTGATTCATGATCTAGATCAAACGATCGAGGCGGCTCCGGCTGCACCTCTGGCAGGACGCCCCATCGAGGGGGGAACACATGTCTTGCCGGGGGTCCGACATGCAGACCGAAGCCGCAGTCTCAAGCCGCGATCAGAACCGCGCACTGGGTCTGAGCACGATCGCCTTCACCGCCTGTTTCGCGGTCTGGACGATCTTTTCCATCATCGGCGTCGCCATCAAGGACGAGCTTGGCCTGAACGACACGCAGTTCGGCCTTCTCGTCGCCACGCCGATCCTGACCGGGTCGATCACCCGCCTGTTCCTCGGTGTCTGGACGGAGAAATACGGCGGCCGGCTGGTGTTTGCCGGCCAGATGATCCTGACCGCCCTGGCGACCTGGGCCCTGACCCTGGCCGACAGTTACATCATGTATCTGATCGCGGCTCTCGGCATCGGGCTCGCCGGCGGATCCTTCATCATCGGCGTGGCCTATGTCAGCCGCTGGTATGACGCGGGCCACCAGGGCACGGCGCTCGGGATTTTCGGTGCGGGCAATGTCGGCGCGGCGGTGACCAAGTTCATCGCGCCCTTCGTCCTGGTCGCCTATGGCTGGCACGGCGTCGCCTATGTCTGGGCGTTCGGGCTGGCCATCGTCGGCGTCCTGTTCTTCCTGCTGGCCAAGGACGATCCCGAACTGGTCGAGCGGCGCAGGACAGGGGCGAAGGCGCCCTCGCTGGCGGAGCAGTTCGCGCCGCTGCGCAATCTTCAGGTCTGGCGCTTCTCGCTCTACTACTTCTTCGTGTTCGGCGCCTTCGTTGCGCTCGCATTGTGGATGCCGCACTACCTGATCGACGTCTACGGCGTGGACGTGAAGACGGCGGGCATGGCCGCCGCCTCCTTCAGCCTGTCGGCCTCGCTGTTCCGCGCCTATGGCGGCCACCTCAGCGACAAGTTCGGAGCCCGTCAGGTCATGTACTGGACCTTCGGCTTCTCGCTGGTCCTGCTGTTCATGCTGTCCTATCCGCCGACGGCCTACATCGTGCAGGGCAAGGACGGACCGATCGCCTTTTCGACCATGATGGGCTTCTGGCCGTTCATCGTCGTCCTGTTCGCGCTCGGCTTCTTCATGAGCCTCGGCAAGGCGGCGGTGTTCAAGCACATCCCCGTCTACTACCCCAGACACGTCGGCGCGGTCGGCGGCCTGGTGGGCATGATCGGGGGGCTTGGAGGCTTCGTCCTGCCGATCGTCTTCGGCGCCGCGCTGGATCTGACCGGCATCTATACCTCCTGCTTCGCGATCCTGTTCGGGCTTGTCGCGATTGCGCTCACCTGGATGCATCTGTCGATCCGCGCCATGGAGCGGGCGGCCCACGGTCCCGCGCTCGACGACCTGCCGAGCCTGCCGGAGATGCAGGATATCCATGTTCCGGGCAAAACCGTCATGCCGCGGGTGCTGCAGGACTGGCGGCCCGAGGATGCCGCGTTCTGGAACGAGAAGGGGCAGGCCGTGGCGCGCCGCAACCTGTGGATCTCGATCCCGGCGCTGCTGCTTGCGTTCTCCGTGTGGATGGTCTGGTCGGTCGTGGTGGCACGCCTGCCTGCCATCGGCTTCGACTTCACGCCGGGCCAGCTTTTCTGGCTGGCGGCGCTGCCGGGCCTTTCGGGCGCGAGCTTGCGGATCTTCTACAGCTTTATGGTGCCGGTCTTCGGCGGACGGCTGTGGACGACCCTGTCGACCGCGTCCTTGCTGCTGCCGGCCATGGGCATCGGCTACGCGGTGCAAAACCCCGAGACGCCCTACCTCATCTTTCTCGTGCTGGCGCTCCTGTGCGGCTTCGGCGGCGGCAACTTCGCCTCTTCGATGGCCAACATCGGCTACTTCTTCCCGAAGGCCGAGAAGGGCAACGCGCTGGCGCTGAACGCCGGGCTCGGCAACCTGGGCGTCTCGGTCATGCAGTTCCTCGTGCCGATCGTCATCACGGCGGGGGTCTTCGGGGCGCTGGGCGGGCAGCCGCAGACCATGTCCGACGGCGGGCAACTGTGGATGCAGAACGCCGGCTTCGTCTGGGTGCCCTTCATCCTCGCGGCCACCGTCGCCGCCTGGCTGGGCATGAACGACATCGCGGATGCACGCGCCAGCTTCGCCGATCAGGCGGTGATCTTCAGCCGCACGCACAACTGGCTGATGTGCATCCTCTACACCGGCACCTTCGGCAGCTTCATCGGCTATTCGGCGGGCTTCCCGCTGCTGACGAAACTGGCCTTTCCCGAGGTGAACGCGCTCAACTACGTGTTTCTCGGGCCGCTGGTGGGCGCGTTGAGCCGGGCCGCGACCGGCTGGATCAGCGACCGCTTCGGCGGGGGGCGGGTGACCTTCTGGACCTTCGCGGCCATGATCGCGGCCACCTTCGGCGTGATCGTCTTCCTCGGCGTCGGGTCCTTCGTCGGCTTCTTCGCCTGCTTCATGGCGCTGTTCTTCCTGACCGGCGTCGGCAATGCCTCCACCTTCCAGATGATCCCGGTGATCATGGGGCGCGAGGTGCCGCACCTGATGCCGGAGCTCGGCGTCGAGGAGCGCAAGCGGCAGATCGCCATGGAATCGGGCGCGATCACCGCCTTCACCTCGGCGATTGCGGCCTATGGCGCCTTCTTCATCCCCAAGGCCTACGGCACCTCGATCGCGATGACGGGGTCGGCCGTGGGCGCGCTCTGGGGCTTCCTGATCTTCTACGCGATCTGCGTCGGGATCACCTGGGTCGTCTACACGCGCCCCGGCGGGCTGCTGCACGACATCGAGCGCGGCCGGGGCGCCATGGGCGCCGCAGCCCAGCCAGCACAATGACCCGGCCGGACAGGCGGACGGCGCGCACCGTCGCAGAGATCCAGACAGCCGAAAGGACAGCACAATGAGCCATCTGTTCGACAGACTGAACTTCTTCCAGAGCAAGGAGCTCGAGCAGTTCTCGGGCGGTTGGGGGCAGACCACCCGCGAGAACTGCGACTGGGAGGACACCTACCGGAACCGCTGGCGCCACGACAAGGTCGTGCGCTCCACCCACGGGGTGAACTGCACCGGGTCATGTTCGTGGAAGATCTACGTCAAATCGGGCATCGTGACCTGGGAGACCCAGCAGACCGACTATCCGCGCACGCGGGCCGGCCTGCCGAACCACGAACCGCGCGGCTGCGCGCGCGGCGCCTCCTACAGCTGGTATCTCTATTCCGCGAACCGGGTGAAAAACCCGCTGATCCGCGGCAGCCTCATGCGCGCCTGGCGCAGGATGCGCGAGACGATGACGCCGGTGGCCGCATGGGCCGCGATCCAGAACGATCCGGAGGTGCGTGCCTCCTACACCAGGACGCGCGGCAAGGGCGGCTTCGTCCGCGCCACCTGGGACGAGGCGACCGAGATCGTCGCGGCCGCGAATGCCCACACGGCGAAGACCTGGGGCCCCGACCGGGTGTTCGGCTTTTCGCCGATCCCGGCCATGTCGATGGTCAGCTACGCCGCGGGCTCGCGCTATCTGAGCCTGCTCGGCGGCACCTGCATGTCCTTCTACGACTGGTATTGCGACCTGCCGCCGGCCAGCCCCCAGACCTGGGGCGAACAGACCGACGTCCCGGAATCGGCCGACTGGTACAATGCCGGCTTCCTGATGCTCTGGGGCTCGAACGTGCCGCAGACCCGCACCCCCGACGCGCATTTCTACACCGAGGTGCGCTACCGCGGCACCAAGTCCGCCGTGGTCAGCCCCGACTATTCGGAAGCCGCCAAGTTCGGCGACATCTGGCTGAACCCGCAGGCCGGCACCGACGCAGCACTCGCCATGGCGATGGGCCATGTCATCCTGCGCGAGTACCATCTGGACCGGCAGGCGGAGTATTTCGAGGACTACGCCCGCAAATACACCGACATGCCGATGCTGGTGCGCCTCGACGAGAAGGACGGCCGACTGGTGCCGGGGCGGATGCTGCGCGCCGAGGACTTCGACGGCAATCTGGGCGAGGCCAACAACCCCGACTGGAAGACGGTTGCCCATGACGAGGCCTCCGGGCAGATCGTCGCGCCCAACGGGTCCATCGGGTTCCGCTGGGGCGAAGAGGGCAGATGGAACCTCGAAGAGCGGGCCAACGGCGCCGAAACCAGGCTGCGGCTGAGCCAGATCCTGGAGGAGGATCATGACGAGGTCGTGGGGGTGGATTTCCCCTATTTCGGCGGCGCGGCCACGGGCGATTTCGTGAAATGCGGCCACCCGGATGTCCTGACCCGCAACATCCCCGCGCGCCGGGTGACACTGGCCGACGGTCAGGAGGCGCTGGTCGCCACGGTCTTCGATCTGTTCTGTGCGAACTACGGCCTCGATCGCGGTCTGGGCGGCGACTGGGTGTCGAAGGATTTCGACGACGACAGCCCCTATACCCCGGCCTGGGCCGAAAAGATCACCGGCGTGGAGCGTGAGAAGATCATCGCGGTGGCCCGCGAATTCGCCTCCAACGCGGAGAAGACCCGCGGCAAGTCCATGGTCATCCTCGGGGCCGGTCTGAACCACTGGTACCACATGGACATGAACTACCGCGGCATCATCAACATGCTGGTGATGTGCGGCTGCATCGGCCAGGAAGGCGGCGGCTGGTCGCACTACGTGGGGCAGGAGAAACTGCGCCCGCAGACCGGCTGGCAGCCGCTCGCCTTCGCGCTGGACTGGAACCGTCCGCCGCGGCACATGAACTCGACCTCCTGCTGGTACGCCCATACCGACCAGTGGCGCTACGAAACGCTGCGCGCGGGCGAGATCCTGTCACCGACGGCGCCCGAGGGCGACTGGGATATCTCCCTGATCGACTACAACATCCGGGCCGAGCGGATGGGCTGGCTGCCCTCCGCGCCGCAGCTCAAGACCAACCCGCTGGAGGTGTCCAGGGCCGCGAAGAAAGCCGGCAAGGAGGTCAGGGACTACGTTGCCGAACAGCTGATGTCCGGCGAGCTGGAAATGTCCTGCCAGGACCCGGATGCACCCGAAAACTGGCCGCGCAACCTGTTCGTCTGGCGCTCGAACCTGCTCGGATCCTCGGGCAAGGGGCACGAGTACTTCCTCAAGCACCTGCTCGGCACCGATCACGGCGTGATGGGCAAGGACCTCGGCGAGGAAGGTGCCGTGAGGTCGAAGGAGGCCCGCTGGCATGACGAGGCGCCGCAGGGCAAGCTCGACCTGCTGGTCTGCATCGACTTCCGCATGTCCACGACGGCCGTCTACTCCGACATCGTCCTGCCGACGGCCTCCTGGTACGAGAAGGACGACCTGAACACCTCCGACATGCATCCGTTCATCCACCCGCTGCAGGCGGCGGTGGATCCGGCCTACGAAAGCAGGTCGGATTGGGAGATCTTCAAGTCGATCGCCCGCAAGTTTTCGGACGTCGCGCCCGAGGTCCTGGGAGTCGAGACCGACATCGTCCAGCTTCCCCTGCTGCACGACACCGCTGCGGAACTGGCGCAGGCGCATGTGCGGGACTGGAAGAAGGGCGAATGCGACCTGATCCCGGGCAAGACCGCGCCGAACTACATCGCCGTCGAGCGCGACTATCCCAACCTCTACAGGAAGTTCACCTCCGTCGGACCGTTGCTCGAGAAGCTGGGCAACGGCGGCAAGGGGATCACCTGGGAGACCGGGGCCGAGGTCGAACACCTGCGGAACCTGAACGGCGTGGTCCGGGACGAGGGCGTGTCGCACGGGCAGCCGAAGCTCGAAACCGCCATCGACGCGGCCGAGATGATCCTGATGCTGGCGCCGGAAACCAACGGCGAGGTCGCCGTCAAGGCCTGGCAGGAGCTGGAAAAGCCGACGGGACGCCGCCACGCGCATCTTGCGGAAGGGGCCCATCACACCAAGATCCGCTTCCGCGATATCGCCGCACAGCCGCGCAAGATCATCTCCAGCCCCACCTGGTCGGGCATCGAGAGCGAGGAGGTCTGCTACAACGCCGGCTACACCAACGTCCACGAACTGATCCCCTGGCGCACGCTGACGGGGCGCCAGCAGCTTTATCAGGATCACGAATGGATGCGGGCCTTCGGCGAGGGTTTCGTCGGCTATCGCCCGCCGGTGGACCTCAAGACCATCACCGCCGCCGTCAACAGCGACGCGGCCGAGGGCAGCCCGCATGTGGTGCTGAACTTCATCACGCCGCACCAGAAATGGGGCATCCACAGCACCTATACCGACAATCTGCTGATGTTGACCCTGAACAGGGGCGGGCCGGTCGTGTGGATGTCCGAGGTGGACGCGCAGAAGGCGGGGCTCGTCGATAACGACTGGGTCGAGGCCTACAACGTCAACGGCGCGCTCACCGCGCGGGTGGTGGTGTCCCAGCGGATCAAGCAGGGCACGCTGTTCATGTACCACGCGCAGGAAAAGATCGTGAACACGCCCGGGTCCGAAAAGACCGGCCATCGCGGCGGCATCCATAACTCCGTCACCCGCGCGACCCTGAAACCCACGCATATGATCGGCGGCTACGCGCAGCTCTCCTACGGCTTCAACTACTACGGGACCGTGGGAGCCAACCGCGACGAGTTCGTGATCGTGCGGAAACTGCAGAAGATCGACTGGCTCGACACCCCCGCAGGCCGGTCCGCAACCCGGAACGTGGAGGCAGCGGAATGAGAGTTCGCGCACAAATCGGCAAGGTTCTGAACCTCGATAAATGCATCGGTTGTCACACCTGCTCCGTCACCTGCAAGAACGTGTGGACCAGCCGCGACGGTGTCGAATACGCATGGTTCAACAATGTCGAGACCAAGCCCGGCACCGGCTATCCGACCGACTGGGAGAACCAGAAACGCTGGAACGGCGGGTGGGTGCGCTCGGCCTCCGGCAAGCTGCACCCCAAACAGGGCAGCAAGTGGCGCATCCTGGCGAATATCTTCGCCAACCCCTCGATGCCCGAGATCGACGATTACTACGAGCCCTTCGATTTCGACTACGACCATCTGAAGTCCGCGCCGGAGATGCAGGCCTTCCCGACCGCGCGCCCGCGCTCGAAGATCACCGGCGAGCGGATCGAGAAGATCGAGAAGGGCCCGAACTGGGAAGAAATTCTCGGCGGCGAATTCTCGAAACGGTCGCAGGACTACAACTTCGAGAACGTGCAGAAGGAGATCTACGGAGAGTACGAGAACACCTTCATGATGTATCTCCCGAGGCTCTGCGAGCATTGCCTCAACCCGACCTGCACCGCGTCCTGCCCCTCGGGGGCGATCTACAAGCGCGAGGAGGACGGCATCGTCCTGATCGACCAGGAAAAATGCCGTGGCTGGCGGATGTGCATTTCCGGCTGTCCCTACAAGAAGGTCTATTACAACTGGGACACCGGCAAATCCGAGAAATGCACCTTCTGCTACCCGCGCATCGAGTCCGGGCAGCCGACGGTCTGTTCGGAAACCTGCGTCGGCCGCATCCGCTATCTCGGCGTGATCCTTTATGACGCCGACAGGATCGAGGCGGCGGCCAGCACCGAACGCGAGACCGATCTCTACGGGGCGCAGATGGACGTGTTCCTCGATCCCAACGACCCGGAGGTGATCGCCGCCGCCCGTCGCGACGGCGTGCCGGAGGACTGGATCGAGGCGGCGAAGGTCAGTCCGGTCTGGAAGATGGCGATGGACTGGAAGGTCGCCTTCCCGCTGCACCCGGAATACCGGACCCTGCCGATGGTGTGGTACATCCCGCCGCTTTCCCCGATCCAGAATGCGGCCCAGGCCGGACAGATCGCCATGAGCGACCAGATGCCGGACGTGCGCAGCTTGCGCATTCCGGTGACCTATCTCGCCAACATGCTGACGGCGGGCGACGAGGAGCCGATCGTTCACGCGCTGGAACGCATGTCGGCGATGCGTCTCTACATGCGCTCGCTCAGCATGGATGGCGTGCGCGACGAGGCGATCGCCGCCCGGGTCGGCATGTCCGGCCGGATGATCGAGGACATGTACAAGATCATGGCCATCGCGGACTACGAGGACCGTTTCGTCATTCCCACGACCCACCGCGAACAGAACGAGGAGGGCGCCGACATCCGCGGCGGCTGCGGCTTCACCGACGGCAACGGATGCTCCACCGGCGATTTCGGCAAGACCACCCTGTTCGGCGGGAAGAAGAAGAAATCCGCCCTTCCGCAGGAGACCTTCTGATGATGGACCGCAGCCTCAAGGCCCTGTCGCTGATCCTGAGCTATCCCTCGCGCGAACTTCAGCGGACGATGCCCGAGATCGGGGCCGTTCTGGGCGCCGATCCGCGTATCGACGCGGTGACGCGGGACGCGCTGTCCGCGTTGGCGGACGGATTTGCACGGGCCGACCTCTACGATCTGCAAGAGCGCTACGTCATGCTCTTCGACCGGTCGCGAACGCTGTCGCTGAACCTCTTCGAACATGTGCACGGCGAAAGCCGGGACCGGGGCGGCGCGATGGTCAGCCTGATCGAGACGTACCGGGAGGGCGGGTTCGAGCCCGCCACCCCGGAACTGCCGGATCACCTGCCGGTGCTGCTGGAATTCCTCGCCTCGCGCCCGGCGCGGGAGGCGAGGGAGATCCTGGCGGACGCCGCGCATATTCTCGACGCGCTGGGCGCCCGGCTCGTCCGGCGCGAGAGCGACTACGCGGCCGCGTTCGCCGCTCTTCAGCAGCTCGGCGGAACGCGGGCGGACGCCGAGGCGGTGGCCGACATGCTTGCCCGCCCCGACGACGATCCGACCGACCTCGCGGCGCTCGATGCCGTGTGGGAGGAAACCGAAGTCACCTTCGGACCCGACCCCGGAGCCGGCTGTCCCCAGGTCCGCGACATGCTCGCGGCGATGGACGGGCCCGCACAGAAGCCCATGACCAGGAGCGCGTGACATGTTCGGCGGTTTCGACATCAATTTCGTGATCTTCGGGGTTATGCCCTACGTCGCGCTGACGATCTTCGTGGTGGGATCGATCGTCCGCTACGAACGGGACCCCTTCACCTGGAAGAGTTCCTCAAGTCAGCTCTTGCGCCGCAAGCAGCTGTTCTGGGGGTCGATCCTGTTCCACGTCGGCATCCTGACGGTGTTTTTCGGCCATCTGGTCGGCCTCTTCACGCCGATCCGGGTGCTGGATGCCTTCGGCATTCCCTATGCGCTCAAGCAATGGATGGCGGTGCTGATCGGCGGTCCGGCCGGCATCGCGGCCCTGATCGGGTCGACCATGCTGCTCCACCGTCGTCTCGTCGAGCCGCGCATCCGCGTGACATCGACCTTTCCCGACATCCTGATCATGGTGCTGATCTGGCTGCAACTGGCCATCGGCCTGCTGACGATCACCCAGACCCTGCAGCACATGGACGGGGCGGAAATGGTCCGCTTCATGACATGGTCGCAAAGCGTGGTGAGCTGGAACATCAACGCCTGGGTCACGGTCGTGAACGTGCACTGGCTCTACAAGTTGCACATCTTCCTCGGTCTGATCATCACCGCGCTCTTCCCCTTCACGCGGCTCGTCCACATCTGGTCGGGGTTTGCCGCTCCGGTCCGGTATCTGCTGACGCGGCCGGGCTATCAGATCGTGCGTTCGAGGCGGCAGCGCCCGCTTCGCGAGCGCCGCCGCGCCTTCGACAGGCTGCAAGCCGAACACCCCCCATCGACCACACCCACGGCGGAGTGACGACGATGAATCTCGCAGTTTTCCGAGATATCGTGGTGAATGGCGAACCCATCCCGTCAACCGCCATCGCCGCCGAGGCCCAGAACCACAGCGCTCCCCGAAACAAGCCCGGGGTCGCCTGGCGCAAGGCGGCGCAGGCGCTCATCATCCGGGCGCTTCTGCTGCAGGAGGCCCTGCGGCGCGGGCTAACGGCCGAGCCCGAGGAACTGTCTCCGGGCCGGGTGGAGACGGAGGAGGAGGCGCTGATCCGCGTCCTTCTGGACGAGGCCCTCAAGATCGAGCCGGTGAGCGAGGCGGCGGTGCACGCCGAATGGGCGAGGCGGCCGGAGCGCTACCGCTCTCCGCCGCTGTGGGACGTGTCGCATATCCTCTGCGCCTGCGATCCGCGCGATGAGGCCGCGCGCACCGCCGCCGAGGCCCGGGCGAAGACGCTGCTCACGCGGCTCGACGGCGATGCGAAAGGCTTCGCCGAGGTCGCCCGCGAAAGCGACTGCGGGTCGAAGACCGCCGGCGGGCATCTGGGGCAGTTCGGTCCCGGTGACACCGTTCCCGAGTTCGAGGCGGCCATCCGCGACCTGCCGGAGGGCGGGGTCAGCCCGGCGCCGGTCCTGTCGCGGCACGGCTGGCACATCCTCCGGCTGAACGCCATCGCGCCGGGGCAGGTCCTGCCCTACGACACCGTCCGCCCCAGGATCGCAGAGGCGCTGGAAAAGGCCGCCTGGGCCAGAGCCTCGCGGGACTTCGTGGCGCGCCTGAGTGACGAGGCGGAGATTTCCGGCGCCAGCCTCGCGCCGGTCTGAACCACGCGAAAGGTCCTGCGATGACCCCGTCAAGGCCGGCACGGCGCGCAAGCGGCGACGAACCGGCAAGCCGGACGCCGATTGCCCGCGCCCGGCCGAGCCCGGCGGATCGGCGGCCCCTGTCGCACCACATGCGGTCGAGACGCGGGCCGCCAGACGTTTTGGAGACGAGCGATGCTCAGTAGCCTTCTTGCGCGCAATGCCGCGTGGTCGAAGCAACGTTCCGCCGAAGAGCCGGAGTATTTCAGCCGTCTCGCCACCCTTCAGGCGCCCGAATTCTTCTGGATCGGCTGTTCGGACAGCCGGGTTCCGGCCAACGTGGTCGCAGGGCTCGACCCGGGCGAGGTGTTCGTCCATCGCAACGTCGCCAACATCGTTCATTCCTCTGACATGAACCTTCTGTCGGCGCTGGAATTCGCGGTGGAGGCGCTGAACGTGCGCGAGATCATCGTCTGCGGCCATTACGGCTGCGGCGGGGTCAAGGCCGCGACGGAAGACCTGCCCCATGGGCTGGCCGATCACTGGCTGGAACCGATCCGGCGTCTCGCCCGCGCCTACGCGATCGACCTGCGGCGCGAAGGTGACCTCGAGGCGCAGCGCGACCGGCTGGCTGAACTGAACGTGGTCGAGGGCGTGCGACGCGTCTGCGAAACGCCGATCCTGCGAAGGGCATGGGCGCGCGGCGCGGATGTCCGGGTGCATGGCCTGATCTACGGCCTGAAGGACGGACGGCTGCGCGATCTCGACTGCAGCATCGGGCCGGGGCACTTCCAGACGCCGCATTCCACGCAGGAGGCATCATAATGACGGTTCACCAGGCCATCGCGTCACCGGGCTGCGGTTGCGACAGTCGCGACATGCTCCGCTCCCTGATCGGCATCGACGAGGGCCTTGCCCGGATCGCGGCCCATGCCGCACCGGTCCGGCGGACCGAGGCCGTGGCGCTCGACAAGGCCGCCGGCCGCATTCTCGCCCGGCCGGTTCGCGCCCGGTGTCCCGCACCGGCTTTCGACAACGCGGCCATGGACGGCTATGCGGTCGCGACATCGGCCCTGACGGGGCGTGGGCCCTGGGAACTGCGGGTGGAGGCGCGCATTGCGGCCGGGCAGGCGACACCGACCTCGGTCGCCGGCGGCGGCGCGGCGCGTATCTTCACAGGCGCGCCGATCCCCGATGGCGCGGACGCGGTGGTGATGCAGGAAGAGGTCCTGCGCGACGGGGACCATATTCACCTGTCCCGCCGTCCGGCGCCGGGCCTGAACATTCGCCGCTCGGGAAGCGACATGGCGCGGGGCGCGAGGGTTCTGAACACGGGCCGCAGGCTGGGGCCGCGAGACATTGCCGCCTGCGCCGCCGCGGGAGCCGGGGTTCTGCGTGTCCGGCGCAAGCCGCGCGTTGCGCTGCTGGTGACCGGCGACGAGGTGCGCCACGCGGGCGGCCCGCGAGAGGCCGCGCAGATCTGGGACGTGAACACGCCGATGCTGACGGCGAGCCTTGCCGCGGCCGGGGTGGATGTCGTCGCCGCCGCCCATGGCGCGGACACTCCTGCCGGCCTTGCCGGACAACTGGCCGACATGGCGGCGCGGGCCGACCTGATCGTCACCACGGGCGGTATCTCCGTCGGGGACGAGGATCACGTCAGGCCCGCCGTCGATGCTCTGACGGGTGAAATCCTGTTCAGCGGCGTGGCGATCAAGCCGGGCAAGCCGGTGTCCTTCGGGCGGATCGGACAAGCGGCCTGGCTGGGATTGCCGGGCAATCCCGTTGCCGCCTTCGTGACCTGGCAGGTCTTCGGCATGGCGCTGATCCGTGCCCTGACCGGCGAGACGCCCGGGGCCCCGACGCGACGCCATGTCGTCACCGCGAACGAGATCCGCCGCAAGCCGGGACGCTGCGAACTGCGGCCCGCGACGCTCGAGGGGGTCGACGGCCAGGGGCGCGAGATCGTCCGGTTCGAGGATGCCACGCATTCGGCCCGTGTCGGGCTCCTCGCCGAGGCGGACGGCCTGATGTTCCTTCCGGCGGATGCCGACTTTCTGCCGGCCGGGTCGCTTGTCGAGTTCCAGCCCTTTTGCAACGCGTGAGGAGACGAGGAATGAAGCTTGCCTGCACGATGGCGCCGGGGCGCGGCGATGTCGATCTCGTTCTTCAGCGGCTGGCGGTCGATCTCGCCGCCCGAGGCATCAGATGCTGCGGCACGGTTCAGATCAACAGCCAGCCCGGCGACGCGGCGGGCCCCTGCGACATGGACGTGCGGGTGCTGCCGGAGGGGCCCGTCCTGCGGATCAGCCAGAGCCTCGGCCGGGAGGCCAGGGGCTGCCGGCTCGATCCGGCCGCGCTCGAAACGGCGGTGGGGCTGGTCGAGGAGCGGCTGAGGTCGGGGGCGGATGTCCTGATCGTCAACAAGTTCGGCAAGCACGAAGCCGAGGGCAGGGGATTTCGCAACGTCATCGCCGAGGCCGTCTCCATGGATGTTCCGGTGCTGGTCGGCCTCAATGCCCTGAACAGGGACGCGTTCGAGGCGTTCTCAGGGGGGATGGCGACAGACCTTCGCTCGAATGTCAGAGAGCTTGAGGAGTGGGTGCAAAGGAACACAATGTTGGAATTTCAGGAAACCTGACGCCGGCGAACCATCTCTTGCAGTCCAGCCCGTCCCGAGAAGGCCAGCCTGTCCGCAGAAGGCGTGAGGTCCGCTGCCACCTCATCCGTGAGGGTTTGCCGAGCCGGCCGGCGCGACACGGCGCTCTAGCGGCGGGCCTTTGCCGCTCCCCGGTCGAGCAGGCCGTGAAGCGCCACGCAGACGAGCGTGCAGGTGAGGATGGGCGCGAGTACGAGCCGGGGCTCGGTGAACAGGAACATGCGGTATTCGTGGATCATGGCGCCCCATTCGGGCCGTCCGGTATCGGCGGACAGGCCGATGAAGCCGAGGGAGGCGACGAGGATCACGGCCCGGCCGGCATCGGCGCCGGCGAGCGCCCCGAGCGCCGGCCACGCATTCGGCAGCATATGCCTGACGATGGCGGCGGAGGGTCGCGCCCCGAGGGCCTGGCTCGCCATCCAGTACGGCTCGCCGCGGATGCGGTCGAACAATGCCGCCACGGCCAGGGCGTAAGGGGCCCAGCTGGTGACCAGAAGCGCCATGGCCACGGTGAGAAGCCCGGCGCCGAAGGCGGCCGAAAGCACGAGCGCCGTGACGAGTGTCGGCACCGCCAGCGCCGTTTCCGCCAGCCACTGCACGCCTGCGCGCAAGGCCCGGGGCCCAAGGGCCATGACGCCGCCTGCAAGCACACCCAGCCCCAGCCCGCCCGACAGAACGAGCGCCACGGCAGCAAGCGACGGCAGGGCGCCCCAGACCAGGCGGGCCGCCAGATCCCGTCCAAGATGGTCCGTCCCCAGGGGATGCTGAAGCGACGGCGATGCGAGCCGGTTCGACAAGTCGATCGCATGCGGATCCGGCAGCGCCCCGGACGCCCAGAACGCGAGACCGGCGAGAGCCGCCAGACAGGCCAGGAACCTCACGATGCGCTTCATGGTATTCGCGGATCGAGGGCCCGGCGCAGGACCCTCGCTCCCTGCAGAAGGCAGATCACCCAGAGCGCGACGAGGGCCACATAGGGCTGGATCACCGCATAGTCCCGGTTGGCAACCGCCTGCACGATCCGCTCCGACAGCCCGGGAACGCCGAAAACGATCTCCGCGACCGCGGTTCCGCCGACAATCCATGCCAGTTCGGGCGCGAGCCCCGCCATCAGCGTCAGGGCTCCCGCGGCGCGGCCATGAAACCACAGGGCCGCGAGACGGGATCGGCCCTTGGAAAGCGCGGTCAGATAGTAGGGACTGCGCCTCACGTCGTGAAAACCGGCCCGCGCGAGGCGCGCCATCGAGCCGATGGAAAAGAACGCGACAAGGAGCACCGGCAGCAGTATGCGCTCGGTGACCCCGCCCCCGAAGGCGTTGATCCATCGTAAGTGGACGCCGAGGATCCAGAGCGCGACGAGACCGACCGCAAAGGCCGGAAGCGCCTGGCCCGCCACCGCGAGCACGCGCGAGGCGGCATCGGCCCATCCCCCCGGCCGATGCGCGGCGGCGAAGCCGAGGCAGAAGCCGCCGGCCACCGCCAGAGCCATGCCCCCGAAGCCGATCGCGGCCGAATAGGGGGCGCGGCCCGCGAGTTCCTCCGCCACGGGTCGGCCCGTCTCGAACGACACCCCCCAGTCGAAGGTGACGAAGCCGAGGACCCATTGCAGGAACTGCGCCGCGAGGGGGCCGTCCAGCCCCCATCGCGCGCGGTAGGCGGCAACGGTCTCGGGGCCGGCGGCGATGTTGGTCTGTGCGAGAAACACCTCGACCGGATCGCCCGGCATCGCGCGCAGCAGGACAAAGACTGTGGCGACGACGGCGAGCCAGGACAGCGCCAGCCGTCCGACGCCGCGCGCCGTCGCCACCATGGCGGTCATTCGGCGACGACGAGGTCGGGGCGGATCACGTAGTAGTCCGACCCCCAGGGCTCGTATCCGGCCAGCGCCGGCGACAGGCCGACATGCCATTCGGGCGTGACGAGGAAGGCCACCGGGGCCTCCGCCGCGATGATCTCCTGCGCTTGCCGGGCGAGGTCGATGCGCACCTCGGGATCGCCGGCCGTGCGAAGATCCGCGATCAGGGCATCGTAGTCGGCGTTCGACCAGCCGCTGTAGTTCCGCGCGGCGTCGGTTTCGAAGAAGAGCGACAGGAACAGGCCCGGATCGCCCGCCGGCGCCGTGTGCTGCGCCCAGAGGAAAAGGTCGAACGCACCGCTCGCCGCGACGTCGCTCGGCGTTTCCGTCACCTGGGTCTTCACGCCGATCCCGATCTGCGCGAGGGCGGCGCGGACGACCGGCTGGAAGGTCACCAGGTCCGGGCGCTGCGGATAGGCATAGAGCACCAGCTCGAGCCGCTCGCCGTCACGCACGCGCACCCCGTCCTCGCCCATGGTCCAGCCGGCCGCGTCGAGCAGCGCGGCGGCGCGGTCAGGATCGTGCGGAAGCGGACCTTCGGCCGCGAAGGGAAAGGTTTGCGCGAAGGCGCCGGTCGCCGGCACGCCCGCCTGGGCCGCCGCCACGAGGTCGTCACGACTGATCGCGAGATCGATGGCGCGGCGCACGCGCGGGTCGGCCAGGACCGGGCTGCGCGTGTTCATCCACATCATGTACTGATAGGCGACGGGGAAGGACACGGTCTCGCCCTCGGCGGCGTCCAGCATCGGGAGCGTCTCGACCGGAAGGTTGAAGGCCATGTCCAGTTCGCCCGAGGCGAAGGCGAGCGCCAGCGACTGCCCATCCGCGATACGGCGCAGCGTGATGTCGGGCCGGGCGTCGGCGTTCGCGTAATGCGCGTTGGGGACCATGTCGATCGAACCGCCGGGCTCGAACTCCGCCACGGCAAACGGGCCGGTGAAGATCGGCGTATCGCCCTGCATGCGATAGACGGTGAAGGCCCATTCGGCGAGGATCGACGGCAGGATCGCGGTGGGGTGCGCCGTCGCGACCGTCAGCGTGTCCGCATCCACGGCGGTGAAGGTCAGCCGCCCGGCCGTTGCGCGGGCCGAGGGGTTGGCTTCGCCGGTGCGGTTGAGCGCCGTGGCGACCGCCTCGGCCGTGACCGGCGTCCCGTCGGAAAAGAACCGGTTCGGCGCAAGTTCCACGGTCCAGGTGCCGTCGTCGTTCCGTGCCGCCGATGCCGCAAGGTTCGGCACGACCTCTCCCTCCCGAGACACGCGGAACAATTGTTCGGCGATCCCGTGGCTGACCAGCGCCCAGCCGTTGGAACCCTCGGCCGGGTCGAGGCCGGGGGCGATGAATGTCTGGCCGATGGTCACCTCGTCGGCGAGCACGGCGACCGGTGACAGCAGCGCGGCGGCGACGGACGCTGTTGCTGCCAGTTTCGCTATGGCGAAGAGTTTCATGTTCCCTTGGTCTCCTTGTGTGGGTGTGGGTGTGTGTGGGCGTGGGGATGCAGGGGCAAGCGGTTCCACCTGGTCGCCTGAAAACGCGATGGGCGGGATGCGCCCCAGGATGCCCGCGCGCAGCACCTCCGGACGGTCGGGCCGTCGCAGAAATCCGCCCGGTGCGTCGGCATAGGCAGCGGCAACGGTCAGAACGTCACGGGCGTGGAGGTCCGGGGCGAGATCGCCGAAGAGGTAGGTGAAGCGGTCCGGCCCGGTCAGCGCGATGGTGCAGGGCCGTTTGCACTGGCTCATGCAGTTGACGCCGCGCAAGCGGACCCCGCGCCGGGCGGCGCGACTTCCGCCGAACACCGAGGCGACGGCGCGTGCCAGACGGCGACCGCCCCTCTGGTCGAGGTCGAAGTCGCGCTCTTCGCGCCCGTCGCGGCAGCGCAGACAGATGGAGAGCGTCAGCCTGTCGTCGGTATCCATGATCGCCTGCCCACAGACCGCAATGTGGCCGGGGGGCAGGTCGGGACGCACGGCGCCGTGATCGCACGGATCGCTGGCACCTTACGGATCAATGGCGCTGGTTGCGCCGCTGCGGCGTCATGCATCGGTCCACTCCCACCAGGACACCCCGCCCGGTCGATTGATGTTCCTCAGCAGGCAGGTCTCCTGGCTCACGAAGCCTTGTTGGCACCCGCCTTCCCAGCCGCGCCGCGGCCAGTGGCATATCGGGTGTCAACGCTTCGCTTACAGTTGCGGGGGCAGCCGTGGCCTGGGGCGGCAATCGCCCGCACCACGTTCCCTCTTAGCGTCACCGGGAAGTGACGACCTGCTGACGGTCGCCAGAAGATGCCAAACCATGGCGCCGGTCAATCCGGATTTCCAAGCCTCCAGTGGACAGCGCGCGCTTTGATGGATGGCGCAAGAGCGGGCAGCGGCGCGGGACGCCCCATGCCCCGCGCCTGCCCCGCGCCGGGACCGGCCACTCCCCAGTGAGGGCCGGCGCGCCTGCGACCCCAGGGATGGCGCCTCGCGCGCGTCTTCAGCGCGCCGGGTGGAACAGCGCTCCTGGAAGATAGGCGCGCGGCAGATCCATGCCCGCTGGCAGCGCGCGGCCCGTGGCGAGATGATCCGGCAGCAGATGCGTGTGCGGTCCCGCCGGAGAGCTGCTGCCCGGGGACGGGATCGGCGTGGCCACCTCGATGCGTCCGAGCGCGCTTTCGACGACGCGCGTCGGGCTTCGCGCAACGAGGGTCGCGCCGATGCGAGGAAGAGCCTCGTCCGGCCGCGTGCCGCATACCGAGGCCAGCGCATCGCGTGCCGCACCGGGGTCGCAGCGCAGGCAGAAGCGCGCCTCCTTGCGCCCCAGGCCCAGATCGAAGAGATGCGCCTGTCGCGCCTCGGCGTCGATTGCCCCGGTGTCCTGTCCAAGCGCGGAGACCGTCGACGCGGCGGGCGGGCGCCTCCGCTCGCGCGTGACCGCGAGAAGAATTCGTTGGCGCTCGGGCGGCGTCTCGGGCGGATCGAAGGTGAGCGCGCGCACGTCGTCGTCGATCGCAAAGCGCAGCGCGCCGCCATCGGTCACCGCCACGATGTCCTGACCGTCGCGGGAGACCCGCGTCCTGGATCCCGGTGGCGCCGTGAACTCCGCCACCGCGCCGACGACGCCGGTGACCCAGGTTCCCGTAACGTCCCGCAGGGAGCAGATCACGAAATCGCGGATCTCGTCCGTATCCCAGGGGAGGCGGCGACAGGCGACGCCGAGTTGTGCGAACCGGTCCGGCAGGGCCGCCCAGATCGCCGCGCGCGCCGCCTGCGTCCGGCTGCCCCATCCGGCGATCTCGTCGCCCGTTCGCGCGCAGCCCAGACACCAGCCGGTCTCCGGGTCGAGCTTGCAGGTTCCCACACACGGGCTGGCGTTTGTCATGGGGTCTCCCTCTCCGGGGGCGGGGCGAGCGCGGCGAGGATCGCGTCGAGCCCGTCGGTCAGCGCGGCCGGGCCGGGCTGCAGGATCAGCGGCGACTTGATCTCGGTGATGCGGCCGGTGCGCACCGCCGGAATGGTGTCCCAGCCCGGCCGGCCCGCGATTCTCTCGGGACGCACCTTCTTGCCGCACCACGAGGCGAGGATGACATCGGGCGCGGCCGCGATCACCCGATCCGGCGTCACGATGCGGTCCCTTGCCTTGTCCTTGCCGGCCAGTTCCGGAAAGGCCTCGCGCCCGCCCGCGATCCCGATCAGCTCCGACACCCAGCCGATGCCGGTGATCAGCGGCTCGTCCCATTCCTCGAAATAGACGGTCGGGCGCGGACGGCCCTCGGCTTGCGCCGCGACCTGCGCCAGCCGTCGCTCATAGCGGTCGGCCAGCCGCGCGGCTCCGGCCGCCTGACCCACCGTCGCGCCGAGATGCCGGATCATTGCGAGGATGCCCGCCACGTCGCGCTGGTTGTAGGCGGTCACCGTCACCCCGGCCCGGATCAGTTCCGCGGCGATCTCCGCCTGCAGGTCCGAGAAGGTCAGAACGAGGTCCGGGTCGAGCGCCAGGATCTTCGGGATATCGGCGGAGGTGAAGGCCGAGACGCGCGGCTTTTCCTGCCGCACGCCTTTCGGGCGCACCGCGTAGCCGGAAACGCCGACGATCCGATCCTGCTCGCCCAGAAGATAGAGCGTCTCGACGGTTTCCTCGGTCAGGCAGACGATGCGTTCGGGCGGAAAGCGTCGCATGCCGTCAGATCGCCGCGCGCCGGGCCTGCGCGCCGCCGCGTCGCTGGCGCGCGGGCAGCGCCAGCGGCAGCGGTTCGATCGGCATCCGGGTCGAGGCGACGAGGAGATCGCAGAAGACGGCGATGGCGGGCGAGGTGCGGATGAAGGGGTGCGCCGCCGTATAGGCGCGCATGGCCTCCGCGCGGTAGTCGGCCATGGACCCGAGCGCTCCCAGCCACTGCATGTAGCCGAGCTGGCCGAGTTCGGCCGCCCGCGTGGGGGAGACCGGGCCTATGTCGAGTTGCGAAATCGTGCGTTCCAGAAGCATCGCGCCCTCCGCGCAAGGGGCAGAAGCGCATCGGGCAGCGGCGATCTCGCGAGGCGACTGTCGTCCATCTCGGTCTCTCCGGCCCGCGGCGCCCCGCCCGGGTTCAAGGTGGCTGCGGCGCGCGGTCGGCGCACCGGAGATGGCAGGTTTCCTGACTTGCGGGTCGCTGCTTCTCCGAACCTTCCCGGGCGGATCCGCCCAGTGGCATGTTTCGAAGTCGCTCGCCGCCTACAGTTGCGGGGGCAGTCGCGGAGTTGGGACCGTCCTTTCGTCGGGGCCCGCACCGTGTTCCCTTTTCATCCGACTCGAACGAGGCGGACACCATCGCGCTCAGTGTTCCACAAGGCCCCTGACGTGTCCATGGGACGTTGCCTGCGCCCGGCGCCGGGGTCGACCCTTTCGCGACGCATGGGCCGAAATGCCGTCGTCGCGGGCGGCGTCGGGTCACGGCGGGCGCGGGGCGCTAACCCGTGACGAGGCGTGCCGCGCCCCGGGAGGTGCCGGCACCCTCGCCGGGGATCGCCGGGCGGCCCGTGGCCTCGGCGACACCTTCGATGAAGGCGGGGCTTGCGGAGAAGGGGCCCTCGACGAAGACGGGGCCGTCGGCGCCGATCTCCTGGAGGCGCAGGCCGGCCAGATGCCCGATCTCGCGGTCGACATCGGCGCGCGGTGCGCCGGCCTCGACCCGTTCGGCCCGCAGGCGTCCCCCCATGAAGCGCGCTGTCGGAACCGGCGCTCCGTTCACCGCGACATTGAGGAGCATGTCGGCCGCCGGGTCCAGCTTCACCGGCGCGCCGCCGAGCGCGCAGGCGATGATCCATGTGCCGGTCGACAGCACGCCGCAGGGTTGCGCGGACAGATAGGGGAGGAGCGAGGCATTGCTGTCATGGAGGCCGGTCAGAACCGGGGTCGCCGGGTGGAGGCCGGTCTCCTCCGCCACGCTTGCGCGCAGCGGTCCCAGAATGTCGCCCGCCCGCCGCATCGGGGGCAGAAGGCGGTCCCATCCGCGTGCGCGGGCAAGCGACGAGGGCACGGCCCGGTGCGGATCCCAGAGATCGGTATGGCACCCGAGCGAGGTCACCTCGCTCGCCGCGACCCCCGACAGTCGCCAGGCCCACCATTGCGGCCACGGCAGAAGCATTTCGGCTGCGCAGAGCACGTCCGGACACGTCCGTTCGATCCAATGCAGTTGCGCGCCGAGATTGAGCCCTCCGGCAAGCGGCGGGGAGCCCGTCTCCGCGAAGGGCGGCGGCGCGTACGTCGCGCGGGTCTCGTCGGGGCCGTCGAATTCGTAATCGAGGACGGGGCCTGCAAGCTCCCCGTCCGCGCGCACCAGCGCGGCGCAGGCCCCATGCGTGACCGGAACGATCGCGCCGACCTTCGGGGCGAACCCGGCGAGGGCGGAGACCACGAAGTCCCACAGTCGCGCTGCGTCGAAATGCGGATAGGGCGGGCCCGGCACGACAGTGTTCGGACAGCGCCGCTCGGCGACTTCCGTGCCGTCGGGGGCGACGAGCAGAACCTTCGCATTGGTCTTGCCGATGTCGATCACGGCAATGCCCGAAGGCCTGGCCGCCCGGCCGCTCATCCCGGCACGCCGGGCGACAGGGGGCGCTCGGATGCGGCGGCCTTGGCGGACGTCACGATCAGCTGCACGCCCTCGGCTTCGATCCGGGCGGCGTCCGCGTCGGGGATTTCATCGTCCGTGACGAGCGTGTGGACCCGCGACAGCGGGCACAGGACGAGGCTGGAGCGATTGCGCAGCTTCGTGCTGTCGGCCAGGATGACGAGCTCGTCCGCCCGCATCATCAGCTTCTCCTCGGCCCGGATCAGCAGCGGATCGATCTCCATGATGCCGACCGGCGCGATGCCGTGGCAGCCCATGAACATCCGCTTGGCCCAGAAATGGCCGGTGGCATCCTCCTTGAAGCTGGACAGGATGATGTTCTGCTCCCGGTAGATCGCGCCACCCGGCATCAACAGCTGGTTCTGCGAATGCTGCATCAGATAGTTCGCGATGGGCAGCGAGTTGGTCAGGATCTTCAGCGTCTTCGGCGCCAGGAAATGCACCATCTCGTAGGTCGTGGTGCCGCCGTTGAGGATGATGGGCTCGCCGTCCTTGCACAGGGCCGCGGCGGCGCGGGCGATGGCGGTCTTTTCCGGCCGTCTGAGTTCCGCGTTGGCTTCGTAGCGGGGGCCGGCCAGCGCGGTGACGCTGACGGGCGTGATCGCCTCCGCCCCGCCGCGCACCCGCCTGAGATGCCCGGCCGCGTCGAGCGCGATGATATCCCTGCGGATCGTCGCCTCGCTGGCGCCGGTCAGTTGCGAGATCTCCGATACCGTGGCGACGGCGTTGTCGCGCAAGGCACTGAGAATGACGCGATGTCGGTCCCGTTCGTGCACACCGATGTTCCGTTTTGTGTTTCGTCTTGCCACATCCGACGCGAGCCTGTCACAGGCGGCAGGATTCTGCAAGTTTGAACAAATTCGATCTTTAACGAGCTTGAACGTGAAAGAAAATGCTTGAAAGTGATTGACACTGCGCGATTGAGGCGCCTACGCTTGCGTGCGAAGTGGCCGGGCTGACAAGCGTGCCACCGAGGAGGGAGCGCGCACGTGACAGAGCACAGGCCGAGCGGACCATCGCCGTCGAGGACACTGTCGTCGAGGATCCTGTCGTCGAGATGGGAGGACGCGAAGGCGCGCGGCATGAGCGAGCCGGAGCTTCTGAGGTATCGGTCGAACCTTCTCGGCGCGGACAAGCGCATCACCAATTTCGGCGGCGGCAACACCTCGGCCAAGGTGATCGAGACCGATCCGCTGACCCGCGAGGACGTCGAGGTTCTGTGGGTCAAGGGGTCCGGCGGCGATGTCGGGACGATCGGTCTCGACGGGTTCGCGACGCTCTACATGGACAAGCTGCGCGCCCTGAAGGCTCTCTATCGCGGCCCCGATCACGAGGACGAGATGGTCGGCCATCTGCCCCATGCGACGTGGAACCTCAATCCGCGCGCGGCCTCCATCGACACGCCGCTTCATGCCTATGTGCCGGCCCGCCATGTCGACCACATGCATCCCGACGCGATCATCGCGATCGCCGCCAGCGCCGACTCCGAGAGGCTGACGCGCGAGATCTTCGGGGATCGCATCGGCTGGTTGCCCTGGAAAAGGCCCGGCTTCGAACTGGGCCTGATGCTGGAGCGGTTCTGCCTGGAAAACCCGGATGCCCGGGGGGTCGTGCTTGAATCCCACGGCCTGTTCACCTGGGCGGACGACGCGAAGTCCTGCTACGAGGTGACGCTCGCCACCATCAATCGCGCGATAGAGTGGTTCGCGCGGCGCGAGGGGGCGGCGTTCGGACGGCAGGTCGCCGAGGCCCTTCCGGCGCCGGAGCGGCGGGCGGTCGCGGCCCGGATCATGCCGCGGCTGCGCGGCCTCGTCTCCGGGGGGCGGCGCATGATCGGGCATTTCGACGATTGTGCCGCCGTGCTCGAATTCGTCACCTCGGAAAAGATGCCGCGCCTCGCCGCGCTCGGCACCTCCTGCCCGGATCATTTCCTGCGCACCAAGATCGCGCCCCTGGTGATCGACCATGACGGCGACCTGGAGGCGACGCTTGCGGATCTGCCCCAGCGGGTGGCCGACTACCGGGAGCGCTATGCCGCCTATTACGGGCGCTGCCGCCGCGCCGGGTCGCCGCCGATGCGCGATCCCAATCCGGTGGTGGTCCTCATTCGCGGTGTCGGCATGGTGACCTTCGCGGCCGACAAGGCGACGGCGCGCATCGCCGGGGAATTCTACGTCAATGCCATCAACGTCATGCGCGGCGCGGAGCTTGCGAGCGAATACCGGGGCCTGCCCGAGCAGGAAGCCTTCGACATCGAGTACTGGGCGCTCGAGGAGGCCAAGCTGCAGCGCATGCCGAGGCCCCGCAGTCTCGCCGGTCGTGTCGCGCTGGTCACCGGCGGCGCCGGCGGCATCGGCCTCGCCACCGCGCGGCGCTATCTTGACGAGGGCGCCTGCGTGGTCCTCGCCGACATTTCCGGCGAGACGCTGGACGAGGCCGTCAAGGACCTGAGCGCCGACCATCCGGCGGAGCGCATCAAGCCGGTGCGCATGGACGTGACGGACGAAGCCGCTGTGGCGGAGGCCATGGAGCAGGCGGTTCTGCAGTTCGGCGGCCTCGACATCCTGGTGTCGAACGCCGGAATTGCCTCCTCCGCGCCCATCGGGGAAACGACGCTGGCGTTGTGGAACCGGAACATGTCGATCCTCGCCACCGGGTATTTTCTCGTCAGCCGTGCCGCTTTCCGGCTGATGAGCGAACAGGGCATCGGCGGCGCCATCGTCTTCGTCGCCTCCAAGAACGGACTGGCCGCAAGCGCCAACGCCGCCGCCTATTGCACCGCCAAGGCCGCGGAGATCCATCTCGCGCGCTGCCTGGCGCTGGAGGGGGCGGCGCTGGGCATTCGCGTCAACGTCGTGAACCCCGATGCCGTGCTCAAGGGCTCGCGCATCTGGCAGGGCGACTGGCTGAAGGAACGCGCCTCGGCCTACGGCAAGGACGTGGAGGATCTCGCGGAGCACTACCGCGCGCGCAGCCTGCTCAAGCGCGAGGTCCTGCCGGAGGACATCGCGGAGGCGGCGTATTTCTTCGTCTCGGATGCCTCGTCGAAATCGACGGGCAACATCCTCAACGTCGACGCGGGAAACAGGGAGGCGTTCACGCGCTGACGCGTGCCGGCGCCGGGCGGCGCGCCTGCACGCCGGGGGAAGGAAAGGGAGGACGACGTGACCGAGATCTATGACAACGTGCGGGAGGATGTCGCGAAGATGGACGCGGCCCTGGCGCGCGACGGCGGGATCGTCCGCCTCGCGCCGGCCTGGGTGCCGCGGCTCTTCTGCACGCCGGGTCAGCGCATCCGCCTGCATCCCGACGATCACTACGCCTTCGGCGCCGGGCGCGGCGGGATCAACGAGCGCTGGTTCGCCTCCGCCGTGCGGGCCGACAACGGCCCCGGCACCACCGCGCACGAGGGCCTGTCGCTGGTCGTCGGCGAGGACGGCACGCTGCTTCCCTTCGATGCCTTCGTCGCTCACCACAAGGCCGATCTGCTGGGTCAGACGTTCTGGGACGCGCATCGGGGCTGGCCGATGTACTCCAAGTTCTTCGACAATCAGAAGCCGCTGCCCTTCCACCTCCACCAGACCGAGGAGAAGGCCGCGCTGGTCGGCAAGCGCGGCAAGCCGGAGGCCTATTACTATCCGCCGGAGGTCAACAATCACCTCGGCGACCAGCCCATCGCCTTTCTCGGGCTGCGGCCCGGAACGACGCGGGATCAGCTGCGCGACGCGCTTCTCGCCTTCGCGCGCGGCGGGGACAATCGCATCACGGACCTTGCCGTGGCCTATCGGCTGAAGCTCGGCACGGGCTGGGATATCCCCGCCGGCATCCTGCACGCGCCGCCTTCCGTGTGCACCTATGAGCCGCAGGTGGCCTCGGACGTCTTCTCCATGTGGGAGAGCTGGTCGAACAATCGCGAGGTGCCGGAGGATCTCCTCTGGAAGGACGTGCCCCGCGACCACCACGGCGACATCGATTTCCTGATGTCGCTGCTGGAATGGGACGACAATGTCGATCCCGATTTCGCGGCGCGGCGTTTCAGTCCGAAGCTGCGCACCGCGCGCTCGATCGAGGCGGGGGACGAGGCCGGCTGGGCCGAATATTGGGTCGCCTACCGGTCCCCGGCCTTCAGCGCCAAGGAGCTGCGCGTCGCGCCCGGCTGCGCGGTCACGCTGCGCGAGGACGATCCGCATGGCGCGATCGTCATCGGCGGACGCGGCCGCGTCGGCGGTCTGCCGGTCGCCTCGGCGACCCTGATCCGCTTCGGCGCGCTGAGCGAGGACGAGCTGTTCGTCTCCGCCGGCGCCGCGGGCGCGCTCGAGGTGGTCAACGAAAGCGGCACGGAACCGCTGGTGATCCTGCGCCACTACGGACCGGGCAACGCCGAGCTGGCCGCCGACGACCCGGTTCGCCGGCTGTGACGGGGCTCGCTCCAGACTGGCGCGAGCGGGTCGCGGATCCCGCCCAGATCGCCCGGCTCGACAGGTTCGTGCGGGCCGAGGGGCCGGGGCGCGGCGACCGGGTCCTTCAGGCGGTCTCCGGCGGCGGGCTTGTGCTCGACATCTTCCCCGACCGCTGCTTCGACATCGGACACGCGTCGTTCAACGGCCTGCCGCTGGCCTGGGTCGCGCCGGATCGCTGGGACGCGGCGCGGACCGCCCGGCCGGGGATGCAATGGCTGCGCGGGTTCGGCGGCGGACTGCTGACGACCTGCGGCCTCGACAGTTTCGGCCCGCCGTCCTCCGATGGCGGCCGCGAGCACGGACTGCATGGGCCGGTGTCCGCTCAGGCGGGCGAACTCCTGGAAAGCCGGGTCGGCCCGGAGGGCATCGTGATCGCCGGGCGCGTCGGTCAGTCCGCCCTGTTCGGCGAGGGCCTGACGCTCGTGCGGCGCATCGAGATCCCGCTCGGCGGCCGCGAGCTGCGGTTGACCGACCGGGTGACCAACGAGGCCGTGGACCCCGAGGGGCACATGATGCTCTGGCACTGCAATTTCGGCTGGCCGCTCCTCGACGAGGGATGTCACGTGGAGGGGCCGGGGGGGCGGCCGGCGGCCCGGGACGCGGCGGCTGAGCGGGGGCTGGAGACCTGGAACGCGGTGCATGGCCCCCGCGAAACCTATGGCGAGCAGGTCTTTGTGCACAGCGCGCCGGGCGAGGCCGCCGCGCGGCTCGTCAATCCGGCGCGCGGGATCGCCGTTCGGCTGGACTGGGACGGCACGGCCATGCCCGCGATGTTTCAATGGAAGATGCTCCGCCGGCGTCACTACGTGATGGGGCTGGAGCCGGCCAACACCCACGCCATCATGGGCCGCGCCCGGGCCCGCGCCGAGGGCGCGTTGCCGGTTCTGGCGCCGGGCGAAACGGTCACCTACCGGCTGCGTCTCAGCGTCGAGGTGCTGTCATGAGCGCGGCCGACATGTCCGGGGAAGATCTGGGGCTGGCGCTGGAGATGCGCGGCATCGTGAAGACGTTTCCCGGCGTGCGTGCCCTGTCGGGAGTCGATCTCAGGGTCCGCTTCGGCACCGTGCACGCCATCGTCGGCGAGAACGGGGCGGGCAAGTCGACGCTGATGAAGATCCTCGGCGGCATGTATCCACCCACCGAGGGCACCATCGCCATCGACGGCAAGACCGTCACGCTGGCCAGCGAGGGCGAGGCGCAGGCGTGCGGCATCCGCATGGTGCATCAGGAACTCAGCCTCGCGCCGGATCTGAGTGTCGCGGAAAACCTGCATCTGGGGCGGATGCCCCGCCGGGGTCCCTTCGTGGATCGCCGGACCATGCGGGAGAATACCCGCGCCGCGCTCTCGATCCTGGGCGCGCGTTTCGATCCCGACGCGCGCACCGGAGATCTGACCGTCAGCCAGCAACAGCTCGTGGAGATCGCGCGGGCCTATGCCGCGCGGCCGCGCATCATCGTGCTGGACGAGCCGACGTCGAGCCTCTCGGAGCACGAGGCGCAGCTGCTGTTCAAGGCGATCCGCGCCCTGCGCGCCAGGGGGCTCGCGATCCTCTACATCAGCCACCGTCTGCGCGAGGTCATGGAGATCGCCGACGAGGTCACCGTCCTGCGCGATGGCGCGCTGGTCGAAAGCCGCGCGGTGGCGGGCCTCAGGCCCGCGGACATGATCCAGATGATGGTGGGCCGCGACGTGGTCGATCTTTTCCCGAAGCAGCCCGCCGAGATCGGGGCGCCGGTTCTGGAGGTCGACCACCTCGACGACGGGGCCGGCGTGACCGACGTGTCCTTCGATGTGCGCGCGGGCGAAATCGTCGGCTTCGTGGGGCTTGTCGGCGCCGGGCGCACCGAGGTGGCGCGCGCCGTCTTCGGGCTCGCGGATCGCGTCGCGGGAAGCGTCCGGGTCTGCGGCCGGCAGGTGCCGCGCAACAGCCCGCTCGCCGCGATGCGCGCGGGCCTTGTCTATGTGCCGGAGGACCGCAAGCGGGACGGGATCGTGCCGGGCGCGTCGGTGGGGCGGAATGTCAGTCTGCCGACGCTGCGCAGCCTGGCGCGGATGGGACTGGTCAGCGCCGCCGCCGAGACCGCGGTCGCGCGCGCGCAGGCCGGGCGCTTCGGCATTTCGCCCGCCGATCCGTCCCGGCTGATCGACACGCTGTCGGGCGGCAACCAGCAGAAAGCGGTGATCGCGAAATGGATCGCGAGCAACCCGAAGGTCCTGATCCTCGACGAGCCGACCCGCGGCGTCGATGTCGGCGCGAAGGCCGAGATCCATCGTCTGGTCGGCGATCTCGTCGCGAAAGGCATGGCGGTGCTGATGATCTCCTCCGAGATGCCGGAAATCCTCGCCGTCTGCGACCGGGTCTATGTGATGCACGAAGGCCGCATCTCCGCGCCGCTGGAGCGTGGGGAGCTTTCGGAGGAACGGCTGATGACGCTCGCGGCGGGGGAGGCGGAGGCGCAAGATCCCGGCGCGGCGGGGACTGCGGGCGGCGAGGTGCGGCCATGAGCGCGGACACGCAGGACGCACGGGCGGGCGACAGGTTTGGCGCCGAGGGGCTGGGGCGGATGGCGAAGCAGCTGGCCTTGCCGGCGATGATCCTCGCCGCACTCGTGGCAGGCACCGCGATCAGCCCGGTTTTCCTCACGGCGGGCAACCTGTTGAATGTGGCGACCTCGATGTCGATCACCGGCATCGTGGTCGTGGCGATGACCTTCGTGCTCGTTTCCGGCGGCCTCGCCGATCTCTCGGTGCCGGCGACGATCGCCACGGGCGCGATCCTGTCGCTGGCCCTGCAGCCCATCGTCGGTGTCCCGCTCGCGGTGATCCTGGCGATTGCCGCGGCCACCGCCGCGGGCTGCGTGAACGGGGTCCTTGTCGGGTACGTTCGCGTCAACCCGATCATCGCGACGCTTGGCACCGGCGCGATCATCCTCGGCCTTGCGCAATGGTCGGTCGGCGGCGTCATCGTCTATGGCACCGACCCGGTGTCGGCGGACTTCGTGAAGTCGAGCCTTGCGGGCATCCCCATGGTGGTGGTCCTGTTCGCCGGCTTCGCGCTTCTCGGCCATGTGTTGATGTCGCATTCCGTCTGGGGGCGCTGGACGCTGGCCACCGGCGGGAATTACGCCGCCGCGCGCGCCAGCGCCGTCCCCGTCCGGCTCGTGAAGGCCGGCGCCTTCGCGCTGACGGGGCTGGCCTCGGGCGTCAGCGGCGTGCTTCTGGGGTTGACGCTTCAGGCGGCGCGGCCGGAAATCGGCGCGGGCTACGAGTTCGCCTCGATCACCGCCGTCGTCGTCGGCGGCATTTCGATCGCGGGCGGGTTCGGCAGCGTTCCGCGCGCCATCGGCGGTCTGGTCTTCGTGGCGCTGCTCACCAACCTGATGGTGTTGCTCGGCGTGCGAACCCCCGTGCAGGGGCTCGCCCTCGGGGCGCTGATGAGTGTGGCGGTCGCCGCCGACGTGTTGCTGCGGGGGAGGGCGCGATGAGGCCGCTTGTGTCCCTGCTGTTGCGCTACCGGGTGGCGGTGACGCTGGCCGTCGCCGTCACGGCCTGCGTGCTCCTGGTTCCCGGGTTCGCGAGCGCGACGACGGCCGGGCTCGCGCTGGACCGGGCGGCCTCCGTCGGTCTGCTGGCGGCCGGCCTGACGGTGTTGCTGATCTCGGGCAAGATCGATCTTTCGGGCGGCGCGGTGTTCGCGCTCGCCGGCATCGTCGCGGTTCAGCTTCAGCCCCAGATCGGGATCCTGCCCGGCGCGCTCGTCGCGACGGCGGTCGGGATGGCGGCCGGGGCGCTGAACGGAGCGCTCGTCATCTGGGCGCGGATCAACTCGCTGGTGGCGACGCTGGCCACGATGCTGATGTTTCGGGCCATGGCGCATCTGATCACCGAAAGTCAGCCCGTTTCGGGCATCGACATCATGTTCGCGCTGGAGATCAGCCGGACCATCGGCGGGATCTTCACGTTGCGCGGCATCCTCTTTCTCTGCCTGATCGTCGTACTGCACATCTGGCTGACGCGCACGGTCGCCGGGCGCAACGTCTTCGCGACCGGCTCCAACGCGGCGGCCGCCAGGGCAAGCGGCATTCGCGAGCAGCGGGTGCATTTCGGGGCGTTCGTCTTCGCCAGCGGTCTCGCCGGGCTGGCCGGCATCCTGCAGAGCCTGTCCGTCAACACCGGATCGCCCACCTTCGGCGCCGATCTCACCATCCTTGCCATCACCGCGACCGTCGTCGGCGGCACCCTGATCGAGGGAGGGCGCGGCTCGGCGCTGGGCACGCTGGGCGGGGTCGCGGTGATTGCCGTTCTCACGACCGGGATGGAGTTCAGCTCCGTGCCCGCCTACGTGCAGCAGATCGTCATCGGGGTCATCCTCCTGATGATCGTCGCGCTGGACCGCACCATCGGCTTCGGACCGCGCCGGCACAGGCCGGGCCCCGGGGCCGCAGTCGGAGCCGGAGCCGCACTCCGGAAAAACAAGGAGGAGGAAACCCAGTGAAGACGACCATGCTTTGCGCGGCCGCGGCCGCGCTCATCTCGACCGGCGCGGCCTTCGCGCAGGATCGGACCGTGTGCTATGTCACGGCCGCCGACAGTCACGCCTATGTGACGCCGGCCAACGAGGCGCTGAACGCGCGCGCCGAGGAACTGGGGCTCGAGATCCTCAGCCTGTCGCAGGACTTCGACGCCCAGACCGGCACCGACCAGATGAACACCTGCATCGCGCGCAACGTCGACGGCATCATCCTGTGGCCGCTCGACCCGCAGGCCTACATCCCGTCCATGGCGCGGGCGCAACAGGTCGGCATTCCCGTCGTGATCATCAACTCGCCGATGGATCCCCAGGCCACGCCGCTCTACGCGTCCTTCACCGGGCCCGACACCTACCAGCAGGGCGGGATGGCCGCGAAGGCGCTCAACGAGGCGATGGGCGGAACGGGCGGTGTCGTCATCATCGCGGGGCAGGCGGGCAACGGCACCACCATCGGCCGCACCGGCGGCTTCATCGACGCGCTTGAGGAAATGGGGTCCGGAATCGAGGTCCTCGAGGTCGTCAATGCCGACTTCGACCAGCAGCGCGCGCTTGTCGCCTCGCGCGATCTGATCACCCGCTTCGGTGACAGGATCGACGGGGTCTATGCGAATGACGACACCATGGCGCGCGGCTTCATCGATGCCTGGCGCGAGGCCCGTGGCGATGCGCCGACGCCGCCGATCACCGGGATCAACGGCCAGCGCGACGCGTTCCAGTCGATCCGCGAGGGCGAGATGTATTCGACCATCGTGCAGTCTCCGGTTCTCGACGGTCGGCTCGCCATCGACACGATGGCCCGCATCCTTGACGGCGAAACGGTCGAGAACCGCCTGCCGATCCCGCTGACCGTCGTCACCATCGACAATGTGGACGAGGTCGACCCCGCCTTCTGAGCGGCGAGCGGGCGCGCGAGGGTCCTCGCGCGCCCGGTCCGGCCAGCCCGCGCCTTGACGCGATCCGCCAAGTCGATCATGCCGGGGCCTCGCAGCCATCGTCTGAGTCCGACAGAAGCTGCACCGAAATGCGCAGCTTCAACCCCGGTACCGCCCACGATGTCCGCCACCCCCCTCGAAATCCTCCGCTCCGTCTATGGCTACGACTCCTTTCGGGGGCTGCAGGCGGAGATCGTTGATCATGTCGCGGGCGGGCGAAACGCCTTCGTGCTGATGCCGACGGGGGGCGGAAAGTCGCTGTGCTACCAGATTCCCGCGCTTGCCAGGCCCGGAATGGGGCTCGTGGTCTCGCCGCTTCTGGCGCTGATGGCGGATCAGGTGGCGGCGCTGCGGCAGGCGGGCGTGCGGGCGGCCGCGCTCAACTCCGACCTGCCGGCCGAGGAGCGTGGCGCGCTGTGGCGCGACATTCACGCCGGTGCCGTGGACCTGCTCTATGCCGCGCCCGAGACCGTGTTGCGTCCCGAGGTTCTCAACCAGCTCGAACGCACGCAGCTGTCGCTGATCGCCATCGACGAGGCGCATTGCCTGTCGCAATGGGGGCACGATTTCCGCCCGTCCTACCGGCAGCTCGATGAACTGGTCCGCCGCTTCCCGCAGACCCCGCGCATGGCGCTGACGGCAACCGCCGACGAGCCGACGCGCGCGGAAATCCTCGCCCATCTCGAGATCGCGGGCGCGGACGCCTTCATCGCCGGTTTCGACCGCCCCAACATCCGCTACGCCATCAAGGAAAAGGACAATCCGCGCGCGCAGCTCAAGGACTTCCTGAAGCGTCACCCGAACGAGAGCGGCATCGTCTATTGCCTGTCGAAACGCAAGACGGAGGAGACCGCCGCCTGGCTGTGCGACCAGGGATACGAGGCGCTGGCCTATCACGCCGGCATGGACAAGGCGGTGCGCGAGGCCAATCAGGCGCGGTTCCAGCACGGCGAGTCCGTCATCATGGTCGCGACCATCGCCTTCGGCATGGGCATCGACAAGCCCGACGTGCGCTTCGTCGCCCATCTCGATCTGCCGGGAAGCATCGAGGCGTTCTACCAGGAGACCGGCCGGGCGGGGCGCGACGGGCTGCCGTCCGACACGCTGATGCTCTACGGGTCCGACGACATCGCGCTGCGCAGCCGGTTCATCGAGGAATCGGATGCGCCCGATCCCCGCAAACGCATGGAGCGGCAGAAGCTCGACGCGCTTCTGGGGCTCGCCGAGACGGCGGGCTGCCGCCGGCAGGCGCTCCTGTCCTATTTCGGCGACAGCTGCGCGCCCTGCGGCAATTGCGACACCTGCGAGGATCCGCCGGAGCTCTTCGACGGCACGATCGCCGCGCAAAAGGCGCTGTCCTGCATCTATCGCACCGGCGAGCGGTTCGGGCAGGCCTATGTCGTCGATGTGCTTCTCGGGGTCGAGAACGAGCGGATCGTCCAGTTCGGCCACGACCGCGTCTCGACCTTCGGGATCGGCACCGAGCACGACAAGTCCACCTGGCGGGCGATCCTGCGCCAGCTGATCGCGCTCAGGTTCGTCAATGTCGATCTCGCCGGCCACGGCGGGCTGTCGATCGCCCCGGCCGGGCGCGACTTCCTGCGCGAGAAACCGACCTTGATGCTGCGGGTGCCGCCGCCGCCCCGGGCGCGGCGGCGGTCGGGCGCGGCAAGCGTCGCCCGGGCGGCCATCTCCGAGGCGGATCTTGCGCTGTTCGAGGCGCTGAGACAGACGCGCATGGAGCTGGCGCGGGCGCAGAACGTGCCGCCCTATGTGATCTTTCACGACAAGACGCTTGTGGAACTTGCGACCGCGAAGCCCGCGTCGGTCACGGAAATGGCGGGCGTGCCGGGCGTGGGCAAGGCAAAGCTCGAGCGCTACGGCCCGGCCTTTCTGTCGGTGATCGCCGAGCACGCCTGATACGGCGGCTGTTCCGGTCGGCGCGGCTTGAACATCACGATGTTCCCGATGGCTGCGAGGACCACGCCGAGGACGGCGGTGAGGCTCCACTGGTAGCCCTCGAACACGGTCGACAGCGCCAGCGCGACGATCGGGAACAGAACGGTGGCGTAGCCCGCGCGCGCGGAGCCGATGCGCGCGACCAGCAGCAGATACGCCGTGAAGCCCAGAATGGAGCCGATCACGGCCAGATACACCAGCGCGACCCAATAGGTGCCGGCCCGAGGCACCGCAAACGGCTGACCCGTTGCCACCAGCAGGCAAAGCAGGACGAGCGCGGCGATCCCCATCCCCCAGGCGTTTGCGGTTACCGGCGTGATGCCAAGCGCGGAATTCTTGCGCGAGGCCATGTTTCCGAGCGAGAAAATGGCGGTTCCCAGCACGGCGAAGCCGATGCCGCGCAGGGTCGCCGGGTCGAGGGAGACGGCAAGATCCTGCCAGAAAAGAAGAGCGAGCCCGCAAAAGCCGAGAGCTCCGGCCACGAGTGTCCGCCGCTCCAGCGGGTCCTTGAAGAAAAGGCGGGCGTTGAGCGCGTTGAAGATCGAGGCGAGCGAGAAAACGACCGACACGAGGCCGGAGGGGACGGTCGCCGTGGCTGCGTAAAGGCCGATGAAATTCAGGCAGAACAGACACAGGGCCTGAACGACCACGAAGCGCCAGATCCGGGGGCGTTCGAGACGGCCGATGAGGGCGAGCCCGGCAAGCATCAGGACGCCCGCCAGGGCGAAGCGATAAAAGACCGAAACGGCGACCTGGACGTCTCCGACCTGGGCCGCAATGGCGATCCATGTCGTGCCCCAGATCAGCACCGTTGCGATAAACAGGACGGGGGTGTCGATGAGACGGGTCATGCGCGGCTCCTTGTCGAGCCGCTCATAGGCGAAAAAGGGCGCCACCCCTTGCACGATCTTGCGGTGAAGCGCGCCGATGCGCTTTTCGCCCGGGCGGCTGCGGCGGTATAGGGTTTGCCATGACTAGGATTGTGCGCGATTTTCTCGACCGTTCTCCCGCCGCCCGGGCGGTGGCCTCGCTCGACCTCGGCGGGCAGCGGACGGTGACGCTTTGGGAAAACCGGAACGACCGGATCACCTATGACGCGCCGCAAGGTCACGCCTTCAGCCTGTATCTGGCGGGCGGAACCGGCACGCGCCGGCTCGACAAGGGCGACGGCACGGGCCGGCCGGGGACCGTGTGCATTCTCCCGGAAGGGCACCGCTCGCACTGGGAGATCACCACGCCGTTCCGCTTCGTGCATCTCTACGTGCCGCACGACCGGCTGAGCGCCGCCTTCGCCGACATTCATGACCGCGATGCCCGGCATCTGGGGCTGGCGGAGGCGACCTTCGCCGAGCTCCCCGTCCTCGTCGGTCCGCTGAGCCGGCTCGCCGAGGCGGCCGTCGCGGGCGACGTGTTTCTGGGCGACGCCGCCTTCGCGGACCTGGTGGGCGGTCTCGGGCCGCGCCGCGTCACCCTGCGCGGCGGGCTTTCCCCGCGTGTGCTGCGCCGTCTGGACGCGTGGATCGAAGCGCGTCTGGGCGACACGATCCGGCTGGAGCATCTGGCCGCCGTCGCCGATCTGTCGCCCTTCCACCTCAACCGGATGTTCAAGGCGTCGCGCGGCGTCACGCCGCACACATGGATCGCGCAGCGGCGCATCGAGCGGGCAAAGCGGATGCTGCGGGACCGGGTGCCGATCGTCGAGGTGGCATTGTCCTGCGGATTTTCCAGCCAGAGCCATTTCACGCGCATCTTCCGTGCCCACACGGGAACGACCCCGGCGACATACGCGCAGGCGCATCGCGAGACCTGACGGCTCCCGCAGGCGCTTCCGGCCGGCGAGGGTTTTTTCGCGCGGTCGGGATCGCCCGGGCCTCCGGCGCGTTTCAGGACCGTATTCAGGCCGATGCCGGATCTTTCGGGCGCCCTTGACCTTCCCCCTCTGGAACCTTCAGGCCCCGAGGAAAGGAGGTTGTACGCATGTCGACATTCATCGAGACGTGGAACGCCGCCGCCTGGACTTCGCTCGGGCTTTTCTGGATGGCCTTCTGGGCCTTCGGGCTCGGCTATCTCATCTCGTCGATGATCCAGGTCTTCGTCACCCGGGCCCGGATGCGCAAGAGCATGGGGGAGGCGGGCGGAAAGAGCGTGGCGCTCGGCACGCTCTTCGGCTTC
This sequence comes from Stappia sp., assembly GCF_040110915.1. Lineage (NCBI taxonomy): Bacteria > Pseudomonadati > Pseudomonadota > Alphaproteobacteria > Hyphomicrobiales > Stappiaceae > Stappia > Stappia sp. The sequence continues at coordinate 2,167,305 of NZ_CP157793.1, read as the reverse complement.
ATCTCCAGTTCCTGTTCCTTTGCAGCGCTCGCGACCACGCGGTCGCTCTTCGCCAAGGGGGCGGGGCTGGTGCCGTCGCTCGCCTTTCTGCTCGCCTCCACCAATCTGGTGATCGAGCTGGGGATCGTGATCTCGGTCTTTCTCGCATGGCAGTTCGTCGTCGCGGAGTATGTCGGCGGCATCCTGTTGATCCTGCTGACCTGGCTCGCGGTGCGCCTGACGCGGCCGACGCGTCTGATCGAACAGGCAAGGGAGCGGGCCCGCGCCGCCGAGGCCGGCGATGAGGAGGATGTGCCCGACTGGCGGCGCCTGATCGCCAGTCTCGAGGGCTGGGGACGGGTCGCGGCGCGTTATGTCATGGAATGGAAGATGGTCTGGAAGGACGTGACCGTCGGGTTCACGGTGGCCGGCATCATCGCGGCCTTCGTCCCGCGCGCCTTCTTCGAGACGCTGTTCGTGGGCTCCGGCGCGCCCGATCCCGCCCTCTGGCAGATCGCGGCGCAAGCGGTGGTCGGGCCGGTCGCGGCCTTTTTCACCTTCATCGGCTCGATGGGCAACATTCCCCTGGCCGCCGTGCTGTATTCCAACGGCGTCAGCTTCGCCGGGATCATGGCCTTCATCTTTTCCGATCTTGTTGTCTTCCCGGTCCTGCGGATCCAGGCGTCCTACTACGGCTGGCGCATGGCGGGCTACATTCTCGCCGTGTTCCTGACCGTTCTCGTGGTGTCGGCGCTGATCCTGCATCTGGGCTTCGGAGCGCTCGGTCTTCTCCCCGATCCCAGCGCGGCGCGCGGCGTGGTGGACCGCGACTTCTTCCATCTGGACACCACCTTCGCGCTGAACCTCCTGTTCGCGGCGCTGTCGGTGGTCTTCGTCGGCTGGAAGATGCGCCGGCACGGGCTGGACCTCGCGCCGCCGCAGGCCTGGGGCGAGCGGACGCTTCTGGGCCTCGCACTGGTCTCCTTCGGCTGGATCGCGCTGGGACTTGCCGCGCCCGCCGTCCTGACATGAGGTGAAGCCGGCCCCCGGTGGCGCGGGAGCCAGAAGAACCGCCTGTTGCCGCGGCGGTCGGGCGGCGCGATGCGTTCGTTGTGTCGGAGAAGTCCTTGATGACAAGTGCACTTCGCGCCTTTAGCCTGGCTGCATGAGGGGGCCTGACTGGACCGATGCAGAAAACGATCTGATCGTCGCGGACTATTTCGCGATGCTGAAGGAAGATGTCGCGGGGCACCGCTACAGCAAGGCGGAGCATCGTCGCGCCCTTCTGCCGCGGTTGAACGGTCGTTCGGAAGGAGCGGTCGAGTTCAAGCACCAGAACATCAGTGCGGTGCTGAAGGGGCTCGGCGAGGTCTGGATTCCCGGCTACAAGCCCGCCTTCAATTTCCAGATGCCGCTGGTCGATGCCGTGGCGCGCTGGCTGGCACGCAATCCGGTGTGGCTCGACCCCTGCGTCGGTTGGCGTCCGGCGAGCGGCCTGGAGGACGCGGCGCCGATCTGGATCGGACCGCCGCCCACGCTGTCCAACCAGCCGCCACCGAAAGAACTGGAGCAAATGCTCCAAATCGCCCGCAAGTTCGACGTGGCGAGCCGGGACGCGCGCAACCGGGCCCTCGGCCGTGCCGGCGAGGAGCGGGTGCTGGTGCATGAGCGGAGCAGTCTGCAAGTGGCCGGGCGCGCCGATCTGGCGCGCAAGGTCCGCTGGGTCTCGCAGGAGGACGGCGATGGCGCGGGCTATGACATCGCCAGCTATGCGCCGGACGGGCGGTCGCGCCTGATCGAGGTCAAGACGACCAACGGATGGGAGCGAACGCCGTTTCACATCACCCGCAACGAGCTGGACGTCGCCGACGAAAGACGCGCCGAGTGGTGCCTTGTCCGCTTGTGGAACTTCGCGCGCGAGCCGAGAGCCTTTGAACTCCGCCCGCCGCTCGATGCGCATGTCTCGCTGACACCGACATCGTTTCAGGCCAGCTTCGACGGGTGATCCCGGATCGCCGATGCGGTCGCCCTTTCGGCCGCTGTCCGGGGCGGGGAGAGCGGTATCGCCGGCGCGCCGGGTCTCCAACCTGAGATTGAGTTGTCCCTCGGTTGAAGCGGAATCTTCTGCTAAAACAAGACGCTCTTAACCGAATCGTTCTCTCCTGCAATCTCCCGCCGTTCTCACCGGAATTGTTCTCATGACCACATATGCGACGTCGCGCAGGGCCGCCCTGCCGGTCCTGGCCGTTCTTCTTTCGGCCACGAGCCTGACCCCGGCCGCCGAGGCCGGTTGCACCACAAGCGGCGGGGCGACCACCTGCACGGGGATCGTCGACAATCGGGTCCACAACGATTCCGGCACGATCAAGTCGGTCGATATCCGCGCCCTGTCGCAGGATGTGACCTGGACCCAGACGTTCCCCTTCGTCGAACTGAAGCACGTGGTCCCGGCGGCCAAGTCGCCGGGGGGAACCGAACATCATGGCGACGGAAAGCCCGGTGACAACGGGCTTGGCGCGGAGACGCGGACGGTGTCCATCAGTCTCGATTCCGGACACGGCATGTCCGTCGGCGGCGGGGCGGTGGACATCGACATCACCGGCGGCGACGGGGCGAACGGACAGAAGTCCCATCGTGCCGCCGCCACCGCGCATGGCGGCAGGGGCGGTTCGGGCGGCCATGGCGCGCATGTCGATGTCGTCCTGAAGGCGGCGGGCGGCGGGCAGCCGGCCTCCGTGCTGCAGACGGACGCCTGGAATCCCGCGATTTCGGTCGTGACGACCGGCGGCAAGGGCGGCAAGGGCGGCGATGCCTCCACCACCGGATTTCACCAGGCCGATGGCGGCGATGGCGGCAGCGGCGGCAAGGGCGGCGACGTCTCCATCACCGTGTCCGACGGTCACAGGATCGTGCACAACGGCCACGGCGGCGCCGCCGGGATCGTGGCGAAATCGACGGGAAACGACGGCGGCAAGGGCGGCTTCACCGATGCGGTGCTGGCCGGCGATGCCGGGGGCGACGGGGGTAACGGCGGCGACGGCGGCGCGGTAAGCCTGATCGCGCGTGCCGGCGCGGCGGACACCACGACGCTGACCATCGTCACCCGCGACGAGGATGCCGTGGGCATCGGGCTGTCCAGCACGGGCGGCGACGGAGGCTACGGCGAGGACTCCGAAGGCCACAAGATGGCCGGGACCGGCGGTTCCGCCGGCAATGGCGGCACGGTCACGCTCGATATCAACGCCACGGTCGACACGACGGGGGCGGGGGCCTTCGGCATCCTCGCGCAAAGCTCCGGCGGACGCGCGGGCTCGGGCGGCGACGGCGACGGCCTGTTCGGCGATAAGCCGGCCGGTCCGGGCGATCCGGGCCGAGGCGGCGACGTGCGGCTGACCCTCGACCGTAGCAAGGTGCAGACCGGGGGTGCCGGTGCCTTCGGCGTGCTTGTCCAGACCGTCGGCGGCAAGGGCGGGACCGGCGGCAAAGGCGGTGACTGGTTTTCCGCCCATGGCGAGGACGGCAGCAGCGGCGGCGTCGGCGGCAATGTCGTCGCCGATCTGCGCGACACGCAGATCCTGACCTCCGGCAATGACGCGCTCGGGTTCGTGGCCCAGTCCATCGGCGGCAGCGGCGGCGCGGGCGGCGGGGCGGACGCCTGGTTCCACACCGTCGGCGGCGACGGCGGGACCGGCGGCGACGGCGGCACGGTCGACCTGCGCGCCCGCAAGTTCTCGGTGGACGCCACGGGAGATCACGCGGAGGCAATTCTGCTCCAGAGCATTGGCGGCGGCGGCGGGGTCGCGGGAACCTCAAGCAGCATCCAGTCCATTGGCGGCGGCGGCGGGGCCGGCGGGGATGGCGGAACCTTGACGCTGTTCGTGGACGACCTATTCGGCGGCACCAACGGGGACAATTCCGCCGGCATTCAGCTCTCCAGCATCGGCGGCGGGGGCGGCAACGCCAGCAACCCCTCGGGCCTGATCGCGATCGGCCAGGACGGCGGCGACGGAGGCGATGGCGGGGAGATCCGGCTGAACGACCCCTCCGACGGTTCGTCCTCGCAGGCGCCCGGCAAGCTTGGCGCCAGTACCAACGGCGACTTCTCCGACGGTGTCCTGCTGCAATCGATCGGCGGCGGCGGCGGCAAGGGTGGCTCGTCGCATGAAACGGGCATCTTCGCGGTCGGACTGATCGGCAGTTCCGGCGGCAAGGGCGGGCATGGCGGCGACATCCGCTTCCACGGCACCGATGCGGACGACATCGATACAAGTGGAAACCACGCCAACGGCTTCGTCGCCCAGAGCCTCGGCGGCGGCGGCGGCACGGGCGGGACCGTGACGACGGTCTCGGCGGTGAACGCTGGGCTGAACATCAAGGTCGGCGCGTCCAAGTCGAAGAAGGACAATCATGGCGGCACGGTGTCGGGCACGCTCGGCGGGACCATCGACACCAGGGGGGACGGTTCGGCGGCGGTGGTGCTCCAGAGCATCGGCGGCGGCGGCGGCAACGCCGGCAATCACATGACCATGACCTTCGGCGCGCGCTTCGGGCATGAACTCGGCGCCAATGGCGACCATGGCGGGACGGGGGGCACGGTCGACCTCACCTCGACCGCCGATCTGACCACGCTCGGCGCGAACGCGGATGGCATTGTCGCCATGTCGGTCGGCGGCGGCGGCGGGCGCAGCGGCAGCACCTTCGAACTGGACTATGGCGCCAGCGTCGACCTCAACCTTTTCTCCACGCATGGCGGGCACGGCGGCGCGGGCGGCGATGCGGGCACGGTCTCCGTGACCTCGAGCGGCGCCATTTCAACCGCTGGCGCGCATTCCAGCGGCATCGCGGCGCTGAGTATCGCCGGCGGCGGCGGCAAGTCCGGCGACACGATGACCGTCAATGCGGGCCTCGATATCGGAACCGCCATCGGCCGAGATGGCGGCAAGGGCGGCACGGCGGGCACTGTCACCGCGCACAACCAGGGAAGCATCACGACAGCCGGCGGCTTCGGCTACGGCATCCTCGGACTGTCGGTCGGCGGCGGCGGCGGCGCGGCCGGATCGGCGGCGACCGTCGATGGCGGCCTCGCCAGCTTCAGCGGAACCGTCGGCGGCGGGGGCGGGTCCGGCGGCTCCGGCGGCGACGTAAGCGCCTACAACGACTTGAAGGCCAGCATCGAAACCTCCGGCGACAAGTCGGTCGGCATCTTCGCCCAGTCGCTCGGCGGGGGCGGCGGCGCCGGCGGGTCGATCTTCGCCGGCACTGTCACGATGGCGGCCATCACCGCGAATGTCGGCGGGGCCGGCGGCAGCGGCGGATCGGCCGGAGAGGTTCATGTCGAGAACCACGGCAGTCTCGTCACGCACGGCGAGGACGCCGCCGGGGCGCTTCTGCAGAGCATCGGCGGACATGGCGGCACCGGCGGTTCGGTCTCCGGTTTCTCCGAAACGCTCGGTGAGATCACCGGTGACATCTCGGTCAATGTCGGGGGCGCGGGCGGCAAGGGCGGAACCGCCGGCCACGTCTACGGCGGCAACTTCGGGGCCGCGACGATCGAAACCCACGGTTTCCGCGCCGCCGGGCTGGAGGCGCGGTCGGTCGGGGGCAGCGGCGGCGATGGCGGGTCCGTGCATGTCGGCACGATCTCGCCGGGAAGCGCGACCAGCGAAAGCCTGACGGCGACGCTGACCGTCGGGGGATCGGGCGGCGAGGGCGGCACGGGCGGCACTGTCACCCTTGCAAACGATGGCCGCATCGCCACCGGCGGCGACGGGGCGTCCGCGCTCTACGGCCAGTCCATCGGCGGAAACGGCGGCGATGGTGGGGCGAGCGTCGTCTACAAGGTCAAGCAGGCCTTGCCGCAGGGCCTCAACAACACCACGACCGTCGGCGGCTCGGGGGGCAAGGGCGCCGTGGGCGGCGATGTGACGGTGACCGCCAAGAGCGGCAGCACGCTCGCCACCACGGGCAAGAACGCCCATGCCGTCTACGCCCAGTCGGTCGGCGGCAACGGCGGGCGGGCCGGCTCCGCCTTCGCCTATTTCATCGACTATCAGACGCAGAGCGAGGAGGATTTTCTCGACGTCGGGTCGACGGTGAACGTCGGCGGTCACGGCGGCACCGGCATGCATGCGGGAGGGGTCACCATCGGTGTCGAAAGCGGCGCCGCGATCACCACCGATGAAAAACTGTCCTACGGCATCTTCGCGCAATCGGTCGGCGGCGGCGGCGGCGATGGCGGGGCGGCCGGATCGAGCACCTACGGGCTCTCCGCCAAGCCGCTGAAGGAAGAGGAGGAGGAAGAAGACAACAAGCGCGGCTACAAGATCGACACGACCATCGGCGGTTCGGCGGGCGCAGGCGGCGATGGCGACGCCGTGACGGTCACCAACGACGGAACGGTCGCGACCAAGGGCGACACGGCCATCGGCATTTTCGCGCAATCCGTCGGCGGCGGCGGTGGAAGCGCGAGCAACGGCACTCCCTTTGATCTGGGGTCTTTGCCGACCTACAAGAACATCGACGACCTCAAGGAGGATTTCGAAGAATACATAAGAGACCTGATTGAAGATACGCCGATTGGCAAAATAAATGAAATGACGGAATACATCGTTGCCGCCAAGAAGTGGAGCAAAGGGTTTTCCCTGACGCTCGGCGGATCGGGCGGCGCGGCCGGCACGGGCGGCGACGTGACCGTGCGCAGCGCCGGCACCGTGACGACCGAAGGACATGACGCGACGGCGATCTTCGTGCAGTCGGTCGGCGGCGGCGGCGGCCAGGGCGGCAAGGGCAGCAAGGGGAACCTGAACAAGATCACCTTCGCCGGCGGCGGCGGCAAGGGCAGCGACGGCGGCAGCGTGACCGTCGACGTCAGGAACGTGACGACGTCCGGGAACTTCGCGGGTGGCATCTTCGCGCAATCCGTCGGCGGCGGCGGCGGCGTGGCCGGCGATCACGAGAAGACGACCATCGGCACGCTCGACAGCCTGTCGGAGGACCTGGGGATCGGCGCGTTCCTGCCCAAGAAGGACAGCACCGGCGACGGTGGCGCCGTGCAGGTCACGGTGAGTGCCGACGGCGTGCTCAAGACCACGGGCATTTCCGCGCATGGCATCTTCGCGCAGTCGGTCGGCGGCGGCGGCGGCGTGGCCACGACCTATACCGACACCACGGATGAGGACGGGCGACCGATCGCGGAAACCGCCGTCGGCAGCGCCAGCGGGTCCGGCCAGGGCGGTCGCGTGGAGGTCCATGTGGACGGCACGGTCCTCGTGTCGGGCCGCGATTCCAACGCGATCTTCGCGCAAAGCGTGTCGGGGACATCCAAGTCCAGCTATTCCGATGGCGTGCTCGTCGATGTGTCCGGCCTCGTCGAGGCGTCCGGCGAGCACGGGCGGGCGATCCTGGTTCAGACGGAGGAAGGCGGGACGGACCCGAAGCACCCCACCAGCGGCGGCGTGTCCCATGTGGTGATCCACGAGGGCGGTCTCGTCAGGACGACGCATTCAAATCCGCATGAGACCATCGGCTTTCTCGACGGGCGCACGGTCTTCGACGGCGACCGGCTCGGCCACAGCAACCTGCTGGACAACGCCGGCACGATCTCCAGCAGGATCACTGCCATCGCCACGCAAGGCGAGACGAGCCTGCGCATCCACAATTCCGGCACGATCACCGGCCGGCTGAACCTCGAGGGGACCGGCGCGAAGGACATCGTCAACAATCAAGGCGGCGTGATCTGGTTCGGCGGGTCGACGCTTGGAACCCACACGCAGTCGCGCTTCGAAAACTCCGGGACATTGAAGCCGGGCTGGTTGCACGACACGCGCACCTTCAAGATCGAGGGCGCGGGGCATTTCGTGCAGACGGACACCGGCGTGTTGATGTTCGACGTCGATACCAGCGGCGATACGCTCAAGAACGGCAAGACCGTGCTCGACTTCGGATCGATCACCCTGGCCGGAACGTTTCAGCCCAACTTCATTCACAACCCCGACTTCGTCAGCGGGGACCGGGGCGAGTTCAAGAACATCGTCGAGCTGAGGACCAAGTCGGGCACGCCGATTTACGACAGCTTCGAGATGCCCTACGGCACGGCCTTGCATTACAGGACCGCAGAGTGGGTCGATACGCCCGAAGGAGGGGTGGCCTATTCCACGACCTTCGAGGTGGACTACACGGGTGAAAAATCCGGCGCCAATCTGGGGGAGAACGGCAAGGCGTTCGGCGCGCGGTTCGACGACCTTATGGGGGCGCTGAACGCGGGAACGCTCTCGGCGGATCACAGCGCGCGAGTGTCTGACCTCGGCAAGCACATTCTCAGCGCCCGCGACAACGCGGCGCTCAAGAAGATCTACCGCGAGCAGATGGTCGACGAGGGCGCGATGGGCGTTCACAAGGCGCTGGCGGCCTCGCATGCGATCCAGAGCCTGCTGCGCAGTTGCCCGGAGCTCGATCCCGACAACCCCGACACCTTCTACCGGCAGCGCGAATGCGTGTGGAGCAAGGCGGTCGGCGGGATCGTGAACCACGACACGACCGCATCGAACCCGGGCTTCACGGAGAAGGTCGGCGGTTTCGCCATGGGCGCCCAGTGGGAGATCGCGGATCGCGTGTTCCTGGAGGGTGTCGCCCAGTATGAAGCCGTCACCATCGACGGCGACAACTACCGGCAGGACGGGCACCAGGTCTCCGCCGGCGTGGCGCTCAAGAAGGAGATCGGCAATCTCGAGCTCTCCGGAAGCCTGTCGGGCGGGGTCTACGGCTACGACCACAGGCGCAGCTATTCGAGCCTGTCGGGCTGGTCGAACGCCACGGCCGATATCGACGGCCGCTTCGTCTCCGCGGACGCGCGGATCGCTGCGATCTTCGAGAGCGGGGGCCTCTACGTGAAGCCGAGCGCCTCGGTCGCGCTGACGCAGATGTGGCAGGATGCCTTCACCGAAACCGGCAGCGGCGGGCTCAACTGGACGGTCGACGCCGTCGACCATACGGCGGTCTACGTCCGGCCGATGGTCGAGGTCGGCCGGGCGTTCGACATGTCCGGATCGGCGGCGGTCGCCTTCCTGCGCGCCGGCGTGAGCCATCAGATCACCGATCCGGAAACCCGCGTGCGCACATCGCTGGTCGGGTCCGGCGGCATCGACGGCATCGATCTCGATGTCGCCACGGACCGCACGCGGTTCGAGTTCGAGGCGGGGCTGAACGCCGACCTCGACCACGGTTTGTCGCTGGAGCTTCTGGCCAACACGACCGTGTCGGAGAACAGCGAGGCGCTGGGCGGCCAGTTCAGGCTGCGCTGGCAGTTCTGACGGCGCGCCGGGCGCCGCATTCGACGTCAAAGCCGACGTCGCCTCTGGTCCCCGCCCCGGCAGGCGGCCGGGGCGGGGACCTGCCCCGTCGCCCTTACTCCGCCTCGGACGCCGCCTCGGGCCGGTGCGGCCCGAGCGAGCGCGTCGCCGCGTGTTCCATGTGGGCGCACATGAGCTTCGCGGCATTCTCGGCGTCTCCGCGAACCATCGCGGTGAAGATCTGGTCGTGCTCCTTCCACACCCGCAAGGACGCGCCGGGCGCGCTCAGCACCTCGCTCATGGCCCGCTGCAGGTGGCGCCAGTTCAGGTTCATCGTGTCGGCGATGAGCATGTTACCGCTCAGCGAATAGAGCAGGTTGTGAAAGTCCATGTCGGCCCGCAGGGCGGAGGCGTGGTCGCCGTCCTGGACGTGGCTCTTGCCGCGCGCGATGATCTCGCGCCCGAGGGAGACCGCCTCCTTGGTCATGCGCGCGGTGGCGAGTTTCACCGCCATCGGTTCCACGGCCGTGCGGAACTGGTAGATCGATTCGAACAGGGTCCGGTCGATCGGCGCCACCACGACTCCGCGCTTGCCCGTGTCCTGAACGAACCGCTGGGCCTTGAGCATCGCGATGGCGCTGTTGACCGGCTGGCGCGAGACCTGCAGGCGCTCGGCCAGTTCGTCCTGGTTGAGCCGCTCGCCCGGCTTGATGTCGCCGGTGCAAATCGCCTCGAGAAGTGCGTCATACGCCTGATCCACAAGCGTTTTCCGCTGGTTTAACGCTTCCATGCGGGGTCTGGTCCTGTGTCGTTTCGGGCGTGCGGACAGGCGCCGGCGCGGTTGCGCGCGCCGCGTTCTGCCATCCGTCGCCGGCTCCGGTCTCCTGTCTGCCGTTTGGCCGGGCTCACACCCTCGTCATCTGTCACCCCTCCCTGGCGCGCATCGTAATTTCCGGATTGACAGCGCGCAAGACCTCGTATTTCGTATACGAAATTTCGCACACGAAAAGAAGCGAAGGGAGGAAACATGTCAGCTCCAATCCGGGTCCTGCTCGCGAAGGTCGGTCTCGACGGCCACGATCGCGGGGTGAAGGTCGTCGCGCGCACGCTGCGCGACGGCGGCATGGACGTCGTCTACACCGGCCTGCACCGCACGCCGGAAGAGGTGGTCACGGCGGCCGTTCAGGAAGACGTCGACATCCTTGGGGTCAGCCTGCTGTCCGGCGTCCAGCTGACGGTGTTTCCCAAGATCTTCGCGCTGCTGAAGGAGCAGAAGGTCGACGACATGATCGTCGTCGCCGGTGGGGTCATGCCCGACGAGGATGTCGAGGAACTCAAGAAGATGGGCGTCGCCGAGGTTCTGCTTCAGGACACGCCGCCGCAGCAGATCATCGACACGCTGACATCGCTGGTGGAAGCGCGGGGGGCGCGGTGATGTCGGCGGCCATGGAGCAATGGTCGTGGCCGCCCAGCTACGACGACCGGTATCGTCCGCAAGAGGGCAGCCGATACTGGTTCCCGGTGCGCGAGACCATGCCGGCGGCGGATCGCGAGGCGGCGATCCTGACGCGCCTCCAGCAGGTCTGCGCCTATGCCTACGAACATGCGCCCTTCTACCGGCGCAAGTGGGACGAGGCGGGCTTTCATCCCTCGCAGCTCAAGTCGCTGGAGGATTTCGAGACCCGCGTTCCGGTCGTGCGCAAGGCGGACCTGCGGGCCGCGCAGGAGGCGCATCCGCCCTATGGCGATTATCTGTGCGTGTCCGAACGCGAGGTCGCCCGCGTGCATGGCACCTCCGGCACGACCGGACGGCCGACCGCCTTCGGCATTTCGGCCGAGGACTGGCGCAGCATCTCCAACGCCCATGCCCGCATCATGTGGGCGATGGGCATGCGTCCGGGCGACACGATCTGCATCGCCGCGATCTTCTCGCTCTACATGGGCAGTTGGGGCGCCCTTGGCGGGGCCGAGCGGCTGGGCGCGACCGCCTTTCCCTTCGGCGCGGGGGCGGCCGGAATGTCGTCGCGCTGCGCCCAATGGCTCGACATCCTCAAGCCCGCCGGCTTCTACGGAACGCCGACCTATGCCATCCATCTTGCCGACACGGCGATCCGGGACGGGCGCGACCCGCGCGGCTTCGGCTTGAAGTACATGTTCTTCTCCGGCGAGCCGGGGGCGTCGATCCCCTCGATCCGCGAGCGCATCGAGGAGCTTTACGGCGCCAAGGTCTACGACAGCGGCTCGATGGGCGAGATGACGCCCTGGATGAACGTCGCCGGGTCCGAGCAGACCCCCGGCATGCTGTGCTGGCAGGACATCGTCTACACGGAGGTCTGCGATCCGGTCACGCATTGCCGGGTGCCCTACGGGTCGCGCGGCACGCCGGTCTACACCCATCTGGAGCGCATGGCGCAGCCGATGATCCGGCTGGAATCCGGCGACCTGACGGTGTGGACCAACGACGAGACCCCGTGCGGGCGGACCTATCCGCAACTGCCCATGGGGATCATCGGCCGGGTCGACGACATGATCACGATCCGCGGCGAGAACGTCTACCCGTCCGAGATCGAGGCGGCCCTGTCGCAGCTTCCCGGCTACGGCGGCGAGCACCGCATCTACATCACCCGCGAGGGCACGATGGACGAGATGCTGATCTCGGTCGAACTGGACGCCGACGGCTGGAAGCGGGGCGAGGATCGCCGGCAGGCGTTTCACGCGACGGTGGCCCGGCAGCTTCATGCGGTGCTGGGCCTGCGCGCGGTGATCGAGATCGTCGCGCCGAACACCCATCCGCGCACGGATTTCAAGGCGAAGCGGGTGGTCGACGACCGCCAGGCCTTCGTCGAGATGCGTGCCCGCCACCTGGAGGCGTCGTCGCGATGACATCCAAGTACATTCCATCGCTGGAGCTGATCGAACCGGCGGCCGACGGCGAGACCTGGGCGGTGGCGCGCCTGATCTCGCGGGCCGAGGCCGGCGCGGCGGAAGTGCGCGAGGCGGTCGGGCGGATCTACAAGATGGCGGGGCGGGCCCATGTCATCGGCATCACCGGCGTTCCGGGGTCGGGCAAGTCGACGCTCGTCGGCAAGCTGGTCACGCATCTGCGCCGGACCGGCCAGTCGGTCGCCATCGTCGCCATCGACCCGTCCAGCCCCTATTCCGGCGGCTCGATCCTGGGCGACCGCATCCGCATGTCGGAGCATGCGCTCGATCCGGGCGTCTATATCCGCTCCATGGCGACGCGGGGCGCGGTCGGCGGCATGGCGCATGCCGCTCTCGACGTGGTCGACATCCTCGATCTCGCGGGCTTCGACAAGATCATCATAGAGACCGTGGGGGTTGGTCAGGACGAGGTGGAGATCGCCAAGGCCTCGCACACGACGGTCGTGGTGTCGGCCCCCGGGCTCGGCGACGACATCCAGGCGATCAAGGCCGGCATTCTGGAGATCGCCGACATCCATGTGGTGTCGAAATGCGACCGTTCCGACGCCAACCGGACGATGACCGATCTCAAGACCATGCTGAAGGACGGCATCGCCAGCGTGCTGACGCGGGACTGGCGACCGCCGGTCGTCGGCACCTCGTCGCTGACCGACGAGGGCTTCGCCGAGCTTCTCGCCGCGCTCGACGCCCACCTTCAGGCGCTCGACGGCGAGCCGGGACGGCTGCGCCGGGCCGACATCGCCGCCTTCCGCCTGCGCAAGGCGGCCGAGACCCTGATGCTCGAGCGGCTGCGCGCGGAAGGCGCGTTCGGCGCCGAGGGCCCGCGCGTCGCGGAGCGCCGGGCCGATCCTTACGCGGCGGCGAGCGCCATCGTGCAACAGTTTTCGAGGGAGACCACCCATGTCTAAGACCATCGGCGAAATCGCACCGGAAGACATAGCGGCACGCGTGAAGGCCTGGGAAGACACCGAGGTCGCGAGCTTCATCGCCCGCGCGCCGGAGGCGAAGGAGCAGTTCTTCACGCTCGGCGACTTTCCGGTGAAGCGCACCTATACCGCCGCCGACATCGCCGACACGCCGGCGGAGGACATCGGGC